>CAYXUF010000007.1:0-71684 GCA_964468155.1 uncultured Treponemataceae bacterium
CATCGCGGTGGATATGCTGGCTAAGGTAAAACCCTTTAAATACTTTTCCGCCTATCTCCAGACCGGATATTACCCCTACTATATCGAAGGCCAGGAAAGCTATTATCAGCGGCTCGAAGAGACGGTAATGATGATAATGGAGCTCGAGCTGCCCCTGCTCCGCCACATCGATATCGCCTATGTGCCGAAATTGAAGCAGCTCTTGAGCATAATCGCCGAATCTTCCCCCTTTATCCCCAACATATCAAAGCTGAGCGAGCGGATACTTATCCATAGGCAGACGCTGCTTTCCTACCTTCAGTACCTTGGCGAGTCGAAACTGACACATTCGCTCTTCATAAATACACAAAGGACAGGAGCCCTCCAAAAGCCCGACAAGCTCTATCTGGACAATACCAACCTTGCCTATTTGTTCCGCGGCGACAAGGCAGATATCGGAACCTTGCGAGAGACCTTCCTCCTGAACCAGCTCGCCAAGTATCATGTGGTGACCTACACGGAGGCTGGTGATTTTCTTGTTGACGGCGCGACAACGATCGAAGTGGGAGGCAAGAACAAGACGCGGCGTCAAATCAAGGACAGCGCCGATGGCTATATCGCCGCGGATAACCTGGAATATGGTTTTGGACGGAAAGTGCCCCTATGGCTGTTCGGTTTTTTGTATTAGTCATTTCCTCGCAAGGACATAAGCGCTCTTCATAAGGGATAATGAATCCACCTTAAGAATTAGAAAAAACGCTACTCCACTTGGACGCCATACAGAAATCCATTGAGCAATTTCACTCACTACCTTGAACAAAAAAGGGGTGGCCGCAACGGCCACCCCTTTGAACAATTATGTACGCTAAACAAAGCCCCGCTTTACTTCAGGAAAAGCGGCTTCTCCTCGTAGTGGGTATGGAGGAGATGGTGGGCCTTGTGGCTGCCCGGCGCGTCGAGGAACTCGTCGTACACCTGCTTGATGTAGGGATTGTTGTGCGAGCAGCGGTATTCCTTGCCCTCGTCGTGGTCGTAGATGGCGCGGATGCGCTTGGTACGGATCTCGTCGGTGGCCCCGTAGGGCTGGCCGCCGCCGCCGATGCAACCGCCGCGGCAAGCCATCACCTCGATGAAGTGCCAGGGCGTGTCCTTGCCTGCGTCGCGGGCTGCCCTCACCTGGTCGAGGACGTCCTGGATGTTGCCCATCTGGTGGGCCACTGCCACGCGGATCTCGATGCCGCCGATATGCACGGAGGCTTCCTTGATGCCCGAAATGCCGCGCACGGCCGTGAAGTTCACATCCTTGAGCTCGTCGCCTGTGACGAGGAAGTAGGCCGAGCGCAGGGCAGCTTCCATGACGCCGCCCGTGGCTCCGAAGATCGCGCCCGCACCCGTGTAGGGGCCGAGGGGATTGTCGGCCTCGGATTCGGGCAGGTTGACGAGATCGATGCCCGCCTGCTTGATCATCCTGGCGAGTTCGCGGGTGGTGATCGACACGTCCACGTCCTGGAATCCCGAGGAGTACATGGATTCGTCGCGATGGGTTTCGTACTTCTTGGCCGTGCAGGGCATGATCGAAACGGAGAATATCTTCGCCGGATCGATGGCGGCCTTGCCCGCCCAGTAGGTCTTGATCATCGCGCCCATCATCTGCTGGGGGCTCTTGGCCGTGGAGAAGTTGGGCACCATGTCGGGGTAGTATTTTTCCATGTAGTCGACCCAGGCAGGGCAGCAGGAGGTGATGAGGGGAAGGGATTTGTCCTTCGTCGCGATGCCGAGGCCGCTCTTCAGGGCCCCCGTGAGCCTCTTCACGAATTCCGTGCCTTCCTCAAGGATGGTGAGGTCGGCCGAGAAGTTCGTGTCGAAGATGGCGTCGAAGCCCATGCGCCTGAAGGCCGTGTAGATCTTCTTGGTGAGGTCGGTGCCGGCGGGGAGGCCGAAAGCCTCGCCCAGGGCTATGCGGACAGCCGGGGCAATCTGGACCACGCAGGTCTTGGCCTCGGGTCCCGTCTTCATGAGGGCGTCCCAGACCACCTGGGTCTGGTCGTTCTCGTAGATGGCGCCGACGGGGCAGTGCGCCGAGCACTGGCCGCAGCGGATGCAGGGGCTCTCACCCAGCTTCACGTCGGCTGCCGGGGCTATTCGCGTGGATTCGCCGCGCCCCAGGAACTCGATGGCCCAGACGTTCTGCATCTGCTGGCATACCGTGACGCAGCGCCCGCAGCGGATGCACTTTTCGGGGTTGAGGATGATGGAGCCGGTCGTGTCGTCTATGGGCAGATCGCGCAGACGCTTGGGGAAGGACTGCTGCCTGATGCCGAATTCCTGGGCCAGGGTCTGCAGCTCGCAGTCCTGGTTGCGGGGGCAGGCGAGGCAGTCGTCCGGATGGGTGGAGAGGATGAGTTCGATCACCGTCTTTCGGATGGAGACGAGCTCCGCGTCGTTGGTGATAAAGCTCTGGCCCTCGCCCACGGGGGTGCAGCAGGATCTGAGCATCTTGTTGTTGCCCTCAACCTTCACGACGCAAATTCCGCATGCCGCCCAGGGGGCGAGATCGGGATTGTAGCAGAGGGTGGGTATCTTTACGTTAGCCTTCCTGGCCGCGTCGAGCACGGTGGCTCCCTCGGCGACCTGAACCTCTATTCCGTTTACCTTGCACTTGATCATTGTTGTTTCTCCCGGTCCTTAGCGCACGACCACGGCGCCGAATTTGCATGCCTTGAAGCACTCGCCGCACTTGATGCAGCGGGCCTTGTCGATCACGTGCGGCTGTTTCTTCTCGCCCGAGATGCAGGGCACGGGGCACTTGCGCGCGCAGAGCCCGCAGCCGATGCACTTGGCCGCGTTGATCTCGTAGACGACGAGGTCCTTGCATTTCCCGGCCCGGCACTTGTGCTCCACGATGTGCTCCATGTATTCGTCTTTGAAATGGCGCAGGGTGCCCATCGTGGGGTTGGCCGCCGAACCGCCGAGCATGCAGAGCGAAGCCTTCGTCATGGCCTTGCCGATCCGCTCAAGGCTGTCCAGGTCTTTTTCCTCGCCCTTGCCCTTCGAAATCTTGTCGAGCAGGGCATGCATCTGGTTGGTGCCGATGCGGCAGGGGGCGCACTTTCCGCAGGATTCGTCGACGCAGAATTCCATGTAGAATTTGGAGACGTCCACCACGCAGTCGTCCTCGTCCATGACGATCATGCCGCCCGAGCCCATCATGGAGCCGAGGGAAACGAGGCTCTCGTAGGAGATGGGGGTGTCGAGGTCCTTTTCGACGATGATGCCGCCCGAGGGGCCGCCCGTCTGGACGCCCTTGAACTTGCGGCCATTGCGTATGCCGCCGCCGATGTCGAAGATGATTTCGCGCAGGGTGGTGCCCATGGGCACTTCGATGAGGCCGGAGTTGTTGATCTTGCCGGTGAGGGCGAAAACCTTGGTGCCCTTGGATTTCTCCGTGCCGATGGAGGCGAACCAGTCGGCGCCCTTCGTGATGATGATGGGAATATTCGCCAGGGTTTCGACGTTGTTGATGATGGTCGGCTTGCCCCAGAGACCTTTGATGGCGGGGAATGGGGGCTTGGGAATGGGCATGCCGCGGTTGCCTTCGATGGACTTGAGAAGAGCCGTTTCCTCGCCGCAGACAAAGGCGCCGGCGCCGAGCCGGATCTCGATGTCGAAGTCAAAGCCCGATCCGAGGATATTCTTGCCCATGAGGCCCATTTCCTTGGCCTGGGCGATGGCTACCTTGAGCCTGTCGATGGCCAGGGGGTATTCGGCGCGGATATAGACGAAGCCGTGACTGGAGCCGATGGCCCTGCCCGCTATCATCATCGCCTCAAGGATGGAGTGGGGATCGCCCTCGATGGTGGAGCGGTCCATGTAGGCGCCGGGGTCGCCTTCGTCGGCGTTGCAGACGATGTATTTGACATCGCTCTTCACCTTGGCTGCCGTCTCCCACTTGATGCCCGTGGGGAATCCCGCGCCGCCGCGGCCGCGAAGGCCCGAAGCCTTCATCACGTCGATGATCGCCTGGGGGCTCATCTCGAAGAGGGCCTTCTCGAGGGCGACATAACCGTCGCGGGCGATGTATTCCTCGATGTTTTCGGGATTGATGACGCCGCAGTTGCGAAGGACGATGCGGAACTGCTTCTGGTAAAAATCGATGTCCTCAACCTTGACGTTGTCGGCCGTCTTCTGGTCCTTCTGGTAGAGGAGGCGTTTGACCTCGCGGCCCTTGACCACCTGCTCGGCGATGATCTCCCTGGCGTCCTCGGGCTTCACCTGCACGTAGAAGGAATCGGTGGGAAGTACCTTTACGATGGGTCCTTGTTCGCAAAAGCCGAAACAGCCGGTTTTTACGATCTGAACATCATCCTTGACACCCTGGAGCTCGGCTTCCTTGAGGAGGCTTCGGTAGATCTCGTCACTTCTGGAAGACTCGCAGCCGGTGCCGCCGCAGACGAGGATAAAGTTCTTCTTGGCCATCACTTGCCTCCCTTCGCGCCGCCTGCCTGCATGCCGACGATGTCGGCGGCGGGGCGGTCGAATATGAGGTTGTCGAGGAGGGTTTGCTCCACGAGATGCTTCTGCACGAGCTCGTCGGCCTTGTCCTTCGTCATCTTGCCGTAGATGACCGTGGGCATTCCGGGAAAGGCTACCTCCACCGTCGGCTCGACGTAGCAGAGGCCCATGCAGCCGGTTTGCCTGATCAGAACCTTGTTGCCGAGACCATGTTTCTCTATGGAATCGACGAGGGCGTCGAAGGTGAGCTTCGCGCCGGCGGCGATTCCGCAGGTTCCCATTCCGACAATAACCTGGATGTCTTTGCCTTCCACATCGCGCCGCGCCAAGTCCTGACGCTTCGTATCGCGAAGTGCCCGAAGCTCGTCGAGGGTCATCCTTGCCATAGCTCTTCTCCTTCTTCCTGCGATTGCAAATAATGCTTCAGCAGAGCGAGCGAGGAAACCTCCTCGAGGCTTCCGAGCGCATCGACCAGCTCGCTCTTGCTGAGCTTGTACGAATGTAAACCCCGTCGGCGCGAAATGTTCAACTCACGCGCGCCGGGCATGCACAGAACCGAGAGCAGGGCTCCCGGCAGATCGCCGAGGGGCGGACAGTCAAGGTTCCCCTTGTCGAAGCGGAACGCCACCTCCGTGCCCCTTCCCTTCTCCGAAACGATGGAAAAGCGGCCGCCACCCTGCTCCGCGGCCTGCTTCAGGAAAGGAAGGCCCAGGCCCACCTTTCTGCCCGGGTGCTTTATCCCGTCGGTGACGAAGGGATCGACAGCCCGGGCGAGTTCGCTCGCGTCCATACCTTTTCCATTGTCACGGACGCTTATATCGATGCCCGCCTCATCCTCGTCGATCCTGATATCGACAAGCCCGGCGCCAGCCTCACAGGAGTTCTGCGCGATATCGATCAGGAAATCTACGATGGCATAGTGCATCGCGGAACGGCCGGGGCGGACGCCAAAGACGCCGCCTAGAGGTTCCTGTACTTCGCTATGATATCCGGCATCTGATCTTTGGTGACCTTGCCATAAACCTCGTCGCCCACCTGAATGACGGGCGCAAGGCCGCAGCAGCCGAGGCAGCGCACTTCGTCGATGCTGAAAAGGCCATCGTCCGTCACATCCTCGCCGGCTATGCCCAGTATGGAGCGAGCCTCGTCGACAACATCCCTTCCGCCCTTGAGGTAGCAGGCTGTACCCATGCACATGGCAATTCTGTATTTGCCGGGCTTGGAGGTCTTGAAAAAGTGATAGAAGGTGATAACGCCGTATATTTTGGCGAGGGGCAGGCCGACCATCCTGGACAGCTTTTCCGCGGCCTCGCGGGGGATGTAGCCGAATTCGTTCTGGATTCTGTGGAGCAACATGATGAGCCCGCCGGGCTTCTTTCCCCATTCACCGATGTAGCCGTTCAGTTCGCTCGAAAACTCGATACCCGCAGCAGGCATGCCAAACCTCCCCTAAACTATATATGAAGATATCTGTATCGATAATAATATACTGATATTATACATAGACATTCCGTTTTATGCAAGCCTCCCCTCCCCTGCCCTCCCCTCCAGTATGATGACCTTTGCCAAAAAGTCGAGTATTATTTGAAGAGCTTTAATATTTTTGTTGGAGGACGCCCATGGAACCGCAATCGGGAATGACGCTGACAGCCTCTGCACTCAATGTGAGGGGCATCAGGCAAACGGATTCAGGAAGATACCCCGAAGCGATAGCATCCTTTACGGAAGCCCTCGCCATGGAGCCCGCCATGACAGGCATCCTCTTCAACAGGGCCGAGGCGAAGCGTCTTTCAGGCGATGCGGCGGGAGCCAGGGATGACCTCCTAAAGGCGCTTGAGCTTTCGCCGGCAGACCCCGAGTTCACCCACGCCCTCGGCCTCCTTTCGTACGAGGAAGACGACTTCGAAACTGCCGCCGATCTCTACAGGCAGGCCCTGGAAGCTCAGGCTGACTTTGCCCAGGCCTGGAACGACCTGGGCGTCATACATTTCCGAAAATCCAAGTATACCGAGGCGCGGCGCTGCTTCGAAAAAGCCACGGGCATCGATTCAGGCCTGGCCGAAGCATGGTTCAACCTCGCCGACACCTATGAAGAACTGGGCCTCAAGGCCGAGCGGGCCAAAGCCCTCGAATCCCTGAAGAAAGCGAACCTGATAGCCGACTACAGGGCTGAATCGAGGGAATAGGCGACAAACAAGCGAAGTTCTTGAGGAACACAAGGTGAAGGAAAACGATATAATAGGGAATTTCATACTCACAAGGCAGCTGGGCAGGGGCATGTCGGCCTCAACCTGGCTGGCGAAAAGCATCCAGGAGGCTGCGCCTGAAGCTGGCACAGCGGCGCCCGATGCTGTGCTCAAGATTCTCGACCTGGCCGACGCGGCATCATGGAATGCCGTGGATATCTTCAGAAGGGAAGCCGACGCTCTCAAAAGCCTCTCTCATCCCGGCATCCCTGCCTATTTCGACAGTTTCGAGACGGAAAGCGAGGGACGGCTGCGCCTGGTGCTCGCCATGGAATACATCGAGGGACAGGATCTGGAAAAGGTGGCGAAATCGGGCAGAAAATTCGCCGAAACCGAGGTGGAGGCGATGCTCGCCGAACTCGCCGACATCCTCGCCTATCTGGGCTCGCTCCGCCCTCCCATGGTCCACAGGGACGTGAATCCCCGCAACATCATTCTCAGAACGAACACTTCGATCGCCCTCGTGGATTTTTCAGGGGTCCAGGACGCGGTGCGGACAGCCCTCTTCCCCGGGGCCACCCTGGTGGGCACGGCGGGCTACATCCCTCTCGAACAGGTGGCGGGCAGGGCCAGCCACCGGTCGGATCTCTATGGTGCGGCAGCCACGGCTGTCTATCTTCTCACGGGGCGAAATCCGGCTGAACTTCCCACCCAGGGGCTGAAGATCGACCTGAAGGGCATCGTGGACGTTTCGCCCCGGCTGGAGGCCGTTCTGGCATCCTGGCTGGAGCCAGACGTCACCAGGCGCGAACTCTCGGCCCTCGAGGCCGCCTCGATTCTGCGCGGAGCGTCGAGCCTGCCTTCTTCCAAAGCCGAAAGCGCCCCCACAGGGAAGAAATTTCATCCCGACAGCCTGCCCGCCGATTCCAAAGTGCTCATCGAGGAGGGCGGAGCGATCAGCTTCGTCAAGCTTCCCAGCGCGGGATTGCGCAGCCCCGCCATCCCCGGCCTTCTCTTTTCAGCCTTCTGGATAGGTTTCGTGGCCTTCTGGACCACGATGACCCTGAGGATGCGCGCGCCCATTTTTTTCCCCATCTTCAGCCTCCCTTTCTGGGGTGTGGGCGTCTTCATGGCCAAAACCGTTGTGGTCCCCGCGTTTACCCGTCGCGACATAGCCCTCGATAACGACGGCCTCCATCTCCGCTCCGTCCTCCTCGGCTTCGAACGCATAAATTTCTGGCCTCTCCAGGATATCGGCGAAATAAAGATCGTGCCCTCCAAGATGCAGGTATCGGGCACTCCTTCCAAGGAACTGTCGGTGGAAGTGGGCACCAAGCATCTTCTTCTGGGAGCGGGCTTAAGCGAGCGGGAACTCCTCTTCATCAGGGATTTCATCGAGCGGGAAGTGGCTCGGCGGCGCAAAGCCGTGCTATAGTACCCCGGTGCGAATCCGGACAAAATTCCTGGCTGTCCTCCTCGTCGAACTTATAAGTTTCATGGCCCTGTCGGGTCTTTCCGTCGCCACCTTCGCGAAGGTGAGGCAGATGAAAACCGTAGTCGAGAACGGCACCCTCCTCATAGCCCGATCGCGCCGCGTCTACAGCCTCCTCAAGGACGTCGTCTTCGACCTCTTCACCCCCGATTCCTACCAGGCCCTGCGCTCCGTGGTACTGGCCCCGCGGTCCCTTGTGACAGGCAAGGAATTTGCCCATGAGACAGGCCTTTTCCGCGATGAATACGAGGCATTCATGGGCGATGCCACGATAGCCGACATCCTTGCCCGCGATGAGGGGCTTTCCTCGGCGTACCAGACCGCAGCCCCTCTCGCCGATATGGCCTTCGTGAAATTCGCGCGACTCTCCGATCTCTTCGAGAGGGCCAGAGAGCTCGCCCCCTCGGAGGACAGAGATCTCTACATGCTCATCCAGGAGAGCAAGGACGAAACCCTCTACGGGATTTTCGGAGCCATACGCGATTCTTCATTCTACCTCAACAATATATTCGAGAGCTTTCTCGGCCGTTTCGTGCACGGCATACGGCTCGAGGCGGAAAGGCTTGAGCGGGCCGCCACCTTCGGATTCGCGACTGCCGTCATTTTCCTGGGCGCCCTCACCGTCCTTGTCGTCTTTCTGCTCACGTCGGGAATACTGGCATCGATACGCAATCTCGAAAGCGCCATCGGCAAGGTGGCCGAAGGTGAATTCTCGGTGCACGTGCCCATACGCAGCAAAGACGAACTCGGCACCCTGGGCATCGCCTTCCAGCGCCTGGCTGACGACCTGAAAAAGAATGTCGAATCGATTCCCTCCATACTGAGGGACGTCAACGAAGCCCTTCCCGAGGATCCTTCCACCGAGACGATATTCGAAATCCTCTCCGACGCCCTCCTCCGCGAGGGGGGAGCCCGCTGTGTCCAGGTTCTCCTGCGCTCTGGAAGGGATCTGCGGATGGCGGCGAAATCCGGCTTCGATCCCACGCCGGCCTGGGCCAAGGGCAGCGCCAGGGAGCTCGCCGATTTTCAGGCCATCCTCCCCTCGCCCAATTCTTCCTTTTTCATCAAGGACCTGAGCGCCGGAAGCCTTGGGAGTCCTTCCCTCGAGCTGGAGAAATCCGCCATCTCCCTTCTGATCCTGCCCATGACCGTACGAAGAAAAACCGCGGGCTGGTTCCTCTTCGCGCGGGACGACCGCGGCTTCACCGATCTCGAATATTCGAGGCTCACCGCCATAGCCGACTACGCGGCCCAGGTTTTGGACAGCGTGGAAGTCCACGCCGCCCTCGCCGCGCGGAGGGACGCGGGCTTCGAGGCTCTTCAGGCCCAGATACAGCCGCATTTCCTCTACAACGTCCTCACTTCCCTCATGGCCCTCAACCGCATGGGCGAATCGAAAAAGCTGGAGGCGGCCGTCATCGCCCTCAAGGACATGCTCCGCTACAATCTCCAGCACGATCAGTGGGCCAGCGTGGCCGAGGAATTCGCCTTCCTCGGCAAATACTGCGAGCTGCAGAAACTGCGGCACGGCGATCGCTTCGATTTTATCTTCTCCACGGATGGGAGGGCCGACGGAGAGCGCATCCCCAAACTCATCGTCCAGCCCCTCGTGGAGAACGCCCTCATCCACGGGCTTGAGCCCAAGCTCGGCCACGGAAAACTTTCCGTGGAAGCGAGGGTTGAGGGCGGCAGGCTCATCATCGCCGTGCGCGATGACGGGGCGGGATGCGACGAAGCCCGGCTCCGCTTCCTCTCCGACAGCCTCCACCTCCATGAGAGGGTGGGCTTGGGCAACGTGAGCAAACGCCTCGACCTTCTCTACAAGGACGCGCGGCTCGAGCTCTCCAGCCCGCCCGAAGGGGGATTTTCGGCGACGATTGACCTGCCGGTCGAAGAGGGGAACAGGACGTGAAAATCATCGTCGCCGACGACGAGGCGCCAGCGCGCTTCCTTCTCAAGTCCTTCCTTGCCGATGAGGGATTCAACCCTGAAAACCTTCTCGAAGCGGCTGACGGGCTCGAACTCGTCGCCATGGTCGCCGCCGCGAAGCCCCGCCTCTGCTTCGTCGATATAAGGATGCCGGGCATCGACGGCCTCGAGGCGCTCAGGCGCTGCGTTCCTCTGTATTCGGGCATCTACTGGGTGATCGTTTCCAGCTTTGCCGAATTCGAGTACGCACAGAGCGCAATCAGGCTCGGCGTCACCGAATACCTCGTAAAGCCCGTCGACCCCGAAGCCCTGCGCGCCTGCCTCGCGCGCCTGAAGCTCCTTCCCTCCAGCCCCGAGCAGGATCCTGCGATCGCCGCCGTCCTCGACTACGTGGCGCGCAACTTCAACGCCGACGTGAGCATCGCCGATCTCGCCGATCTTACCGGCTTGAGCCCCAACTATCTTTCGGCGATATTCCATAAAAAGATGGGCGAAACCTTCATGTCCTATCTGACGCGGTATCGCGTCAGCGAGGCGAGGAAGCTCCTCCTCGCCGGGGGCATATCGGTGGCCGACGCCGCGAAGACGGTCGGCTATGCCGATGTTCGCCATTTTTCGCGCCGCTACCGCGAGATTCTGGGCGAGTATCCCTCGGAAACCAGGAAGGATGCCTAGCAAGATGCCTGGCAGGATGCCAAATCGTAGAAGAACCGCACTCGAATCGTAGACTCGGGGCATTTCGCGTTTGTGAAATCGCGTTCACCATTGAGAGGTCGAAAATCTCTCCAGGAGGCTCTTGTATGAAGAAAGCGTTTCGTTTTGTAGCGTTGCTCCTCGTCTTCGCCCTGTTCGCTTCGGGCGCCGCGTTCGCCCAGCAGAAAATCCGCATCGCCATGGTCGTCAAAGGCCTCGGCAACGGATTCTTTGAAGCCTGCCGCGACGGCGGCCAGGAAGCGGCCAAGGAACTCGGCAACGTCGAGCTCATCTATCAGGGTCCCGCGACCCCGACCGCCGAGGGACAGATCGAAATAATCGATTCCCTCATCGCCCAGCGCGTGGACGCCATCGCGATCTCCGCCAACGACCGCGACGCCCTCGTTCCCATCGCCAAGAAAGCGATGAAGGCCGGCATCAAGGTCATCTCCTTCGACTCCGGCGTAGCCAAGGACGGCCGCCTCGTCGACCTCGTTCCCTCCAAGGAAGACCTCATCGGCCGCCAGCAGGTGCAGCTGATTGCCGAACTCATCGGCAAGAAGGGCGAGATCGCCATCCTCTCCGCCACCAGCCAGGCCACGAACCAGAACGCCTGGATCGGCTGGATGAAGGAAGAGCTGAAGAAACCCGAATACAGCCAGATGAAACTGGTCGCGACCGTCTACGGCGACGACCTCTCCGACAAGTCCTACCGCGAAGCCCTGGGCCTCTTCGAATCCTATCCCAACCTCCGCGGCATCATCTCCCCGACCACGGTCGGCGTCGCGGCAGCCGGAAAAGCCATCGAGGACAAGGGCCTGAAGGGCAAGGTCGAACTCACCGGCCTCGGACTCCCCTCGGAGATGAAGTACTACACCGAGAAGGACATCTCCAGGAAATTCGCCCTGTGGAATCCCATCGACCTCGGCTACTCCGCCACCTACATCGCCTACGCCCTCGTGAAGGGACAGGTGAAGGGAAATGACGGCGAGGTAGTGAAAGCCGGACGCATGGGCGACATCGCCATCGGCAAGGACGGCAACGCTGTCATGGGCGTTCCCTTCGTCTTCACGAAGGAAAACGTCGCCAAGTTCGCCAAGATGTTCTGAGTTTCGCAGCAGCTTCGATTCTTTACTGCCTTTGCCGCGGCGCGCCGGATTCCGGCGCGCCGCGCGATAAGGCACTCTTCATTTCAGCGATATAGTTCCTTGTAGGAGGATCCCCAGTGGACTCGAACATTCTCGAGATGCGGGGCATCTCGATGTATTTCCCCGGCATCAAGGCCCTCGACGATGTGGACCTCTCGGTCCGGCCGGGTGAAGTGCACGCCCTGATCGGCGAGAACGGGGCCGGTAAGTCTACCCTCGTGAAAGTCCTCACGGGACTCTACAGACCCACGGCCGGGCGCATCGACTTCGAGGGAAGGGAGCGGAAATTCTCCTCCACGGTCGAAGCCCAGCTTACGGGCATCGTCGCCATCCATCAGGAACCCATCATGTTCCCCGACCTGTCGGTCGCCGAGAATGTCTTCTCGGGCCACATGCTGCGGAAGCGCGGCATCGGCCTTCTCGACTGGCCCGGCATGCGGGCAAAAACCAGGGAGCTCTGCGCGCGTATCGAACTGGACGTCGACCCCGACGCCATGGTTTCGGAACTCTCCGTCGCGCAGCGCCACATGGTGGGCATAGCGCGCGCCCTTTCGATGAACGCCCGCCTCCTCATCATGGACGAGCCGACAAGCGCCCTCTCAATTCGCGAGACTGAGGATCTCTTCAAGATCGTCCGCCAGCTCCGCGACAGCGGTACGGCCATCCTCTTCATCTCCCACAAGTTCGACGAACTTTTCGCCATAGCGGACTCCTACACCGTGCTCCGCGACGGCAAGCTGATCGGTTCCGGCCTCATGAAGGACGCCACGATCGATTCCCTCGTCCGCCTTATGGCCGGCCGCGAACTGAGCCAGATGTTCCCCAAGCGAAAGGCCGAGATAGGCGAGGAAATCCTAAGGATAGAAGGATTCAGCTCGGGACGCTCTTTTAGGGATGTCGGCTTTTCGCTCAGAAAAGGCGAGATCCTCGGCTTTTTCGGCCTCGTGGGCGCGGGGAGAAGCGAGATCATGAAATCCCTCCTCGGTCTCGATCCACTCGATTCGGGCGAAATTTTCCTCGAAGGCACAAAAGTCCGCTTCGCGGATCCCTGCGCGGCCCTCGCCCACGGACTCGCCTACGTGCCCGAGGACAGGCAGGGCCAGGGCCTCGTCCTGCCCCTCTCCATCGCGAACAATATCTGCCTGCCCCAGACGGCGAGCCTCGCAAAAGCCGGTTTCGTCGCGGCGAAGAAGGAAGCCGCCCTCGCCCGCGAATATGGCGCCAAGATGGAGATCAGGGCGGCGGGCTGGGATATCGAGGCGCTCACGCTTTCGGGCGGCAACCAGCAGAAAGTGGTCCTGGCCAAGTGGCTGGCCACCCAGCCGCGCATCCTCATCCTCGACGAGCCCACCAAGGGCATCGACGTGGGGACGAAGGCGGCTGTCCACGAATTCATGTCGGGCATGGCGGCCGAGGGCATGGCCATCATCATGATCTCTTCCGAACTGCCCGAAATCCTGGGCATGTCGGACCGGGTGGCGGTGATGCACGAAGGCAGGCTTGTCGCCCTGATGGACAGGGCCGAGGCGAGCGAGGAGAACATCCTCAAGGCCGCAACAGGCGCAGCCAGTCGCGATGCCACAGGTGCGGCTACAAGAGCGGGCGCGGCCAAGGGCCTGGCGGGGGAAGAGGCATGAAAAAACTGTTGAAGCGCAAGGAGACGACCCTCTGTCTCCTCATCGTCATCCTCACGCTGGCGGTATCCCTGCGGGCCCCCGGATTCGTGGCCCCGAAAAGCCTCCTCAACATCGTCGTCGACTCCTGCATCCTCATCATCGTGGCCATCGGGCAGTTCGGCGTCATCCTCATCGGCGGCATCGACATCTCGGTAGGCTCGACGATGGCTCTGGCGGGCATGGCGGCGGCCATGCTCAACCAGTTCCAGCCTGGACTGCCCACGGCCTTCTTCATGCCCTTCAGCATCGCGGCGGGCGCTGCTCTCGGCGGCATCGGCGGCATCCTCGTCGCCTTCGGAAAACTGCCACCCCTCATCGCTTCATTGGGCATGATGAGCGCCTACAGAGGCCTCGTATTCCTCCTCTCCAAAGGCCAATGGGTTACGGCCAACGAGATGACGGAAGGCTTCCGCAAAATTCCCGAAGGATTGAGCCTCGGCCTGCCCCACATGTTCTGGGCTGCTCTCGCAGTCGCCCTCCTCGCCCACCTCTTTATGCGCTACACGCGATCGGGCAGGGACATATACGCCATCGGCGGCAACCCGACGGCCGCCCGGTTCGCCGGCGTGAGCCAGAAGAAGGTGGAAATCATCGTCTTTATTATTTCGGGAGCCCTCGCCGGGCTCGCCGGCCTTCTCTACGTCTCGCGCTACGGCATAGCCCAGAACGAGACGGCATCCGGATTCGAGATGCAGACGGTGGCGGCCGCCGTCCTGGGCGGCGTCAACATCGCTGGCGGATCGGGGACCATCCTCGGCGTTGTCCTCGGTTCACTCTTCCTCGGCGTCGTCAACAACGCCCTTCCCGTCCTGCGGCTCTCTCCCTTCCTCCAGATGGCCATCCAGGGCTTTATCATCCTGACGGCCGTTGTCGCCAACACGATCATCGACCGGCGCAACAAGAAAGCCTTCGCGGCGGGGAGGGCACGATGAGCGACTCAGGCACGGGATTCGTCGAAACGACGCGACTCACAACGTTGAGCGGCCCCCGAAAGTTGGCCGATTTTCTTCTCCGCTGGGAATCGATGCTCTTCCTCATCTTCATCTTCGTGTTCGTCGGAAACTCCCTCCTCTCCCCCTATTTCCTCGATCCGGTGAACCTCTTCGACACGACCTTCAACTTTATGGAAAAGGCCGTGATGTCGCTGCCAATGATGTTTGTCATTCTCCTCGGCGACATAGACATATCCGTATCGTCCATCATTTCCCTTTCGAGCCTCTTCATGGGCATGGCGAGCTCGGGCGGCGCCGACACCCTCACCATCGTGGCCATAGGCCTCGGCGTCGGCCTTCTCGCCGGCCTCTTCAATGGCCTCCTCATCACGAGGCTCGCCATTCCCTCCATCGCCGTAACCCTCGGCTCCTCCTCCCTCTTCAGGGGGATTGCGAACGCGGTGCTGGGCGACCAGGCCTATACGAAATACCCCGCGAGTTTCGCCTATTTCGGCCAGGGCTACCTGGGCACAAGCCTCGTGCCCTTCGAACTTCTCGTCTTCATCGTGGCGGCTCTCTTCTGCGGCGTCGTCCTCAACAGGACGGTGTACGGCCGCCACGTCTACGCTGTCGGCAACAACAGGACGGCGGCGCGCTTCTCGGGCGTCCCCGTCGACAAGGTCAGGATGCTGGCCTTCGCCGCGAGCGGTCTCGCCGCCGGCATCGCCGCCGTCATGCTCACCTCGCGCATCGGCTCGACGCGGCCCAACATAGCCTCGGGCTGGGACACTGACGTCATCACCATCGTCGTCCTCGGCGGCATAGCCATCACGGGCGGCAAGGGCAACATCGCCGGCGTCATAATTTCGAATTTCCTCCTCGGTTACATGAAATTCGGCATGGGCGTCTTGAACGTGCCCGGGAAAGTGATGAATATCATAACAGGCGTCCTTTTGGTGGTCGCCATCCTCCTGCCCAAGTTCACCGACGGACTGAGGGCTTCCCTGAGGGCGGGACGGGCGAAATCAGGGGCGCGAAGCGGAGTAAAACGATGAACAGGAAACATGACAAGGCGGCCTTTGAAAGCGCCGTCGAGCGATACGGGGAACTGGGTGTCGACGCGGAAGCGGCTCTTGTCGCCGCCGCAGCCCTGCCCCTCTCCCTCCACTGCTGGCAGGGCGACGACGTGGGCGGCTTCGAGCGGGCCGGCGCCTCCCTCGACGGCGGCGGCATACAGGTGACGGGCAACTTCCCGGGCAAGGCGCGGAACATAGGCGAACTGCGGACCGACATCGACGAGGTGCGCGCCCTTGTGCCGGGATCCTTGAGGCTCTCCCTCCACGCGATCTATGGGGAATTCGGCGGCAAGGCCGTCGACCGCGACGCCCTCGAGCCCGCCCATTTCTCGGGCTGGATGGACTGGGCCAAGGCCCGGAAGCTCCCCCTCGACTTCAATCCCACCCTCTTTTCCCATCCTCTGGCCGCTTCCGGATGGACTCTCTGTCACCCAGAGATTTCCGTGCGCGATTTCTGGGTCGAGCACGTTAAGCGCTCTCGTCGCGTCGCCGCCGCCATGGGAGCCGCCCAGGGTTCCCCTTGCGTCAACAACACCTGGATTCCCGACGGCTCCAAGGACAAGACAGCCTCGCGCGGGGACTATAGGGCCAGGCTCGTCGAGTCGCTCGACCGGGTCTATGAAGATAAGATTTCAACCAACCTCGTGGAGGATGCCGTCGAAGGCAAGCTTTTCGGCATCGGGGCTGAATATTTCACCGCCGGCTCCCACGACTTCTACCTCGGCTACGCCGCCACCCGCCGGATATACCTCACCATGGACATGGGGCATTTCCATCCGACGGAGAGCGTCGCCGACAAGGTCTCGGCCGTCCTGCCCTTCGTTCCCGGCCTTCTCATCCACCTTTCCCGCCCCGTGCGCTGGGACTCCGACCACGTCCTCGTCAACGGGGACGAGCTGGCCGAAGTGGCCGAGGAAGTGGTCCGCTCGCGAGCCCTCGACAGGATCAGGCTCGGTCTCGATTACTTCGACGCATCCATCAACCGCATCGGCGCCTGGGCCATAGGGGCGCGGGCGGCGCGCAAAGCCTTCCTCAAGGCCTTCCTCGAGCCGCGCGAGCTTCTGGCGGCAGCCGAGGCCCGCGGCGACGGATTCGCCCGACTCGCCATCTTCGAGGAGGAGCGCGGCCTGCCCTGGGGAGCCGTCTGGGACGAATTCTGCCGGCGCGAGGACAAGCCCGCCGATCGCGAATTCTCAGGCGAAGTGGCTTCATATTCCAAGACCGTTCTCGCGTCGAGGAGCTGAGCAGCATGACCACCACCAAGGACAAGCCTCTCGCCCGCCTTGCCGCCCTCTCCCGCCGCTTCGGCGGCGACCCGGCCTGGGTTCTCGCGGGCGGCGGCAACACTTCCTGGAAGACAGCCGACAGGCTCTACGTGAAGGCTTCGGGGTACGCCCTGGCCTCCATCGACGAATCGGGATTCTGCGAGATGGACCGCGCCCGCCTCGACGCCATCTGGGAAAAAACCTACCCGGCCGACAGCGCAGCACGCGAAAAGGAAGCCCTCGCCGACCTGATGGCCGCCAGGGTTCCCGGCGAGACGAAACGCCCCTCGGTGGAAACCCTCCTCCACGGATTCTTCCCGCAGGCCTTCGTCGTGCATACCCACCCGGCTATCGTCAACGGCCTCACCTGCGGCCGCGAGGGCGAGGCCGCCTTTCGACGCCTCTTCGGCAACGAAGGCATCTGGGTGCCCCTTGTCGATCCAGGCTATATCCTCGCGAAAACCGTGAGCGGCATTTTCGCCGAATTCAGGACGCTGAGAGGCAGGGCGCCTGCCTTCATATTCATGCAAAACCACGGCCTTCTCGTCGCGGGGGAGAGCCCTGAAGAGGTGGTGGCCTTATCGGATTCGATCATCGCCAAGCTTGAAGCCGAAATCGAGGGCCGAATGCCGAGCGCCGCGGAGGCCAAGCCCGACGAAAGAGCCACAGCGGTCGACTCAGGCGCCATCGCCGCCTTCCAGGCCGCGCTGCGGACATTCGCCGGGGCCGAGGCATCCATACTGCATCGCGCCGACAGGATGATCCTTGGATTCGCGGCCTCGGCCGCTGCTTTCGCACCGCTTTCCCGGCCCTTCAGCCCCGACCACATCGTCTACGCCGGCCACGAATACCTGCGCGTCGACGGAGTCGAAGCGCTCGAGGCCGCCTGGACCGACTATCTGCGGCGGAACGGCAAGGCCCCGCGCATTGTTCTCGTTCGGGACTGCGGGGTCTTCGCTATAGGCCAAGGCTCGCGCGAAGCGGCCATCCTGGCCGCTTCGCGCGCTCTCGACCTCTTCGTGGATTCCAGCAGGGTGGCGGTCTACAGCCGCGCCTTCGGCGGCCCATTGCCCATGAGCCAGGAATCCATCGACTTCATCAGGAATTGGGAAGTCGAAAACTACCGGGCGACGATCACGACACGCTGAGCGGCGCCCCGCGGCATAGAGGCAGACAGGAGAAAAGCATGGAACGCAGAGCCTTTGTCATGAAACTGAAGCCGGGATACGAAGCCGAATACAAGCGCCGCCACGACGCCATCTGGCCGGAGATGCTCGCCGAGCTCAAGGCCGCTGGCATATCCGATTATTCAATCTATCTCGACCCGGAGAGCCTCCTTCTCTTCGCCCTCCAGACCCGCGCCGACGATTCCACCGCCGACGATCTCCCCAGAAAGGCTATCGTGCGGAAGTGGTGGGACTACATGGGGGACATCATGGAGACGAATCCCGACCATTCCCCGGTATCAAAACCCCTCACTCGAGTATTTCATCTCGATTGAGGCGGTTTTCCGCTTCCGTTACTCGCGGCGGGACCCTATAATCGGAGGGAATATCGAGGCCGCGGGTTCCATCAAATAAAACCTCAGACGGCCAAGGAGAAAATGATGAAAAGCTTCCGCATCCTCATCCTGGCGGCGCTGATCGCCGTCCTATGCATGCCGGTCATCGCCCAAGCCGCACCAAAGGCGGCCGGCGCGAATCTCACCATCGGCCTCGTCATGGTCGGGCCCTACAACGACCGCGGCTGGAGCCAGGCCAACTACGACGGCATGCAGTATGTGCTCGCCAAGGTGCCGGGCACCAAGCTCGTCTACATCGACAAGGCCAACTCCGCCGACAGGCCGGGCACAACGGTGTCCCAGCTGGCAGAAAGCCTCGTCGCCCAGGGCGCCAAGCTCATCTGCTTCTCGTCGGACGACATGATGGACGAGGCGGTAAAATTCGCTTCCGCCCATCCCGACATCTTCGTCATCATGACCACGGGCGACCAGCAGTGGAAGGATGGCAAGGCCTACAAGCCCATGGCCAACATGATCAACATCATGGGCAAGATGGAATACATGAAGATGGCAGCAGGCGTCGCCGCCGCCATGACCACCAAGACAGGCCAGATCGGCTTCCTCGGCCCCCTCATCAACGATGAGACAAGGCGCCTGGCCGCCTCCGCCTACCTCGGCGCCAAATACGCCTGGGTCAACTACCTCAAGAAGGACCCAGCCCAGCTCAAGTTCCGCGTTACCTGGATCGGTTTCTGGTTCAATATCCCCGGCGTCACCGCCGACCCCACCCAGGTGGCCGACGAGTTCTTCAATTCGGGCTGCGACGTCGTCATATCGGGCATCGACACCACGGAAGCCGTGGCCGAAGCCGCCAAGTTCACCGCCCAGGGCAAGAAAGTCTGGGCCATCCCCTACGACTATTCCAAGGCCATGGACGAGGGCAAGGGCGTTTCCCTCGGCGTTCCCTATTTCAACTGGGGCCCCGCCTACGCGAAGGCCGTAAAGGAAGCCATGGCAGGAACCTGGAAAGCCCGCTTCGAGTGGAACGATCCCGACTGGAAGGACATCAACAATCCCGACACCGGATCCGTGGGCTTCGTCAAGGGAAATCTCAGCAAGGAAGCTTCCGACGGCGTCGACAGGTTTATCGGCGAGCTCGCCAAGGGCTTGAACCTCTGGAGCGGCCCGATGAACCTTCAGGATGGATCCGTTTATCTCAAGGCCGGCCAGAAAGCAACCGACCAGCAGATATGGTACCTCCCCCAGCTCCTCCAGGGCATGACGGGACAGAGCGTGTCGAAGTGATGAAACGATAGAGCGACACAAAGGCAGCCCGGGAATCGAAAGATTTTCCGGGCTGTCATATTTTCCGGTTTTCAAAGGTGCTCGATGACGATTGAACTGCGCAAAATAACCAAATGCTTTGGCGCCCTCAAGGCCAACGACTCGATTTCGCTGACCGTTCCCCCCGGCAGCATCCAGGGCATCCTGGGCGAAAACGGGGCGGGCAAAAGCACCCTGATGAAGATATTTTCGGGCTTTCTGCGGCCCGATTCGGGCGAAATGCTCTTCGACGGAAGAGCCCTGCGGATCGACTCCCCCGACGACGCCATCAGGAACGGCATCGGCATGCTCCATCAGGACCCCCTCGATTTCCCCCCTTTCCGCGTCATCGACGATTTTCTCCTGGGGAGCCCGGGAGGCCTCGTGCCGAATCGCCGCAAGGCGCTCGCCGACTTTGCAGCCCTCTCGGCCCGTTTCGATTTCAGCCTCTCCCCCGACGCCCGCGTCGCTTCCCTGACGGTCGGCGAGCGCCAGCAGCTCGAGATCCTGCGCCTCCTCTGGCTGGGCGCCAAGGTCCTCATCCTCGACGAACCGACGACTGGCATCAGCCAGACGCAGAAGGAAAAGCTTTTCGCGGCCCTCCGCACGCTCGCTTCCGAGGGCATGACGGTGTTCTTCGTCTCCCACAAGCTCGAGGATGTGGAAGCCCTCTGCTCGAGGGCCGCCATCCTGCGGCAGGGAGCCCTCGTCGGCGCCATGGAAGCGCCCTTCGACAAGGCGGCCCTCGTGCGCATGATGTTCGGCAAGGAAGTGGAGCTCGCGCCCAAGTCCAGCAGTGTGCCAGGCAGGAAAGTGCTCAGCGTCAAGACTGGCTCGGTGGATTCCATCCGGCTCAGGATCAGGGACGTGAATCTCGAGGTCAGGGCGGGAGAAATCATCGGCATCGCCGGCATGGAAGGTTCGGGCCAGGATCTCTTCCTGAGAGCCTGCGGAGGCCTCGTGGAACCCGCTGGCGGGCAGTTCTGCCTCGACGAAGACGAAAAGCCCATGAATGGCAAGACCTACCACGACTACAAGCGGATGGGCGTTGCCTACCTGCCCGCGGCGCGGCTCGAAAAAGGCCTTGTTCCCGGCTTGAGCCTGGCCGAGCATTTTACCCTCTCAGTAAAGCCCAGAGGCGCTTTTATCGACAGAAAAGCCGCCGACATGCTCTCGGAAGAGCGCATTTCGGCCTTCAACATCAAGGGCAAGCCCGACAGCCCCGTGGAATCCCTCTCGGGAGGCAACCAGCAGCGTGCCCTGCTTTCCCTCCTTCCCGAAAAGGCCTCCCTCATACTCGTGGAGCATCCCACCCGGGGCCTGGACATCGAGTCCACTATCTATATCTGGGGAAAGCTAAAAGAGCGCTGCTCATCGGGAACGGCCATCCTTTTCCTGTCCTCGGATCTCGACGAAATCCTCCAGTACAGCGACAAGGTTCTCGTCTTTTTCGCGGGCAAGGTCTCCCCCGCCATCGACGCGGAGTCGCTCAACGTCCAGAAGTTGGGCGAACTCATAGGCGGCGTCGGCTGGGAATCATTCAGGGAGGCGAGCCATGCGTGACGGCAAAGGCACGAAACTGGCCTTCGGCGCAGGCTCCGTTTTCCTCGCGCTTCTCCTTACCTCGGCCATCGTCGCCCTGACGGGCAACGATCCCTTCCTCGCATACAGGAACATCGTCCAGGGCGCGGTCGGGTCGCCCAACGTTGCCGCCAACGTCCTCGTCTCCTGGGTTCCCCTCATCCTCGCCACGGCTGGCCTTCTCTTCACCTTTACCGGGGGCTTGTGGAATATCGGCATCGAAGGGCAGATCACCCTGGGCGCCATATTCTGCACCTGGGCTATGCGGACCCTCCAGGGCACAGCCCTGCCGCCGGGAGCTGTCATTGCCCTCTCCGTCGCGGCGGGCATGCTGGGCGGCATTCTCTGGGCCTTGCTGGCAGGAGCCTTGAAAACCTTCGGCGGCGTGAACGAGATATTCGGCGGCCTCGGGCTCAACTTCGTGGCCACGGCCCTCAATCTCTGGCTCATCTTCGGCCCATGGAAACGCCCCGGCGTCGCTTCCATGTCGGGCACCCTCCCCTTCGAGCCCACATTATGGATGCCTACCCTCTCGGCCCAGTCGCGGCTCGCCCCAATACCCCTCACCATGGCCGCTGTCACCATCGTCATCGCCCTGGTCCTGCTGCGGGGCACCTATTTCGGCCTAAGGCTCAAGGCGGTGGGTAAGAATCCGAAATCGGCATATCTCCTCGGCATACCCACCTGGCAGCACATGCTCCTCTCCTTCGCGCTCTGCGGCGCCTTCGCGGGCTTGGCCGGGGCCGTCCAGGTGACATCGGTCTACCATCGCCTCATCCCCTCGATTTCGAGCGGATACGGCTACACGGGTCTCATGGTGGCCATGCTCGTCAATTTCAGCCCTGTCTGGGCCGGCCCCGTCGCCCTCTTCTTCGCTGCCCTCACCGTGGGATCGATACAGCTGCCCATCGTGCTCAAGCTCGATTCCTCCCTCGCGGGCGTGATACAGGGCTTCCTCGTCCTCTTCGTCCTCATCGGCAACGGACTGCGGATGAAGTTCCAGAAAAAGAGGGGGAATCCATGACCAACGACGCCCTGCTCTTCGGCCTTTCAGGCGTCTTGAGTTCCTCGGCGCCCATACTCTTCGGCGTCCTCGGCGAAACCATCACCGAAAAAGCCGGTGTCACCAACCTGGCGATGAACGGCATGATCCTCCTCTCGGCCATGGGCGGCTTCGCCGCCTCCCTCGCCACGGGCAGCCTGGCGCTGGGATTCCTCGCAGGCGCGGCGATCGGCGCGGCCGTCGCCCTTGTCGTCGCCTTCACGAGCATCACCCTCAAGCAGTCCCAGGTGGCCGTCGGCTACGTGCTCGCAATGCTCTGCCGCGACCTCGCCTATTTCCTGGGCAACCCCATCATGGGAATGCCCGGCCCCAGGCTCAACCTCCTGCCTATACCGTCCTTAAGCTCCATCCCCGTGATCGGCACCCTCTTCTTCCGCCACGATATCGTCACCTACTCGAGCTTCCTCCTCATCATCCTCTCCTGGTTCTACATGGAGCGAACGAAACCCGGCATAATGCTGAAAGGTCTGGGCGAGAATCCCAGGGCGGCCTACGTGCGCGGGGCGAACGTCAACCGCCTGCGTTACGTCTACACGATCCTCGGCGGGGCGATAGCGGGGCTGGCCGGCCCCATCTATTCGCTCTCGGTGAAGGCGGGCTGGAAGGGCACGATCTCGGGCCTGGACGGCATCGGCTGGATCATCCTCTCGATCACCATATTCGGCGGCTGGAAGCCCTTCAGGGCAGCGATCGGGGCGTATTTCTTCTCGCTCCTGCAGTGGCTCGGCCTCGTGCTGCAGCCCCTCATGCCCAACGTCCCCTCGCAGGTGCTGCAGGTAGCGCCCTTCCCCCTCATGATCCTCACCCTCCTCCTCGTCAACATCAGCAACGCGGAGTGGGTGGAGAGAACCCTGGCGCGGCTGCCCGAATCCGTGCGGCGCGACGTGGCGAAGGTTCTGATGGCGCTCAACGCCACGCCCCCCGCGGCGCTGGGCATGCCTTTCGACAAGGATGAATGACACTGATGAGTGAGAGATACAGTTAGAGAGGAGGCCACATGCGCGTAGCCCTGATACAGAACCACCCCGTTTTCGGCGAGAAAAAGGCCAATGTGGAATCGCTCGTCGCGCAGATGGAATCAGCAGCGCGCGCTCCATCGGCGCCGGTCGACCTCTACATCCTCCCCGAGTTTTCCTACTCGGGCTACCAGTTCGTTTCAACGGATGAAGCCGCGAGCCTCGCCGATCCTCTCGAGTGCGAGTCGATCGACGCTTTCAGGAAGGCATCGCGGCGCCTCGACGCCGGCATCGTTTTCGGCTTTCCTGAAAAAGCCGCTGATGGTCGGCTCTACAACTCTTCCCTCGCTGTCCTTCCCGACGGGCGGGAATACCTGTACCGCAAGACCCACCTCTTCTACAAGGAAAGGCTCTTTTTCGCGCCGGGCGATCTGGGTTTCACGCTTTTCGAGTTCAGAGGCGCAAAAGTGGGAATGGCTATCTGCTTCGACTGGTTCTTTCCCGAAAGCTTCAGGATCCTGGCCCTCGCTGGCGCCGACATCATCGCGCACTGCTCCAACCTGGTGATGCTCTCCTGCCAGCAGGCCGACTTCGCCCAGGCCGTGCAGAACCGCGTCTTCATCGCCACGGCCAACCGCGTGGGCACCGAGGCCCGCGAAGCCGAAGCCCTCACCTTCACCGGGGAATCGGTCCTCGTGTCGCCCAAAGGGGAATACCTCCTGCGCGGACCCAAGACCGGGGAGGCCGTCCTCGTCGCCGATATCGACCCCAGCCTCGCGAGAAACAAGCGCATCAACGCCATGAACGACGTTTTCGCCGAGCGCAGGCCGGAGTTCTATAATACCTAATTAAATACCTAATTAGATTACCAGTACCAAATTTTCCAGTTTTTCCCGGGCGAACTCTAGAAATCACACAATTGGTCAAGATTATGTGATTTTTATCACATAATCCGAACCTAATGTGTGAGTGAACTGAAAAGGCTTCTCATCCTCACTCTCGAGCGGCAGGCTCAGCCGAACAGTGCCCCCCAACCGAAGGCGTAGAGAAGCCCAGCGGTCAGGAAGAGGATGCTGAAGCGCCAGTTCCAGCGCAGGGCCACGTCGACAGCCCTGGTGTCGATAAGCCTGGATATCGTCATGATGACGCCCGCGAAGGGTGTAACCATATAGGCTGCCGCCCCTCCGACGGCGAGCGACAGGGCTACCGTGATGGGCGGGAGGGGCAGGGCTATGAGGGCCAGCACCTGTCCGAACAGCACGATGGTGATGAAGGGATGCAGGCCGATGATGGAGCCCGCGACGATTCCCAGGGCGATAAAGATGATGGAAGCCGCTCCCAGTGAACCCGCGGCGGATTTGAGAAAGGGCGCCGCCTGCTCGAGCAGGCCCGATACTTCGAGGGCGCCCGAAAATACTCCCATGGCGACAAAGAAGGGCGCTATGTCGGCCACCTTCAGGGTGCCCTGGAGCCACTGCGCCTTGAGGGCTTCTTTAATGCCCGGCCGCCTGGCCTGGCTCGAAATCCAGCAGGTGACGATGAGGGCGCCCGCCAGAACCGTCCTTCCCGACGCGGCCCCGATACGGAGCCATTCAAGGAGGGCGGCCACCAGAACAAAGGACCCAGCGACGGCGAGGATGTGGATGATCCGGCCGCCCTCGGTCGCTTCACAGTCGACAGGTGGTTTTACGTCGACGCACTCATCCAACAAAGCTTCATTCCTGTGCCTTCCGAAAATCTCCACGAGATAGGATACCCCCATCCCCAGGAAGGCGAGGATGAAGCCGGGCACGAAGACCTTCGACCATGTCAGCCCGCTCGCCTGCACGACAAGGGAGAGGTTCACGGCTCCCGGCGACCAGAGGGCGGCGAGGACGTAGCCTCGCGTGGCGGCTCGCGCATAGAAGCGCCTCCAGTCGGCGACGCGGGCTTTCAGGGTCGTTTCGAAAAGGCCCACCGTCACGGGGAGGGTGCCCAGGTTGAGGAAGCTGGCCAGGATGTGGATGGTGAGGGTCATGAAGAGGAAGAGGGAGGATTTCCGCTTGAATCGTCCTTCCATCCAGGATTTGATCGCCTTGTCGTAGCCCCCCACCCGTATCGGCACGGAGAAGGTCTGCATCACGGCCACGATGGCGATGATGTTGGTCATGGAGGAAGCCGACTTCATCCATAGCTCGAAGGGCTGGCGCCCCAGGGCGAGCATGGCGATACCCAGGATCAGGAATACGGCGGCGGCCTTCTGGAAGCCCCTGCTCATCAAGGGAAAACCCGAGACGAGGGCCGCCACAGCGGCGACAAAGAGGGGAATGCCCGGGCTCAGTCCGAAGAGTGTCCCGCCCAGATTCAGGGCGATGATGGCGAAGACACTGATGCGGAACAGATTCTTCATCGAAATTCTCCTGCGATGTATGCTTCGGTGGCTTCCGCTACGCCGCAATGGTGGGGGAGGAATCCGGGAGTGTCAATAACCATAGAGCAGACTGTTCATCCACTAGTGAAACCTGGCATAGTGTTTAGGATAATAATGGGTGACAGGGTCGGGGATAACTTCGGCGCAAACTTCGGTGCAAACATTAGGGGTTCGGAGGTTGAAAAGTGAGGGCGATACGTCAAATCCAATCTCGAAATAAGAAAGCGCAATGAAGATTTTCAAGTCATCCTTCATCGAAGTGGAGGGCATCCAGATAGAGGTTGTCCGAAAGGCGATACGTCAGCTGCGTATCACCGTTTACCCGCCGGACGGCAGGGTTCGTCTGGCCGTGCCGTTCTGGGTGGGCGAAGAGGCCATCAGGCTCGCGGTGATCGAGCGTCTCGCCTGGATCAAGCACCACCAGGAGAAGTTCGCCGGCCAGCCCCGCCAGTCGGAACGCGAGATGGTGAACGGCGAGACAGAGTGGTTTCAGGGTCGAAAATACATGCTGGAGCTGAAGGAAATACCGGGACGCGAGGGCGTCGCATTGAAAGGATTGGCGACGATGGAGCTGGCCGTACGCGCCGGATCCGATGCCGCGCATAGACGGGACCTCCTCGACCGCTGGTACTGCAGGCAGCTGAAGCTCGGGATAGCTCCCTTGATCGCGAAGTGGGAGCCTGCGCTCGGCGTAAAAGCCGCTTCCTGGGGCGTGCGCAAGATGAAAACCCGATGGGGCAGCTGCAACGTGAAGGCCAGGCGCCTCTGGTTCAACCTGGAACTCGCGAAAAAGCCGCCCGAATGCCTAGAGTATGTCGTCGTCCACGAGCTGGTCCACCTGCTGGAGCGGCGCCACGATGCGCGATTCAAGGAGCTCATGACCCTCCACCTTCCTCAATGGCGGCAGATCAAGAAGCGGTTGAACGAAGCCCCCATAGCCCAGGAGCCTTGGGACATGTGATTCCGATGAGCATTTTTTTGCATTGACGACACATCTGCATTACCATGGGTTGTATCAAGGCAAAGGATCACCATCGGGAGCCACCATGAAAAATAGAACACCGGCTATGCGCAGTACTGGTTTTCTTTGCATTTTTCATTGGAGTATTCGCCCTGAGTTCCTGCGACCTTATAGAAGACGACACGGAAACCACCACAACAACTTCCACGACAACGACTGTGGCTCCTGCGAGCTATCAGGTGAGCACTCTGGCGGGTTCAGCGGGTGTCGGCAGTCATGCGGATGGCTCACTGAGCGCGGCGCGATTCAGGAATCCCCATGGGATATGCCTGGACAGCACTGGCCAGTATCTCTACGTGGCCGACGTGAACAACCACGTCGTGAGGAAGATCGACACTTTTCTGAACACCGTCGCCACCTACGCGGGTGTTGTTCAAGACATCCCTCAGGGAAGCGCGACCCCATCATACCTGGATGGATCCGGTACGACGGCGAAGTTCAATCAGCCATATGCAGTCGGTATAAATAAGACTGGGGAACTCTTTGTGACAGACCAGGAAAATCATGTAATACGGAAAATAAACACCGCTAAAGCTGTGAGCACCTGGGCGGGAAAGGCTGGGACTACGGGTATCCAGAATGGCACCGCGGATGCCGCTTACTTCTGGTATCCGACAGGTCTAGCCGTCGACAAGGATGACAATGTCTATGTGAGCGACTACTGGTCAGATAGAATAAGAAAAGGCACACCAGCGCGGGTTGTGACCACGCCCGCCGGCAACAATGACGGCGATGCTGACGGCACAGGCGCGCAGGCGAGCTTTAAAGGGCTAGGGGGAGTTGCGGTCGACAAGGACGGAAATCTCTACATAGCGGACGGAGGCAGCAACAAGATCAAGAAGATGAGCCCTGAGGGTGTCGTCACGACCCTGGCGGGTTCGGGAGCGGCGGGCGGCCTTATAGATGGGCCAGGATCGACCGCGGCGTTCAATAATCCTTTCGGCGTCGCCGTTGATAGCGATGGAAATGTTTTCGTCGCCGATACAGGGAATAACGCCATTCGGAAAATTAGCCCCGATGGGCTTGTTACAACGATAGCGGGAACAGGCACAGCCGGCTCAGCCGATGGGGCGGGTTTCACGGCTACATTCAGAGGGCCTACGGGGATAGCGGTGAGCGCGTCAGGAAAAATCTATGTCGCGGACTGCGACAACCATACCATTCGCAAACTGCAGCTCCAGTGATGGTGATGCGCTCCAACTCCTAGTCGAGGAAGGGAGAAGGTCTTTTCACAACTCATGGAATAAGGCTGATTCCCTCGACCCTGACCTTCCACGATCCGTCGTCGGGGAAGCCCGGCGCGGGCTTGTCGCCCGAGCCTTCCCAGCCTGAGGCCATCATGCCGACGGCGAGGAGAAGGGCGCCGTTGCCGGGAAGATAGAGGGGCAGGCGAGCGTCCTTGCCCTGAGCGTTGTGGCCATTCAGGCAGTAGGTGTTTTTCGGCGTATCCATGAGGAGAAGGTCCACCGCGTCCCGAGGCCGTCCCAGCCGCGCCGCCGTCATGGCCATGGCGGGAAAATCCCAGCCCCAGCAGGTTTCAAAATCCCAGTGTCGGAGCACTTCGTCGAGAGTGGCCGACATAATCGCCCTGTCCACCGAAAGGCCTGGCAGCATGCCCAGGGCGAAGAGCATGGAAGGGTGGTCGATCGCGAAGCGCGTGAAAGTGTCGGGGCAGTTTTCATGGGCGAGGTAGACGGGGCCGCCGCTCGACCTCACCGGCAGGGGCGCGAGCCCAGCCAGAACCGACTTCCATCGTCCCGCGGCGGCGGCCCAGGCAGAGCGCCTGGCGGGATCGCCTTCCCCGGCCCAGGCGAGGGCGGTCGCCAGGCCCCAGCGCCAGTATTCGAGCTCGAAGCTGAGGTTCAGGGTATCCGCTGGCGCATGGGATTCCTGGGCCGGGATGAGGGGAGGTCCAAGACGGAAGTCGGCCATGAATTCGGCTGTCTCGAAGACGAGGTCGGCGCAGGACTCGAGGATTTCGCGCCCTGCCCCGGAACGCCGCAGAAGCTCCGCGTACATTATCGGATGGGGCTGCTGCCAGCAGAGGAAGGGACCGATGGCCGAGGGGCTGTCCTCTCCCGAGGGATCGGTCATCTTGGGCCAGCGGGCTCCCTTATAGCCCTGGGAAGCCGCCCGCGCCTTCGCGCCGTCCAGGATGCTTCGATACCAGCCTAAGCTTCGCTTAAGGAGTTCGGGCTTTCCCCATTGGACAAAATGAGCCGCATGCCAATAATGCATCTCCAGATGGAACTTGCCGTACCAGGAGTTGCAGGTGAGGCCCGTCTCCTGGGGAGGGAGGCTGCCCGAGCATTGGATGGCCGTGAGGTAGCGCGAAAGGACTATCCTGCGCTCCAGCTCGAAAGCCCTGGGATCGGCGCTTTCCGCCACTTCGACAGCCCCGCCGCCTTCCCAGAATCGCGCCCAATGCTCGGCCGCGGCCGTCCGGCATTCCTCCCAGGCTGGAAGGGTGGATGAGGGCCGGCGGGGCGAAAACTCGATCGAGGCCTCCAGGACTGACGAAGATGAACTCACGACAAAGGCGTGAGGGCCTTCGCGCCGCGCCCTGCCCCCCGAGCCGAGCCTTATGGCCACATAGTAGCGGGTATCGTCCAGGATGCGCTCGAGAAGAATCCGCTCCGAGCCCTCCTCCACGATGACCGTCCTGTGCTTTTCAGGCGAGTTCCAGTCAGAGGCGTCGATGCCGGGCGATCCATAGGGAAAGGCTATCCTGACAGCCAGCGTCCCGCCCGCCAGCCCTTCCGCCTCGATTCTGAAGGCGAGAATGTCGCGCTCGGGATGGACGACCGAGCGCAGGGTGAGGGCTGTGCCATCGATAGTGCTGGAGCTTTCGAGAAGCCCCTCCCAGAGCCTGAGCCTCTGTAGCGCTATCCCAAGCTCCAACGGGCGCGGGTCGGTCCAGCCTTGCGGGCCCTGTCTCACAAAGCCGACCCTCGCGAGGTTGAGCCTGTGTGGATTTACTCGCAGGGCCGTAAAAAGCTCTTTCTGGCCTTTCGGATCCGTCATATAGCCCACGTTGCGGCCGTCGACCTCGAATTCCTGAAGGCGCAGGGAGGATCGGTCGCGGGCTTCCCCGGTGGCGACGGGGAAGGAATGCCAGCCCCATTGGGCCATGGCGCAGAAGGGAACAGTCCCCTCGTCAGCCGGCGCAAAGCTCTGCAGCCCCGTGATATCGGCGGTGAAGGCGAATTCCCCGTTGCCCAGGGAGAGGGGCGAGAAGGGATCGGCCGCCCTGAGGAAGGGATCGTGGCGGGAAACCAGGGCTTTGCGGTCTATGGGCATCTTCTATTCCCTGTCGGCCAGGATAAGGCCATCAACGGTTTCAACCACTCGCCTGTAGTGGAAGCGCTCGTTCGGCGTATCGTTGGGCGAATGCCAGGTGATGTTGAGGCTTCCGTCGAAAGCGCGGAAGACCATGCCGTGGCCGCCGTCGGCGTCGATGAGGGGCTTTTCGGCCTGTTTCCAGGGACCGAGGAGTCCGCCTTCAGACGAGGCGTAGCCCATGGCGTAGCCTTTTTCGGCGACGGAGGACCAGAGCATCAGAAGGCTTCCGGATTTCAGGCGGTGCAGGAAAGGGCCGTCGGTAACCCGGGAAAGGGGGTTCATGGAGCCGTCCCTGCGGCGCGGTGGGCGCGGCCAGGCGGCTTCGGATGCCCGGAAGAGGAGAACCGGCTCGCCTTCCGTCGCCCTTAGATCCTTGGACAGCCTCATGGCCCATATCTCGCCATCCACAACCTGCACCCATTCATGGCAGAAGACAATCCAGGCCTCGCCTGAGTCGTCCCGATAGAAGGTTCCGTCGAGGCACTCCCAATCCGCGGGCGTCACCGGCCCCGACGAATGGGGAAAGTAGGGGCCGAGAGCCGCCGCCGCTTTCAGAATCTGCGTGCCTCTACATCGCCCCGCTGCCTTGAAGCTGGCGAACATGTAAAAGGCGCCCTCGTATTCGTGCACTTCGGGCGCCCAGAAATTTTCCTTGCCCCAAAAATCCGCCTCGGGCCTGAATGCCGGAAACGGTCCTTCCCAAGTTTTAAGGTCCCCGCCGATATAGGCATCGAATCCCGTTCCGGGGCCATGCCAGATGTCGGGGTCGGTGGAGCCGAAAAGATAGTACCTGCCCTCGTCAGGCCTTGCCAGGACAAAGGGATCGCGCATGCGGGGTGAAGCCGTCATAGCCCCATTGTAGCATGGATTTTTTATCGCCGCCGCGGCTGATCAATTCCTGTCAAGAAATGTCAATTTATGTCACATTGACAAGGCTCCCAAGTCGCCCCACCATATCCCTGTCGACAGCGCGAGAACGGTACAGGCCTTAGAGGGGTGATGAACAGAAAAGCTCAAACCAGGGCGATACGCGAAAACCTTTCGTCCTATGCCTTCCTTCTCCCCTGGCTCATCGGCTTCTTCGTATTGACCCTCTATCCCATGATGTATTCGCTATACCTTTCCTTCACCGAATTCAATATCCTCCAGCCCCCGAAATGGGTAGGCCTGAGAAATTACTTCGTGATGTTCGTGGGGAACGACGAATTCCCCAGGGACGAAAGGTTTCTCAATTCGCTCTTCGTTACCTTCCGCTTTGTCTTCATCTCGGTGCCTCTCAAGCTGGTCTTCGCCCTCGGCGTCGCCATGCTCATGAACAGGAAACTCAAGCTCATCCCCTTCTATCGCACCCTCTACTACATCCCCACCCTCCTCGGAGGATCGGTGGCGATCGCCGTGCTCTGGCGGAGGCTCTTCGCGGGCGACGGCGTTCTCAACCTGGTGTTGAGGGAGGTTTTCAACGTCGCGAATCCGCCGGCATGGATTTCCAACCCGAAGTACTCCCTCTATACCCTGATGCTCCTGGCCGTCTGGCAGTTCGGCTCGCCGATGATCATTTTCCTCGCCGGGCTCAAGCAGATCCCCCAGGAGTACTACGAGGCCTCGAGCATCGACGGAGCGGGCAAGACTAGGCAGTTTTTCGCCATAACCCTTCCGAGCCTCTCGCCCATCATCTTCTTCAACCTCGTGATGCAGATGATCAGCGCCTTCCAGTCCTTCACCCAAGCTTTTATCGTGTCGGGCGGTCAGGGAGGCCCTCTCGACTCCACGATGTTCTACAGCCTCTACCTCTACCTGAAAGGCTTCGGCTTTTCGGAGATGGGCTACGCCTCGGCCATGGCCTGGATACTCCTCGTCATCATAGCCATCCTCACCGCCTTAACCTTCTGGGCATCGGGTTCCCTCGTGAGCTACGGGAGCGGCGAATGAGTAACCGAAGCGCCGGCCTTCTCGCACGAGTCTTCACCAATCTCTTTATCATCGCGCTCGGGCTGGCCATGCTCTACCCCGTAGCCTGGCTCATCGCCGCCTCCTTCAAGGAAAGCAACACGATCTTCGGCGATCCGGGCCTCATCCCCAAGGCCTTTACCCTGCAGAATTACGCCGAGGGCTGGAAGGGGATAGGCATCATAGGCTTCGGCAGCTTCTTCCTCAACTCCTTTATCATCTGCGCGCTCTGCGTGGTGGCCAACGTGATATTCTGCTCCCTCACCGCCTACGCCTTCGCGCGGCTCAAGTTCGCGGGCAGGAATTTCTGGTTCGCCGTCATGCTGGTGACCCTGATGCTGCCTTCCCATGTCACCACTATCCCTCGATACATAATCTTCCGTTCATTCGGTTGGATCGACAGCTTTCTGCCCCTCGTCGTGCCCAAGTTTTTCGCCACCGACGCCTTCTTCATCTTCCTCCTTGTGCAGTTCATCAGGAGCCTGCCCAAGGAACTGGACGAATCGGCGCTTATGGACGGCTGTGGCAAGTTCGGCATCTATACGCGCATCATCATGCCCCTCACGGCGCCAGCCCTCATCACCACCGTCCTCTTCACCTTTCTCTGGACCTGGGACGATTTTTTCAACCAGCTTCTCTACCTGAACTCGCCCTCCAAATACACGGTCCCCATGGGGCTGCGCCTTTTCCTCGACTCGTCGGGCATGTCGGCCTGGGGGCCGATGTTCGCCATGTCGGTGCTATCGCTCGTTCCCTGCTTTGTTCTCTTTTTCTCGCTTCAGAAATATTTCGTGCAGGGGATCACAACAACGGGTATCAAGGGGTAATCATGCCCCTCATTTCTATAGGAGGTTCAGTATGAAGAAAATCGGTCTGGCATTGTTGATTCTAATGATGAGCGCGGCAATGGTATCCGCGCAGAGTTCGACGGTCCGCTGGGCGTACTGGGGCTCCGCGGCACGCATCGAGCGGAGCCAGAAGGCTATCGACCTCTTCAAGGCCGCCACGGGCATCGTGGTCAATCCCGAGATTTCGGGCGGAACGGGCGATCACTTCAACAAGGTCGACACGCAGATCGCGGGCGGTGCCGGCCCTGACATCATCCAGATGGGCGGCAACATCAACGACTATGTGAAGAAAGGCGTCCTTCTGCCTCTGGACAAGTATGCCGGCGGCATCCTCAACACCTCGGCCATCGATCCGAGCGCCATAGAATCGGGCACCATCAACGGCCAGCTCTACGGCGTTTCCACCGGCGTCACCATGCCGGCTCTGGTTTACAACAAGTCCCTCCTCCTGCGGGTTGGCGCCCCCCTGCCCAAGGTGTCCATGACCTACGCAGAATTCCGCGCCTACCTCGAAGCGCTCAACGCCGTGCTGCCCAACTCCGTGTATCCCATGCAGGACATCGGCGCCATGGCTTCCAACTCCACGCCCTTCGGCTACTGGACGCGCTACAACGGCACCCCCCTCTATAACGAAGCGACCAAATCGACCTACGTGACGGCAGCCGACGCGAAGAAATACCTCGAGATGTTCAAGGACTACCGCGACAATGGCCTCATTCCCCCCGCCGACGTGGCCGCCGGCTACGCCGAGACGAACGCCGACACCTCAGCGATCATCGCGGGCAAGGTGGCGATAGGCTTTATCTGGACAAATGGGCTTTCGGGCTACCAGGCCGCCACGAAGGACGAGCTGGGCCTCATCGAGTTCCCGGGCGCGGCGGCCATGAAGTCGCTCTGGCAGGCTCCGAGCCAGTTCTACACAGTGAACAAGGATTCGAAGAATCCGGAGAACGCCGTCAAGTTCATCAACTTCCTCGTCAACAGCCCCGACGCGGCGAAGGTTCTGGGCAATGACCGCGGCGCCTCGGCCTCGGCGACAGCCCGCGCTGCGGGCCTGGCCGACATCAACGACCAGAAGGTGATCGAATACCTGAAGACTGCAGGGCCTCACTCATCGAAAGAGACCCCCCACCTTCCCAACGACACCGAACTGAACTCCACCCTCTATCTCATCTACCAGAAGGTGGCTTTCGGCAAGATCACTCCGGCCCAGGGCGGACAGCAGATCTACGACATGATAGCGCGCCTGATCAAGAAATAGTCGATTGTGAGCGCATAAGGCCGCCGGCGCCCTCGGGCTGGCGGCCTTTTTTCATTTGCCCGGACGGAAATATTCGCTATATTCTATAAAACATGAAGTTACGGCCGTATCGACTGGAAGGCTTCTCTCCTCTTGACCATTTGGCCATGGAGGCGGTCCTCCTCGATACCTTCGAAGGCCCCGACGCCCTCCTTCTCTTCTATATCAACGATCCCTGCATCATCATCGGACGCAACCAGAACCCCTGGAGGGAAGCCTCGCTTGGTAAAGCCTCGCTTGGTAAAGCCGCGCCAGGGGCGGACTTGCCCCTCTTCAGGCGAATTTCGGGAGGGGGCGCGGTCTACCACGACAGGGGCAACCTGAACTGGTGCCTGATCGTGCCGCGCGAGCTGCACAATCAGGAGGCCGAGCTGGCAGCCATGGCCGCCGCGATTTCAGCCCAGGGTTTCGATGTCGTGCCGGGGGAGCGCGGCGGCCTCTACGTCGGCCCCTCCTCGCCCCAGGCGGGCACAAAGGTTTCGGGCACGGCGAGGCGCTTTGGGGCGAGGAGGGTTCTTCACCACGGCACCCTCCTCGTCGATGCGGATATGGACAGGCTCCACGCGAGCCTCCACGGAATCACCACCTTCGACGACGCCTCCCTGCCCTCGGTTCCCGCCCATCCCGCCAATCTCTGCGCGATCAGGGCTGAAACAACGACAGAGGCCCTCATTCAAGGCATTTCTCTCCACCTGACAGGGACATCGGCTGGCCCCCTGCCCGCTTCTTTTATCGACGCCGCCCTCCTTGACGCCGAACGCCGGAGGCTCGCTTCATCCGAATGGAGATGGGAGGCAAGCCCTCCCTTCTCAGTCCCGTTCCATTCCGGGAGCCCTTCTCCTGCGCTGCGCGTCGAAAAAGGAAGGATCTCGGGGCTGACAGGCGAAGGCAAGCCCGAGGCTTCATATATGACAAAGGCATTCGAGATGTCCGGGTTTTCGGGCAGGCTTTTTTCCATTCCTGAATACGAAAAACTGAAGGCTATGGCCGCCGAAGCCAGTCGGCGAACCGAGGAGGTATGATGAAACACGATTCCGTCATGACGAAGGTAAAGGATCTGGTAGGCGAAGCTGGGGTAGGCATATTCACGACGGTAGACGCGAAGGGCAAGCCCCGTTCCCGCTGGATGACGCCGATTTTCCTGCCCCGGCTTCCAGGCGCCCTCTACGCGGTGACCTCCCGGGATTTCCGCAAGGTCGGGCAGCTTTCCTCCAATCCCAACGTGTCATGGATATTCCAGTCCAAGAGTCTGGACAGGATTGCGACGATCACGGGGACGGCCTCCGTCGTCCAGGATCCGAGCCTTGCGGCCGAAGTGCTCGAAGCCATCGGGCCTCGCCTTCAGGTGTTCTGGAAATTCGCCGGGGATCCCAAGAAGCTTGTGGTCATGGAGACCCTCGTCGAATCCCTGAGCTTTTTCAGCCCCATGGGAGATGCCAAACCTGAGGAGGAAGTCCATGAGTGAAAAACTCCTCGCCATGCTGGAAGAGATGCAGCTCATTCGGGCATTCGAGGAAAAGGCCGGCCAGATGTACGGCTTGAGGAAGATAGGCGGCTTCTGCCATCTCTACACGGGCCAGGAAGCCGTGGCCGTCGGCGCGGTCGCCGCCCTCGATCTAGCGAAGGATTACCTGCTCACGGCCTACAGGGACCACGGCCATGCCCTGGCCTGCGGCATGGATCCCAAGGCTCTCATGGCCGAACTCTTCGGCAAGGTGACGGGGGTTTCGCGGGGCAAGGGCGGCTCGATGCATTTCTTCGATGCCAAGCGGCATATGCTCGGCGGAAACGGCATCGTGGGAGCCCAGATTCCCATCGCCACCGGCGTCGCCCTCTCGCAATCCTTCGAAAAAACGGGAGGCGTCACCCTCTGCTTCTTCGGCGACGGAGCCTTCCACCAGGGCGCCCTGCACGAAAGCTTCAACCTGGCCCGGATATGGAACCTGCCTATCGTGTACATCGTGGAAAACAACCAGTGGGGCATGGGTACGAGCTGGAAGAAGGTGTCGGCCCAGTCCGACTTTGCGGCCACGGCGGCAGCCTACTCCATGAAGGGCTGGGTTTGCGACGGGATGGACATCGTCGACGTCAACAGGGTTGTCGCCGGGGCTGTCGCCGCCGCCAGGGAAGGCGAGCCTTCCTTTATCGAAGCCCGAACCTACCGCTACAAGGGACATTCGATGAGCGATCCCCAGAAATACAGAACCCGCGACGAGGTGGACGAATACAGGAAGAGGGATCCCATCCTCTTCCTCAAGGGAAGGCTCGAGGACGAAAAGCTGATTTCGCCGGAAGAGTGGGAAGCCCTGTCAGCCCGTGTCGATGCCATCGTCGAGGAAGCAGTAAGCTTCGCCGAGGCGAGCCCCGAACCGGCCCCGGGCGAACTTTACGCCGATATCTTGGCCTGAGGAGGATGCGATGTCAGAACTGACCTATAGGGAAGCGCTCAACAGGGCGCTGGACGAGGAGATGACCCGGGACCCCAAAGTCTTCCTCATGGGCGAGGAAGTCGGGGAATACGATGGCGCCTACAAGGTGTCCAAGGGCCTCCTCGCCAAATACGGCCCCGAGCGGGTGCGCGACACCCCCATTTCCGAGCTGGGCTTTACGGGGCTGGGCGTGGGGGCCGCCATCGCGGGCCTGCGCCCCGTTGTCGAATGGATGACGCACAACTTCGCCCTCCTCGCCCTGGACCAGGTGGTGAACAACGCGGCCAAGATGCGGCAGATGTCGGGAGGCCAGCTTTCCGTGCCCATCGTGTTCAGGGGTCCCAACGGCCCGGCCGAGTATCTCGCCGCCCAGCATTCGCAGGATCTGGCGGCATATTGGGCCCATGTGCCCGGCCTCAAGGTTGTCGCCCCCGCGACGCCGGCAGACGCCTACGGCCTCCTGAAAAGCGCGATACGCGACGACAATCCCGTTGTCATGCTCGAATCCGAAATGATGTATTCGTGGAAGGGCGAGGTGCCCGACGAGGAGTTCCTCGTTCCGATAGGCAAGGCGAAGATCGCGAGAGAGGGGTCGGATATCACGATCATCTCCTATTCCAAGCCGCTGAAATTGGCCCTGGAAGCCGCCGACCTCCTCGCCCGGAAGGGCCTTTCCGCCGAGGTGATCGACATACGCAGCCTGCGCCCCCTCGACGAGGAAAGCATCTATGCCTCGGTGAGGAAAACCGGGCGCTGCGTCGTCGTGGAGGAAGCCTGGCCCTACGCGAGCGTGGGGTCGCATATCGCCTGGCTCGTGTCCAAAAACTGCTTCGACATCCTCGATGCCCAGGTGGAGCTCGTTTCAGGCGAGGATGTCCCCATGCCCTACAATCACGCCCTCGAGCTCGCGGCCCAGCCCTCGGCCGCCAAGATCATCGGGGCGGCAGGCCGAGTCCTGTACAGGGAGGATCTCTGATATGGCCCAGAAACTCATGATGATAGCCCTTTCGCCCACGATGACGGAAGGAACGATAGCGAAGTGGAAAAAGGCCGAAGGCGAGGCCTTCGCGTCGGGCGACCTCCTCTGCGAAGTGGAGACGGACAAGGCCAGCATGGATTACGAGGCTCCCAGCTCCGCCGTGCTCCTGAAGATTGTTGTCCAGGCGGGCAAGAAGGCTGCCGTGGGCGAGACGATTGCGATAATCGGAAAGGCCGGGGAAGATCCCGGACCGCTTCTCATCGAGGCCAAGGCCGCCACTGCGGCCGTTGCCCCCGCAGCCGCAGCCCCTGCGGCTTCAGCGACAAGCCCCAATCCCCAACCGGCTCCTTCCGCCGTGCCGGCGCAAGCCCCCGGAGCGCCGGCCGCCTACCCGCCCTCATCGCCCCTCGCCCGAAAGGTCGCCCTCGAAAGGCAGGTGGACATAAGGAACCTGCGAGGCTCGGGTCCCGCCGGCAGGGTGACGGAGAAAGACGTCCTGGCCTATGCGGCTGCCCCTTCTCCGAAGCATGAGGCCACGGCATACGGCGCCGCGGTATCCCGCGCCGTGCCTTCCACGATCCTGCCGGTCTCCGGAAAACGCGCCGTCATAGCGCGGCGACTCGGCGAATCCTTTTTCAGCGCGCCTCACTATTATCTCAAAAAGGAAATCCTTGCGGAAAACCTTTACGCGGCGCGGGCATCGGTCAACGCGGGGCGCACAAGCCCCATTTCCTACAACGCCATCATCATAAAGCTGGCGGCGACAGCACTGGCGGCCCATCCCGAGATGAACGTGTACTGGAGGGGCGATAGTATCGAGCAGAGAACTGCCGTCGACATCGGCCTCGCCGTAGCCCTTCCCGATGGGCTCATCACACCGGTGGTGCGGAACTGCCCGTCCAAGGGCATCGTCCAGATAGAAGCCGAATTCGCGGCGCTGATCGAAAAGGCCAGGAGCAAAGGCCTCGCACAGGATGAGTATGAGGGCGCGGGCTTTACGCTGACGAATCTTGGCGGCTTCGGCATCGACGAATTCACCGCCATCATCAATCCTCCGGCTTCGGCGATCCTGGCTATAGGTGCCATGGTTAAAAAGCCGGTGGTCGACGCAGACGGCAATATTGTAGCCGCGCGAACCATGACGCTGACCTTGGGATGCGATCATAGAACCATCGACGGGGCTACCGGAGCTCGATTCCTGGCCGATCTTGCGGCCATACTGGAGGATCCCTTCAGGGCACTGCTCTGATGCGGCCAGGACAAGGTCAGCAATACGTGGAAAAGGAGAGCGCAGCATGAAAGAACGATCCTATGACATCGTGATCCTCGGTGCCGGCCCGGGAGGCTATGTAGCCGCCATAAGGGCAGCCCAGCTGGGCTTGAGCGCGGCTGTCATCGAAAAAGATTCCCCCGGCGGCGTCTGCCTCAACATCGGCTGCATCCCCTCCAAGGCCCTTATCCATCAGGCCGGGCTTTTCCGTGAGGGCAAAGCCCTCCTCGAAAAAACAGGGGCGAAGGTCGATATAACAAGACTCGACTATTCGAAGGTGTGGCGCTCCTCCAGGCAGGCCGCCGACAGGCTCTCCAAGGGCGTTCAGTTCCTGCTCAAGAAGAACAAGGTGGAGCTGATCAAAGGCTTTGGCGTTCTCGCCGACGCCAAGAGCATTCTCGTCGACAACGCCGGCGAGAAAGAAATTGTCCGAGGAAAGGCCCTTATCCTCGCCACCGGCTCCCGTCCGCGATCCATACCCGGATTTGCGATCGACGAGAAAATCCTCCTCTCCTCCACGGGCATGCTCATGTCCGAGAGCCTGCCCGAGAGCCTCATCATCCTCGGCGCGGGGGCTATCGGCATGGAATTCGCCTATGTCATGAACGCCTTTGGGGTAGAGGTCACGGTGGTCGAACTCCTCGACCAGGTACTCCCCCTCGAGGATCCCGAGTCGGCGAAGATCGTGGGAAAGGCCTTCGTTTCCCGCGGCGTTAAAATCCATACCTCGGCGAAGGCGGAAAAGGTGACAGCAGGCGGGGGCAAGGCGCTGATGTCGGTCGTCCTGGGCGATGGAAGCTCCACCACTTTGGAGGCCGACCAGGTTCTCGTCTCGGTGGGGAGGGCTCCCAACACCGAGGGCCTGGGTCTGGAATCCCTCGGCATCCGAATGACGAGGGGCTATGTCGAGACAGGCGATTACTACGAGACGCAGGCCGCCGGCATCTACGCCATCGGCGACATAACGACCCAGCCTCAGCTGGCCCATGTCGCCTCGAAGGCGGGGGAGATCGCTGTCGAGCACATCGCCCACCTGCTTAAAGGCAGCCCCGAGGCCCGGACGGCCAGGATAAACCCCTACGTCATACCCAGCGCCGTCTATTGCGAACCCGAAGTCGCTTCCTTCGGCCTTTCCGAAAAGAAGGCGGGCGAGATGGGCGTCCGTTTCGAGACAGCCCGATTCCCCTACAGGGGGATCGGCAAAGCCGTAGCGACTGAAGCGCCCGAAGGACAGGTCAAGATCGTCTTCTCGCCAGCGACAGGGGCGATACTGGGGGCTTCCATCGTCGGCGCAGGGGCCACGGACACTATCCATGAACTCCTCCTGGCTTCCATGGCAGAGCTGACCCTCGAGGAGGTGGCCGAGATGATCCATGCCCATCCCACCCTCTCCGAAGGCATCATGGAAGCGGCCAAGGCGGGGCTGGGCAGGGCGATCCACATCTGAGTATACGGTTTTTCCTTGCGCGCCCGCGGGAATTGAAGTACGATAGATCCGTCACTTTCGCAGTTTATTTCCTCAAGGAGGTATCATGAAACGAATCGCACTGGTGCTTTGCATCGCTCTGATGTCACTGTCGGTTTTCGCCCAGGGGGCTCCCGCCAAGACGAGCGTAATGCTGACTTTCATCGAGACGTCGGACATCCATGGGGCCATATACCCCTACGATTTCGTCAACGCAAAACCCCTGACGACATCCCTCGCCCAGGTGGCCAGCCTCATCGCCGAGGAGAAAGCTGCCAACCCCAACGTGGTGCTCCTCGATAACGGCGACTCCCTCCAAGGTCAGCCCACCGTCTACTACTACAACTTCGAGAAGACGGACGGCCCCCACATCTGGAGCCAGGCCCTCAACTATCTGGGATTCGACGCCATCGGCGTGGGCAACCACGACATCGAAGCGGGCCACAACGTTTACGACAAACTGTACGAGGAAGTGCAGGCCTCCGTCCTCTGCGCCAACGCCGTCAAGCCCGACGGTACACCCTACTTCACTCCCTACTCCATCGTGGAAAAGGACGGCGTCAAGATAGCCATCCTCGGCATGATTTCTCCGAAAGTTCCGGATTGGCTTCCCCCGCAGTTCTGGACGGGCATGGAGTTCGAGGACATGGTCGAGAGCGCCAAGAAATGGGTTCCCATTATCCAGGCCAAGGAAAAGCCCGACGTCCTCATCGGCCTCTTCCACGCGGGCGTCGACTACACCTACGGCAACGTGAAGAAAGACACCAGGTACAACGAGAACGCGTCCCAGATTGTCGCCGAGATGGTTCCCGGCTTCGACATGATCTTCGTAGGCCACGACCACTCCGGCTGGGACGGCATGGGCTGGGATCCTGTCGCCAAAAAGAAAATGGAAGTGAAGGATCCGAACGGCAAGACCGTCTACATCTATGGCGCCCTCAACGCGGCGCGCAAGGTGCCCATCGTCAACCTCATGCTCGACTGGAACGCCGAAAAGGGAGCCTGGGACAAACGCGTTCGCGGCGGCCTCGTCGACGTGACCGGTTACAAGGCCGACCCCGGCTTCGTGGCCCAGTTCCAGGGCGGCTTTGACGAGATCAAGAAGTGGGTGGATCGGCCCATAGGAAAGATGGACGGCGTGATCACCACCCGCGAATCCATGTTCGGCGACTCTGCCTTCGTCGACCTCATCCAAAGAATCCAGCTCGACCTCTCCAAGGATCCGGCCATGGGCCTCGCCCCCGCCGACATCTCCTTCGCGGCTCCCCTCTCGGCCGACGCCAAGATTCCCACAAGCGCCGACGGAACCCTCTATGTGCGCGACATGTTCAACCTCTACGTGTACGAGAACTTCCTCTACACGATGGCGCTGACGGGCAGGCAGGTGAAGGATTTCCTCGAGTATTCCTACCAGTTCTGGTTCGACACCATGCCGAACGACGGCAACCACCTCATCGCCTTCCAGAAGGACAAGGAAGGCAAGCTCGTGTTCGACGCGCGCTACAATACGGCCACGACACAGACCCGCTACTACAACTACGACTCGGCAGCCGGCATCAACTACTTTGTCGACGTCACCCAGCCTGTCGGGCAGAAGGTGACCATCACCTCCATGTCCGACGGCCGCGTCTTCAACCCTGACGAGACCTACACGGTCGCCATCAACTCTTACAGGGGTTCGGGCGGAGGCGGCCACCTCGAGAAGGGCTCCGGCCTCGACAAGGAAACGATCCGAACCATGAAGCTGGTCAACGGCGCAACGACGAAGGATCTGAGATACTTCCTTCTCAAGTGGTTCGAAAGCCAGAAAGAGACCGTCACCGTTGCCCCGATCGGCAACTGGAGCGTGGGTCCCGCCGATCTCGTCGAGATCGGAATCGCCAACGATTATCCCCTGCTGTATCCGGCCAAGAAGTGAGTTGTTGACCTCTTTGCGTTGATATGGGGCTGTCGGTGACAAAATTGCCGGCAGCCCCTTTTTATTGCCTTCCGCCGCCCGAATTGGTACTTTATGATTACGACGATCGCTTCGCCCGAGGGGAAGCGACGCAGGCCAAGAAGGGTCTTCGGACCGCCGGCTATAAAAAAGGGAATGCGCCAAAGACGGCATTCCGCGTTCCTTCAAGGAGGAAACCATGAAAGGCAACAAAACCTATGTGGACATCGGATCCATTCTGGACGACGTGTTCGAGGCGGCCAAGGATTTCGGGGAAAAGATGAAGGACTTCGCTCCTCCGGGATTCGACGGCTGCGGCCCCAACCCCATGGGGGGTTTCGGCGCGAACAGCGAGGCTCACGGCTCGGGCGGCGCTTCCGGCGGGGCCTGGTTCGAAGCCCAGTCCGACGAAAACGCCGATTATTACCCCAATTTTTCCTATCCGCCCATGAACATCTACCTAACGCCCGAGCGAAGCATTGTCTTCGAATTCGCCGTGGCCGGCTTCGAGGAAAAAGGCATCACGCTTTCTTTCCAGGGCGACTACATGGTCTTCTCGGCGAGAATCGAGATGGAGCCCCCCCTCGACGGGATCCGCTATTTCAAGCGCAGGCTCAAGCTCAAGGACATCGAGAAGCAGAAGTACTATGTTCCCGCCGACAAGTTCGACCAGGAAAAGGTCAAGGCCGTCTTCAAGAACGGCATCCTCAAGGTGACGGTTCCCCCCAAGGAAACAGCCGAAGCCAACGAGGGGATAAAGATCGAGATCGTGAGGGAGGGTGAGTAAGCTCACCTGGTGAGCAAGCTACGCGTGAGCGGGCTCGCTCAGTAACCCAGCTCGCTCAAGGCGAGCATGCATGCCCCGAATACCGCGCTTTCCAAGGCTTGAGCCGGCGCGATTTCGGGGCATTTTTTTGCGAGCCCTCCGATGACGGCCGCCTTCAGCCATGCGTTGTGCTCGAACAGCCCGCCGCTCAACAGGATGCGTGGAGAAGCGATCCGGTCCAGGGCTTGGGCGCGAACCGAGACGACGAGATCCACGAGTTCCCCGCAGGCTTCATCCATAATGGATACGGCAAGCTCGTCGCCCGCCGCCCTGTGCGCTTCCACGACCTCGGCAGCGCCTGCAAGGCCAGCCTTGTCGAAGCGCCTATAGATCAGGGGCACGAATTCGGAGCTGTTCGACAGCTGGAACCGCTCCATGAGGGGCTCCAGCATGGCCGTGGGCAGGTCGCGCCCCTCGGCCGAACGCAGAGCCCTTCGTATGGCCTGAAAACCGATAAAAAACGCCGAACCCTCGTCGCTCAGGAAATGCCCGAGGCCGCCCGCCCGAAATCGCGAGCCGTCGGCGAGGCGGGCTATGGCGATGGAGCCCGTGCCCGCGATGAGAAGGTAGCCTTCGAGGCGTTTCAGCCCGCCGACGAGGGCTATATCGGGGTCGGAAATAATTCGCAGTGGGCAGGAAAAGCCCAGCTGGCCGCGCAGAATGCCTTCCAGCTCGGCCTGTTCGGGTTTTCGATCGGCTCCGGCTACGCCCATGCAGCCGGCGCCGAAGTCGCCCACAGCCAGTCCCGTTGCCGCGCAGGCCGCCTCAAAGAGCGATCCCAGCCTTTCGGCGATAAGCTCGGGCGCCACGGCGTTCGGGTTTATCCCCTTCCCCCGCCCTTCCCAGAGCGATCGATTGTCGCCGTCGGCGATGCGAAGCCTCGTGCTCGTTCCGCCCCCGTCGATGCCGAATACCAGGGCTCCTGTCATAGGGCCGCACCCAGGGAGAGGAGATCCCGCCTGAGAGTTTCGGCGTCGGTATAGAGAAAGGCCTTGATGCCGAGCTCGAGCGCGGCGTCCACGTTTTTGGGGCTGTCGTCGGTGAAAAAGCTGCGTTCGGGCGCCACGCCCTCGCTTTCCAGAATCGCCTTCCAGAAGCGGGGATCGGGCTTGCTCAGGCCCATGATGTGGGAGGCGTAGACCCTGTGGAAGGGTTCATACATGCCCAGCCTTTCGTTGATAATGTGGTGGCAGTCGATCGTATTCGTACCGCAGACCGTCCGCTCAGTCTTCGCCAGTTCGCGCACGAGGGCGAAGGTGGGCTCGTCGCGCGTGGGCTTGAAGCATTCCTCCAGCCAGTTCTTCTCCACTCTTATGCCCGTGCGCGCCTCGAAGCGGCGCCAGAATTCCTCCGAGCCTATCTCCCCGTTGGACACGCGGATCATCTCGGGGTAAAGGAGGGGCCGGAGTTCATCCTTTTCCATGCCCAGGGCATGGGCCACGTCGCCCAGGACCATGTGGTTGCGGATGAGGACGCCGCCCTCGTCGAAGATGTAGAGGTCGATCACTGTTTGCTCCCCGAATAGACGCCTGCGCCCTGGAGGAAATACTTGGACATGGAGAAGAAGAGTATGAAGACCGGCAGTGCCGCTATGACGGCCACGGCCATCATCGTGCCCTCGTCGGCGGTGAGATCCGAAGTGTAGCGCACGATATAGGAGGGAATCGTCTTGAGCCTGTCGGACTGGGTGATGAGAAGAGGCCAGAGGAGATTGTCCCACTGTCCGCGGAAGGCCAGGATGGCCAGGGTGGCCACGGCAGGCCTTGCGTTCTTGAACACGATGCTGCGGTAGATCCGAGGCTCCGAGCAGCCGTCTATCCTGGCCGCGTCCAGAAGCTCGTCGGGAAAGCCGAGGAGGTACTGCCGCATCAGGAAGACGCCGAAGGCGCTCGTCAGAAAGGGCAGGATGAGGCCGGCGTAGCTGTCCTGGAGGCCCAGCTTTACGGCTGTCAGGTAGAGGGGGATCATCACGGCTTCGAAGGGAATCATCATGGAGGACATGATGCCCATGAAGATGACGTTCCTGCCCTTGAACTTGAACTTCGCGAGGCCGTAGCCCGTGAATGAGGCGAGGAGCACCGAGGAGGCGGCCACCGTTGTGGCCACGATAAAGGAGTTCATGATGTTCCGCAGGTACATCCAGTCGCCCCGCCCCTCGAGGGCGCGAAGGTAGTTGGACCAGAGCGGCGTTTTTGGAATCCAGCGGTAGGGGATGGAGGTGACATCGGAGCCGGGCATGAGGGAGGCGCCCGCCATGAAGAGGAAGGGGATTATGGCGACGCAGGATACGGCGAGGAGAAGGGCGGAGGCGAGAAAGCTTCCCGCCTTCTGGGCTGTGATGCGCGCTGGCGCGCCAGGGTTTGTCTTTCTCACATGTCCTCCCCTGTGCCGCCGGCCCGCACCTGAATCCAGGCGAGGAAAAGGAGGGTGACAAAGAGAAGGAGGCTCATGACGCTCGCCCTGCCCAGGTTCTGCTCGACGATGGCGGTGTTGTAGATGTTGAGGGTGAGAACATTGATGGGCCGCAAAGGCGCCCCCCGCTGGTTGAAGAGATACTGGGTGGAAAAGGTCTTGAGGCTGCCGGTGAAGATCATGACGGACACGAGGGCCATGGTCGGCTTGAGGAGGGGAATGGTGATGCGCGTCAGCCTCTGCCAGGCGCTGGCCCCGTCGATGATGGAGGCCTCGATGACGCTGACGGGAATCTTCCCTATGCCCGTGACGAAGAGGATGCAGAAGTACCCCACAGTTTTCCAGATATAGACGAGCATGGTCGAGATCTGGACCATCGTGGCGTCGGCGAGCCAGCGGTGGTCGATGCCGGGGCTGCCCATGATGCCGTTGAGGAACTGGTTGGCGAGGCCCCGGGGGTCGAAGAGTATAGCCCAGACGCTGGCCGTCACCACCGAGGAGAGGACGGCGGGCGAATAGAGGGCCAGCTGGAAGAAGCGCCTGCCCTTGGTCCGCGAAGCGATGAGGACGCCCAGAAGGAGGGAGGCCACGAAGATGGGGACGAAGACGCCCAGGCAGAAGGTGGCCGAAGCCCGCACCGAATTCCAGAAATCCGGGGAGGAGAGCACCTTGGCGTAGTTCTGGAAGCCGATGAACTTCGGGGGCTTGAGGGAGAGAAGCCTCTTGTTGTGGAAGGAAGTCCATATGGCGAAGAGTATGGGATAGAGGGAGAAGGTAGCGAAGAAAAGAACGCCTGGGGCCACGAAAACCCAGCCCCAGCCGTTTCTTTTCGTCTCGAGGGATCTATGCGCGCGGAAAGCTGACATCGGTATCAGTCAGCCTCGTCCAGCACTTCCTGAGCCGCCTTGCGCAGCTTGTCGAGAGCGGCCTTGGGCTCCACGCCCGCGAGCATCACGCTCTCGAAGGCTTCCTTGAGGAGGGCGTTGAGGCGGGAGCTTCCCTTGCCGATGTAGACGATCTTGGCCGCGTCGAAGTCCTTCATGAAGACATCGGAATAGGGCATGGCCTTGAGGGTGGCGGATTCGTTGAGCTTCTGCGTGGGCTGAACGATGGCCACCTTTTCGAGGTACTCGTCGCCATGGCTGAGCAGGTAGTCGAGGAGTATCCAGCTGGCTTCCTGCCTGAGCTTGTCGGACTGGGCGTTGACCATGTAGTAGTGGCCCGAATAGTTGGCGGTGACCCGTTTCTTCGCGTCCTTCCACTGGGGGAAGGGGACGACCATCCAGTCCTTGGAATTGTAGAAGGCGAGGTTCGATGCCTTCATCCTCGCTTCCTGGTAGAGCCCGGAGAAGGACATGGCGACGAGACCGGTGTTCTTGTCGAATTCCGTCCTGGCCGCCGTGTAGGTGGGCGAGCCGAGGTTCTTGGCGCCGGGGCCGAAATCCTTCACGTACTGGAGCACCTTGAGCCATGCGGCGTCGCCGACGATGGCCGTTTTGCCGTCTTTCGACACGAGTTCGCCGCCGAGCTGCTCGACCATGGGCACGAAGGTGTTGGGGTAGGCGTCGTAGCGGAAGTCGAAGCCGCGGCGGGTGATGATTTGCCCGTTGCGTCGTACGATCTTCTCGGAGAGGGCCATCACGTCTTCCCAGGTTTTGGGGGCGTCCCTGTCGGGGTCGAGGCCGGCTTCGACGAACATCTTCCTGTTGATGTAGAGGCACATGTTGGTGAGCTCGAGGGGCAGGCCGTAGATGTCGTCATCGCGGGTTACGGCGGCGAGCATGCCAGGAAGATAGGCTTTTTCGAGAGCCGCGGCATCTTTAAAGCCTATAGCCTTGTAGTTGACGGGGGCTATACGGCCGTTGTCCAGGAAGGAGATGGCGCTCGTGATCGCCACGTTGAAGATATCGGGGCCCTGGTTGGCGGCGAAAGCCGTGGTGAGGGTCTCCAGAATCCTCCCCGAAGGATAGCTCGAATAGTTGACCTTGATGCCGGGATTGGCGGCCATGAACTCGGCGATGTACTTCTTCTCGAGGGGTCCGCGGTTCGCGTCGTCGTGCGTCCACATATTGATCTCGATGGATTTTCCCTTGAGGCTGGGAACCGTGGGAGCCTGGGCGAAGGCGACTGAAGCCGCGAGCGCGATCAACAGAAGCGTAATGGTCACTTTCTTCATCTGCATTCCTCCTGGGCGATTTTCCGGGGGGATAAGCTCCCCATGACGCAGAACAGTGTAGACCGGAATTCCCAGTCGGGCAAGAATTTTTTGTCCGACTGGGTTTTTCCGTGGTACGATGGTACCATGGCACCTATGGAAAAGCTGGATGCGCTCATCGACGAGGCCCTCAGCAGGCGCAGCTTCCCGGGCATAGCCTGTGGGGTATGGAAGGATAACCACCCGGCCTATATCCGCTTCGCGGGATTCGCCGACCCCGAGGCCGAAGCGCCAGACAGGATGCCCATCCGAAGCGAAACCCTCTTCGATGCGGCCTCCCTTACAAAGCCCCTGGCCACTTCCCTCCTCGTCCTCAAGGCCGCCGAGGCTGGATCCATCGACCTGGGCGACGCTCTGGGCAGCTATCTTCCCTGCGGGAATGCGTCCCTTGCCGCCCTCTCCCTTCGCAGCCTCCTCACGCATTCGAGCGGACTGCCCGCCATACCAGCCCTCGAACGGCACTTCCCCTCGTCCTCGTCCCTGGACAGGGAGAGGGCGATAGCGGCGCTTCTCGCCACCCGGCCCGAGCGCACAAGCGGAGAGAACGTCGTGTATTCCTGCACCGGCTACCTCCTCCTGGGTTTGGTTCTCGAGAGCGTCTCGGGTCTAGCGCTGGGAGAGCTGTACAGGAGGGAGATCGCCGAAGCCCTGGACTTGCCAGGAGCCAGCTTCGCGCCGGGAATCGGTGCCTCGGGCGAACCCCTCGCTATCGACGGGGCAGCCCCAACCGAATTCTGCGCCTGGAGAGGGCGGCGGGTCAGGGGCCAGGTACACGACGAGAGCGCCTATTGCCTCGGAGGGCAGGCCGGAAACGCCGGCCTCTTCGTCTCGCTCGAGGATGTGAGGATTACCGCCTCCCTCCTGCTGGAGGAAGGCTGGTCCGGCGGACGGGAATTCCTGAACGGGCACTCCATGGAGGGGCTCTGCGCCTCCTCGACGGAGGGGCTCGGGGAGCGGAGGAGCCTGGGGTTCCGCCTGAACGAACCCGGCACTTTTATGGGCTCCCTATGGCCTTCTTCCTCCCTCGGACACACGGGATTCACGGGCACGAGCCTGGCGATATCGCGGGAAAGGCGCATGATGGCGATAATCCTCACGAACCGGGTCTATTACGGAAGGGAAGAGACAATGCAGAAAATGGCCGATTTCAGGCTAGCCTTCCACTCTCTGGCCTACGACAAGTTTGGCTGATCAGCGTCTGTTGCCTCGTTCCGGCGGCTCTATTTCTTCCCGTGATGGGTGGCCTGCATAGTCCGCTCGATGGCGGCGATGGAAGCGTCGAGATTCTTGGATAGGATGATCGAATAGAGAATATCGACGACGGTGAGCTGGTTGATGCGCGAAGTGATGGCCGCCTGCCTGTATAGGCGCTCCGAGGCGGGCACGCGGAGCTGGATCTTGGCGAAGGCGCGGACGGAGTTCGGGCTGTCCATCGTGAGGCTGATGACCGTGGCACCCCGCGCCTCGGCCTGTCGGGCCGATTCCACCATGCCCGCGTTCTCCCCCGAATAGGAGATGACGAAGGCGACATCGGAGGGCCGCAGCGAAGCCGCGGCCGTCACCTGAAGGTCGGTGTCCGGCGTAAAGAAGGAAGGCAGGCCAATCCGGAGCAGCTTCTGGAGGAAGTCGTTGGCGACGATGCCCGAGGCGCCGACGCCGAAGAGGGCTGTCGTCGTGGCGCCGATAATAGCCTCCGAAGCGGCTTCCAGATCGGCGGGCACGAGGATGCCGCCGAGAAGGGAAAGGCCCTGCTGGGAAAAGCCGATAACGCTTCGGATGGCGCGCTCGGGCGAGGTCATGGACTCGAGGTCGAGATCGGGGATAAAGCGCTCGTCCGAATCGCTGAAAACGTCGCGGGCGAGCCTGAGCTTGAAATTGTTGTAGCTGCCGAAACCTATGCGCCTGCAGAAGCGCACGACGGCGGCCTGGCTGACCCCGCTCTGCCTGGCCAGCTCGCTCACGTTGTAATGGAGGGTCTTTTTGGGCTCCTTGAACACATACTCGGCTACCTTGCTCTCAGCCTCGGAAAGGGTATCGTGCTGAGCCCTTATGGCCGCGAGCGCTGAATCGATCTCGCTCTTCCCGCCCCTCTCATCCATGGCTGTGTACGCGGATGGCCCCGGCGATCAGCCCGCCTCCCGCCGTCTCCAGCCTCTCGGCTTCAGCCTTGTCCACTTTCAGAAGGACCATGATGATGGCGAGCTTGGGTCGGCGCCCCGAGGCCTCGAAGGCCGCCTCGGCTTCTTCCCTCGAGCATCCCGTAGCCTGGCGGATGAGTCGCTTCGAGCGCTCCACGAGCTTCCGGTTTACGGGTTTCAGATCGATCATAAGGTTGTGGAAAACCTTCCCCAGGCGGATCATGCTCGCCGTCGTTATCATGTTGAGGACAAGCTTCTGGGCCGTGCCCGCCTTCAGGCGCGTGGACCCCGTGACGACCTCGGGCCCCACGTCGAGGAAGATCGCGTGTTTGGCGTATTTGAAGGTCTTGGAGCCATGGTTGCAGCTTATGGCCGCCACCACCGCGCCCAGATCTCGTGCCCTGGCCATGGCGCCGAGGACATAGGGAGCCTGCCCAGAAGCCGTGATGCCCACGAGGACATCCTTGGCGCTGAAACCGATGCTGTCGAGTTCGGCCACCCCGCTCTCGGGATCGTCCTCGGCTCCCTCGATCGAGCGCGTGAGGGCTTCGGAGCCGCCCGCTATCAGGCCCTGCACCATGCTGCGAGGCACACCGAAGGTGGGCGGACACTCGGAGGCATCGAGGACGCCCAGGCGGCCCGATGTGCCGGCGCCGATGTAGACGAGCCTGCCCCCCTTGCGGAAGGCGGCGACAACATCGTCCACGAGACCGGCTATGGGTTCGAGGGCCTTTTCCACGGCGTAGGGCACCGTCTTGTCCTCGGCGTTGATAATCCTGAGAATGTCGATGCTCGACTTTGTGTCGATGTCCATCGAGCTCTCGTTGCGCTTTTCTGTGGTGAAGCCCTCGAGCATGTCCTGGGTTATCGTCGTGTCGATCATCAGGTATTCTCCATTTCTTTCAGCCAGCCGATGCAGGCGAGAAGGGCGCGGGGAATGTGGAAGAAGCCCTTCCACTTCCCGCCCTTGAGCGTCAAGGCTACCTCGCCGTTCCGCTCGAGATAGCCGTACCACTCGCCATACTCAGGATCGGGGAAGTGGCTCCAGGTCCAGTCCTGTATCCTCGCGAACCAGGCCTCGCAGGCGGGATCACCGGTGAGCCTGCAGGCGAGAAGGAAGGCGCAGAGGGCTTCGGCATGCACCCACCAGAGCTTCATGCCCGACTCGATCTTCTCCGTGGGAAGGCCCTCGAAGTCCTGGTAGTAGTAGATGCCCCCGTATTTCTCATCCCAGCCGCGCTCGACCGTCCAGAGCATGGCTTCCCGGCAGGTTTCGATAAGGCTACTGTCACCGCGCCCCGCCGCTTCCTTCATGATAAACCAGAGGGTTTCGAGGGCGTGGCCGGGCGTCAGCAGTCGGCCTTCCATGCAGTCGGGCCGGGTGCCGTCGGCGAAGACGCGCTCGAAGAGAGCCTTGCGCTCCCGATCCAGATGGAGGCTGAGTACCTGATCTATCGCCGCGTCCACGATGGGATCGAGTTCGGTCTTCGGCAGGAGGCCCTCGAATTCGCCCGCCATCCACACCTGCATCATGGGGAAGGACATGGCGAGAATCGGGCGATTTGCCCCGATCTGCTTCGTCCACGGGCCTTTTGGATTCGCCTTGCGCTCCTGGATGCGGCGCCAGGTGGACAGGGCCATGTCGGCGGCCCAGGATTCGCCCGAAACGCGCCCGTACTCGGCCAAGCCGGCGGCGCAGAAGCAGTCGGAGTAAATGTTGTAGGGCTGGACGAGGGGCTTGCCCCAGCGGTCGAGGGCGAACCAGAAATCCCCGTTCGGCGCCCTCCCCTTTTCGCGGATAAAATCGGCGCCCAGCTTCGCGAGCTCGAGCCAGCGCGGTTCGGGCCGCACCGTCCTGTAGAGATGGGAGAAAGCCCAGAGCTCCCTGCCCTGCATCCAGAGGAACTTGTCCTTGTCGAAAACCCTTCCGTCGCGGTCGATGCAGCTGAAATAGCCTCCCGCCTCGCGGTCGGGGCTGTGGCGCTCCCAGAAGGGGATGACGCTTTCGAAAAGCTCCTTCTCGTAACGTGCCCTGAGCGCGGCGATGCCGGTTTTCGTCATTTCACAGCCCCCGCCGTCATGCCACGGATGAAGTATTTCGACATGAAGAGGTAGAGGACGAGGACCGGAACGACGGCGATCGAAAGGCCGGTGAAGAGAAGGCTCCAGTCGGTGCTGTACTGCCCGAAAAAGCTCGTAAGGCCCACGGGCAGGGTCTTCCACTTGGCGCTCTGCAGAAAGACGAGGGGGAAGAAGAAATCGTTCCAGATCGGCACCGCGTTGTAGATGGTGACAAGGGTGATCGCGGGCGCCACCACGGGCATGACGATCAGCCGGTAGATGCCCCAGTCCGAGCAGCCGTCGATGCGCGCCGCGTACTCGAGGTCGGCAGGGATGGTCTTCATGAATCCCGAAAGGATGAAGACCGTCGAGGGCAGACCCATGGCGATGAAGATGAGTATGACGGAGAGGGGCTTGTCCACCAGGTTCAGCCGCTTCATCAGGATGAAGAGGGGGATTATCGCCGCCTTGAGGGGCAGCATGATGCCTGAAAGGAAGAGCATGTAGACGAGGGCCGAGAGGCGGTATTTGTAGCGCGAGACGCCGAAGGCCGCCATCGAGCCGAAGAGGAGGACGAAGACCATCGAAACCGCCGTCATCCACAGCGAATTGAAGAAATAGGTGCCGAAGCCCCGCTTTACCCAGACGGTGACATAGTTGGAAAAATCGAGAACCTTGGGCAGGGCGAAAGGCGCGCGCAGGATCTCCCTCGTCGACTTGAATGAAGACATGACCATGTTGACGAGCGGATAGAAGATGATGAGGGCATAGAAGGCGAAAAGGATTTCTATCGCGATGATGGCGGCCTTTCTGCCGGCGCCTGAACCCCTGAAGCGGAAATCCGTGGTCACAGCTCCACCTCCTTCCTGCCGAGGGCCGAGATGGAGAAGATCGAGGCGAAGAAGGTGAGGCCGTAGATGACGACGCCGATGGCCGATCCGATGCCTATCTCCGGACTTCCGGAGTCTATCGATCCGAAGGCGGTGCGGTAGAACAGCGTGCCTATCGTGTCGGTGGAAAAATTGGGCGAACCGTCGAGCCCCGCCATGGTGTAGATCTGCTCGAAGACGTTGAGGCTGCCGATGATCGTCAGTACCGTTATCACCGTTATGGAAGGCAGGATGAGGGGAAGGACGATCTTCCCGAACACCGTCGATTCCTTCGCACCGTCAAGATAGGCAGCCTCGAGGCAGTCGGTGGGCACGTTGTCGATGGCCGCCAGGAAGACGAGGCTGGGAAAGCCCACCCAGCGCCAGATGTTGACAAGGATGATCGATACGGTGGCGATCGACTCGTCGCCGAGCCAGGCGCGGGCGAGCTCGGGATGCCCGATGAGCTTCAAGAGGCCGTTCAGGAGGCCGTTGGGCCTGAGATAAAGCCCCCAGAGAAAGCCCACCGCGACGATGGAGAAGAGGACGGGGATGAAGATCACGCGCTTGAAAAACTCATGGCCGGCGATCTTTCTCGAAAGCAGATAGCCGAAGAGAAGGCCCAGGCTGTTCTGCACGAGCATCGTGACGAGAAACCAGGTGAGGTTGTTCCCGAGGGCGTTGAAGAATCGCGTCTTGTAGGGTTCGGTGAAAAAAACCCGTCTGAAGTTGCCCAAACCCAGAAAGTCGCCGCGGACCAGCTGGTTCCAGCCGAAGAGGCTGTTGAAAAGCGACATGAAGAGGGGGAGGAGAATGACGACGGCGACGATCGTCAGCCCCGGGAGCACGAAAAACGCGATCCACAACCCCTTGCGCGCATCTTTTCTCGTCACGTCCACACTCCTGGGAAAAATAGAGGGGAGGCTTCCATCGCTGAAAGCCTCCCTTGATCCTACCAGTTAAAGGCTATTTCTTGAAAGGGGCGTAGTAGGTCGCGATGCCTTCCTGAACCTGCTTCGCCACATCGGCCGGTTCGAGCTTGCCCGCGAGCATGCCCTGGAGTCCCGACTGGATGAGGACGGAGCCTGTCGGCTGCTGGTACCTGAATCCGACGAGCATCAGATAGGGCGTGGCGTTCTTCTGGAGGGTAAGGACCTTCGAGATGTAGGGCGAGGCCGAGGTGTCGACGCCGGGGACGGCCGATACCTGCTTGAGATCGGTGATGAACACGTCGCCCGTCGCCTTGCTGGCGAGGAAGCGGACGAACTTGGCAGCGGCGTCCTTGTTCTTCGAGGCTGCGTTGATGCTGAAGTTGCCGTCGGCGTAGACGGATACATAGGGCGTATCGCCCTTCCTGGCGACGGGCGCGGGGAAGATGTCGTAGGCGAGTTTGGGATTCTGGGCCGAGAAGTAGCCTGCCTCGAAGCTGCCGCCGATAAAGTGGCCGGCCATCTCGTTGATGAAGGACGACTGCATGTCGGTGTAGCTCACGCCCATGTAGAGGTCGGGCATGTAGGGGGTGAGTTCCTTGAGCTTGGTAAGGGCGGCCACGAAACGCGGATCCTGGAAATTGGTCTTGCCGGCGACGACGGCGTCGAAGAAATCGTTGGCGCCGTAGAAGTTCGGACAGATGGCGCCCATCATCACTTCGAGGGTCCATCCGTCCTTGCCGCCGTTGGCGAGGGGTTGGACTCCCGCCTTCTTCATGGCCTGGAGGTTGGCGATGAACTGATCCCAGGTTTCGGGAACGCTGAGGCCAAGTTCCTTGTAGATCGTCTTGTTGTAGAAGATAAAGAGGGTCTGGCTGGCAAAGGGAACACCGTAGATCTTCCCGTCCTTGATGGAGGTGGCGCCCTTCAAGGGAGCCTTGGCGAAGTTCTTGAGGTCCGGAACGAGGGGCTCGAGGGGCTCGAGGAAGCCCGACTGGGCGAAGGTTTCGAGTCCGCCGTAGGCGCGGCTCTGGAGAACATCCGGCCCCGATCCGCCGGAGAGGGCCGCCGAGAGGATGGTATTGTACTCGGTGCTCTTGTGTGCAGTCTGGACTACCTTGATGTCGGGATTCGTCTTGTTGAATACGGCGATGAGCTTCTCGTAGACCTCGACATCCTCCGGGCGCCATGTCCAGAAGTTGATGGTTGTCTTCTGGCCAAAGGCAGAGCTCAAAGCGAGGATCGCGAGAAGGATCACTATCGCCGACCGTTTAAACCGCATAATCGCCTCCTGGAATCGAATGAGTGAAATTCCGTTACAGCGTAGCATGGGTTTTGGGGCCTGTAAAGAAATATTTTTTCAGCATGAGCCTCGACAGCGGCCTGGAAGGCTATAAAATGCTGTTGATTAGGCGTTTCCCCACAACTGTGAAATAGGCACCGCGAAAAGCCGATCGCCAAAACCGACTACCGCATCGCCGTCGTAGAGCAGTACTCCAACCGCGAATCCTTTCTTCGCAATTTCACGCAGCTTTTGTAAGCCTTGGAAATCGCCATCGACAATTGTCGAGCCAGCCTTCACCTCGATTCCGAATATGCGTCCCTCGGATTCCAGGACAATATCCACCTCCACATTATCCTTATCGCGATAATGATAGAATGCGATCGGATCTTCACGCGAGGTGGAAAGACGACGTAATTCCTGGAGTACAAAGGTTTCCAAGAGCCGTCCATACGAGGAACGATCGCTCCATAAGGTGTCTACAGTCTTTCCTAATAGAGCGCAAGCGAGTCCCGTATCCCCGAGATGCAGTTTTGGGGTTTTTAGCACCCTGCTGCTGAGATTGCCATGCCAGCAGGGCAGTTCGTCCACAAGAAAAATTCGGGATAACAGGGTAAGATACTCTCGTATGGTCGGTCGGCTTACCTGCAAGGGGGCCGCAATTTCGGAAATATTGGAAAGGCATGAAGTTTGCGCCGCGGTTAAGGCAAGGAGTCTGGGCAAAGCATCCATCGCATTGATCCGCGCAATATCGCGGATATCCCTCTGAATAATGGTCTCGGCATAATCGCGATACCAGACTGACCGACGACGCGGGGTCGAACGCGAAAGGGCCGCAGGGTAGCCGCCAGCCACGACGAGTTCAGCCAATTCTTTGCCATAGCGATGTCCTGCTGACCCAACATTGAATCTGGCGCTTAACAAATGATCCATAAAAAAGGGCTGGCCGCGATGCAGCTCGGCTTGGCTCAATGGATGTAACCGTAGCAGTTCCATGCGGCCTGCCAATGAATCGGCCAATGTGGGCAATAATAAAATATTCGCTGACCCGGTAAGTATGAATCGACCTGGCTTCCGATCCCTATCCACGGCCATTTTTAGCGATGTGAAGATTCCAGGAACTCTCTGAACTTCATCGAGTACAGTGAATTCGGGAAGGTCGGCGACGTATCCAACAGGATCGGCGTAAGCCGCTGCTCTTTGCACATCGTCGTCGAAGCTGATATACGCATATCCTTTTTCATCCCCCACAAGTCTGGCAAGGGTAGTCTTGCCGCACTGCCGAGGCCCGTGGATTAGAACCGCGGGAGAGTCCGTCAAAGCATCGAGAATCCTTTGACGAAGGAACCTTGGGTACAAATCGCTTCTGTCCATAAAAGAGGTATACTATGTTTTCCGTCCAATTGCAAGTTTATAGCCGTCTAATTGTAAATATTATCCCGTCTAATTGAAAACAAAATCGGCTTTATCGCTGCTCAATTCAAGACTCCATCGTCCTTGTGACGATGACATCCACGCCCGAGCCGAGGGCATCGGGGATGGCTACCTGGCCGCTGCGCACGGGGAGGGACAATTCCAGCTTGTGGATGAGGTCCAGAAGCTCGATGATTTTCTCGCGGGGGAAGGCGCCCGCCGTGCGAAGGGGGATGCGGCGCGGACCGTTGGACGCGGCATTGCCGCTTCCGGCTCCAGAAGCCGCGGGCGCCGCTGCCCTGCAGGTCGTGGTGACGACGCGCTTGGGCGAGAGGATTTCCTCCCGGGCGTAGCTTTCGCCTCGGGCGCAGCGGTTGCCGGTCACGCTGATTTCGGTTTCGGAAAGCCGCTCGATTTCCAGATGACAGCCCATGGGGCAGGTGATGCATATCATTCCGCTCATATAGAAATCTCCACCTGGGCATCCATGCCCGCCTCGGCGAAATCGGCCGGCCCGAGGCTCAAGGTCAGCATCTCGGAGGGCTGGACGTGGGCTTTCCTGACGCTTTTCACGAGGCGTCCGTCTATCTTGACTTCGAGAGTGGCCGCGTTCTTGACGACGAGGCTGCGCATGTACAGCTTGTTCTCGCGGGAGGGATCGACGCGGGAAGGATTGACATAGCGCAGGTTCGGCCCGGTTTTGATCCTGAGTTCCCTGTGCGGACGCGCCCCCGCGAGCCAGGCGGCGGCGAAGCTTCCGGCCCTCCGCGATTCCTCGGCCACAAAGTCGACGAGGTCGTGGACATGGAGAACGTTGCCGCAGGCGAAAATGCCCGGAACGCTCGTCATGAGGGTGGAATCGACCCAGGGTCCGTTCGTGGTCGGGTTTATCTCCACGCCGGCCTTTCGGGAGAGTTCATTTTCGGGCACGAGGCCGACCGAGAGAAGAACGGTGTCGCAGGGAATCCTGAAGCTTTTGTCGAACATCACGGCGCCGTTCTCGATGGGCGTAACTTCCACGGCCTCGACCCTGTCCTTGCCGATAATGTCGGTGGTGAGGTGGGAGAGGTAGAGGGGAATGCCGAAATCGTTGAGGCACTGGACGATGTTGCGCGTGAGGCCTGAGGGATAGGGCAGGATTTCCACGACGGCGTGGACCTTGCATCCCGACCAGGAGAGCCTGCGGGCCATGATGAGGCCTATGTCGCCCGAGCCTATGATGACGACGTCCTTGCCGGGTATGTAGCCGTCGATGTTGACGAGACGTTGCGCGAGCCCGGCGGTGAAGACGCCGGCGGGACGGGAGCCGGGGATCCTGATATTGCCGCGGTTGCGCTCCCTGCATCCCATGGCGAGGATGACAACCTTCGCCTCGATGCGGACGACGCCATCAGCCGAAGAGACGCAATACACGACATGGCGATCGCCTTCCTGCCTCATCTCGAGGACAGTGGCGCCGCAGAGGGCCGGTATATCGAGCCTCGCCGTCTTTTCCTCGACGCGTTGTGCGAACTCGGGCCCCGAAAGCTCCTCGTTGAACTCAATGAGGCCGAATCCGTTGTGGATGCACTGCATGAGTATGCCGCCCAACGTTTCTTCGCGTTCGACGATGAGGGCCGAATAACCTTTTTCCTTGAGCTCGACGGCTGCCGACATGCCGGCAGCCCCGCCGCCAATGACGACGGCATCAAAACGCATCTGCTTCATAATTCGCCCTTGAGGACGGTGCTCGCGCCGCCCCGCTTCGTCACTTCCTCATAGCCCATGCCCGTTTCGCGCATGAGAATCTTGATGATCTTGTAGGTGCAGAATCCGCCCTGGCAGCGGCCCATCTGGGCCCGCGTAACGTACTTGATCCCGTCCAGGGTCGTGTGCCCCGAGCGTATCGCCTGGATGATCTCGGCCTCGCTCACGCGCTCGCATCGGCAGACCATGTCGCCGTAGGCGGGATCGTTCTTCACCTGCTCGTCCAGTTCGAAGGGCGAAAGGTCGCGCGCCCGCGGCACCTTGCGCACGAAGGGATCCCAGTCGGCCTTTTCTACGAGGCGCAGGCCGGCCTTCTTGAGGAGATCCTTCACGTACTCGCCGATGGCCGGGCTCGCGGTGAGTCCTGGCGACTGTATGGCGGCGACATGGACGAGGTTGGGCGCTTTCGCCGAAAGGTCGATGTAGAAATCGTCGCCGCAGGCCGGGCGCAGGCCGGCGAAGCTCGTGATGACGTCGCTTTCGGATATGGCGGGCACCATGGTGCGGGCGCTGCGAAGTATGCCCTCGAGCTCCTTGCGCGTGGTGGAGAAATCTTCCTTGTCCTCGATCGAGGTGGCCGTGGGGCCGATGAGGACGGTGCCTTCCACCGTGGGGATGATGAGCATGCCCTTCGACACGGCCGTGGGCACGGGGAATATCACGCGGTTGGGTTTGGCCTTCGTCATCTTGTCGAGGAGGTAGTATTCGCCCTTGCGCGGTTTGATCGTAAAGGCTTCGGCCCCGAAGGCCGCCGACACGGCGTCGGCGTAAAGACCGGCCGAATTGACGACATAGCGGGCCCGCACTTCCCTTCCGTCGGCGGCCTTCACCACCCAGGTATCGCCCGCCCTCCTGGCCGAGGCGACGGAAAATTCGGTGAAGAGCTCGACGCCGTTCCTGCGCGCCGACTCCACGAGGGAGAAGACGAAGCGATAGGGCTCGACGATGCCCCCCGAGGGCGCGTAGAGGCCGCCCACCGTGTCGGGGCTCAGGTGAGGCTCCAACTCGAGCATGCGTTCCCGCGAGCACATCTCTATGCCGATGACCCCGTTGTCGACGCCCTGCCGGTAGAGCTGTTCGATGGAGCGCATCTCGTCCTCGTGGAGGGCGACAACGACGATGCCGCAGCGCTCGAAGGGAAAGTCCAGCTCGTTGTGCAGGCGCTCGAACATGAGGGCGCCACGCAGTTCCAGCCTGGCTTTCAGGTATTTCTTGTTGTCGTGGAACCCGCCGTGCACGATGCCGGAGTTCGCCTTGCTCGTACCTAGGGAGACATCGATCTCCTTTTCGAGGAGGGCTACCTTGAGTTCGTACTGCGAAAGCTGGCGGGCTATGTTGGCGCCGCAGACGCCCGCGCCGATGATGGCGACATCGTAATATTCGGCCATGATAATCCTTCATCCAAGAATGCATGGGAACAGCGATTAGTGTTTTACCATGATGGGAAGTTTTTATCCAGATGATCCAAACCTTCCCTGTTTCAAGCAGATGCTCCGTGATAAACTGATTTCAACACGATAAAAAGGGCAGAAACGATGAAACCGATATCGAACATGACAGCCGCCGAAGCCTGCGCCGTCCGTTACGTACTCATGGATATAGACGACACCCTCACCACCGAAGGCAAGCTGCCGGCGGAGAGCTACGTAGCCCTGTGGCGGCTGAAGGAAGCCGGCTTCGTCGTGCTGCCCATAACGGGCCGGCCTGCCGGCTGGTGCGACCTCATCGCGCGCGAATGGCCGGTGGACGGCGTTGTGGGCGAGAACGGGGCCTTCGTGTTCTGGGAGGAAGCCGAGGGGCGGCATCTGAAGGTTCTCACTCATGAGGCGGCGGTTAAGAACGACCATCCTGCCTTAGCAAGGACCATAAAGCGCGCTATGGCCGAAGTGCCGGGATGCCGACCGGCCCGCGACCAGTTCGCCAGGCTTTACGACATAGCCATCGATTTCGCCGAGGAGGAGCCCGTACTGCCCCTCTCCGACGCGCTGAAGATCAAGGCGATTTGCGACGAGGAAGGCGCCCGCGCCAAGGTGAGCTCCATCCATGTCAACGCCTGGATGGGCGACTACGACAAGCTCGGCATGGCGAAGCGATACCTGGCACAGCGATTCGGCTACGACGACGCGCGCGATCGTGGATCCGTCGTCTTCGTCGGCGACTCGCCCAACGACGAGCCCATGTTCGCCCATTTCCCCATGGCCTGCGGCGTGGCCAACGTTATGCGCTATCGGGACATGATGAAAAGCCTGCCCGCCTTTATCGCTTCGAAGGAGGGAGGGGCTGGCTTCGCCGAAATCGCCGATACGCTGCTGGCTCTGCGTTCGCCCGCCGGCATTCAGGGCGGCGCGAAGGAGAGAAAGCCGTGAAGATCACTGTCCTCGTCGAAAACACGCCCAAAGACGCCTCCATCAAGGCCGAGCACGGCCTTTCCTTCCATATAGAAGCCTGCGGGAAGAAAATCCTTCTCGATGCCGGCCAGAAGAGCCTCTTTATCGAAAACGCGGCACTGCTCGGCTGCGACCTGGCGGCCGTCGATTTCGCCGTCCTCTCCCATGGCCATGGCGACCATTCAGGCGGCCTGCCTGCCTTCAGGGACATAAACCCCGGCGCGCCCATCTATATGGCGAGAACGGCGACAAGGCCTTGCTACGTGCGAAAACTCGGCATCCTCCATTTCAATGTGGGAATGGACAGGGCTTTCGCGGGCGATCCGGGCATCGTGCCCCTCGACGCCGACACGGAACTGGCGCCTGGCGTGACGGCGGTGGTAGGCATCCCGCGAAGGAAGGCCTATCTGACGACAAGCGACAACCTTGCGATGCGCAAAGGACTCTGGTTCGCCCGCGACGATTTTTCCCACGAACTCGCCCTTGTCATCAGGGAAGGCGATACGGCCTGCATCTTCAGTTCCTGTTCGCACTCGGGCCTGCAGAACATCATGGAAAAAATATCGGACGCAGGGCTCTTCGCCGCGAGGAACCTCGTTTTCGCGGGCATGCACCTCTACCGGGCACCGGGCTCGCGGACAGAGAGCCCCGATATCCTCGACCGCTTCGCCGCCGATCTTCTCGCCTTTCCCGATACGACCTATTTCGCCGGCCACTGCACGGGTCGTATCGCCTTCGAACGCCTTTCGGCGACGATGGGCGAGCGACTCAAACCCCTGCGCTGCGGGGATGTCTTCGAGGTTTGAGGTTCAAGCCGAAAACAGCCCTTCTGGAGGGAAGTGATCGGCCTCTTCGAGCGTCCTGAAACGCACTGTGCACCCGTCCCAATCGATATCGGCGTGAAGGTCAGTGGAGAACACCCATGCTTCGCTGACATTTGGGTAGGCTTTTAGAAAAGCCTTTACTCCCGAAGGGATCTCAGGCGACTCAAGGCGATACTTCACTTCAATAGGCGTCGGGAGGCGATCTCGGAGGAGGATAAAGTCAACTTCTTCGCCGCGCTTATTTCTCCAAAACTTCAGCTCTATATTCGCCAAAAGCTTCCTTCGCAAGGCTAGGTAGACAAAGGTTTCGGCGATGGCCCCCTTGTCCGGTCTAATTTCCATGGAGGAAAAATCCCTCAGGACAGCGTTGCGAATGCCCAGATCGTACAGATAATACTTCTTAGATTTCTTGAGCTCGTTGCTTAGTGATGTTGAATACGAGTCGAGCGCAAAGGCGATATAGGTCTGATCGAGAATATCCAGATGGATGCCGATGGTTGGCTCCGACAATCGAACTTCCCTGGCGAGGGAGGCAACGGTCGTCAAGGAGCCTTGATTCTCGGCAAGAAGATAGATAAGCGAGTTGAAGGCTCGAATATTTTCCTCTCTCAAAAGACCTCTCACATCTTTGAGAATGTAGGCCTGGAGGATATCCCTCAGAAGCTGCATTTTCTCTGGTTCGCTTCCCGAGGATGACACGCCAGGGAGCCCCCCAAAGCGCAGGTAATCAGAAAACGAGAAACCGGGAATAGTAGAATACTCAGTACCATAGTCCAGCGGCGTCACCATGGTCACTCTGAATCTGCCCGCCAGGCTTTCTTTGAGATGTCGGTGGATTTCGACCGAGGAGGAACCGGAAACGAATAGTTTTGGGCCAATCCCGGCATCATAGATAGCCTTAAAGATTCGAGTGGCATTTTTTGCGTACTGGAATTCATCGATGAAGACGACCTTGCCGGCCTGCCTCAGCAACGCCATGAGCGAGGCATCGTCGGCATTGAAATTTCGGAGGGTATAGGGATCCTCGAGATCAAAATAAGACGCCTGTAACCCGCGATCAAGACAACTGCGGTACAGTTTCCGCATGAGCCAGGACTTCCCCACCTGCCTCGTGCCCATGAGGACAGACACAAAGGGCTGGTCTATTTCCTTTTCGAGTAAAGCGAATAGAGAACGAGTGATTTCCATGTAACTATTCTAAGGTACTGCCTTAGAATAGTCAATCTTTAATTTAACGCTTAATCTCAAGCCCAGCGCAGTAGCCCCGGCACGAAGCGATCGCCCAGCGAGGGATGCTTGGGCAGGATGCGTATCGAATAGCCGATCTGGCCCGTCAGTTTGCCGTTGGCGATCGCGCCGTACTTCCAGGTCGTGCCTTCGTTCGAAACGGGTTCCATCTCCGTGCGCTCGGGTTCGAGGATCTCGCCCTTGCTCGTCAGGGGTCCGCGATAGCACTCGACCCGCACGTCCTCGGGCGAAAGGCCGGCGAGATTCACCGTCGCCTCGATGTGAATCTTGGTGCCTCGGACGATGACGGGCGGAGCGTCGTCCCTCACATCGGTAATCGCCATCTGGGGCCAGAGCGATTTCGCCCTGTCGAGGTAGCTGAGGAGGGTTTTCGACGAAGCGTAGCCTTCGGCCTTGAGCTTCGAGCCTTCCGCCATGGCAGGCTTGTAGTAGGTATTGTAGTACTCCGTGAGCATGCGGTGGCTCGAGAAATCCCTGCCTATCGTCCTGATGGAGGCGCGCATTTTGGCTGTCCAGTCGCGGGGGATGCCGTCCCTGCCCCTGCGGTAGAACGTGGGCAGGATTTCGCGCTCGAGAAGGTCGTAGAGGGCTTCGCTCTCTATTTTGTCCTGAAGCTCCTCGTCCTTGTACTCCTCGCCGAGGCCGATAGCCCAGCCGATGGCGGGGTTGTAGCCCTCGGCCCACCAGCCGTCGAGCACCGAGCAGTTGAGGACGCCGTTCATGCCGGCCTTCATGCCCGATGTGCCCGAGGCTTCGAGGGGGCGGCGCGGCGTGTTGAGCCAGACGTCGGAACCGGAGGTCATGTAGTGGGCCATGTTCATGTCGTAGTCTTCAAGGAAGACGAGGCGGCCGAGCACTTCTTCCTTGCGGGAGAAGTGGACGAGTTCCCTGATGAGTTCCTTGCCGGGGATGTCGTGGGGATGGGCCTTGCCGGCGAAGACGATCTGCATGGGCATGTCGCGGCTCGAAAGGAGGCGGATAAGCCTGTCGGGATCGCTCAGGAGGAGGTTGCCCCGCTTGTAGGTGGCGAATCTGCGCGCGAAGGAGAGGGTGAAGATGGAGGGCGAGAGGGTGTCGCTGGCCTCGATGAGGGCGGGGTCAGTGATGCCGAGGCGGGACATCGAGGCGCCGAGTCTGCCCCTGCTGAACACGACGAGGCGCTCTCGCCTGCGCTCATGGGTTCGCCAGAGTTCCTCGTCGGAAACCCTGTCCATCCTGTCCCAGATATCCTTGGAGCCGGGCTCCGCGTTGAAGCGGGGGCCGAGGTAGCGGTCGAGGAGGGAGAGCATGTCGTGGCTTATCCAGGTGCGGGGGTGGACGCCGTTGGTCACCGAGCCGATGGGGATTTCGCCGGCGGGGAGCTGGGGCCAGAGGCCTTTCCACATCTCCCTCGAAACCTGGCCGTGGAGGGCCGACACGCCGTTCGCGTAGGCTGAGAGTTTGAGGGCGAACACCGTCATGCAGAAACTTTCGTTGTTGTCGCCGGGATTTTCCCTTCCAAGGGAGAGAAATTCGCCCCAATCGGCGCCCAGATTCTGCATCCAGCGGCGGAAATATTTTTCCATGAGGTCGATGCCGAAACGTTCGTTGCCGGCCGGCACAGGGGTGTGGGTGGTGAATATGTTGGTGGGGATAAAGGCCTGCACCGCTTCCCGCACCGAAAGCTCATGCTCGGCCATGATGATTCGTATCCTTTCGAGGGCGAGGAAGGCCGAGTGCCCTTCGTTCATGTGGGTGGCCGAAACGGGAACGCCGAGGGCGGCGAGCGCCCTGATGCCGCCGATGCCGAGGACGATCTCCTGGCGGATTCGCGTTTCCTTGTCGCCGCCGTAGAGGGTGGCGGTGATGGTCCTGTCCTCGGGGGCGTTCTCGGGGATGTTGGTGTCGAGGAGGTAGAGGCTGGAGCGGCCGACTTTCACTTCCCATATGGCTGCGTGCACCAGCTTGTCGGCCAGTTCCACGGAGATGAGGATGGGCTTGCCGTCGGCGTCGCAGCACTGCTGGACGGGCATGTTGTACCAGTCGTTCTCGGGGTAGGACTCCTGCTGGAAGCCGTCGGCGTTGAGGTACTGCTTGAAGTAGCCCTGGCGGTAGAGGAGGCCCACGCCGACGAGGGGGAGGCCCAGGTCGCTCGAGGTTTTCATGTGGTCGCCGGAGAGGATGCCGAGGCCGCCCGAATAGGTGGGCAGGGAAACGTCGATGCCGAATTCCATGGAGAAGTAGGCGGTGACGGGGGATTTGGGGCCCTTGTACCAGGTTTCGCCCTTCTTGTAGCGCTCGAAGAGGTTTTTGACGTCATTGAGCGAGGCGATAAAGGAATCGTCCTGCGCGAGCTGCTCGAATCGCTCCTGGCTCACCATGCCCAGCATCTTGGTGGGATTCTGTCCGCTCGCGGCCCAGGCGTCCTGATCGATGCGGATAAAGAGGGAGACGGCTTCGAAGTTCCAGGAAAGCCAGAGATTGCGGGCGATCGTTTCGAGGGCGGCGAGCTCGCCTTCCAGCCTCGGCTTGACGGTATGGGTAAGTATTTTCATCGTGCTTCCACCTTCTCTCATCACTCTTTATGGGATCCGAAGAGATCCTGGAGCCTGCCAAAAATTCCTCGGTTTTTTTCGCCGGCCTCGGACTGGTCGACCTCGGGCTGGCCCACTTTAAGTGGGCGCACATCAAGTGGGCGCGCTGCGGGCGCGATCTGCTGCGCCGGGATCTGTGTGGCCGGCTTCTGCTTCTGCGCTTTCTGTTCCTGGGGTCGTGGCCGCGGCGATCGCGACTGATTCTCGGCAGCTGGAGCCTTGCCCAGATTCCGGGCATACTTCTTTTTATAGAGGGCGAGCCTTTCTTCCATGGACATGGCGTAGGGATTGGCCACCACGGGGCGATCTTGCCTCGGCCGGTCGGCGATGGGGCGCTCCTGGATCGGGCGCTCCTGCATGGCGCGCTCGGGTCTTTCAAGTCGGCGCGCCTCCGGACTCGCGTTGTAACGCGTGTCGTGGCGCTCGTCGCGGCCGTGTCGATCGTCGCTCCTGCGCCTGTCGTCGCGGTCATGCCTGTCGTCGCGGCCATGGCGCCCATCCCGGCCGCGGAAACGCGGTTCCGGCATTTCGATGCGCTGGCCGGCGCTTAGGTCCTGGGGCAATTCGGCGGAAGCCTCGAGGGCGGCAAGGGAGAGCGATGCGTCGATCGCCCGCTCGATGGCGGGGATGCCGTACATGTAGCGCTCGCAAACGAGGTTGTACAGCATGGTGCCGGAATCCTGCTTTTTCAGGAAATTGAGGCGCTCGAAGTAGAACTCGGGTTCGAGGGGGATGTCGTAGTTGACGACGATGGAGAATTCGGGGCGGTTCAAGCCCTTGGCGCCATCGTCGGTGAGGACGAGGATAAAGCTGTCGGCGGGGAAGCGCGAGGCTTTGGCCGCGGGAGCCGCCTCAGGCAGGGCGTCCGCCTCAGACAGAGCGTCCGCCTCAGGCTCGGCCGCTGAGGCTTCCATCTTCTTCCCGTTCCAGGTGAGGGCCTTGGTGACGATCTGGTTTTTCCTGTCGGGGTTGAGGTTTCCGGCGATGTAGTCGGAGGCGGCTCCGTTCAGGACCAGGCGTGCCGAAAGCTCGGCGGCCGAGGACTTGAGGTTGCAGAAGACGCAGAGGCGGTGCTTGTCGCCCTCGAGAAGAAGCTTGAGGAGGTATCGGATCTTGTCGGCATCATCCATTTTGCGGGAGACGGCGGCCGTGGTGCCCGCCGAGCCCATCGTTTCGCCCAGTTTCATCTCGCGGGGATTGTCGGAAAAATCCCACGCGAAGCTCTTGGCACGGGGCGTATGCCTGTTGGCGATGATTAGGGATTTCCTTTCCCAGGAGGGCAGAAGGCTGCCTTGGATCTTCCTCATGAACTCTCCGGGCAGCTCGGCCAGGAGCTCTGCCTGGTCGGCGATGACAAGGCCATACTCCCGGGGTTTGAAGGTTCCCGTCGGGAGGAGGTCGCTGAAAGTCTGGATCGAAGTGACAAGGAGGCTTGCGTCCCTCACCTCATCGCTGTCTGCGTTGGCCGAGGTGAGAAGGACGGGTTTCGCTGGCCTTTCCATGCCGGCTGTCATCAGGGCAGCGGCATCACAAACGGCCGCGGCAGCTTCCTCGTCATGGCAGAGATAGAGGGCCTTGCCCCGCTCGGCCACGCGATTAGCCGTGGAAAGCCAATAGAGAGCTGGGAATACGAAGATTTGCTCCCTTTCCTTTCTGATGTCTGTCTTTACGAAGAGATTTTCATCCTTCTCGAAAAGGCTGGATAAAAGCCTCTCATAAAAAACGGATCGATATGCATTGGATGCGCCGGCGCCGGAAAACAGCGCGGCATCGATGGAAAAACGCGATAAGTCCATACACTTTCCTATACTATAGAATATGTGCCCGAACGCTCCGGGAACGCTTTGATAGCAGATTCTGAAGACAAATGATACCCCAAAACCGGGGAATAGTGAAGCCATGGTCAGGGCTGAGCCGAGCCGAGCTAAGCCCGAGAAGTTTAACAAAATTTATATATAGGCATTTATCGAGATATAGTGTATAATTCCTCCGGAAAATAATCCAATTTTATTACACTGGGAGTCTCTTAATGAGCGATTCGAAGAAAATCCTTATTCTCGGCGGCGGCTACGGCGGCGTAAAAGCGGGAAAAATCCTGGAAAAACGTTTCAGGAAGGATCCGAATGTCGAAATCACGCTTGTGGATATGCGGCCATTCCACACCCTCATGACGGAGCTGCATGAGGTAGCCGGCTGGCGCACAGAACCCGAGTCGGTGCAGGTGAGCTTCAAGAAGATTTTCGGCGCTCGCCGCATCAATGTCGTGCTGGACAAGATCGAGAAAGTGGATTTCGAGGCCAAGAAGGCTTTTGGAACCACGGGTACCTATGACTTTGACTATATTGTCGTTGGCGTCGGCGCGGAACCCGAGTACTTCGGCATACCCGGCATCAAGGAAAACAGCTTCACGCTCTGGTCCTTCGAGGACGCGATGAAGGTGCGCAACCACGTCGAGCATATGTACCTCGCTGCTTCCAAGGAACTCGACCCCGATAAACGCAGGCGAATGCTCACCTTCGTGGTGGCCGGCGCCGGCTTCACCGGCATCGAACTCATCGGCGAACTGCTCGAATACCGCGACGTGATGTGCAAAAAACTCTACATCGACCCCAAGGACGTGCGCGTCGTCAATATCGAGGCCCTGCCCTCCATCCTTCCCATCCTCGAGGAGCCTCTGCGGGCCAAGGCTGAGAAATACCTCACCAAAAAAGGCTGCGAGATAAAGCTCGGACAGGCTATCGTCGGCGCCGAACCCGGAAAGATCCTCCTCAAGTCGGGCGACATCTTCGAGACCGAAACCTTCATCTGGACCTGCGGCGTCAAGGGTTCCAGCTTCGCCGGCTCCCTCCCCCTGCCCATGGGCAAGCGCAACCGCATCGAGTGCGACAAATACATGCGCTCCACCCAGTACCCCAATGTCTACCTCGTGGGCGACAACTCGGGCTTCATGATGGACAACGGCAAGCCGATAGCCCAGATCGTCGAATCGGCCCACTTCACGGCCGAGACAGCGGCGAAGAACATCATCGCCGACATTTCCGGCGGCGAGCACCACGAGTTCAAGGCGAACTACCACGGCTTCATGATCTCCCTTGGCGGGCGCTACGGCGTGGCCAACGCGATGAACCTGAAGACCTCGGGCTTTATCGCCATGTCCATGAAGCATTTCATCAACATGTTCTACCTGTTCACGATCGCCGGCTTCAATCAGGTGTGGGAGTACGCCAAGCACGAATTCCTGGACATGAAGCATGACCGCACCTTCGTGGGCGGCTTCCTCTCCTACAAGCTGCGCGGCTACTGGCCCCTCCTCCTCAGGATGTGGCTGGGGCTCATGTGGCTCTTTGAGGGCATCAACAAGATCGGCGAAGGCTGGCTCAATTTTGCGAAGGGCTCGTCCTCCAGCTGGATGTTCTCCCCCGGCGTGACCCAGGCGGGCATCAAGGCCGCCGAGGTGACGAGCGCGGCCAGCGCGGCCTGGGAAGAAGGCTCCACGGAAGCCGTCGTCGAAACCGTCACGGCCGCCTCGGGCGCCTGGGACGCGGCAGCCGAGGTCACCACCGAAGCCGTGGAGAAGACCTTCAAGGTAGTCTGGGATCTGGCGAAACCCATTTTCGACCCCCAGTCAGGCATCGTCACCTGGTTCAGGACAACCTTCATGGATGGCATCTTCGCCTTCCTGCCCTTCAGCCTCTTCCAGATCATGATCGTCGTCATGGAGATCGGCATCGGCCTCGCCCTTTTCGGCGGCTGCTTCACCTGGATAGCCGCGGTGATGAGCATCGGCATGTGCGTGATCTTCACCATGTCGGGCATGTTCGCCTGGAACCAGCTCTGGTTCGTCTTCGCCGCCATCGTGATGATGGGTGGCGCTGGCAGGGCATTTGGCTGCGACTACTGGGTAGTGCCCCTGATCAAGCGCTGGTGGAACGGCACAAAGTTCGCCCGCAACTGGCATTTCTACGGCGACGATCCGACGAAATAAGCATTCCGACTGAATCACGGCATAATGACCGGACGTCCCCCGATGCTGGCATCCCGGACGTCCGGTTTTTTATGGATCGGAGAGGAAAGACATTGAGGTTACATGACCGCTCTATGGAATGATTCCCCGAGGATGGGGGAAAAACTCGACAAGGTCGAGTCGATACTCATCGAAACCCTCGACGATCCCTCGTATCCCCTCGCCGCGGAGACGAAGGAACTTGTCCTCTCGGGCGGCAAGATGCTCAGGCCGGCCTTCGTCCTCATCGGCGCGGGCTTCGGAGGCAAAAGCGGCCGCGGCAACAGCAGCAGCCGGCCGAGCCGCGAGAAGGACAGGATAGCCCATATTGCCGCGGCGGTAGAACTCATCCATGTGGCCAGCCTCATCCACGACGACATCATCGACCAGGCCGACATGCGCCGGGGGGTGGCCAGCCTCCATACGCGCTTCGGAACGACGAACGCCATACTCGCCGGCGACTGGCTCTTCTCGCGCAGCTTCCGCCTGACGGCCGACTTCGCGAGCATCAAGAGCGCGCGCGTGCTCGCCCGCTTTGTGGGCAGCGTCTGCTCCGCCGAAATCCACCAGGATCTTTCCAAGTTCTCCTTTTCCACCTCGCGGCGCGAGTACTTGCGGACGATAGCGGGCAAAACGGCGGCCCTCTTCTCCCTTTCACTTCACGTGGGGGCGAGCGAAGCCAGGGCCGACCTCGTCGTCACCCAGAATCTGCGGAGGGCGGGCTACGACATCGGCATGGCCTTCCAGATCATCGACGACATCCTCGACTACGAATCCGACGACAAGACCCTGCGAAAGCCCGTCGGCAACGATATAAAGGAAGGGCTCTGCACCCTGCCCCTCATCCTCGCCATGAGGAAAAACGAGTCGTCGCTGCGGCCTCTGCTCGATAAAGCCGGGATGGATGATGCCCGGATAAGCGAAATCGTGAAAATCGTGACCGAGTCGGGCGCTTTGGAAACCTCCCGGGAGATCGCCCGCCACTTCACCGCCCGCGCCCTCAAGGAGATCGGAGCCCTGCCTGCCTGCGAAGCCAGGGAGGAACTCCTGTCGATCACCCGCAAGCTGCTGACGCGCACCTATTGAGACAAGCGCAGGCCGGAATTCATCATGCTGACAAACCTGCTTATCGGCCTCGCCCTTTCCATGGACGCATTCGCCGTCTCCGTGTCGGCGTCAATCTGCACGGAAGTCATTCCCGGACGCATCGCCATTCGCGCGGCCCTCTTTTTCGGCTTTTTCCAGTTCGCCATGCCCATCGTCGGCTGGCTTCTCGGGGGCGCCTTCAGGCAGTTCATCCAGAGCTATGACCACTGGATCGCCTTCGGCCTCCTCGCCTTTGTGGGCGGAAAGATGATATGGGAAGGCCTGCGCGCAAGGAACCCCGCCTACTGCCCCGATCCCGACGACGAGAAAAGCCATGGCATCATGAAGTTGAACACGCTTTTCGTGCTCGCCATCGCGACGAGCATCGACGCCCTCGCCGTGGGGCTCTCGTACAGCATGCTGGGCTCTCCCATCATGCTGCCCGCCTTCACGATCGGCGTCACCACCTTCGTGACGAGCGCCCTGGGCATACAGTTCGGCAGAAAGCTGAAAAACGTTCTGGAGGAATGGGCCGAGATAGCCGGAGGCTCAGTGCTGGTCCTGATCGGCCTGAAGATCGCCGCCGAACATTTTATCAGGCATATCTAGAGCCAGGCTTCTATTTCGCCCTCAAGTTCCTCGGGTTTCGTGGCTGAGGCAAATCGCTTTACCGTTGTCCCGTCCCTGCCAACAAGGAATTTCGTGAAATTCCATTTTATGCCCTCGCCGAGGAGCCCAGGCGTTTTCGCTTTCAGAAACCTGAACACCGGATGGGTGTTTTTCCCATTCACTTCGACCTTGGCCATAAGAGGGAAGCTGACGCCGTAGTTGATCTGGCAGAAGGAGGCGATATCGGCGTCGCTGCCAGGTTCCTGGTGGGCGAACTGGTCGCAGGGAAAGCCGAGGATAACGAAACCCTTGTCCTTGTACTTCCTGTAGAGGGCTTCGAGCCCCTTGTACTGCGGCGTGAATCCGCATTTGCTCGCGGTGTTCACCACGAGAACCACCTTGCCTTCGTAGGCTTTCAGGTCGACGGATTTTCCGTTGTTGGCGGTCGCTGAAAGTTCGAAAAGCGAAGCTGCCATGACTACTTTTTCTCCTTGGTGCTGATTTTAAACGGGATATAGAGAGGGCAGGTCCCCACAACGCTCGTTGCGATGAACACCAGGGCTAAAATGCCCAGTATTACCGCCGCCGCACCAACAAGGTTTCCCGTGATCACCAGAACACCAACGATGAGGGCCAGAACAATTCTTATGATCTTATCGATTTTTCCCATGTTCTTTACCATGATTTACTCCTATAAAACATCAATCTATACATCGACTCCGAATTCTATTTAATACTCAGCAAAAGCTGGGCTTATGCGCTCATCTCGTTCAATGCAGCTCGCATCGAATCAATCTTCTTCTC
>CAYXUF010000008.1:0-63930 GCA_964468155.1 uncultured Treponemataceae bacterium
AGCCAGACCAAGAACAAGCTCGGCAACGCCGAAATTCGCCCCTGGATCCTCCAGGAAGTGAAGCGCGGCGTCGACGACTTCTTGAGGCGCAACCCCCTGGCGGCGAAAAGGCTCCAGGAGAAGATCGTCTCGAGCGAAAAGCTCCGCACCGAGCTCAACGCCGTCAAGAAAGAGGCGAAGGAAGCGGCAAAGAAGATCGAGCTGAAGATTCCCAAGCTCAAGGACTGCAAATACCACCTCGGCGACGGCGACAAGGGCGACGGCTCGATGATCTTCATCACCGAAGGACAGTCCGCTGCCGGCTCCATGGTCTCATCCCGCGACGTCTACACCCAGGCGATTTTCTCCCTGCGCGGCAAGCCCGAGAACATGTTCGGAAAGCGCCAGCCGGCCATCTACAAAAACGAGGAGCTCTACAACCTCATGATGGCCCTCGGCATAGAGAACGAGATCGATTCCCTGCGCTATGCCAAGATCATCATGGCCACCGACGCCGACTACGACGGCTTCCACATCCGCAACCTCCTCCTTACCTTTTTTCTCACCTACTTCGAGGAACTGGTGACGCAGGGGAGGGTGTACATCCTCGAAACGCCCCTCTTCAGGGTGCGAACCAAGAAAGAGACGCGCTACTGCTATTCGGCGAGGGAGAGGGACGAGGCGATTCGCTCCCTGGGGCAGGGCGCCGAAACGACCCGGTTCAAGGGCCTGGGCGAGATCAGCCCCGACGAATTCGGGCAGTTCATCGGAAAGGACCTGCGCATCGTGAAGGTGGACATCCAGACCCTCGCCTCTGTGCCCCAGCTCCTCGAATTCTACATGGGCAAGAACACGCCCGAGCGCAGGGACTACATCATGCAGAATCTCATCGCCGATCTCTAGGAAAGGGCAATGGCATACTTAAAGAAGCTTTTCAACGACAATTTCCTCTACTACGCCTCCTACGTCATCAAGGACAGGGCCATACCCGACCTGGAGGACGGCCTCAAGCCCGTGCAGCGGCGCATCCTCCATTCCCTTTTCGAGATGGACGACGGCAAGTTCCACAAGGTCGCCAACGCCGTCGGCCACTGCATGAAGTACCATCCCCACGGCGACCAGTCCATCGGCTCGGCCCTCGTCGTCCTCGCCAACAAGGAACTCTTCATCGACAAGCAGGGGAATTTCGGCAACATCTTCACCGGCGACGAAGCCTCGGCCGCGCGCTATATCGAGTGCCGGGCTTCCTCCTTCGCCAAGGATGTCTTCCTCAATCCCAAGATCACCACATTCGCCGACTCCTACGACGGCAGGAACAAAGAGCCCGTGCATTTCCCCGCCAAGCTGCCCGTCATCCTCCTCATGGGCGCCGAGGGCATCGCCGTCGGCATGAGCACGAAAATCCTGCCCCACAATCCGGTGGAGGTGATAAAGGCCGAGATCGCCTGCCTCCAGGGCAAGAAGTTCCAGGTTTTCCCCGACTTCCCCACGGGTGGATCGATCGATCTCTCCGACTATCGCGACGGCAACGGCAAGGTGCGGGTGAGGGCCAAGCTCGACACCTCCGACCCCAAGAAGATCGTCATCAGGGAGATTCCCTATTCCTCGACCACGGAAAGCCTCATCGCGAGCATTGAGGCGGCTTCACGGTCGGGCCAGCTCAAGATAGCCTCCATATCCGACTTCACCACCGACAAGGTCGAGATCGAGATAAGGCTCCAGCGCGGGGTCTACACCGAAGAAGTGATTGACGCCCTCTACGCCTTCACCGAATGCGAGCAGAGCATATCCTGCAACTGCCTCGTCATCGCCGACCAGAAACCGGTAGTGACGACGGCGGATGCCATAATCCGCCACCAGGCCGATGCCCTCCTCAACATCCTCAGGCGCGAGCTGGAGATCGAGAAGGCCGAACTCCTCGACGACATGCACGCCCGAACCCTTGAGCGCATCTTTATCGAGGAGCGCATCTACAAGGCTATCGAGAACAAGCGCACCCAGGAAACCGTCACTCTCGCCGTGCTCGACGGGCTCAAGCCCTTTACGAAGGAGATCGGAAGGGCGGTGACGGCTGAGGACGTCGAGCGCCTCCTCAAGATCCCCATCCGCCGCATCTCCCTCTACGATATCGAAAAGGCCAAGGACGAGATGCGCAGGCTCTCCGACCGCCTGAAGGAAGTGGAGCGCCACCTGCGCGAGCTCGTCGCCTACGCGGTGGACTTCCTCAAGGGTATGGTGAAGAAGCTCGAGTCCGCCTGGCCGCGGCGCACCGCCATCGAGAGCTTTTCCAGGATAGAGGCCAAGGCGGCCGCGCGCCGCGACGTGGCCTTGCGCTACGACGAGGAGTCGGGCTACCTGGGCACGGCGGTGTCATCAGGCGAAAAGCTCATCGAGGTTTCGGCCTTCGACCGCATCCTCATCGTCAGGCACTCGGGCATGTACTCGGTCGTGGACGTACCCGAAAAGCTCTTCGTCGACAAGGGCCTTCTCTGGGTGGCCATAGCCAACAAGGAAGATATCAGCTCCACCCTGCTGACCATAGTCTACCGCGCCCCGGGCACGGGCTTTCCCTACATCAAGCGCTGCTCGATAGAGACCTGGATCATCGCCAAGGACTATTCCCTCATCCCCGATGGCGCACAAATGCTTCTCTTCTCGACCGAGAAGGATTTCGAGTTCACGCTCACCTATGCGAAAAAACCCCGCACCAAGAAGAACGAGGAGTCATTCCGAACGAAAAACTACGCACAAAAGGGCATGAAGGCCGCGGGCGTCAGGCTCGCCACGAGGGAAGCCCTGGACGCGGCGTCGACGGCGAAGCGCGTCACTCCTGCAGGCCCCAACGCGCCCGAGCTCGAAATTGCGCCCCCTTCTGCAGCGGGGCAGCCGGAGGAAAGAGAATCCCGGCCCGCGAAGATCGTAGCTGCCCCCGTGGTGAAAAAAGGCGCCGTTCCCAGGAAGCCGGCGCGATCGGCGAAGGCGGGGAAACCGGCGCGGGCTGAACCTGTCCCGGCTCCTTCCACGGAGGAGGCCGCCCGCGAACGGGAAGAAATCGCCAGGATTCAGGCCGAAACCGAGGCGAAAGTGGAAAGCATCCCTCACGGGCTCTTCGCAGCCCTGGCGCGCAAGAAGGCCGAACTGGCTTCGGATGACAAGGGAAAACCCAAGGGCAATTCCTAGGCCGCAGAGAGCGGATTCCTATTGACAAAAGAAAGGCGAGGCGATACATTTCAAACGCTTTTAGGCGCCATGCCTTGAGCATTCCCCTGTAGCTCAGTTGGCAGAGCAAGTGGCTGTTAACCACTGGGTCCGTGGTTCGAACCCGCGCGGGGGAGCGTGAAATGAAAAGAGGTTACCTGAAAAGGTAACCTCTTTTCATTTCACGGCGATGAACCTACGGTTCGTCGATTTAACGTGATTTGACGGCGACGAGCCTTCGGTTCGTCGATTTATCGTGATTTGACGGCGACGAACCTGCGGTTTTTCTAGATAGCCTTGACCTGCGGCATATCCCTCGGATTCGGCGCCTTGACCACGAAAAACTCCAGTGTTTCCGTGCCGTGGTTTTCAATCGCCATCTTCAGGTTGAAAGGCAAGGCCACGATGCTCCCCGCAGGGTAGTCGGCGAAAGGCCCGTCCTCGAGGCTCAGCGACAGTGTGCCGCGCACGATGATCTGATGGACGAAGGAATTGGACACATGGGTTTTCACCGCCTCTCCTGATGGAACCACGATATGGTTGATGTTCACCCTTTCGTCGTCGATGATCTTTTCCATGGTTTTGGCTTCGGTTTTTGCAAATGGGTAGGATTTTTCGATCCTGGCGTGCTCCCGAGGCAGGTATTTTTTCTCAAACTCGGCCAGCATCGCGTGGAGTTCCTCGTGGCGTCCATGGCCGATCACTTTTTCTTCTAGGTTCTCAAAACGGACATAGAGATCATCGAAGGTTTCGGGCGAAAGAGCCTGCTCCCCCATGGGGAAGAGCACACTGTTTTCCTTTTCTATATGATTTCTCAGGAGTTCGATGTAGCCGTAGGCATCGCGCGCGAATCTTTCTCTGTCGCCCGATCCCTCGAGGGCTGCATTCATCCCGCGCAACAGTTCCCTGCCTGAGGCATGCTCATTGAGCATCACCCCGATGGGCCCACCCTCATTGCGGATGCCCGCTTTCTCCATGGCGGGGAAAAGTATCCCTTCTTCCTTGCCGTGGTGACAGGTGTCGGCGAATTCCTTCAAGAAGCCCACCAGTTCACGCGAATCGCTTGTATTCCAGGCTTCGCCCGAACGCGCCGAGCCCGCCAGTTTTTCCAGAATTCCGAGCGAGAAGAGTATAGCCTCGTGTTCATGCATGAGTTCGCTTATTGCCCTGCTCATATTCCACCTCCAGGATTATTGTGACCTCGTCACCTTCCATGATAAGTATAGCTTTATATGCTGTGTTCGTCGGTAACAGGTGTTACCGAATTGATTCGCCTAGAAAGGCTTGTAGGTGATCCCTTCATCATAGACGTCGGTTTTCTCGGCCTTTTTCCACCAGCGAACCGCGGCGTAGGTGAGCGGAAAGGCGAGGAATTCGTATGCCGAGGCGAGAATTCCCTCGGACAGGACATTCCTGACGATATCGCCCGCGGCCCAGTTCCCTGCGAAGGCGATGAAGGTGAAGATGGCGGTATCGATAAAATGGGCTGGGATGGACGAAGCCATGGCCCTTAGGAAAAACCAGCGGCCTTTCTGGGCTACCTTCATCTTGGACAGCACAAGGGAATTGAGCCAGTCGCCGATCCAGTAGGCGATGAGCGAGCCAAGCACAATCCGCCACGTGGTCGAAAAGAGAACAGCCATCGCGCCTTGAATGGTTTTATCCACGCCGGGCAGCCTCAGGCTGAGGGCGAGAACGGCGGCGACGAGGGCCTGGGCCGAGAAATTCGCCCAGATCGCCTTGATCGACAGACGATAGCCATAGATCTCCGTCATGATATCCGAGATGACATAGACGAGGGGGTAGGTGAAGAACGCGGCCGTGATCAGAAATGGTCCCAGCCGGATGAGCTTTACGACGATGATGTTGGAGATGATGAGGGCAGCGGCGTAGATGACGGCGAGAAATATGAATGCCGGCGTGGCGGCCGTGATTTTTTTGCTTTCAGGAGAATCCTTCATCGACATCAACCCTTGACCATGTCCAAAAATGCGGCGGCGAGCTGGGGATCGAAGAGCCTGCCGGCCTGGTCATGGATATACTGCAATGCAGCCGCTTTAGTCCATGCCTTCCGGTACGGCCTGTCGCTGGTAAGGGCATCGAAGACATCGACGATGGCGAAGAGCCTGGCCGCGAAGGGGATCTTCTCGCCCTTCAGCCCTTCGGGATATCCCGAGCCATCCCATCGCTCATGATGGTATAGGGGGATGTCCATGCTCGGATCGAGATAGGGAATTCCCGAGAGCATTTTCTTGGCGATCAGCGGATGGCGTCGCATGATCTCCCATTCTTCATCGTCGAGGGGGCCTGCCTTTTTCAGGATGTTGTCCGGTATGCCGATCTTGCCGACATCGTGGAGGAGGGCGCCCCGATGGATAAAGGTAATATCGTCGGCCGATACTCCCATCCTCGCGGCCAAGGCGGCCGTCATGGCGCTCACCCGCTTGGAATGCCCCTCCGTCTCCTCGTCCCTGAAATCCATCGCGGCCGACCAGCCCTCGATCGTGGCTTCATAGGATAGCTCGAGATCGAGGTAGGCTTTCTGGAGATCGAAGTGGATCGAGTTATAATCCAGGGCGAGGCCGGTCTGCGTTGCGAAAGCGTCGAAAAGGATGAGCCAGACAGGATTGGGCGTAAAGCTTTTCCGCCGAAATACCTCGAGAACCCCTTGCGTCTTTCCGGCGATGATGATGGGAGCGCAGTATTGAGCCATGAACTTTTCTGTGGCTATCAGTGCTGCGAACCCTTCGCCATAGTCTGTCGCGTCGAGGACGGGGACGGAGATGGTTCTTTGCTCGAGGGCCGCAAGACCCACATTGGCTTGTCCCAAGGGCACAACGATATTCTCCAGGAAGGGCGTTTTGAAGCCGTCCTGTACCCGGCACACGAAATCATCGGTCTCCTTTTCCTTCATGTAGAGCCGGATCGCATCGCCGTTCAGAAGTGTCCGTATCTGCGCGAGGAGGGGCGTCATCACCGCCCTGAAATCCATCGTCGGGTTGATGGTTCGGCTGATCAGTTTCAGAAATGAGATATTCCTGATCTGTGCCGATATCTTCTGCTGCGAAACCATCCTCTGCAGTGTCGTCTCCATACAGTCGGCCAGGCTTCCGAAAAGCCTGAGCTCATCCTGGGATATAAAATCGGAAGAACCTATCTGGATCTCGCCCAGTTGTTCCTCCCCCATCATCATCGTCGTTTGGAAGATTTCCACGCTTCCGGTGCCGGAATCTTGCGCCTTGACTGGTCTCGCCCCCATCCAGCGGTCAATTTTGGCATCGCCATTGGAGCAGAGCAGAATTCCCAGCCTTATTTCGGGGCATGACTCTTTCAGAAAACCTATGACATTGAGACAGTAGCCTTCGGGGCTTTTGGCGAGACCGGCCGCCTTCTCGAGGACGCCGTCCATAGCTTGGCTTTTTTTCCGCAGCTTTTCATGTTCCTGGAATTCGAGGGCATGCAGAATCGTATTCGAAAGCCTGCCGAGGGCATCCTTGAGGACATAATCGTATGCTCCGCTTCGAATGGCCATGACGGCGGCTTCTTCGCCTATCTTTCCGGAGACGATGATGAAGGGAGCCTCGATGCCCCTGCCACGGACCATGTTCAAGGCTGTCAGCCCGTCGAACTGGGGAAGCGACCAGTCCGACAGCACGATATCGGGGCTTGTGCCGGTGGCGAGGAGGGCTTCCAGCTCCTTTCTTCCCGGAACATGGAGGCTTGCGGCATTCGGAAAAGCGGACTTCACCGCATGAAGTACCAGGAAAGCGTCGTCCCTGTTGTCTTCGATGACGAGAATCGTGAAATGCCTGTCCGACAGGCTGCCCGAACTGATCATCGCGACCTCAGCCTCCAAGGGTAAAATAGAAGGTTGCCCCTTCATCAGGGCTGGCCTTTGCCCAAACACGCCCTCCATGACGGGCTACGATTCTGCGTACAATGGATAGCCCAATACCCGAGCCTGAGTATTCTTCCTCATTGTGCAGCCTCTGAAAGGGCGTGAACAGTTTGTCCGCATACCTCATGTCAAATCCTGCGCCGTTGTCGCTGACAGCATAGACTGTCTCACCCTCGATATCCATGGACTCCATGCGTATCAGGGCTTTGGGTTTTGCCGACGTGAACTTCCACGCGTTGCCGAGAAGGTTGGCAAGGAGAATTTCCATAAGGGCCTTATCGGCCTTGGCTCTCATCCCGGCCTGGATGGAGAGTTCAAGGTCTTTTCCGGGGTATGCAGCCCGAATCTCGGCAGCGACCTCCCCGGCCAGGCTGGAAATATCGATATCGGCCATGAGGAGGGTTTGGCGGCTGATCCTGGAGAGCCTGAGGATATCATCGATCAGTCGGCTGGCCTTTCTGGCATTCTGGCCAATCCTGTCGACATAGAGGAGGGTGGAGGGAGGCAGTTTCTCGCCGGCCTCATCGGACAGGAGTTTTGAGAATCCCTCCATGGCCCTCAAGGGAGCCCTGAGATCGTGGGAAACGGAATAGGCGAAGGATTCCAGTTCCCTGTTGGTTTCCTCGAGTTCCTCGGTACGCTTGGCAACCCGCTGTTCCAGGGTCCTTGTCAGTTCCTGCAACCTTTCGATATTCTTGAGCCTTTCTTCGTTGTCGATAAACAGGCTGCAGATAAAGAAGAAACCGAGGGGGTAGAGGACAAGCACAGGGAAGGCTATGGCGGGGATCGTCGTCCTCCATCGCTCGTCGGGAAGAAGGAGTTGTGAAGCCAGCATGAAAAGATGGACGATGAAGCCGATCGCGATTATCCGTCCGGGACCGAGAGCCTTGCTGCTTTTCATCCTCCAGTAATACGAGGCGAGGCCTACCCCCGCGGCGGTGATGATGGAGATGGATCCGGCCAGTTGCCCCGCCCCGCCGATATGGAAGATTCGAAGCGCCAGAGCCGCGGCTGTGGCGATGCCTGAGGCAATCGGCCCCCCAAAAAGGCTGGCTGCCGCCAGAATGATAGTACGGCCATCATAGATTATACCATCGGGAAACCTGAAGGGTGTCAGCATGGCGATGATGGCGGCGAGGCCGAAGAGAAGGCCGCTTAGCAGGGATGCGAGGAAGGGCTTTTTACCCATTCTCTGTTCGACAAAATGGTATACTACGGTTATTGCCACGAGGAGGGAGATGTTCTGCAGGAGCGTCAGTATCATGAAGGCTCCTTGTGGCGAGCATTCTCGGCGACAAACATATCCGGCTTCTCCAGAAGTATAATCCTAAATCCTCGTGTTTTAAAGAATTTCTCGAGACAAGACGCGGAGAAGAAGCTCACGTGGGTTCTGTCCATGCGGTACCACCAGTCCTGGAATTCTTCAAGCGTTTCGGGCAGAAATCGCGTTCGGATGGCGATGATCCCTCCTGCCGAAAGCCTTTCGGCCAACAGGGAAAAGACGGTACCCGGATCGCCCAAATGTTCGGCCGTCTCGTGGAGAATAATGGCGTCGTAGCATCCATTTTCCCAGTCCAGGGCGGGAGCGAAAAAAGGATCGTAGAGTTCGCAGCGATATCCATGGCCGATTGCCAATTCCGCGAGGAGGGGCGAGGGGCCGGATCCGAAATCCAGAACCCTGGATCCCGGTTCCTTGAAAGGCCGCAGGGCCTTGTCGATAAAAGCACGGAGGAAGTCCATGTATCCCCGGTTGGTCGGAACATTGGCATGAAGGAGGTAGCGCGCCTTCTCCTCGCTCGGGCTGAGCCTGTCCCCAGGTTCCATGCCGATAAAACCGCAGGCTTTGCATTTATGGTAGCCTATGTTCGATGCTCCGATGTTCAGTTCGAGAGGCACTGACAGCCAACCGCAGAGGGGGCAGGGCAGGGGGGGCTTCCTCATCGCCTGAAAATCCACGCTTTTGTGGAGAATTTTGACAGGGCGAGAATCCGCGCCGAAGCCAGTTCATCCCGGCTGGGTTCCGCCTCGACAGCCTCGATGCCGAGAGCGGAAAGAAAACCCTTCCGCAGGGCATAGGAGGCTTCCTCGAAGCCAACGTCGCGGCCGAGGAGGGCTGAGAGCGAAGTCACGCGGGTCTTTACGTCGTCGATCATTTTCCCCAGGGCTTTTTCCTTGGGTACCTTGAGGAGGCTGAACATTTTCTCGACATCGACCTTAAGGAGTATGGTGCCATGCTGGAGGAGGCAGCCCTTTTTTCTCGTCTGGGCGTTGCCCGAAATCTTTCTGCCGTCCGCGACGATATCGTTGATGGGAGAGAATGCGGCTTCTACGCGCAGGGCTTTCAGGCCCTCGACGATTCCGGAACAGAGCAGGGCATATGAATCGAGAATCGATTCAGGCGCCAGCGCATGCCCTTCGGGTATGACGATGCTGTAGGTGACTTCCGCATCGTGGAATACTGCGCCGCCTCCCGTGATGCGGCGAACGATATCGACGCCCTGGCGTCCGCAGGCATCGGTGTCCACTTCCTCCAGTGCGCCCTGGAAGTAGCCGAGCGAGATGGCCGATGGCTTCCAGCCATAGAGCCGCAGTGTGGGCAGGGTGTTTCCCGACGCCACCGACTCCAGGATAGCCTCGTCGAGACCCATGTTGAGGTATGCGTTATCGAAGCCTGTCTGCAGTACCCTGAAGGGATGCTTCATGGATTGCTCCTCGTAGTGTCGCCACAATTCCATCGCCTGAGATACCCATCGCCGTAACCTTTTCTTCGTTGAGGAGTGCGTCGAAGGCATCCCCCAGCCCGGCAAATTTGCTTCCTTTCAGGCGAGCCTCGACCAGCTCAAATCTTTCCTCCGGTATCGCGAAGAAATCGCCGCGGATGGAGATGGATTCGAGGATGCTGTCCTCCCCCAAGGGTTCGGAAAATTCGGCGGAAATCCTCAGCAGCTTGCAGCCCTGGGGTTTTCCGACAGCTTCGATTTTCAAGGTGCTGTAACCTTCCATGCATCGAAGGCATGATAGCTGGTGCGAGCGAAAGGGGAGGCGATCACCGTGGAAAAACCGGCCGATCGGGCGTCTTCCGCAAAGAGGGCAAAACTGTCGGGATGAATGTATTCGACGACGGGAATCTGCTGCCGCGAAGGCTGGAGATACTGCCCCATCACGAGGATGTCGACGCCGACAGCCCGAAGGTCGGCATATGCGGCCTTCAATTCGTCCCTCGTCTCGCCGAGTCCGAGGAGGATTGAGGACTTCGTGGCCCCAGTGCCGAGGCGTTTGGCTTCGTTGAGCGTCCGAAGGCTTTTTTCGTAGCTCGCCCTTCCGTCCCGCACCTGCTGAAGCCGGGATACGGTTTCGATGTTGTGGGCGATGACCTCCGGTTTCGCGGCTGCTATCCTCTCCAGTTCGGAACCGCAGAAATCGGGGATGAGCACCTCGATTTTTGCCGCCGGCCTCGCCTTCCTCACGGCCTCGATGCAGGCGGCGAAATGAAGGGAGCCCCTGTCGGGCAGATCGTCCCTGTCGACCGATGTGATGACGACATACCGCAAGCCCATTTCGCTCACGGCCTGGGCGAGGGCTTCGGGTTCATCAGGCCTCAGGGGACGGCCGGACTTGGCTGTTTCGACGGCGCAGAACCTGCAGCCGCGGGTGCAGACCTCGCCGAGCACCATGAAGGTGGCGGTTCCGCATCCCCAGCACTCGCCCTTGTTGGGACAGCGCGCCTCGTCGCAGACGGTATGGAGCTGGTGTTTCGCGAGTATGTCGTCGACGGCTTTCCATGCGTTCCCCGCGGGAAGGCGCACTTTGATCCAGTCAGGTTTAGGCTTGGTTCCGGAAAATTCCATGAGCTTGAGTATAGACAAAAAAAGGCGGCCAGGAAAAGGCCGCCTAAAGGATAGCGAGGGAGGGGATTGAACCCACGACCCAGCGGATATGAGCCGCTTGCTCTGCCAACTGAGCTACCTCGCCAAGGACGGAAGATTTATACCTGCTTGCCGCAGCCTTAGTCAAGGCCTTCCAAACCTACTGTCGGTGCTCGGGAAAGCAAGGCTTCCTGACCCGCACTTTACATTCCGAGGAACCTGCCGCTATACTTCGGCCTGCATCGAGGGAGGCGCGCTTCGCGGTCTTTCCTTAATCCTGCCTGCCTGGAGCTTCGATGGCCTCGACGGATTGGCGCGAACAGAAGAGAGAAGAAGTATTCGAGAGCATGCTCAAGGGTTTGCAGAACCGTAGGCGCATCGACCCCGGATTCACCCTCGCCGATGCCCAGTCGGCCCTGGAACACCAATACATCCTCGATGGAAACGATTGGCTGGGCAGGGGTGAACTGGGCGACATTGTGACATCGGCGACGATAGCGGCCTATGAGCATTTTATCGCCGAATGGCAGGCGGAAATCGCCAGATCCAGCATAAATCAGGAGCAGCGATGAGCATCGAAATACGCCGAGTTCAATCGAAAGCCGAACTGCGCGCCTTCGTCATCTTCCCCGAAAAGATTTACGGCAACGTACCCAACTGGGTTCCCGCCCCAGTTTTCGACGACATCAATACCCTGAGCAAGAACAAAAACCCCGCTTTCGAGTTCTGCGAGGCTGAGTGCTGGACCGCCTGGAAAGACGGCAGAATGGTGGGCAGGATAGCCGGTATCATCAATCGCCGCTATATCGAGAAATGGGGACATAAATACGCCCGCTTCGGCTGGATCGACTTTATCGAGGATTTCGAGGTGGCCAAGGCCCTCGTTCAGACCGTAGAGGAATGGGCTCGTGCCAAGGGCATGGAAGGCCTCCACGGCCCCCTCGGGTTCACTGATCTGGACAGGGAAGGCATGCTTGTGGAAGGCTTCGGTGAACGCGCCACCTTCGCCACCCTGTACAATTTTCCCTACTATCCCGACTATATGGAAAAGCTGGGCTTCGCCAAGGATGTCGACTGGATCGAGTTTCTGGTGGAGACTCCTGAGGCTATACCCGAAAAAGTGCTGCGGGTCAACGAAGCCCTGGCCAAACGCTCCGGCGTGAGGCTGGCCGACTGGAAGACGAGGCGGGAACTGATAAGCAAGTACGGCGAACAGGTTTTCGAACTGCTGGATGAAGCCTACACGAGGCTCTACGGCACCACGCCGCTTTCGCGAAGGCAAGTCGAGGCGTATATAAAACAGTATCTCGGCTTCGTCGATCCGCGCTTCACGAAAATCATGCTGGACGATTCAGGCCGGCTCGCCGGCTTTGCCATCACGATTCCCAGCCTGTCAGAGGCTCTCCATAAATCGCGCGGGAGGCTTCTCCCCTTTGGCTGGGTGAGGCTTCTCTGGGCTCTGAAGCATCCCAAGACCATCGACATGATGCTCGTCGCCGTCCGCAAGGAATATCTCGCGAGGGGGACGGTAGCCCTCCTGATGACGGCCCTCAACCAGAGCGCCATCGAGAACGGCATCAAGTATTCGGAAACCAACCCCGAACTGGAGACGAACCTTGCCATCCATGGACTGTGGAAGAGCTATCCCAAGAGGCAGCACAAGCGCAGGCGGGTCTACCTTAAAGCCCTATAAAGGGCTTATTCCCGACCTCGGGTTCGCGCATGTATAAGGGGCCTTCCTCTTCCGAGGCAGGCCCTTTCTCTCTAAAGACTGTCTCTCCGAGCGCAGCCAGTCCCTCAAGCCTCGCTTCCGGATCATCGTCGAGTATGCTGAATCCAGGCCGCTCGAGCACATAATCAGCCATGAGGTCGGCATCGGGGCCGATAAAGTCCACCTCGGCATCCCCGTCGACCAGGGCCAGAAGTTCGGCGAGCGAAATGTCGAGAAACTCGCTTACCCTTCGTCCGCCTCTGTAGAGCGCCGAGTACAGTCGGTTTTTGCGCGCATCGATGACGGGCACGATGGTTCGTCCTGCCTTCTGCTGCCCATGGGCGATGCAGTCCAGCGTGGGCACTCCCACCCAGGGTATGCCCAGGGCCAGCGACAGCCCTTTGGCCGTGGCCATGCCGATTCTCAGGCCCGTGAAGGAACCGGGGCCGCTTGTGCAGGCGATAAGCCCTATCTGCCTGAGGGGCAGCGAGGCTTCGGCGAGGCAGTGTTCAATGGCAGGAAGGAGGGTTTCGGAATGTCGGAATCCTCGTGTGGAATGGGAAAAAAATTCGCCTTCATCATTTTTTACGGCGACGGCGAGCATATCGGTCGATGTATCGAAAACCAGCATATTCATGGAAGTAAAGCCTCCAGCCAATCGCCGCGGAACTCGAAGCTGCGCCGTTCGCCTTCTTCCACGCGGATTTCGATGATGGCCGTCCTCTCGTTGACTATTTCAGGCAGCCTTTCGCTCCATTCGATGAGGCAGAGGCTGGAGGCTGCCTCCAGAATTTCCTTTCCGCCAATCTCGGCAAAGTCCGATTCTCCCGAGAGACGATAGGCATCGATGTGGTAGAAGGTCAGCCGGCCCGCATACTCCGAAATGATCGTATAGGTGGGGGAGGTGACTTCCTCCTCGATGCCGAGACCCTTCGCTATGCCCTTGGCCAGGGTTGTCTTGCCGGCTCCCAGGCCTCCTCTGCAGGCTATCACGGCACCGCCAGGGGCGGCCCTGCCGATCTTTTCGCCCAGGGCGAGAGTTTCTTCCCTTGTTTGGGTTATGACCGTCTTCAGCCTTGTATCCTCACAAAGTGTATCCTCACGAAGTGTATCCTCACGAAGCAAGTATAGCGTTGTACCCCTGTCTTGTGCCAGCATCGATCAGCACTTATACTGGATTATCGGGACAGGTCTGCCACAGCAGCCAAACCTGCCCTTCTGGAGGAAGCGGATGACAGAAAGTGGTTTACGATTCAAGGCTTCCGACGACAAGGAAATCGCCTACCTGAAAGTGAGTCCTCCCTCCAAGGCGAGAGCGGTGGTTGTGATTGGCCACGGCATGAACGATTACGGCGGCCGATTTCTCGGTCTGGCCGAATCCCTGGCATCCATCGGCCTGGCAGTCTATCTTCCCGACCTCCGCGGACATGGCGACACGGATATGGACGGAAATCGAGGCTACCTGGCTGATGCAAACGGTTTTGAAAGAGTCCTGGACGATCTCATCGAATTGGGAGATTTCGCGGCGAAAGAACAGGGTGGGATGCCCCTCTATTACTTCGGTCATTCTTTCGGCGCACTTCTCGGCATGGCTCTCTGCAGCGTATACGGCAAGTATTTGGAAGGCGTCGTCCTCTCTGCTCCGCCCGAAAACCCCACGCCCCTCCTCGATTTTTTCGGCGGCATCGTCGTCAGTCTGGGCAAAACCTTCAAGGGCCCTCACGCGCCGGCAAAACTGCCACGTTCGATGACCTTTGGGGCCTACGCCAAGACCGTTCCCCATGCCCGTACAGGTTCTGACTGGATCAGCAGGGACGAGAGAATTGTGGATGCCTACATCGCCGACCCAAAGTGCAATTTTACCTGCTCCTACGGTTTTTACGACGACCTCGTGAAGGGCATACGCAATGTATATGCGGAAAAATTTATGGATAGCATGCCCATAAGCCTGCCCTTGTACCTTTTCTGCGGTTCGAAGGATCCTGTGATCGGCATGAAGGCAGGGTATGAAAAGCTCGCTCGATATTTCAGGGATCTGGGCTTGGTCGATTTCGAATCGAAGTGCTACGAAGGGGGCAGACACGAAAGCCTCAACGAGCTGAACCGGGCTGAAGTCATGTCCGACATCAGCGACTGGTTTCTCAGGCATCTTGCATAAGGCAGAAGGCTTGTTGCATAATCGCCCTGTTCAGAGGCGAATGACGTGGCTTGAGTGAGGCTTCCTGGTGTTCATCCGATATCGCAGAGACAAACATGGAAAGCCTGTCGAGCAGGCGCGCATCTATACGGAGAGCGAACATGGCATCGCGAAGGCCATGATAGATCCAGAGGCTGCCCGCATAATCGAGCGGCTCAAAGGCGCCGGGCATCAGGCATACATCGTAGGCGGCGCCGTCCGCGATCTTGTGCAAAACAAAAAGCCCAAGGATTTCGATCTCGTCACCGATGCCCTGCCCACGAAGATCAAAAAACTGTTCCGAAATGCCCGCATCATCGGCAAGCGTTTCCGCCTCGTCCATATCACCGCCGGAGGAACGATTTTCGAGGTGAGCACCTTCAGATCCAACAAGAACGGATCGATAGGGAATGAATTCGGCACCATGGACGAGGATGTCCTGCGCCGGGATTTCAGCTTCAACGCCCTTTACTATGATCCCACGGACGGAAACCTCGTCGACTTCGTCGGAGGCTACAAGGATCTGAAAACGGGGAAGATAAGGCCCATCATCCCTCTAGGCCGCATCTTCAAGGAAGACCCGGTGCGCATCATACGCGGCCTGAAGTATGGAGCCCTTGCGGGATTCAAGATACCCTTCGCGCTCAGGCATGCCATAAAGCGCGATGCCCATCTTTTGGCCGATGTGAGCGCGTCGAGGATGACAGAGGAATTCTTCAAGCTTCTCGCTTCAGGCAAGGCTGAGCCGATATTCCGCGTTTTGAGCGAATTCAGGCTCCTCGAATACTTTGTCCCTTCCGTATGGGAAAAAATCCAGACAGACATAGGATATTCAAAAAGACTGTTCGCCGACCTCAAGGCTCTGGACGCCCTGCAGACGGATATCAACGCAGGCGGCGACAGGGACAGCGGCGGCGAAGGGAACGGAGACGATTCCTCGGCCAGGGGAAAGCAGCAACTGTCGGTGATACTCTCCTTTTTCCTCAGATCCCTGATTCTGCCCGAGGAAGCTGCGGTAGAGTTCTCCGCCGAACTGTTCAGGGAAGCCCTTCTCTCGGCGCGGGCATTCATCCAGCCGATGAATCCGCCCCGTGTTGAGCTGGAAGAGGCCATTCTCCTGATCTTAAGGACTTCGGAATCTGTTGCCCCGCGAAAGCCTCCGAGGGCGCGACGAAGAAGATCGCAGGCGCGGCCTGAGGCTGCGCCGAGCCCGGGCAGCACGCTCTGAGGCTCCCGGCGCCTATACTTGACAATTCGGCTAGCATTTTTCACTATAGGAGCGTGAATCCAGAAAAGCTTTCGTTACTCTCGGACCAGGAGCTCCTCCTGTTGGCTGAACGCATGGGTGTCTATATCCCCGAAGGCCTGGATCGACCCTTCGTCATCGAAGAGATCATCAGCGCCCTGGAGGATGACGACAGGGAAAGGGTGTTCAGCCATGATGGAACAGGCCACGTGGAGGAGAAAAAGCTCTCTGGAGGGTCGCACATATCATACCTGGCCGGCATTCGCTCAGGCGATCGGGTGGGCATTCCAGAGCGCTATAATGAGACAATGATACGCGCTCTCCCTCGCGATCCCTCCTGGATTTATGCGTATTGGGATATTTCGGAGCAAAAGCGGATTCCTCTTGAGGAGGAGGAGCAGCAAGCCAGACTCTTCCTCCGCGTCATCGAACTGAACAGTCAGCATGAACGCACAAAGGATTTTTTCGATATAGGCATCACTCTCGACGACTGGAAATGGTACATCAACATCCCTCAGCCTGGTTCGAATTACAGGGTCGACCTCTGCATCCAGAAGGGTGAAAAGGTGAAGGCTCTGGCTCATTCCAACGAAGTGAGGATGCCTTACTACTACATACGTCGAACGCAGCAGATGCCCCAGATCACAAAAAGCCTGCTGATTCTCTCCGGCATGGAAGGCCTTCACCTCACCGAGCCGAAGGATGAGAATCCCAACAGGATCCTTATGGCCGATGGAGAATAAGGAACAACAATGAAAAAGTCCTGCCTCGCTCTGGTGCTCAATGCCCACCTTCCTTTTGTGAGAAAACCCGAATATGAGCCCTTCTTTGAGGAACGCTGGCTTTTCGAGGCGATTTCAGAGACCTACCTCCCCCTCCTGAGGCTTTTTCGCAAGCTTGAAGCCGACGGCATACCCTTCAAGCTGAGCCTCGCCATTTCACCAACCCTCCTCTCGATGCTTTCCGACAAGCTGCTCTGCGACCGTTATTCCTCCTACCTGGACCTCCAGCTGCGCCTCGCGGCGAGCGAGAAAAAAAGGCTCTCGGGCGACTCCGTATTCGCTCCTCTCGCCCAGCTCTATCAGCTTCTCTACCAACGAAATAAAGAAGATTTTGAAAACCTCTACGCGCGAAACATCCTTTCAGCCTTCGATTTCTTCTACAAAAAGGGAAGAATAGAGGTTCTGACGAGCAGCGCGACCCATGCCTTTCTCCCCCTCTTCCAGGACGCGCCTCAGGCCATTCACGCCCAGATCGAGACAGCCATCGTCGCCCACCGTTCCGTCTTCGGAAAGAATCCGCAAGGGTTCTGGCTGCCCCAGTTTGGATGGTACCCGGGACTGGGCGAAATTCTCCATAACTACAACATCAAATACACGATCGTAACTACGCGTGGCGCTCTCCTTGGGTCGCCCACTCCCTTCTACGGATCCTTCTCGCCCGTCCGAAGCCCCTCGGGCCTTACCGCTTTCGTGCGCGACGCTGGCGCCACCAAGGCTGTCTGGTCGGAAACGGAAGGCTATCCCGCCGATCCGGTCTATCGCGATTTCTATCGCGATATCGGCTACGACCTCGATTCCTCCTATGTTCGTCCTTTCCTGGGCGATGGCATCGATCATGGTGTCACGGGCTTCAAGTATTGGGCAGTGACGGGGCACACCGATCAGAAACGTCCCTATGAGCCTCAGGCGGCCGGCGCCAAGGTTATCGAGCATGCCCACGCTTTCCTGGCCGAGCGCAAGGCATCCGCCCGTTCCGCCTCGTTCTGGATGAAGGATCGCAGGCCCCTCATTGTCTGCCCTTACGATGCCGAGCTCTTCGGACACTGGTGGTTCGAGGGTCCGCAGTTTCTCGAGGCTCTTTTCAGGACAGCCGCCAGGAAAAACGCCGATGATGACCTCGAATTCGTCACCTTGAGCGAATATGAGCGAGGTTTTCCGGATAGTCCGGTATCGGAGCCTGAATTCTCTTCCTGGGGCGAAGGCGGCTACGCCGAGGTGTGGCTCGATGGTTCGAACGACTGGGTACACAGGCACAGCCATCAGGCCATTGGCCGGATGATAGAGCTCGTGGAGCGCTTTCCCAATGAATCGGGCTTGAGGGAGCGCATCCTGAATCAGGGTGCCCGCGAAGCCCTTCTGACAATGTCCTCGGATTGGCCTCTCCTCCTGAGATCGGGGCAGTCGAGCAGCTTCGCCAAGCACCAGATCGAGGAATCGGTGGGCAATTTTACCCGCATCTATGAGATGCTCTGCGCCAACACCGTCGATACAGAATGGCTCACCAGCCTTGAAAAGAAAAACAACCTATTCCCGGACATGAACTACCGTGTTTTCGCGCGGAAGCATTGATTTCAGGCCGGACAGGAGCGAACAATGAACGTAGTGATTATCGGCGCCCAGTGGGGCGATGAGGGAAAGGGCAAAATCGTCGACTACCTCGCCCACGAGGCTGGCATCGTCGTGCGGTTCTCGGGCGGCGCCAACGCGGGCCATACCATCGTCCTTTCGGGGACGCGCTATGCCCTCCATCTCGTCCCCTCGGGCATCCTCTACTCCGACAAGACGGTGATCCTCGGCAGCGGCATGGTTATCGATCCGGAGGCCCTCTTTTCGGAGCTGGACGGGCTCAAGGCCAAGGGCATCGACTGGGAAGGCCGCGTCCTCATCTCCGATAGGGCTCACATCGTCCTGCCCCGCTACAAGGAACTGGACAAGGAGGTCGACAGCCAGCGCAGGAAACCCATCGGCACGACGGGCAGGGGGATAGGCGTCGCCTATTCCCTCAAGGCTTCGCGCGACGGGGTCCGGCTCGCCGACATCGGCGACGAAGAGAGGCTCCACAACCTCACCGATGCCGACAAGGCCTTCCTCGACGCCTGGAGGGAAAAGCTCCTCCCCATGTCGGTTGACGCCTCCTCCTACCTCCATCACCACAAGAACGCCTGGACCCTCTTCGAGGGAGCACAGGGCGCCCTCCTCGACATCGACACGGGCACCTATCCCTTCGTTTCCTCGGGCATGTCCTGCGCCGCCGGCGCCGCGGCCCAGGGAGGCATCGGGCCCCGCGACATCGACAGGATACTCGGCGTCTTCAAGGCCTACACCACCAGGGTGGGCAACGGCCCCTTCCCGACGGAATTCGCCGACGATTCGCCCGGCTCCCTCTCCAATTACATACGGACCACGGGCAACGAATTCGGCGTCACCACGGGCAGGCCTCGCAGATGCGGCTATCTCGACCTCGTCGCCCTCCGCTACGCCTGCATCGTCAACTCCATCGACAGGCTCGTCCTCACTCACCTCGACGTCTACGACAACCTCGGCGAATTCGAAGCCTGCGTCGCCTACAAGATCAAGGGCAAGCTGGTGGAGGACTTCCCCGCCTCGATCGCCGACCTCCAGGACGCGACCCCCGTACTCAAGAAGTTCCCCGGCTGGAACGAGCGCATCGACGCCTGTCTTACCTGGGATGAGCTGCCCCTGCGGGCCCGCGAATATGTCCAGTTCATCGAGGAGTTCACCGAGACGCCGGTCTCAATAATCTCGGTCGGATCCGACCGCCAGCAGACAATCGTCAGGGAGAGTCCGTGGATAAGGTCCTGATTCTCGATTACGGCAGCCAGTACACCCAGCTCATAGGCCGAAGGGTGAGGGAGCTGGGCGTCTATTCCGAGATAGTTCCGGGAGAGTCTGCCCTGGACGCCGAGGCGCTGCGGGACTGCGCGGGCATCATCCTCTCGGGCTCGCCCTACAGCGCCTACGAAAAGGGAGCGCCGGCTCCCCATGAATCCCTCTACGCGAGCAGTCTGCCGATGCTCGGAATCTGCTACGGCATCCAGCGGATGACCCTGGACTCGGGCGGGGCTGTCGAGCGTCTTCCCGATCGCGAATACGGGCGAAAGCATGTATCCATAGTGGAGCGGGGCATTTCTGATCCCCTATTTTCGGGCGTCGGCTCGAGCCAAGGCTCGAGCCTAGGCCTGGGCGGAAGCAGGCGCGGTTTTTCAAGCTGGATGAGCCATGGCGATTCCATCCTGAGAGCTGCTCCCGGCTGGAAAATCCTGGCCGAGTCGGAAGGCGGCATCCCTGCCGCCCTCGCGCATCAATCCCTTCCGCGATGGGGCGTGCAGTTCCATCCCGAGGTGAGCCACTGCGAGTTCGGCACGAAAATACTCGACAATTTCGTCAGCGGCATATGCCGGGCGGGGAAGGGTTGGTCCATGAAGGCCTACCTCGAGCGCGAAGCCGAAAAACTCAAGGAAAGAGTGGGCTCGTCGCCCGTCCTCCTCCTCATCTCGGGCGGCGTTGATTCCACCGTAGCGGGCGCCTTCCTCCTCAAGGTACTCGACCCTGGACAGGTCTACCTCCTCTACATCGACACGGGACTCATGCGCGCCGCGGAGAGCGAGGAAGTGATGAAGAATCTCTCCTCGCTCGGAGCCCGGCACCTGCAGAAGGTCGACGCCGAAGCCGAATTCCTCGCCGCTCTCGCGGGCGAGGGCGATCCGGAGAAAAAGCGCAGGATAATAGGGGACCTCTTCATAACGATACAGGAGCGCGAAGTCGCCCGCCTGGGCATCCCCGAGGCTTTCCTCGTCCAGGGCACCCTCTACACCGACCTCATCGAATCGGGCAAGGGCGTGGGCAAGAAGGCTCACGTTATAAAGAGCCATCACAATGTGCGGAGCCCCCTCATCGAGAAAAAAAGAGCGGAAGGCCGGGTGATCGAACCCCTGGACAGGCTCTACAAGGACGAGGTGCGCGACCTGGGCCGCCTCCTCGGCCTGCCCTCCCACGTTGTCGGCCGCCACCCCTTCCCTGGTCCTGGGCTGGGCGTGCGGATCCTGGGCGAGGTGACGAAGGAAAAATGCGATATCCTGAGGGCCGCCGACTCTGTCTATATCGCCGAGCTGAGGCAGCGAGGGCTGTACGACAAGATTTGGCAGGCGTTCTGCGTGCTTCTGCCCATCCGCTCGGTGGGAGTGGCCGGCGACGAACGAAAATACGGCTATGTCGTCGCCCTGAGGGCTGTCGTCAGCGAGGACGGCATGACGGCCGACGTCTATCCCTTCGAATCGAAGGACCTCATCGCGATATCCTCGGCCATCACGAACAAGGTGCCCGCCGTCGGACGAGTGGCCTACGACATCTCCTCCAAGCCTCCCGCCACTATCGAGTGGGAATGAGCTGTTCGGCTTCTTCGGGGTATCGGTGGATGGTTCCGTCCGGCGCCCTGAGGAGCCAGTAGCCGTCAACCAGCCCCATCACGCATTCAGGCAGATACAACTTTCCCGCCCCGTCGGGCGCGTCCACGGCGTAGCGCGGAAGCTCCAGCCCGGAGAGGCGTTTCCTCAACTCATCGTAGATTCGCAAGCCTCTCGACAGGGGTACCCTGAAGTGGGCCGTGCCCGAGGCCAGATCGCCCTGGAAAAGATAGTAGGGATCGACCCCCGCGCGCATCAGGGCCACGAAAAGCGACTCCAGTGTGTCGGCCGAGTCGTTGATCCCCCTCAAGAGAACGGTCTGGCTGCGCAGGGGAATGCCCGCACTGCCCAACAGGGACATTTTTTCGATGAAAAGGGGCGACAGCTCGGCCGGGTGGTTGACATGGATCATGACCCTCAGAGGCTTAAAACGCGCAAGCATGGACACAAGCTCGCTGTCGACGCGCTCGGGGAGGGTGACGGGAGCCCTCGTGCAGAGGCGGATCAGGATGCCGGGGCTTGCGGCGCGAAGCTTTTCGAAGAGGCCTTCAATCTTCTCCGTCGAGGCGCTCAAGGGATCGCCTCCCGAGACGAGGACTTCCCTCACCTCGGGATGAACTGCAAGGTATGCCGCTGCGGCCTCCTGCGCGGCTTCATCCAGGAAGCCGCCCTCCTCGGCGAGAAGGGAGCGCCTGAAACAGTGGCGGCAGTAAACGGGACATTCGCCCGTGCAGCGCAGAAGAATCCGCGAAGGGTACTGGTGGACGAGTCGAGGAAGGGGGGAATGGGCGCTTTCGCTCAAGGGGTCGATGGATTCCTCGGGAAGCCGCAGGTTCTCGGCCTCGGAGGGAAGGGCCTGGGCGAGGATGGGATCCATGGGCACGCCCCTGGAATCCCTGCGGCAGCCGCGCCAGTCTTCCGAGGCGAGGCTGAACCAGTAGGGTGTCGCGGTCATGGGGCAACGCTATATCGTTTTCGCCTTCATGCGCAACACCTCGATGGAGTATACTGCCCCATCGAGGCTGAGGAGGTGCTCTATGCCGATTTACAGAAATCTCGTCTTCAAGGGCGGCGGCGTGCGGGGCATCGCCTATCTCGGCGCTCTCAAGTATCTCTATGAAAACGGCTTGATGCGATCGGTCGAGCGCTGCGCCGGCACTTCGGCGGGAGCCATCACCGCCATGGTGGTGGCCCTCAATCTCGGGAGCTTCGATGCCATCAAGGTGATCAGCGACAGCCTCGATTATCGCAAGGTGCCCGCGGAAGGGGACCTGGACGCCGAGAACGCCAGCCTCCTCAAGGCCAATCCTGTCATCGCGAAGTCGCAGTACCTGGGGATTTTCAAGAACCTCCATTGTTCCCGAAGGCTTCTCCAGGACAAGGGCTGGTACTCGAGCGAGTATTTATATTCCTGGATCAAAGCGGTGATCGCGAGCCAGTTTGCCGTGAAAAAAGAATGCTATACCTTCAGGGATTTCGGCGATTCCTCCATGCACGAAGGCAATAGGCTTTTTCATGATCTCTACATAACGGGAACCGACATCTCCAACAGGACAGTCAGGGTGTTTTCCCTTGAATCCACGCCGGACATGGAAGTCGCCCTGGCGGTGCGCATCTCGATGTCGATACCGCTCTTTTTCGAGTCGATACCCTTCCAGTATCCCGGCATGCCTGAGCCCTCATTTTTCGCCGACGGCGGCGTGATGTGGAACTATCCTGTAAGCATCTTCGACGATCCCAAATACGGCAGGAAGTTTTCGCAGGGTATCAATACGGAGACGCTGGGATTCTTCCTCTACGCCTCGCCCGAATCGACCGAATACAAGGAAGTGAAGGGCATGATCGACTACCTTGGAGCCCTCTTCGAAAGCCTTCTTCTCGTGCAGGAACAGCTCGTCCTCTACGGGGAAAAGAACAAGGAAAGGACGATATTCATAGACGACGGGGGCGTAGCCCCTACGGCCTTCAGCATAGCCGCGGGCGACCCGGTCTATGAAAAACTCTTCGCGTCAGGCTACAAGGCCTCGGAGGAATTTTTCGCCGAGAAACGGAACTGGGATATGCTGCTCCATAGGCTGCAGACGCGGTTCGGCTGGAAGAAAACAGAGTACTGAGCAAAGGTCCGTTTCCTCCTTGAGAAAAGATGGGAATCGTGAAATACTATGTCCATGAAAGAAAGACTCGAGCGCCTCAAAGTGGTGAAAACCCTCATAAAAGCCCATCGCATCGATTCGCAGGACACTCTCCTTCAGCTGCTTTCGGAAGCGGGCTATTCCGTGACCCAGGCGACATTGTCGCGCGACCTCAAATACCTGAAAGTGGGGAAAGTGGCTGACGGTCATTCAGGATACTATTATACGGTGCCTTCCGATGAAGAGAGGAAGGAGTCCGAAAAGCATTACATCCAGGATTTTCTTCGCGGCTATGTATCCATCGACTGGAACGAAGGCCTCGTCGTCGTTCGGACCTTTTCAGGCCACTCCGACACGGTCGCCATGGCCATCGACAACCTGGGCATGGAAGATGTGCTCGGCACGATTTCAGGACGGGACAACGTCGTCTTCATCGCCCTGAAGCGCGGCTCGAGCGGGGACGCTTTCATCAAGGCTCTCAAGGCCAAAATACCCGATTTCGATCCGGAATGATGCCCAGGCCTTCATGAGGCCTAAGCATCATCAATGCCTAGGCTTTTCTGATCCTTTCCTTCATCATCGCATGCTCCTCGGCCAGATGCTCCAGCAGCTCGCTCACTTTCCAGCCGACGCTCGTGGCTGTCGTCGTGGCAAATGCCGTCGAACCCGCTCCCAGCCCCAGGCTCTTTACGGCCCTCATCACGGCGAGTGCTTCCTCATCCTTGAACCCGTGCAGTATCACCGCTTTAAAGTCTTCATTCATGGGGGGAGTATAGCAAGGCATGGAGGCTGTCGAAAGCCGTAGCCGGCCGCGCGGCGCCGGTTCCCGGCAGCCTGTCGCCCGGCGACAGTCCTCAGATGCCTTTCGCCTTGCCTCACCTGGCTGCCTTTTCGTATCTTTGATACGAGGAAATCCAATGAACTACGAAAAATTTACTCTCAAGGCGCAGGAAGCGGTTCGGGACGCTTCAGCCCTCGCCCAGACGCGCGACAACCCGAATGTCGAGGTGGAGCATCTTCTCTATGCCCTCCTCACCCAGGACGAGGGTGTCGTACCGGCCCTCCTCGACCGCGTCGGCGCCGACAAGGCTGCGGTGGAAAAGGGCGCGGAAGCCCTCATGGCCAAGCTCCCCAAGGCATACGGATCGGCGTCCCAGGTTTATCTGTCGGGAGCCGCCTCGAAAGCGCTGGCCAAGGCCGAGGCCGAATCCGCGGCGCTGAAGGATGAGTACGTCGCCGCCGAGCATATCCTGTTGGGCATCATCGCCGTGGAAAGCCCGGCATCATCCCTCCTGAAATCACAGGGCCTGACAAAGGACCGTATTCTCTCCGCCCTCGTCGCCGTAAGGGGCAACCGCCGCGTCACCGACCAGGAAGCCGAGGAAAAGTACAGGGTGCTCGAGCGCTACACCCGAGACCTGACAGCCCTGGCTCGGGCCGACAAGCTGGATCCCGTCATCGGGCGCGACGAGGAAATCCGTCGCGTCATGCAGGTGCTTTCGCGCCGCACAAAGAACAATCCCGTCATCATCGGCGAGCCGGGCGTGGGCAAGACAGCCATCGTCGAAGGCCTCGCGCGGCGCATCGTCTCGGGCGATGTCCCCGACAGCCTCAAGGAAAAAAAGCTCCTCGCCCTCGACCTGGGATCCCTCGTCGCAGGGGCCAAATTCAGGGGCGAATTCGAGGAGAGGCTCAAGGCCGTCATCGAGGAGATACAGAAATCCGACGGCCAGATCATTCTCTTCATCGACGAGCTCCACACCCTCGTGGGCGCGGGCGCCGCCGAAGGGGCCATGGACGCGTCCAACCTCCTCAAGCCGGCCCTCGCGCGCGGCGAACTCAAGGCGATAGGCGCAACAACCCTGGACGAATACCGGAAGCATATCGAGAAGGACGCCGCCCTGGAGCGCCGTTTCCAGCCCGTCTACTGTGCAGCTCCGTCAGTCGAATCCACCATTGCCATACTGCGCGGCCTCAAGGACCGCTACGAGGTCCACCACGGCGTGCGCATACGCGATGACGCCCTCATAGCGGCGGCCACACTCTCGGACCGCTACATCACGAGCCGCTTTCTCCCCGACAAGGCCATTGACCTTGTCGACGAGGCGGCCAGCCGTCTCAAGATGGAGATAGAGAGCCAGCCCACGGAACTAGACGTGATCGAGCGCAAGCTCATCCAGCTCAGGATGGAGGCCCAGGCCCTTAAGAAGGAGACCGACCCTGCCTCCCTCGAGCGCCGCGCCAGACTGGAAAAGGAACTCTCCGAGCTTTCCGAGCGCCGCGACGCGATGCGCCTGCGCTGGGACAGCGAGAAGAGCACCATAGGGGAACTCAGGGATCTGAAACAGAAAGTGGAAGAGCTCAAGCTGGAATCCGACAGAAAGCTGAGGGAGGGCGACCTCGCGGCCGCCTCCGAGATCAAGTACGGGCGCCTGATCGAGACCCAGAAAAAGCTCGATGCCTTGAGCGCCGGTATGAAGGCGCAGGACAGTGACCGCAACCTCCTTCGCGAGGAAGTGTCGGAAGAGGATATAGCCCGCGTCGTTTCGGCATGGACAGGCATACCCGTCTCCAAGATGCTGTCGGGCGAGTCGCAGAAATATATCGAGCTCGAAAAAAGCCTCAGGCGGCGCGTCATCGGGCAGGACGCTGCCCTGCAGGCCGTTGCCGACGCGATTCGGCGCAACAGGGCGGGGCTCTCCGACCCGCGAAGGCCCTTGGGTTCCTTCCTCTTCCTCGGCCCCACGGGCGTGGGCAAGACCGAGCTCGCCAAGGCCCTCGCCGAATTCCTCTTCAACGACGAGAAGGCCCTCGCGCGCATCGACATGAGCGAGTACATGGAAAAGCACAGCGTGTCGCGCCTCATCGGGGCGCCCCCGGGCTATGTCGGCTACGAGGAAGGCGGCCAGCTCACCGAAGCCGTGCGCAGGCGCCCCTATTCGGTCGTCCTTTTCGACGAGGTGGAAAAGGCCCATCCCGAAGTCTTCAACGTCCTTCTGCAGACCCTCGACGACGGCCGGCTCACCGACGGGCAGGGCAGGGTGGTGGACTTCAGAAACACGATCATCATCATGACGAGCAACCTGGGCTCGGATCTCATCCTCGAGGCGGACTCGATGGATGATGTCAGGAAGGACATCGATTCCCTCCTGAAAACCCAGTTCAAGCCTGAATTCCTAAATCGAATCGACGAGATAGTCCTCTTCGAGAGGCTGTCCGAGACGATGATCCGCTCGATAGCCGATCTGCGTCTGGCAGAGCTCGCATCCCGCCTCGCGGAAAGGTCCATCCTGATCGAGATCAGCCCCGAGGCGCGCGACTTCATCGCCGCCGAAGGCTACGACAGGCGCTTCGGAGCCAGGCCCCTCAAGCGGGCCATACAATCCCTCCTCGAAAACCCTCTCGCCAAGTCCATGCTGGCGGGCGAGATGAGGGAAGGCGACAAGGTGTCGGTGACAAAACTCTCGGGCAAGGCGGGGCTGGAATTCTCTGTGACGCAGCAGGTCGCCGGGAATGTATAGCGGGGCCCTGTACACCGATACCCATGCCCACCTCGGCCTCGTCGAGGAAAGGCTGGGCAGACAGGCCGTCGATGAGATGCTCGCGGCTTACAGCCTCGCCTATGCATCGAAGGGGTCGGACGGCAAGGCCGAGAAGGCGCCCTTCATCGTCGATATAGGCACCAGGCCTGGCGATCTCGGCCGGCGCCTGGAAAAGTTCGGCACATTTCCTTTTCTGCGCTTCACCGCCGGGCTGTGGCCCGGGCCCGAGTCGCTCGAGGCACCCGAGGCAGCGCTCGCCGCGCTTTCAGGCGATCTCGATGCATCTCGATGTTCGGCCTTGGGCGAATGCGGGCTCGACTACCATCACATGGCTGCCTCCGCCAGCGCCCAGATAGCCCTCTTCGAGGCCCAGGCCGATATGGCGATGCAAAGGGAACTTCCCCTCATCGTCCACTCGCGCGATGCCTTCGCCGATACCCTCGCCGTCGCCGCGGCGGCGGCCAGAAGGATACCTGTCGTCATCCATTGCTTTGGATATGGGGCTGAGGAGGCCGAAAAATTCCTTGATGCCGGCTGCAGCCTCTCGTTTGCAGGCAACCTCGGCTATAAAAAATCCGAAGGCCTGCGCGCCGCCCTTGCCCTGGCGCCTCTCGACAGGCTCCTCTTCGAGACGGATTCCCCCTATATGAATCCCCTGCCTGCCAGAGGAAAGCCATCCACCCCGCTTGACATCGTCCGCACGATGGAATGCGCCGCTTCCCTCAGAAAGCTGCCGCCCGAAGTCCTGGCCACCGCCGCCCAGGCCAATGCCTTCAGAATATTCCCGGAAAGAATCGACTGAAGCGCAGCGGCACCCTTATGGAGGGATCGACCTTCCTGCCCCCGGCGATATCCTTGAAGCTGCCAATTGTTGCCCGCGCCAGTGCTTTTTCGTCGCCTTTGATTCCATAGGCGAAGATCCCTGCAGCGGGCTTTCTGCCAGCCCATGCGCTCGCGTCGGCCATAAAGACGATGTCTGCCGAACCATCTGCCTTGACAGCGGCCTTGGCGGCAGCGGCGGCCGCTCCCGCGGCCGCCGCGTCGTCGATGGCCAGTACAATGACCACATTTTCCTTTTTTCCCGTGAGGGTCGCTATTGCGGCCTTCGTCGCTCCCGCGGGGTCCAGCCGCAGCTCCTCGAGCTCCAGCACATCGACGGAGAGTCGGGTTTTTTCCGATTCCTGTCCAAGGACATCGGAGAAAGCCGCAATAAAGGCATCGAGTGCCCTTCGATCCCGCATGAAATTCTCCTGGAAGAGAATGCCGCAGGAGGCTTCGATTCCACTCCTGTCCGAAGCCCTTTTCGTAAGTCGCGCAGCCTCCCTTCCCATGGCGGCGTAAGCTGCACTGTAATCATAGGCCACGCTGTGGAATCTTCGACCCTCCTCGCCCGGATTTTTTCCGAAGGGAACGACGATCGACGGCATCCTTGCCCGCAGATCGGCTTCGAGGGGGAGGATCTGGCCAGCCATCATTTCAGCCGCGAGGGGGCTCGCGACAATGGCCTTGGGGACGGGGATGGCCGCATCGTCCCCTGCCCACTCGCCGACAAGCTTTTTTGTCGATTCGTTGATGTCCGCGATGAGGAGGTAGGGTCGATCCTTCTCCCCCTTGATCATCGAAGCCGCGACGGGCAGCATGTTTGCGAAAGCCTCGTCGATAAAGCGTGTTTCGAGGCTTTCAGCCCCTTTCTTCGTCCCGGCTCCGCAGGAAGCCGAAAATACTGCAAAGAGCAGGACAGAGAATCGAGCGAGTGTATGGCGCGCGGCGCCCCTTGCATGCTGCTTCATAGTATTTCCGCGTCCTTCCGCCTGCTTGACGATCGACAGGTCTATCCATAAGATTAGCAGGAAACGGGCACCGTATAAAGCATCCCACTCATATTCACCGGAGGTACCATGACAAGCTATAAAGAATTGGGTCTTTCCAACACCGTCGAGCTGTTCGCCAAGGCGGTCAAGGGCGGCTATGCCCTCCCTGCGTACAACTTCAACAACTTGGAGCAGATGCAGGCGATCATCATGGCCTGCGTCGAAACCAGAAGCCCCGTCATTCTCCAGGTATCCTCGGGAGCCCGCAAATACGCCAATTCCACCCTGCTGCGCAATATGGCGAAGGGGGCGGTCGAGTACGCCAAGGAACTCGGCTATGCCATTCCCATCGTCCTCCACCTCGACCATGGCGACAGCTTTGAACTCTGTGTCGACTGCATCGAGAACGGTTTTTCCTCCGTCATGATCGACGGTTCCCATCTGCCCTATGACGAGAACGTAGCCCTCACCAAAAAGGTTTGCGACTATGCCCATTCGCGCAAGGATTATGTCTCGGTGGAAGGCGAACTCGGCGTTCTGGCCGGTGTCGAAGACGAGGTTTCGTCCGAGCACAGCAACTACACCCGTCCCGCCGAGGTCGAGGATTTCGTCAAGAAGACAGGCGTCGACTCCCTCGCCATATCCATCGGCACGAGCCACGGCCGCACGAAATTCAAGCCCGAACAGTGCACGCGCGGGGCCGACGGTGTTCTCATTCCGCCTCCCCTGCGCTTCGACATCCTCGAAGAGATCGAAAAGCGCATTCCCGGCTTTCCCATCGTACTCCACGGCTCGTCTTCCGTTCCCATGGAATATGTGCACATGATCGAACAGTACGGCGGCAAGCTCAAGAACTCAGTGGGCATCCCCGAGGAGCAGCTCCGCAGGGCCGCGAGAAGCGCCGTGTGCAAGATCAACATCGATTCGGACGGCCGTCTCGCCATGACAGCCCTCATCCGCAAGGTTCTGGCCGAAAACCCCGAGGAATTCGATCCCCGCAAATACCTGGGTCCGGCCCGCGACGAGCTCAAGAAGCTCTATGCTCGCAAGAATATCGAGGTTTTGGGTTCGGCAGGGAAGGCCTGAGGCTCGCATCGCCCTGCCGCGTGACGCTATAAGCTGGGGTTTTTCTGAAACTTTCAGCAAACCGCTAATAATGTCGCGCATCGGGGCCTTGCAGGTATTTACCCGATTTGAAATTATATGGTAATATACGCGCCGCGCCCGTACGCATGACCAACCGCATGCAGTACGGACGCGTGAACCCATAGGCCGATCCCCGTAACGGACGAACGGGTTTGCGCTATAGGAGGCCAGTTGGCAGACAAGGACTTGCGGATCAACGAACAGATCCGTGTGCGTGAAGTGAGGCTCATCGACGAAAAAGGCGAGCAGCGCGGCATCATACCGACCCTCGAGGCGATCAAGATCGCCAGGGAGATAGGTCTTGATCTCGTCGAGGTGGCTCCCCAGTCCGTTCCTCCCGTGTGCAAGCTGCTGAACTTCGGCAAGTACAAGTTTGAGCAGGAAAAGAAGATCAAGGATACGCGCAAGCATACAAAGGCCGCGGAACTCAAGGAGATCCGCATGCAGCCCAAGATCGCCGAGCACGACCTCGATTTCAAGTCGAACCACGTGAAGGAATTTCTTGAGCAGGGCAACAAGGTCAAGGTGACCATCAGGTTCCGGGGCCGCGAGCTTGCGCATACCGAGATTGGCGAACAGATCCTCAAGAAGATTCTTGCCAAGCTTGAAGGCTTCTACATCATGGAAAAGCTTCCCCTCATGGAGGGCCGCTTCATGTCCATGGTGCTCCAGCCCAAAGCCTCGATCATAAGGAAAAATGCCGAGCCGGAAGCGGTTGCTCCCGCAGGCAACGACGTTCCATGAACTCAAGAGAAGGACGGTAGATCATGCCCAAGATGAAGACGAAGAAAGCCGCGGCCAAGCGCTTTACCCTGACCGCCAGCGGCAAGGTCAAATACAAGAAAATGAACCTCCGCCATATTTTGACGAAGAAAAGCACCAAGCGGAAGAGAAACCTGAGGAAGCCGGGTTTCGTCGCCGCAGGTCCCATCCATCAGATCAAGAAAAAGCTTCTGCCCAACGGTTAATTCGGGCTTAACAGGAGAATCGCAATGTCAAGAGCAGTAGACGGCACCAGACGCAAGGATCACCGCAAGAAGATACTCAAAATAGCGAAGGGATACTGGGGCAGAAGGCACTCCAACTACAAGGTAGCGAAGGACGCCGTGGCGAAAGCCCTCTCCGATGCCTACAAGGACAGGCGCGACAAGAAGGGTGTCTTCAGGACACTCTGGATAGCGCGCATCAACGCGGCATGCAGGGCTGAGGATCTCAGCTACAGCCGCCTGATCGAAGGCATCAACAAGGCGGGAATAGCGGTGAACCGAAAAGTGCTCGCCGAACTCGCCATCACCGATCCCGAGGCTTTTTCCGCTGTCGTCCAGAAGGCGAAAGCGGCGCTGCAGGCCTAAGGCCATGGTAAGCCTCGAGCAGATCCGCGCCCTCGAGGCGCGGGTTGAGAAAGCGGTAACGCTGATCGACACCTTGCGCAGGGAAAATGCCGAGCTGGAGCAGCGCCTGGTCGAAGCTTCGCGCTCGGCCGACGCGGCGAGGGCAGCCTACGCAGAGCTCGAGAATAAATCAACGGCATCCTTCCGGATGAGCGCCGAGACCGAAGCCCTGATAGAAGGTCTCAAGGCCAAGGTCCAGACGGCGGAAGCCGAAAACGCCGCTTTCCGGGAAAGGGCTTTGGCTGCCGAACAGAGATCCTTCGACCTCGAATCGAAGGCCGAAGAACTGAGGCGCGAGCAGTCCAGGATAGAGGAGGGGCTCAATCATGCCCTCCAGAAGCTGGACGCCTTCGAGGATCTGGTGATGGGCATCTCCGTTGTCGAATCCTCGCCTGCAATATCAGGCGAGCCTGTCGAATCGCCGGAAAGTCCCGTCGAAATTCAGGACAGCGATCAGCTTCCAGGTACAGACAATGAACTCGACATATTCTGAAGGAACGGGAAAGGCCCCGACCAGGGTTTTCCCCATCGAGCTTCTCGGCGTTTCCTTCACTGTCCGTACCGATGAAGATCCCGATTATATCGCCGGACTGGTGGCAGAGCTGAAAGAGAGGCTGTCCACCGTTTCAAGCCAGATGAAAATCGTCGATCCCCTCAAGCTCGCCCTCGTCACGAGCCTTCTTGCGCTGGACGAGATGCACAGGGACTCGGGCCAGAAGGCGTTGGCGTCGAAGGAATTCGAAGCCGACAGTCTGCTCGAGAGCCTGGACAAGCGCCTCGGCGAGCTGGGCCTATGATAACCGGCCATTCCATGAGCATAAGGAGCAATGAATGATATTTCCTCTCGAGGAACTCATCAACTACAATACCAATTCCTACGAGCTGGCCGTCGCCGTCAACAGGCGAGCCTTCCAGCTGGCCGTGCTCAAGACGCCCGAAGTGGAAAAGAATAACGGCAAGGTAGTGTCCCTCGCTGCCCAGCAGGTATTCGGCAAGCAGGTTGAGTACCGCTTCATCAGCAATTAAGGTCATCATTCTGACCGGCCCGACAGCGTCGGGCAAAACGGAGCTCCTCGACAGCGTTTTCGCTCGGGGAGCTTTTTCATTTCCCCCCGCCGCCGTCATCAGCGCCGATTCTATGCAGGCCTACAGGGGCATGGATATCGGAACGGCCAAGCCCGATCCGGCCTTGAGATCGAGACTTCCCCATCATTGCATCGACATACGGAATCCTGACGAACAGTACACGGCAGGCGATTTCGTCCATCTCGCCGATGGGCTTTGCGCCGCGATGGCGAAGGATGGGCTGCTTCCCGTCATAGCGGGGGGCACCGGATTCTATATCCGGAATTTTATCTGCGGCCCACCATTCTCGCCACCCTCCAGCGCGGAGGTGAGAAAAAAGGTAGCAGACGATCTGAAGTCCCTTGGCCCAGCCGCTCTGAGACAGGAATTATTGTCCGCCGATCCTTCCTCCGCGGCGAGAATACACGATAACGACCTCTATAGGCTCACCCGTGCTGTCGAGATACTGAGGACAAGCGGTCTTCCTCCCTCGCGCTTCGCCCCCGCCCAAAGCCCCAGGGCCGACTACCGATTCCTCATTCTGGGCATCGATCGGCCTCGCGACGAGCTAAAGGCGCGAATCCGTGCCCGTGTGTTAAAAATGTTCGATGAAGGCCTCGCCGAAGAGGCAGCGTCCCTGATCCGAGCCGGATACGATCCGTCCAATCCCGGCCTCAAGGCTATAGGCTACAGCGAATTCTACGCCATGGAAGGCAAGCCTATGTCAGAGATAGCCGCCGCGATCGAACTGCACACCCTCCAGTATGCCAAGCGCCAGATGACTTTTCTCCGCGCCCTCCCTGGCATACGATGGATCGACGCCGAACCGGCATCCCTTGCCGCTGCCGTACATGGCTTTCTCTCCTGAACGCGAAAGCTTGACCTGACGATCCAACGCACCTATATTGTACCAAACGTGGATTCTCCGCACCCTGGCGGTCATGGAGGCCTCGATGTTCGGACCCTGGTTCTGGTGGACTCTTCTCGGCCTCATCCTCATCGGGGCCGAAACCTTCATCCCGGGGCTCGCCATCATTTTCTTCGGTTTTGGAGCCCTGGCTACAGCCCTCCTCTGCGTCCTTCCGGGATTCTCATCAAACCCCGCCATCCAGGCCCTTTTCTGGACCGCTTCCAGCCTCGCCTCCCTGATCCTGCTTCGCAAGCCCTTCAAGCGTCTCCTGAAGGGGACGGCCTTCTATCGGGAAGGAAATGAAGAGGTGGACACAGTCTCCGGCGAGAGCGCCATCGTGACGGACCGCATAAGCCCCGACCAGCCGGGACGTGTGCATTTCAGGGGGACAAGCTGGAAGGCTGTCGCCTACCTCGAAAGCCTCGACCCTGGCGAGACGGTCCGTGTCGTGTCGCGCGAGGGCTTGAGCCTCGTCGTCACCCGCGATTTTCTCGATCCGGAGAGTCCGGCCCTCGCCGATGAGGTCAGTCTCAAGGAGGATACCTGATGTTTGGAATCATTGCCGCCTATGCCCTGGCTCTGGTGACGATCCTGGCGATTTTCCGCCTCATCATCGTCGTGCCCGAGCAGAAAGCCTACGTCGTGGAACTGCTCGGCAAGTACAGGAAAACCCTGGGTTCGGGCATACATCTCCTTTTGCCCTTCGTGGAGAGGGTGGCCTACCGGCACCAGCTCAAGGAGGATGTGATCGACGTCGAGCCCCAGGTCTGCATCACCTCGGACAATGTCCAGGTGACCGTCGACGGCATCCTCTATTACAAGATTTTCGATCCCGTCCTCGCCAGCTATGGCATCGACAACTACCGCTTCGCCACGGTTCAGCTCGCCAAGACGACGATGCGGTCCGAGATCGGCAAAATCGAGCTTGACAAGAGTTTTGCCGAGCGCGAGCTCATCAACGACAACATCGTCAAGGCCGTGGACGAGGCGACCGATCCCTGGGGCATCAAGGTTACGCGCTACGAGGTGCGTTCCATCACGCCGAGCGATGTTATCACCGAGGCGATGGAGCGCCAGATGCGGGCCGAGCGCGAAAAGCGGGCCGAAATCCTCGCCAGCGAGGGCGTCAAGGAAAGCCGCATAAACGTATCCAAAGGCGACCGGGAGCAGGCGATCAACATCTCGGTCGGCGAAAAGACGCGCACTATCAACCAGGCCGACGGAAGGGCGAGCGCCATCGAGATCGTTAGCAAGGCCACTGCCGAGGGCCTGGGACTGATAGCCAAGGCACTCGCCTCCCCGGGGGGCAAGTCGGCCATGACCCTGCGCCTCGCCGATCAGTACATCGAAAGGCTGGGCCAGATACTGGGCTCCGCAAGTTCCCACGTGATGCCCGAAAAGCTCGCCGAACTCCGCGGCCTGGCCGAGGTTTTAGGCCTGCAGAAATCCGATCTCGCTCCCCTCGAGCCGGCACTGGAGCGCGTGAGGGAGAAGGCTCTGCGCCAGGGAGGCCAGTCATGAATCCCCTTCTTCCCCTCTATGTCATAACGGGGGCTTTCGGCCTCCTCGTCGCCATCCAGCTCTTCCGTTCCATACGCATCGTCCCCGCCCAGTCGACGAGCATCGTCGAGCGCCTGGGACGCTACTCCTCCAGCCTCGAGGCGGGATTCCACGTCCTCATGCCCTTCCTCGACAGGGTGGCCTACAGGCATACGCTCAAGGAACAGGCTGTCGACGTGCCCTCCCAGGAATGCTTCACCGCCGACAACGTCAAGGTGCACGTGGACGGGGTACTCTACCTTCGCGTCGTCGACGCCAAACGGGCAAGCTACGGCGTCACCGACTACCACTTCGCCTGCATATGCCTCGCCCAGACGACTATCAGGGCCGTGGTGGGCAAGCTCGAGCTGGACAGGACCTTCGAGGAGCGCAGCGCGATCAACGCTTCGGTGGTGCGGGCCCTGGACGAGGCCGCCTCGCCCTGGGGCATCAAGGTGACGCGCTACGAGATACAGAACATCAAGGTGCCTGACACTGTTCTCAAGTCGATGGAGCTCCAGATGAAGGCCGAGCGTGACAAGCGCGCCGAAATAGCAAAAAGCCTCGGCGTGATGGAGAGCAAGATCAACTACTCCATGGCGAGCATGGAGGAGGCCGTCAACAAAAGCACAGGCGAAAAGCAGCGATCCATCAACGAGGCAGAGGGCAGGGCCGCCGAGATCCTCGCAATCGCGAAGGCCACGGCCGAATCCATCGAAAGGATAGCGGACGCCGTCTCTCTGCCCAACGGAGCCGAGGCCGCATCGCTCAGGGTCGCCGAGGCCTATATCGAAGCGCTCCGAAACCTCGCCGTGCCGGGAACGAAGGTTCTCCTGCCCCTGGATCTCGCCGATCCGGCCGCCATAACGCGGCATACCGACAGGCTTCTGGGCGGATGAGGAAAAGGGAGGCCGAAAGCCTCCTTTTCCTCTTCCGGTAAAGCGGATATAATCGCCCGCGATGAATCCGACAACACTGCTGCTTTCGGCCCTCCTCGCCCTCCTCCCGATTTCCGAGCTGAGAGGAGCCATCCCCTTCGCCGTCATAAGGGGGGAGAATCTCCTGACGGCGGCCCTGATATGCACGGCGATCAACGCCCTCGTTCCCCTTGTGGCCTTCCTCTTTCTCTCTACCTTCCACAGGCTCTTTTACCGATGGGGCTTCTACAGAAACTTCTTCGACCGCTTCGTCGAAAAAACGAGGCGCAAGATCCATCCCCAGGTGGAGAAATACGGCTACTGGGGCTTGCTCATCTTCGTGGCCATACCCCTTCCGGTCACGGGTGCGTGGACGGGCACCCTCGGCGCCTGGATCCTCGGCATGGGCAGGAAGAGGGCCATAGCCGCCATCGCGGGGGGAGTGGTGGTGGCCGGCATCATCGTCACCATCCTCGTGGCGATCATGGGGGCGGGAACCCGGTCCATTTTCTTCAAGACACTGTAGCGCAGCGCTCGACATCGACAACCGCAGTTTTTCATCAAGGACGCCATGAACATCGACTTTTCCTCCGAACTCGACCCTGAACAGCACCGAGCCGTCTGCACTACCGAAGGTCCTCTTCTCATCATAGCGGGCGCGGGTTCGGGCAAGACGAGGGTGATCACCTACAGGATCGCGCGCCTTTTGTCGCTCGGCATACCACAGGAATCCATCCTGGCCCTCACTTTCACGAACAAGGCCGCGCGCGAGATGGCCGAAAGGGCGAGGGCCCTCACCGGACTTCCCCTGAAGAATCTCCTCATATCCACCTTCCATTCCTTCGGCGCCTGGTTTTTGAGAAAGGAAATACACAGGCTCGGATGGAAGGAGAATTTCACTATCTACGATGAAGAGGACAGGAAGCAGGCTGCAAGGGAAAGCGCGAGGGAACTGGGCTATGGCATGAAGAGTTTCGATTCTTCGCTCGCGGCATCCTGGATTTCGGCCGCCAAAACAGGGAAGGCGGGGCCCGGCACCGCGCAGGATATCGATGGAGCATCGTACCCCGGACTCCTCGAAGAGTACAGAAAATGCCTGAGACTCTACAACGCGGTCGACTTCGATGATCTCATAACGCTTCCGCTTGAGTTGTTTTCGGCGTTTCCTGAATCGGCCAACGTTTTGAAGGCACGCTTCCGATACGTTATGATTGACGAATTCCAGGACACCTCGCTCCAGCAGTACGAACTCGTCAGGGCTTTTTCCGGCAGCAACATCTGCGCTGTCGGCGATGACGACCAGTCGATATACTCCTGGCGCGGCGCCAATTTCGGCAACATTGAAAAATTCGAAAAAGATCATCCGGGAATCGTCGAGATAAAGCTTGAAAGAAACTATCGGTCGACGTCAACTATTTTGGAAGCAGCCAACGCTTTAATATCGCACAACGTTAAGAGAAAGAAGAAAAACCTCTGGTCGCCAGGGAAAAACTCCGGAGTGCCAATCGTCATCGACGAACTTGACGACGAGACGGATGAAGCAGAGCACATCGTTCAGCGGATAAAGAGGCTGCGCATCGCCGAAAGCCTGCCCTGGGACGCCTTCGGAATTCTCGTTAGGACGAACGCTCAGGCCAGGGTTGTCGAAGAGACCCTCATGGAAACGGGGCTGCCGTACAGAACCGCCGGGGGACCCTCATTCTACCAGCGCAAGGAAGTGCGCGACATGCTCGCCTACATGAAGGTGGCGGCGAATGCCGACGACGACATGAGCCTCTTGCGGATAATAAATGTACCGCGCAGGGGCATAGGCAAGGCAGGACTGGAAAAGATCTCGGGCTTTTCCAGGCCTCGAGGCATGTCGATGCACACCGCCCTCGAGATGATTGAACGCTCGGGCGACCCCTTGTCAGCCGTAAAATCGGTACGGGAAGCCATGAGCTTCCTGGCACAGCTGGAAACCTTCAGGCAGACCATCCTGTCGAGAAAAAAAAACCTCTCGTCGGCCCTGCGCGAACTGGCAGCCCAGATAGGGTATTGGCACTACCTCGTCGAGGAATACGCATCGAACGACAAGGCGGCTGCCTGGAAATACCGGAACATCGAACTGCTGGCGGCTTCCATCGAACGCTGGGAGAGAGACCCCGATACCCTCGATGCAAGTCTTTTCGCCTATCTCGCCCGCGTCGCCCTCGTGACGCGCGACGATCCTGAGGATGATGACGGCAAGATAAGCCTCCTCACCATCCATTCGGCCAAGGGCCTCGAGTTCGAAATCGTATTCATCCCCGGCTGCGAGGAAGGCATACTGCCCCATGCCAGATCCATGGAAGACGGGGGAGGGGATATCGAGGAGGAGCGCAGGCTTTTCTACGTCGCGCTGACAAGGGCGAAAAAAAGACTATTCCTCAGCCGCTGCCTCAGGCGGAAACAGCGCATGCAGGCCGTGGTGACGGCACCCTCGCCTTTTCTGGAGGAACTGCCCGCCTCGCTTATTCAGGCCGAAGATCCTGCCGAGTGCGCGCGATCGGAGGAAGATATGCGCAAGGAGATGCTGGCGCGCATGAAGGCCAGGTTCAGCCGGGAGCCAGATTGATCCAGGTGAGTTCGTGCCGGTTGTGCCAGAGATGGATGATCTTTGAGCCGGGAATGGCCGCGAACTTATCCGTTGTCGCCCTGTCGAAGGTGGCGCCCTGCATTTTTATCGTGCACAGGTAGTTTTTCGCCCGTCCCGATTCCTTCCAGGCCGAAATCCATTCATAGAGGGCTTCCGGGTAGCAGATGACGTCGGAACAGAGCCAGTCGACAGGTTCGAGCTCCCCCGGGCGCAGCGTGAAGGCATCGTGCTTCATATACCGCACGCCTGGCATTGCGGCGACGGATTCGTCCAGGGGGGCTCTGTCGATGGCGAGGACGCCGGCGCCCAGGCTGGCGAGAGCCCAGGTCCAGCCTCCGGGGCTGGCGCCGGCGTCCAGGCAGTGATCGCCTGGCCCGGGCAGCTTTCCCGCATAGAGGAGGGCTTCCCACAGTTTCCTGTATGCGCGCGAAGGTGGGCCGATCCTGTCCTCCACAAAGGAAAACTCCCCGTTCGGGAAAGGGCTCGAACAGAGGGCCGATCCGAGAAGAAGGTGCTCGTCGAGGAGGGTGAAGCTCCCCATGGGGGAGGTCGGCAGGACGAAGGGAAAGGCCTTCGGCTTGAGGGGGAGGGGAGGCAGGGCTTCCGCTATGAGGGTCGTTCTTCGGTGAAGGCGGGCAGGGTAGGCAACCCAGTTGCGCTGGATGGAACGCAGGGCTTTGGCAGCCTGGGAGATGGAATCGAACTCGAGAAGGAAGGGTTCCTGCCAGACATTCCGCGTCCAATAGGGAGGCTGTGTGCCCAGGGCCACGGGCGTCGCGCCCGGAACTTCGGCAGCAGGCTCCCATCGGCCGACGAGCTCGCCGTCCAGCCTCGTGTAATCGGGTAGCTCGTCGAGGAGATGGCCGAGAAAACCCCTGGCGGCGAGGTAGGCCGCTCCTTTCACATACTGCATGATTCACAGTAGCAAAATCCCCGTACTTCCTCAACGGTCCGACGATCCCTCCTCTTGCGAGGAGAGGTCGCTTGTGTTAGACACAAGAAGAAGCGGATTTTCACCCTGCCGTGCAAGGAGCCCTATGTCGGACATCGATCTGCTGCTCTCGATCTCCAGCAACTTCGACAGCGTCGTCCGCGATCCCGTCTGGGGCGACATCCCCTTCGACGAGAGTCTCCACGCGCTCGCGCGCACTCCCGATTTCCTCTCGCTGGATGGGGTGAGGCAGCTGGGCCCCGTCGCCCACCTTTACCCCGGGGCAACCCATACGCGAAGGGCCCACAGCATCGGTGTCTACCACCTTACCCGCCGCCTGGCCATTTCGCTTCTTGAACGCGATCAGCTCCCCTTCGCCAGTGTCAAAGGGCTGCGCTCCCTCCTCGTCGCCGCCCTTCTCCACGACCTTGGGCACTACCCCTTCGCCCATTCGCTGAAAGAGCTGCCCCTGGCCCATCACGAAACCCTGGCGGGCGATATCGTCCAGAGGGAACCGCTCCGCTCGATGATTTTGGATTGCGGGGCCGACCCCGAGCAGGTGGCAGCGATAATCGACAGCGACAGGCTCAAGGCCGAAGACCGCGAGACAGCCCTGTTCCAGCGCATCCTCTCCGGGGTCCTCGACCCCGACAAGATCGACTACCTGACGAGGGACGCCTTCTTTTGTGGCGTTCCCTACGGAATCCAGGATGCAGACTTCATTCTGCGGCACATCCTTGTCGAAGGGGACAGGCTCTGCGTGGCCTCTCGAGGCGAAATGAGCATCGAAGCCCTGCTCTTCTCCAAATATCAGATGTACCGATCGGTGTATTGGCATCACAGCGTTCGCTCGGCCACTTCAATGGTCAAGAAATCCGTTCTTCTGGGGTTTTCGGCAGGCATCATCCAGCCCGAAAGTCTCTACGGGCTGGACGACGCCGGATTCCGAACCCTCATCGCCGGCAACCCTTCGGCCCTTCTCCAGCCAGTGAAGGATGCTTTCGCCGGCAGACTCTACAGCCTCATCGGCGAGGTTGCGTACAATCCTGAAAATGAGGTTCATGCAGAGCTCGGCGACCTGGACAGAAGGCTCGAGGCTGAGGCGGCTCTGGCTATGGCCGCCGATATAGGGGAAACCTCCATCGTCATCGACATCCCCGAACCGATCGATTTCGAGACGAACCTGATGGTGAAAACCCGCGACGGGCTTGTGCCCTTCTCGCTGCGCACCAGGGTTTTCAGCCATGACTCCATCAGGGGTCTCGTGCAGTCGCTCCGTAAGATTCGCATCTTTGCCCACCCTCATGCCGATACGCCCTTGCTCCACGGTTTGGCCCGGGAGCTGCTGAGCCCGGAAACCCCCAGCATATCGCGCTGAAGGGCCTTCGGTTCCGCGCCGAAGCCCTCTTTCCAGCCCTGAAAAGCCCAATTCACCCCGATATATAAACACCTATACATAAGTGTAGTCTATTTGCGAAAAAATATTGTTTCTGTCTATTCTTTTCTCCCCAATTTCGTTGACAGCAATCAGTTAAAGGGTAGAATGGGGGTGTAGTGGAAAATTGTGGGAAATAGTAGGAAATAGTGGCATGAGTATACTGACTGGCGAGTTCAGGAACACCTTGGACGAAAAAGGACGGCTCTCCCTCCCGGCGCGCATGCGAAGCGAGCTGCCCGGGATGGAGCTCGTTCTCACTCAGGGTGTCGATCAATGCCTCTGGCTCTTTCCTCCCCAGCAGTGGCATGAACTTTCACAAAAGCTCATGGCGAGCACGAGTCTCTTTCAGGCCAAATCCCGCCTGGTCCAGCGCAGGATAATAGCTCCAGCCCAGGAAGTCGAAATCGACCGGCTCGGCAGAATCTCCATTCCCCAGAGCCTGAGGGAGTGGGCCGGGCTTTCGCGCGAATGCGTCATTCTCGGCATTTCGAAATACATCGAGATCTGGAGCGCCGACGAGTACAGGAAATATCTCGAGGATAACAAGGACGAGTTCCTCAGCGCCGCCGAAGAGCTGGGAGGCCTGACGCTCTAGGCGTCGGGACTGCCATGCCGGAGAATCAGGCTACTGAATTACATAAGCCAGTGATGCTCGCCGAGATCGTCGAACTTTTCGATATGCTGGGAAAGGACGATGCCCTCGTCGTCGACTGTACCCTGGGTGCCGGCGGCCATGCGGAAGCTATCCTTTCGCGCTCGCAGGCGCACTATGTCGGCATCGATGCCGACCCCGAGGCTCGCGAACGATCGGCCGGGCGGCTTGCCCCCTTCGCCGACAGGCTGGAGATCCTGCCCGGCTATTTCGACGAAGTTCTGGCTTCCTGGGCAGCCACTCCCGACTCCAGGAAGCCCGATTTCATGCTCTTCGATCTGGGCGTCTCGACACATCATTACGTCGATTCGGGCAGGGGCTTTTCCTTTGCCAATGATGAACCCCTCGACATGCGCTTTTCTCCCGATCTGGAAGTTTCGGCATATGATCTCGTGAACGCTCTCAAGGAGAGCGAAATCGCCGACATCATCTACCAGTATGGCGAGGAACGCTTTTCGAGGCAGATAGCCAGAGCTATCGTCGAATCGCGCAGGCATGCCCCGGTGAGGACCTCCAGGGGCCTCGCCTCCATAATCGCCGGCGCCGTGCCCTCCTCCTATCGCTACGGAAGGATCCATCCCGCCACCAGAACATTTCAGGCCCTGCGCATCAAGGTGAACGGCGAGCTCGAAAGGGAAGAGAAAGCCCTCGCCCTTGCGGCGCCGATGCTTGCTCCCGGCGGAATACTCGCCGTCATCTCCTTTCACTCCCTTGAAGACCGCATCGCCAAGCTCCTGTGCCGCGATTATGGCAGGAATAAGGGCTACCTGGAGATTTACAAGACACCGCGAGTTCCCAATGAGGAGGAATGTGCCTCGAATCCTCCTTCCCGATCGGCCAAGCTTCGCGCCCTGCGCGCTCCTTTAGGGAGGGCGTCATGAAGCTGGGACGCTTCTGGACCCTCATGATACTTGCCGGCCTCTTCGCCTTGGTCATGGCATGGCAATCCAGCCGCTTTGTCGACCTGGGCGCCAAGGCCAAAGCGCTCGAAGCCGATCAGGAAACCTGGATCGCGGAAAACCGCAAGATCGAGGCCGAGATAGCCCTTCTTTCCAGCCGGGAGAGGACGGAGGCTATGGCTACCCGCCTGGGCCTCAAAAAAGCCCTGCCCGAGGAAAAGCTCAGGATACTCCTGGCTCCGGCCGAAAAAAGCCCGTCGCCTTCTCTCGGTTCCCAGGGCATCCCCTTGAGCGCCGCCAAGCCGGCGGGGGGCAAGAGCCATGACTGAAACATCCCGACGCGTTCTTTTTACAGCCGGAGAGGCTGCCGCCATGATCGGCGGCGCATGCAAGGGTAACCTTGAGGCTGGCATCACCAATGTCGTCGTCGATTCCCGGAAAGCCCGTGAAGGTTCGCTCTTTGTCGCCCTTCCCGGCGAGAATGCCGATGGCCATGATTACATCGCCGCAGCCCTCGCGCTGGGCGCATCCTGCATTCTCGCCGCTGCCGATAAAAAAGCGGGCGTCCTGGAGGCATTGCCTCCTTCCGGGCTCGGCAAAGCCTCCATCATTTTTGTCGATTCGCCGCTGGCCGGCCTTCAGGGCCTTGCCCGCGAGCACCGCCGAAGGGTGAAAGGCCTTCTTCGCATTGGCGTCACGGGGTCTTCGGGCAAGACGACGACAAAGGAATGCATCGCGGCGGCTCTTGAGCCCGCCTTCCCTGCAGGCAGTCTCGTCATGAACGAAGGCAATCTCAATTCCGATATCGGCCTTGCCCTCGCCTTGTTCACCATCGAACCCTCCCATACCGTAGGCGTCTTCGAGATGGGCATGAACCGCAAGGGCGAAATGGAAGAGCTGGTTTCGATCTATGAGCCCGATATCGCCGTCATCACCAATATCGGCACCGCCCATATAGGCATGATCGGTTCCCGGGATGGCATCGCCGCCGAAAAGAAGACTATTTTCAAGGGCTTTGACGGCCGCCAGACTGGCTTTGTCTGGGAAGAGGACTCCTACAAGGCCTTCCTTTCGGCCGGAGTGAAGGGAAAGATCGTCGAGTTCGGCTGCGGCAGCACGGTTGGCCTGCGCGAGTACCGAAGCCTTGGCCTCGCCGGATGGAGCCTGGACTGGTTCGACCAGACCATCCTTTTCCCCCTTCCCGGGAGACACAATCTACTGAATGCCTGTGCGGCTCTCTCCGTCGCCTCCGAACTGAAGCTCGACCCCGCACTTGTGGCGGGCGGCCTTGCCTCGGTAAAACCGATTTTTGGACGTTCCGAAATTTTCGAGGGCAGAATTTCCCTCGTCAGAGACTGCTACAACGCCAACCCCGATTCTGTCGCCGCGGCCATGGACCTCTGCGATTCCGTCGAATCCAGGGGGCGCAAAATCTACGTTCTGGGCTCGATGCGGGAATTGGGCGAAGCATCCGAACATGAGCATGAGGCGATGGGTGCGAGGGCAGCCTCCTCTAGCGCCGACGGTCTTTTTTTCTTCGGCGAAGAGGCCAGGGCGAGCTATCGTGCCGCGCTTTCCTTGGCGACGGGGAAGCATTGCTTCCATACCGATGACATTGAAGCGCTCATATCGACTGTATTCGCCTACCTGAAGGATGGAGATCTCGTTCTGGCCAAGGCTTCACGCGGCCTTGCCCTCGAGCGATTCACCGATGCGCTTTTCGCCGAAGGCTGGGTGCTTCCTGCGGCATCGACCCGGAAAGATAGTGAAAAGAAGGGGGCTGTCCATGCTTCGTGAACTCCTGCTGCCGCTCGTCAAGTATTTTTCTCCTTTCAATATCTTCCGCTATTTGACCTTCCGCTCGGCCTATGCAGCCATAACGGCCCTCCTCATCGTTTTTCTTTTTGGTCCTGCCGTGATCAGAAAGCTGAGGATCCTGAAGTTCGGACAGTCGGTGCGGCAGGATGGTCCGGATAGCCACCTCGCGAAGGTCGGCACTCCCACCATGGGCGGCATTCTCATCATTGTCGGAGTGGCAATCTCCGTCATGCTCTGGCAGGATATACTCAATCCCCTCACCTGGATCGTTCTTTTCGCCCTTGTGGGATTCGGCGCCATCGGGACGGCCGACGACCTGCTAAAGATCAAAAAGCGCAATTCGGATGGACTTTCGCCGATCAAAAAGCTCTCCATGCAGTTCCTCGTCTCGATGGTCATCGTCATTGGGCTCTATTTTGTTGGCGGCGAAAGCACGACGAAGATATACATTCCCTTTTTCAAGACCTATATCCTCGATCTGGGCATCTTCTGGGTGCCTGTCGCCATGATCTACGTCACCGCCTGGTCCAACGCCGTCAACATCACTGACGGTCTTGATGGTCTGGCGACGGGCCTCGTCATCATGGCTATCATCGCCTTTTCCATCCTCACCTATGTGAGCGGCCGAGCCGACTGGGCCGCCTATCTCAAAATTCCCTACGTGAAGGGTGCAGGCGAGCTGACGGTCTTCAATTTTGCCCTTCTTGGCGCCTGCACCGGTTTTCTGTGGTTTAACTCCCATCCGGCCGAAGTATTCATGGGTGACGCGGGCTCGCTGTCCCTGGGCGGCGTCCTCGGCGTTCTCTCCCTCATCGTGAAAAAGGAAATCCTCCTCCTCCTCATAGGCGGCGTCTTTGTCATGGAACTCGGCTCCGTCATGCTTCAGGTACTCTACTTCAAGGCGACGAAGGGCAAGCGACTCTTCCGCATGGCTCCTCTCCATCATCACTTTGAGCTCGCCGGATTGAAGGAAACCAAGGTTGTCGTCCGCTTCTGGATACTGGGCGGAATGTTCGCGCTGCTGGCGCTCTCAACCCTGAAGATACAGTAGGCTGATGATGAAAGTGCTCGATGAAATGAAGGCTGGCGGCAGGCTGACCAACCATCCCGAATCGGGATTCGTTGGATCCTTCGCCGCACTCGCCGTGATCGGCTTTGTCTCCATGTGGTCGGCCTCGGCGGGTTATGCGATACGCACGGACAGGGGCGCCGATTATTTCGCGCTGCGCCAGGCCCTCTTCCTCCTTCCTGCCATCGGCGTCTTCGTTATTGCCTCCAGGATTCCCCTGGATAGGCTGCGGTTTCTGGCCGGACCTCTCGCTTTCGCCTCGCTTTTATCCCTCCTCCTTCCTTTTATTCCCGGCATCGGTGTGGAAATCAACGGGGCCAGGCGCTGGATTAATCTCTATGTCACCAATTTCCAGCCTTCCGAGCTCTGGAAGCCGATCAGCCTCATCTATGCCGCCCATATTCTTGACAAGAAAAACCTGGCTATCAGGAAATCCGCAGGCGAGGCGATTTTCCCTTTCATGATAATAATTCTCGCCTGCCTGATTATTTATCTGCAGGACGATTTTTCCACCTCCATGCTCGCCCTTGTCGCCGGCCTCTCCGTATTCTGGTTCGCCGGTACGCCGATACGCTTCTTCGCCGGAACCATCATTCTTGCGGTTCCGGCCGCATTCCTCATGGTTGCCTCATCGGAATACCGCCTTATCAGGGTGCTGGGCTTCATTATCCCCGACTATGATCCTCACGGCATGAACTATCAGGTGCATAACTCGATCCGCGCCATCATGTCGGGTGGGCTCTGGGGCAAAGGCATAGGGCTTGGCACGAGAAAACTCAGCTCCATCCCCGAGATCCAATCCGACTTTGTTTTCGCCGCCTTTGGCGAGGAGATGGGGCTTCTGGGCGTGGTCGCGATCTTCGGCTGCTGGGTTTTCCTCGTCGTGGCTGTCATACGAGCCATGAAAGGCAGGGAAGGCTTCCGCTACCTTCTGGCCATGGGACTGCTCTGCCTCCTTTCGCTGCAGTTCCTCGTCAACCTCGGTGTCGTATCGGGTTTTCTGCCCGCCACGGGCATCGCGCTGCCCTTCTTTTCGGCCGGGGGATCTTCCATGCTCTCCACAGCCCTGGCTGGCGGACTGATTCTGAATGCCATCAAGGATAATGGATTTTCGGCCGTCGCCGCATCGGGTGCTGCCGAAATGTCTGGAGGAACGTACAATGGCTGAACTTCTGTCGGCGATAAAGCGCCATGCCGAGCCCGCGAATGCTGCAGGGCTTGAAAAAACCCCCGGCGCCAAGCCTCTCGAATCGACCAGGGGGAAAGGTTCGCTGTCCTATCTCGAGCGGAGCACGATGCGGCGCGAGACGGGCATCGCGGGAGCCTCGGGCGGCACGATCCGCCCCTTCGCCAGAAGCCCAGCTCCTTCGGCGCCGCGACAAGGAGAAACGAAAAAAACGAGGCGTGATGCCGGCGAACCTCCCCGCTCCAAGCTGAAGCCTTATAAACTGTATGACCAGAAGGCCGCATCCATAGCCAAAACCTTGGCTGAACGCGAGCGGCAGGCAGCCAAAAAAGACGGAAAACGTCTCGGCGACAACGCCAAGCTCGCCATCGCCTTCGTCCTCCTTGTCGCCCTGGGGACGGGGCTCTATTTTTCCGTTCCCGAAGTGACGCGTGTTGCCAAGGTATCGGTGACGGGGATGGCCAACACGACGGAGAAGGAGATAACGGAGGCGCTCAGCCTTACGCCGGAGATCAACCTCGTCAACGCCGATATCCCTGCCATGGAAGGGCGTATCCTCACGAATCCCAAGATTGCCGAGGCCACAATCCGCCGCGTATTTCCGGACCAGCTCGTCGTGGATCTTGTCGAAAGGAAGGCCGTGGCATGCGTCCTCGTCAACGAGGAAATCGGCACGAAATCGGTGGCGATAGACGCGGATGGAGTGGCCTTCGCCTTCATGGATTCCATCGCCGCCACAGGCAAGCTGCCCGTACTTTCCGGCATCCGCTTCGAGCGTTTTTTGCCCGGTCAGCGGCTGCCGGAGTATCTGAGGCCTCTCCTTGGCGATTTGGCGGGACTGTCGAAGGAGAGCCCTTCGCCGCTCGAGGCTTTCTCGGAGATCAAGATCGAAAAAATATCCGATTCCGAAGCGGAACTTCTCCTCTTTCCCTCCGGAAAATCGGTTCCTATCCGAATGTCGGCGCGGCTCACCAAGGCGAACCTGGGATCAGCCCTGTTGGTTCTGGACATTCTCGCCGGCAGACAGGGCTCGGAAAAGATCGAAGAGATCGATTTCCGCACGGGCACCATCGTGTATAGGACAAAGGAGGCACAAGCTGACTGACTCTTTTATTGTTGGCCTCGACATCGGCACAACGTCGACGAGGGCTGTGGTCGGGGATTTTAACGAAGAGGATCAACTCGAAATCATCGGCGTGGGCGTAGCGCCCTCGACGGGATTGAGGCGGGGGGTCGTTCTCAATATCGAGGCTACCCTCTCCTCGGTGAGTTCGGCTATCGAATCGGCGGAACTGATGTCAGGTCGGGAGATCCATTCCTGTGTACTGGGCATCTCGGGCGCCAATGTCGAGAGCCTCAATTCGAAAGGCGTGGTAGCCGTGGCCGGCAAGGGCCGGGAAATCACCGCCGACGATATAGGGCGCGTGCACGAAGCCGCCAAGGCGGTCTCCATACCCATGGACAGGGAAATCCTCCATGTCGTGCCCCAGACCTATTCGGTCGACGCACAGCGCGGCATCCGTGATCCCCTCCATATGATGGGAGTGCGCCTCGAATCCGAAGTCCATATCATCACAAGCTCGGTGACCACGACCCAGAACATGGCCAAGTGCGTGAATCGGGCGGGCTACAAGCCCGACCGGTTCGTGCTCGGCAGCCTCGCGGCAGCGCGGTCGGTGCTCTCCAGCGACGAGCGCGATCTGGGCTGCCTCCTCATGGATATCGGCGGGGGAACCACCGACCTCATGGTTTTCCGCGACGGTGAGCCCTGGTACACCTCGGCCGTACCCGCCGGCGGCATGCAGGTCACGAATGACATATCCATCATGCTGAGCGTCCTTATGGACTCGGCCGAGCGCCTGAAGCGCGAGGCCGCCTCCTGCTGGCTCGAGGGAATAGACGCCGACGAACTCATCGTCGTGCCGGGCATTGGCGGTAGGGAACCCACGGAAATCCCCCGCAGGAAGCTCTGCGCCATCGTTCAGCCCCGCATGGAGGAGATATTCCTCATGGCCAGGGAAAAGCTCGACAAGGCAGGGTATCTCAAAGACATAAAAGCCGGCATCGTCCTCACCGGAGGTGCCTCCCTGATAGCGGGAGCGACGGAACTGGCCGAATCGGTGTTCGGCGTATCCGCCCATCTCGGTACGCCGCCCGTGATCGGGGGCCTGGGAAACGAGTATAGAAATCCGATGTTCGCGACGGCCGTGGGTCTCGTGCTTCTGGAAGCCGACGCCCAGCTGGCCCTGGATCCCTCGCGGGGACAGGCATCGGCACGCAAGGGAAAATCCAGGGCTCCTAACCTTGGAAAAATTGTGACCTGGCTCAAAGACAAGTTTATCTGATAGAGGGAGGAAAAAAATGGCAATTGAAATCATCGATGACGAAAGCTCGGTCAATCCGACCGTAATCAAGGTAATCGGCGCCGGCGGCGGCGGGTCGAACGCGGTGAACAGGATGATAGCCGGGGGGCTGGCGAATGTGCAGTTCATATCGGTCAATACAGACCTTCAGGACCTGGGCCGCTCCAAGGCCGAGATCAAGCTGGGCATCGGCACCAAGCTAACGAAGGGCCTGGGCGCGGGCGGCAAGCCCGAAGTAGGCGAAAAGGCGGCCATGGAAGACCGCGAGATCATCGAGCAGTCGCTGCGCGGCTCCGACATGGTTTTCGTGACCACGGGCCTGGGCGGCGGCACGGGCACAGGCTCGGCTCCCATCATCGCCCAGACTGCCCGCGACCTTGGCGCCCTCACCGTCGCCGTAGTGACGAAGCCTTTCAACTTCGAAGGCAAGGTCGTCGGACGTATCGCCGAGGAAGGACTCGAGAAGCTCAGGCAGGCTGTCGACACCGTCATCGTCATCCCCAACCAGAACCTCCTCAAGGTTGTGGACAAGCGCACACCCATCAAGCAGGCCTTCCTCCTCGCGGACGACGTGCTGAGGCAGGGAGTGCAGGGCATCTCCGACCTGATAACCCTCGCCGGCGACATCAATATCGACTTTGCCGACGTGCGCACCGTCATGCAGGGCCAGGGCGACGCCATCATGGGCATAGGCGTCGGATCGGGCGAGAACAGGGCCCTCGACGCGGCCGCCAAGGCAGTGAACAACCCCTTGCTTGAGGACGCGCGCATCGAAGGCGCGCGCAATGTCCTCGTCAACGTTACGGGCGGCGAGGATTTCTCCCTCGTCGAGTATCAGGAAATCGTCGACTTCATCACCGAAAAAGCGGCGGATGAAGCCCACATCATCGCCGGCTTCGTCACCGATCCCGCCATCGAGGACGAGGTGAGGGTGACGGTCATCGCCACAGGCTTCGGATTGCACAGGCAGGATACGGGAGCCTCGATAGGAGCGAAAACCTCGGCGCGGACGAGAACCGAGATCCGCAAGCCTTCGAGCGATTACGTTTCGCCCGAAGACTACGAAAACATGACTCAGACGCCACAGCCGGCAGGCAAGAGCTTCAGCTTCGACAATGCGGCCGACGGCGACGAGCTCGATATTCCCACCATTCTGCGCGAGAAAAAATTCGGCATCGAAAAGCTGGGAGTGAAGGCGTGACCGAACTCGGTGTCCGTTACAGGGCCTTTCTCCTTCTCGTCCGCAAGCGTTCGGCCCTCACGGCCGAGGCGTATCTCCGCGAACTCAATTCCCTGGAGATTTTTCTTGCGGGACAGGGGAAGAACCCTTTGACGGCCACCGGAGAGGATCTGCTCTCCTTCCTGGTATGGAGACACGAAAAGGGGCTCTCCAGGACGACCATGGCCCGGCTTGTGGCTTCCATGCATTCCCTCTATAAGTTCATGAAGCTCGAGGGCCTGCGCGACGATGATCCGTCCCTCCTCATAAGGACACCCCGGCAGGAAAGAACCCTGCCCGATGTCCTCAGGCCCGAGGAAGTGGACAGATTCCTGGCGAGCATCGACCTCTCAACCCCCAGCGGGCTGAGGGACAGGGCTCTCTTCGAGCTCATCTATTCCTGCGGTCTCAGGATATCGGAGGCGGCGGGGCTCACCTTCGACAGGCTTTATCTCAAGGAAAGGCTGATCAGAGTCATCGGAAAACGGAAAAAGGAGAGGATTGTGCCCTTCGGCGACGAGGCCCGCGACTGGCTCCAGAAGTACATCGACGGCGCACGCCCCCACTTCGCAAAAAACAGGAAATCGAACCTGGTATTTCTCAACCAGTCGGGCAAGGGTATTTCGCGAAAAGGGATATGGATGAGATTTTCCGGGATCAGGAATGTGTCGGGCGTTTCCGCGAAGGTTCACACCTTCCGGCACAGCTTTGCGACGCATCTGCTCGCCGGCGGCGCCGACCTGAGGACTGTCCAGGAACTCCTCGGACATTCCGACATTTCGACGACGCAGATCTATACGCACATAGAGGAAGAAGCCCTCCAGGGCTATCACAGGGAATATTTTCCGCGCACCTGACGGAAAAACCCAAAAAGGCGGAAGCATGCAGAGGGTTGGACGGCGTTCAAGGATCGGGAGGATGAGGATGAAAAGAGCAAATCTCGGATATCCCCGCCGTCTTTCTCTGTTCCGCTCAAGCTTCGAGGACGAGGCGGGCAGCCTTGTCGGGGCCGATATCACCGATCCGATTCTGGCCCTCGCCCTCGCGCGGATGGGCTTTCTGCGAAGCCATGAAAAACTGATCGTCGCGGCTGAAGCCGGATCGATGGAAGGTCTTTGCGCGATGGCCGCGGGCGATGTCCAGGCCTTCATCCTGCGTGCCATGAAGCCCGAGTGCTGGAATCCGGCCTTGTACAGGGAAAAAGCCTTCGAGGATGCCGAGTTTTTCAGGGCTCGAGGCATCGTTTTTGTTCCGATCACCGATTCGGCCTACCCTCCCCAGCTGAGGGAAGTGTACAGGCCTCCTTTCGGGCTCTATCTGCGCGGAAGCCTCCCCGACCCGGAGAGCCCCGCCGTGGCCATCGTCGGAACGAGAATTCCCACCGGCAGGGGCCTGCATGCAGCCTTCGCCCTGGCTTCCGAGCTTGCCGCGAAGGGCGTGTGCATTGTATCAGGCCTGGCCAGGGGGATTGACGCGTCGGCCCATCGCGGCGCCTTGCGAGGCAGGGGAAAGACGCTTGCCATCCTGCCCGGCGGCATCGACCTTGTCTATCCGGCTTCGAACAAAAGCCTGGCGGCCGCCATCCTGGATGCAGGCGGCGGGCTTGTCACCGAATATCCGCCATGCACGGAGATTCAGCGATACAGGTTTCCCGAGCGGAACAGGATCATCGCGGGACTGTCGCGTTCCTGTGTCGTCGTGGAGGCTCCCGAGGGTTCGGGCGCCCTTATCACGGCCGATCACGCCCTCACCGAGGGCCGCGATGTCTTTGTTCATGGCGCCTGCCTCGACAGTTCGAGAAACGCCGGGGGAAGGGCTTTGGCTTCCCAGGGCGCCGTCATTGTAGGTGACGCAGAGGATGTTTTCGGTGAGTGGGCGGCACGCGGAAGGGCAGGCGGAGCGAGCCGGCAGTATGAGCTCGCAGGAGATTGAAGGAATATGGCGAAAGCAAAGGACGATATGAAGGCAGAAAAAACCGCCGCGACCAAAAAGCCGGCGATAAGGAAGACAGCGACGAAAAAGACAGCGGCGAAGAAGGCAGGAGGGGGCAAGAAAGCCGTCAAGAGCAAGACCCTCGTCATCGTGGAGTCTCCGGCCAAGGCCAAGACCATCGAAAAGTACTTAGGCTCGAAGTTCAAGGTCCTCGCCTCGATGGGCCACCTCATCGACCTTCCCAAATCGCGGATCGGCGTCGACGTGAACAACGGCTTTGAACCCGAGTACCTGACGATAAGGGGCAGGGCCTCTGTTCTCAAGGAACTGGTCAAGGAAGCTTCCAGATCAGAGGCCGTCATGCTTGCGTCCGACCCCGACCGCGAAGGGGAGGCCATAGCCTACCAGATCGGCAAGTATATAGGCGAAAAGGAACCCGAGCTGCACATCTCGCGCATCACCTTCAACGAGATCACACAGCATGCCATCAGGGAGGCCGTTGAAAGCCCGCGGCAGATCGACGTTTCCAAGGTTGATGCCCAGAAAGCCAGGCGCGTTCTCGACCGGCTTGTCGGATACAACCTCTCTCCGCTTCTGTGGAAGAAAGTGAAGAACGGTCTTTCTGCCGGGCGCGTGCAGTCGGCCACCCTCAAGCTTATCTGCGACCGGGAGAAGGAAGTCGAATCCTTCATTCCCGAGGAGTACTGGACGATCGAGGCAGCTCTGAAATCGCACAAGGCGACCATCAAGGCCGATCTTGCCCTCTTCAAGGGTGAAAAGCCGCAGATCGGCAGCGAGGCGGCGGCCAAGGCAATCGTTCAGGCGCTCGAAGGCAAGTCAGCCCGGGTGAGTGATATCAGGAGCAGCGAAAAAGTCGTCAGGCCCAAGGCACCCTTCACCACATCCACACTGCAGCAGACAGCCGCGAACCGCCTCGGCTTCACGAGCAAAAAAACGATGCAGATCGCCCAGAAGCTCTACGAAGGCATGAGCGTGGGCGCGCAGCGCACCGGCCTCATCTCCTACATGAGAACGGATTCCACCCGCATTTCGGATTCCGCCCTCGACGAGGCGCGGCGCTGGATCGGGGAGTTTTATCCCGCCCAACTGCCTTCCCAGGCGCAACGCTACGTTTCGGGCAAGCAGTCCCAGGATGCCCATGAGGCGATCCGGCCTACCAGCGTCGAACTGAGCCCAGAGGCCGTGTCGAAGTATCTCCAGCGCGATGAACAGAGGCTCTACGCCCTCATTTGGGAACGCTTTGTCGCTTCCCAGATGATACCGGCCGTCCTGAGCATCATCACCGCCGATATAGGCATCGGCGAGGGTCTTTTCAGGGTTTCGGCATCCTCCTATGTCGAGGAAGGCTTCTACAAGGTGATCAAGCTGGCTGCCACCAAGGAAGAGAAGGCGAGCCACAGTCTGGCTCTCGAGCCCGGCCAGGAACTTCCTGTCGAAAAGATCCACGCATCCCAGCATTTTACCCAGGGGCCATCCCGCTACAACGACGCATCCATCATCAAGGCTCTCGAAGAGCTGGGCATCGGAAGGCCTTCCACCTACGCTCCGACGATCAGCACCCTCCTCGAGCGCTACTACGTCTCCCGCCAGTCGAAGCAGCTGGCGCCCACACTCCTCGGAAAAATGATAACGGAAATCCTCACCGAGTATTTTCCCGACGTGATCGGTACGGGCTTCACCGCCGGCATGGAAAAGCTGCTCGACAACGTTGAGGACGAAAAAGTCGATTGGGTCGCCGCCATGAAGGACTTCTACTTTCCCTTCAAGGCCCGCCTCGATGAGGTGATGGCCACGCTTTCCAGCAAGAAGGGGCAGCTGGACGAGGTCACCGACAAGATTTGCGAGCTTTGCGGCAAACCCATGGTGAAGAAGCTGGGAAGATTCGGCTACTTCCTCGCCTGCTCAGGCTTCCCTGCCTGCAGGAACACGAAATCCGTTCCCCTCGCCACCTGCCCCAAGTGCGGCGGCGACGTCATCGAGAGGAAGAACCTCAAGGGCAAGCGCAAATCTTTTTATGGCTGCGCGAACTACCCCACCTGCGATTTCATGTCCTACGACAAGCCCACCGAAAAACTCTGTCCCAAATGCGGCTGGTTTCTGGTGGAAAAAAGCGACAAGGGAACCGGCGTCCACAAGGCCTGCATCAATCCCTCGTGCGACTATCTCCACGCCAAGGACGACGAACACACGGAGGAATGAGCGATGGACAAGCGAATTGAAGAGTATCTTTCCTACCTCGAATCCGTGCGCGGTCTATCCTCGCGGACCCTTCGTGTCTATTCGGACGACCTTGAGCGCTACGAGGCATTCCTTCTGAACAGCGACATAGACAAAGTCCAGGCTCACGAGATCCGGTCCTTCGCGGGAAGCCTCGTCATGGAAGGCAAGGCTTCCTCAAGCGTCAACCGCGCCCTCTCGACTATCAGAGGCTACTATCGCTACCGGATGCGCTTCGGCGGACTAGCCTCCGATCCGGGCAGGGAAGTGGAAAACCTGACGATGACGCGGCCTTTGCCCAAGTTCATGTTCGAGGACGAGATGGCCCAGCTGATCGAATCCATCGACGGTACCGGGTTCATGGACGCTCGGGACAGGGCTCTTTTCGAAGTTCTCTACAGCACGGGCTGCCGGGCATCAGAAATCGCCGGCATGACCCTGGACAGCATCGATTTTTCCCGAGGGCTCATCCGCGTTCTCGGCAAGGGGTCCAAGGAAAGAGTGGTTTTTCTCGGGAAAATGGCGTCCACGGCCTTGGCCAACTACCTCGTCCTGCGATCCATGAGGCTTGCCAGGCTTAAGGAAAAAGATCACGGCCGGGCCTTCATCAATACGAAGGGCAGCCCCCTCACCGTGCGGGGGATGGAGAAGATCGTCGAGAAAAGAAGGACAGCCTCAAATATGCGCAAGGCGATATCGCCCCATTCCTTCCGACACAGCTTTGCCACGGGCCTTGTGGCCGCCGGTGCCGACATCAGGGTCGTGCAGGAGATGTTGGGCCATTCGAGCATATCGACGACGCAGGTTTACACGCACGTCGATATGGAGCACCTGCGCAAGGTCTACGAGCTTGCGCATCCGCACGGGACGAAGGAGCAATAGATGTCCACTAACGACGATACGAAATTCCGTTCGACGACGATTCTCGTCGTGAGAAAGGGCGACCATGTGGCCATGGCCGGCGATGGCCAGGTGACCCTGGGCAACACCGTGATGAAGAGCAACGCACGCAAGGTCAGGGCAATCTACGGCGGCAAGGTGCTCTGCGGTTTCGCCGGCGCGACAGCCGACGCCTTTGCCCTCCTCGAGCACTTCGAGGTGAAGATCCAGGAATACGGAGGGGACCTCACCCGTGCCGCCGTCGAACTCGCCAAGGACTGGAGGACGGACAGGATCCTCCGCAAGCTCGAGGCCATGCTCCTTGTCGCCGACGCGAAGAAATCCCTCCTCCTTTCGGGAACGGGCGATGTCGTGGATCCGGCCGAGGACGCCGTGGCGATAGGTTCGGGCGGCCCCTACGCCTACGCTGCCGCCATGGCCTACCTGGAAGCCGCGAAAAGCTTCGAGGACAGGCTGGCAGGGTTAAGCCTGCCCGGCGAGGCTTCATCCTCCTCCGGCCTAGAGTTCCTCGGCGCCGCCGACATCGCGCGCAAAAGCCTCCAGATCGCCGCAGGCATCTGCATCTATACGAACGACAAGATCATGGTGGAGGAAATATGACTCAAGGCGGATTCGAGTCGCTCACTCCCCGAGCCATCGTCGAGGAACTCGACAAATACATAATCGGCCAGACAAAGGCCAAAAAGGCCGTCGCCATAGCCCTGAGGAACAGAATGCGCCGCCAGCGCGTGGCCGAAGATATGCGGGCCGAGATCGCGCCCAAGAATATCCTCATGATGGGCCCCACGGGCGTGGGAAAAACCGAGATAGCCAAACGCCTGGCCAAGCTCTGCGGCGCTCCCTTCATCAAGGTTGAGGCCACCAAGTTCACCGAGGTGGGCTATGTCGGACGCGATGTCGAGTCTATGATCCGCGATCTCATGGCCTCTGGCCTCGCTATGGTCAAGGAAGAGATGCAGGCTGGCGTGGCTGCCGAGGCGAAGCGGAGGACGGAAGAGCATATCCTCGATCTTCTCCTGCCGGGGCTCAACGCTTCGGTTGAGCCCGTCGGCTCGACCCAGGCGACGCTCATAACGCCCAAGCCTGCAAACGAAACAAGGGAAAAATTCCGGAAGCTCCTTCGCGAGGGCAAGCTCGACAGCCGCGAACTGGAAATCTCCGTCGCCGCGGCGAGCCCCTCGCTCGAACTTTTCGCGGGCACCCAGATGGAGGATATGGGCGTCGCCCTGGGCAGCATCGGCAACATGTTCGGCGGAAAGCGCAAGAAAAAGACTGTCACCGTCGCCGAGGCGATGCCCATACTCGAGGCCGAGGAGCTTGAGAAGCTCGTCGATCCCGACAAGGCAGCCCAGGAAGCCAGGCGCAGGGTTCAGGAATCGGGCATCGTCTTCATCGATGAGCTCGACAAGATAGCCAATAAAAGCGGGAGCGGTTCCTCGGGGATCGACGTTTCCCGCGAGGGCGTGCAGCGCGATCTCCTGCCCATCGTCGAAGGCTCCACCGTCAACACCAAGTGGGGCGCCGTCGATACGACCCATATCCTCTTCATCGCGGCGGGGGCGTTCAACGTCTCCAAGCCTCAGGATCTCATCCCCGAACTTCAGGGACGATTTCCGATTCGCGTCGAGCTCGAAGCTCTCAGCGCCGATGATTTCGAGCGCATCCTCGTCGAACCGAAAAATGCCCTCGTAGTCCAGTATACCCAGCTTCTGGCGACCGAGTCCCTGACTATCAGCTTCGAAAAAAGCGCCATCGAGCGGATCGCGAGAATAGCCGCGGCCGCCAACACTCAGACCGAGAATATCGGAGCGCGCAGGCTTCACACTGTCCTGGAGCGTCTCCTCGAGGATCTTTCCTTCGAGGCTGACGCCATGGCTGGGCAGAAGCTTGTCATCGACGCCGCCTATGTGGACGGAAAATTCAAGGATTATGCCGAAAGGCAGGATCTCAGCAAATACATTCTTTAGCAGGAGGGCCGATCAGCCATGAACTCGCTGGAACTAAGCAACAGAAACATCGTCAGCTCCGCCGAAGAAATGGAATCCGGGCTCTGGACACGGTATCAGGGAAACCGCGATCCGCGGATCAGGGACCATCTTGTCGAACAGTACGCGCCCCTCGTGAAATACGTGGCAGGGAAGGTAGCAGCCAACCTTCCATCCTCGGTGGAGTACGACGACCTCGTCGGATACGGCGTTTTCGGGCTCTTCGACGCCATAGACAAATTCGATCCCCAGAAACACGTCAAGTTCAAGACCTATGCCGTGACGAGGATCAGGGGAGCGATGTACGATCACTTGAGGGAGATGGATTGGGTGCCGCGCTCGGTGAGGCAGAAGGCCAAGGAGGTTGAGCAGGCCGTCATGGTTCTGGAAGCCAAGCTCGGACGCCCGGCCTCCGACGCGGAAATCGCCGCATCGATGAACCTGCGCGAGGAGGAATTCTCCCATCTCATGAGCAAGATATCCAGCACGGCGATCCTGTCGCTCAACGATATCTGGAACTCCAGCACCGACAGCGACGCCATGTGCATCGGCGAGAGCATCGAATCGCCGCACGGCCTCAATCCCGATTCCTCCGTGGAAAAGGAGGAGATCCGCCGCGTCATAAAGCAGGCGATCACCGAGCTTCCCGAAAAAGAGAAGAAAGTGCTCGTGCTGTACTATTATGAAGACTTGACCTTGCGCGAAATAGGGCAGATCCTCGATGTAACGGAATCCAGAATCAGCCAACTTCACACGAAAGCGATCATACGGCTGAGAGCCAAGCTCACGAGCAGGCGCAAAGGCATTTTTTAGGTTTGGCTGCCCGGCTCCTTGCCCTGGGCCGACAGGCCGTACTCGTCGATTTTCTGGTAGAGGGTCTTGCGCCCGATTTTCAGCACTTCGGCCGTCTTGGTCTTGTTGCCGCCCAGCATCGCGAGGGTTTCGGCGATGATTATCTTCTCCGCCTCCTCGATCGTGCTGAAGGCGGGGATGTGGATTTCCTTCTTCTCCTGGGTTGAGCGCGGTCCCGGGGGGAGGTCGTCGATGCTGATGAAATTCGAGGATGACATCACCACGGCGCTTTCGATGCAGTTGCGCAGCTCCCTGACATTGCCCGGCCAGTCGTAGGAGTAGAGGGCCTGTCTGGCCCTCGGTTCGTATCCATCAATCTGTTTGCCGTTTTCCTGGGAAAATTCGTGCAGAAAGGTGGCCGCGAGAAGGGGGATATCTTCCCTGCGCTCCCGCAGGGGCGGCACGTGGATGTTGACGACATTGAGCCGGTAGTAGAGATCCTCCCTGAAGCGTCCTTCGGCGATTTCCTGTTTGAGATCCCTGTTGGTGGCCGCAATGAATCGCACATCGGCTTCCACCGTCGACTCGCCGCCGACCCTCTCGAATTTCCTCTCCTGCAGGACGCGGAGTATCTTGATCTGGACATTCTGGTTTATCTCGCCAATCTCGTCGAGGAAGAGGCTCCCTGAATCGGCCAATTCGAAGCGGCCTCTTTTCCTGGTCTGGGCTCCCGTGAAGGCGCCCTTCTCGTGGCCGAAGAGCTCGCTTTCGAGGAGGCTTTCGGCAAGAGCCGCGCAGTGCACCTTTATGAGGGGCTTGTCGCGCCGCGGCGAAAGGTTGTGGATGGCGTCGGCGATCAGTTCCTTGCCGACCCCCGATTCACCGGTGATGAGCACGCTCGCCTTCGTCGGAGCCACCTTGCGCACGAGATCGAAAATCCTGCGCATAGCGGCTGACTTGCCGATGATGGAGCTTATCCTCTGCTGCGCGAGCACTTCGTCGCGCAGTTCCTGGTTCTTTATCGACAGCTCGCGGATTTCCAGGGCGTTCTTCGTCAGCTTTAAAAGGTGCTCGAGATCGAGGGGCTTCGTGATGAACTCGAGGGCGCCGAACTGCATGGCCGAAACCGCCTCCGAAATGTCGCCATGGGCGGTTATGATGATGACGGGAATGTTCTGCCAGCGCCGCTTTATGTGCTGGAGGAGCTCCATGCCCGAGACTCTTGGCATCTTGAGGTCGGTGATGACGAGGTCGATGTACTGCTCGTCCAGAAGCCGGATCGCCTCCTGGCCGTCCGAAGCCTTGAGCGCGAGGTAGCCTTCCATGGCGAAGGCCTCGCTCAAGCCCTCGCGAATATTTCTTTCGTCGTCGACGATGAGAATGGTGAACTGCATTTACGCCTCCGCCTGTGAGCCAGCCATGGCTGCGGAATCCTGCCACTGGGGCAGGGATTTCTTCTCCTGCTGGGGAACGGGAAGATGGATGGTGAAGATGGAGCCTATGCCTTCCTTGGATTCGAGGCTGATGTCACCCGAATGCTCCTTGATGATCTTGAAGGTTATGGTCAGGCCGAGGCCAGTGCCGCTTTTTTTCGTCGTAAAATAGGGCTCGAATATCTTTGTGAGCATTCCTTCGGGTATGCCTGTGCCCGTGTCGGCTATGGATATCCGGATTTCATCGCTCACCTGTTCGGCCGTGATCCTCAAGGTTCCCCCGTCGGCCATGGCGGCCATCGCGTTCTGTATGAGGTTGAGCAGGGCCTGTTTGATATGGCGTTTATCCAGAAGGACGCGCGGCAAGTCTTTCGCCAGCGAGAGCTGGACATCGATGCCGCTGCGTTCGGCCTCCGGCTGTATAAGCTCGGCGACCTCCTCGATGATGGGGGCGGGATTTTCGCTCATGAGCCGTATGTCCATGGGTCTGACGGCGAAGAGGAAATCGACCACTATCTGCTTGAGCCTCTCGATTTCCTCCTTCACCACATCCAGGTGCTTGGTCATGGCGGCCTTGTCGGGACTTTCGCCTCGCATGATCTTCTCGAGCAGCTGTATCCGTATGGAGATGGAGCCGAGAGGGTTGTTGATCTCGTGGGCTACGCCCGCCGCCAGGGTAGTCAGGGCGGCAAGGCTTTCGGCACGCCTCAGCTGGGTTTCCTTTTTGCGTTTTTCGGTGATGTCCTCAATGTGGATGATGGTGCCGGCTATCTTCTCCTCCGACAGGAGGGCGGAGAGGCTGATGGCGATGATTCGCGTTCCTCCCGAGCTCTGGAGGGCGAACTCATGGCCCAGGATAGTCTCTTCGGAGGTCAGGGATTTATAGAAGAAATCCTTGAGTTCCTCATCGCTGACAGCCATCCACAAGGGGCCGTTTCCCCATCCTGACTGGATGCGCAGGATTCTCTCGGCCGATTTGTTGACAAGGACGGGTTCATGATCCAGATTGCAGACGACAATCCCGTCAAACATGGACTGGAGGGCCGCTTCCAGCCTTTCGTTGGCCAGGACAACCTCATTGAAGAGGGCGCGCAGCTGCTCATTCGTCAGCTTGTCCGCCCTGGACAGGGCTTTCCCGAGGAATGAAGATTTCATGCGCTTTCTCCAAAGGAAGTGGCAAGCACCCTCATGAGGAGATCGGGACTCCTGTTCAATGAGCCATACTGAACGGCGGCATCGCGGGCCAGGCGCGACCAGCGGTCGACGGTTGCCACAACAGCCGGTTCTCCTGCCGACTCGGCGAGGAGTCCGGAAAATACCGACAGCAAGGCTTTTATAAAATGGACAAAGGATCCCGTCATCGTTTTGTCCCTGGAGCCGAAGTACCCCGTCGCTTCTCCAAGCTCATTCAGTAGCTCGGTCATGGATTTTCCCAAGCTCCGGGCTTCGGACGCAAGGGCGAGGCTATAAGGCCCCATCCTGTGGCTTTTGTCGCCCAGGTCGAGGAGGAGCCTTCCTATAAAGCGCTCGGCATGGAGCCTGGCTATCGAAGGAGGGAAGGGGAGGCGTGATTCGAAAAAAGCCTGGAGACTGGGCGCCATCTCCTCCGACTTGAAAACGCGCGCAAGGATCCGTCCCGTGGCTGCCGCATCTCTCGGCGCGAAGGAATAGAGCCGGGAGCGCGACAGTATGGTCGCCATCATCGAAGCGCGGCGGCTCGTGAGGAGGATGAAACGGATAGTCTCGGGGGGTTCCTCCAGCATCTTGAGCATGGCATTCCGGGCTGAATCCTGCATATGGTCGGCGTTTTCGACGATCACTGTCTTGCGCCTGCCCGCAGGAGCCAGCTGGGTCCAGACGCCTACGTTGCGGATAACCGTGACGCTCGGCGCTTCGGGTACCAGGGTTTCCAGGGAAAGCGCTTCGCCGTAGGCCGTATCCACGGCTGCCTCGACGGGAGCCGGAAGCGCGGCGCCGAGGTTTTCCGGCACTATGATATCGATGGCTTCCTCGATCGATTGGATAAGGCTGACGGCCTTTGCGAGCTTTGTCTCTTCGCCCTTCCAAAGGATGGGATTGAAACGCGAGAGGAGCTTGCGTATCGAGCGCAGGAAAAAATAAGCCGACGCCTGGCCCGGACTGCGCCTGATGAATTCCCTCGCGGCGATTATCTCTTCGGGGAAGCTCCGTTTACCCAGCAGAAGGAGATCGGGGTGAATCAGCTGCCTGTGCCGCGCGCAGTCGCTGCATGGGCAGTTCCAGGCCGCTTTTCCCTGGCATGAGAGGATGCGAGCCGTCTCCAGGGCCGCTGTCAGCTTGCCTGATGCCGGAGGCCCGGAAAAGAGAAGGGCTGGAGGAAGGGTTCCGCCTCTTATGTCGCCTTCAAGTAAGGAGCGAACCGCATCCTGAGCGAGCAGATTCTCGTACATGTGCCTACTTTTTCCTGAAAAGGTTCTGGAGATTCAGAGGCCTGCCCTGAGCGCCGCCGCCCAGAGCGGGCCTGAGGGTTTCGGTGATGGTCGGGCCGATGATTGGCAGCAGGGTGCCTGCAAAAAAGGATTGTTCAAGAGCCTTCTTCATATCGAAGAAGGGCTGGATTTCCATCACGATGAGGACAAGGGCGACGATGGCCAAGCCCTCGGCTGTACCAAGTGCGAGGCCCAGCACCCGGTCGAAAATGTCCAGATTGGCCGCTTCAAGCCCTTCGCGGATGAGTTTTTCGATCAGCTTCATGATGAGGAAGCCCCCCGCGAAGCAGAGGATGAAGGCTATGACGTATTGAGCCGTGGGAGGAAGCCCGCCCGTACCCATTTTCCGGGCCGCGAAGTCGATGACAGTGTTGGAGAAAAGAAGGCCGGAAAAAAGGCCCACGGCATAGGCCGCCACCGAAAGAACCTCCTGGACAAAGCCCCGGACAAAACAGCGTGCCGCGAGAATGATGATGATGCCTGTAAAAATCCAGTCCATCGTACTCATGTGTTTCTCCCTGTTGACTGGCCAACCTGATCGAGGATGAGTCGGGCAATGTAGTGGGCAGAGAGCATCGCTCCTCCTTCGGCTCTGTGTGGCTTGCAGAGCGCCATTCCTGCATTCGCCGCCCTGGCCCGGGCGGATGGATTCTCGAGGAATCCGCATATGGCTGCGAGGGTGTTCCCAGGCGTCGCCTTTTCGCCGGTGAGGCAGATGGCGGCTCCGGCTTCCGATGCCATTTCGGCATTTTCCACCTGATCGCCCCTCGTGCCCCGGCCCGCGAGGGGAATGAGAACCATGGGCTTTCCGAGGGCTGCCGATTCCCATATCGTGCCTGCGCCGGCTCTCCCCGCAACGATGGTCGACGCCGCCAGAATGTCCATCATCTCATCGCCTATGTAGGGAAGGGCTTTATAGCATCCCGGTTTTTCGGCGTGAGCCAGGGGGTCGAAGAGCTCGCTGCCTGTCTGATGCACAATAAAAGCCTTGCCTTCGAGGCTCGGCCTTATCCCGGCCACAATGTCGTTGACCTGCCGCGACCCTTGGCTGCCCCCGACAAAGAAAACAATGGGCAGGTCGGAGGCTGCGGCGAGGAATTGCCTGCCCTTGTCCGCGTTGCCGCTAAAAAGGCTGGGACGCACCGGATTGCCGACCACTTCGGTTTTTGCCTGGAGGGGGGAGGGGATCAGGGCGGCGGTGCGGGGCCAGCTCACGAGAATTCTCGCCGCTTTTTGCGCGTTGAGGCGGGTGGCGAGGCCGGGGCTCCCGTCCGATTCATGGGTGAAGTAGGGAATGCCCAGCGAAGCCGCGGCGCGGCAGGGAGGTACGCTCACGTATCCTCCTTTCGAGAAGAGGAGGGCAGGCTTCAGGTCGGACAGAAGGCGTCGGGCCGCGTAGTAGCCGGCTATGACGCGGAAGGCGTCGGCGATGTTCTCGGCGGAGATCGAACGCCGGAGTTTGCCCGAAGGTATGGCGAAGTATTCCACGCCTTCCTTTTCGACGATGCTCCTGTCCAGGGCCTTCCTGGAGCCAATCCAGACAATCCTGCCCCTGAAGCCCGACTCCCTCAAAGCCTGGATGACGGCGAGGCCGGGATAGATGTGTCCGCCCGTACCCCCGCCGGTGAAAGCCAGGAGCGGGGTTTCGGCCTTCCCTTTTCCTTTCATCCGAGAAATCCTGCCATCCTGGCCATCGCGCTCAAAACCGGCTCGTCGGCCTTTTCTCCCTGCATGATGGACAGCATCTTGTTGGCGAGCAGTTTGCCCAGCTGCACTCCTTCCTGATCGAAGGAATTTATGTTCCACGCGAAGCCCTGGAACATTACCTTGTTCTCGTAATGCGCGAAAAGGGCACCCATCTGTCGCGGGCCAAGGCGCGTGCCGAGCAGAAGGGAGGAGGGGCGCCCTCCGGCGAAGCGCTTGTTGGCGTTGGCGTCGTCCTTGCCCCTCGCGAATGCGACGATCTGGGCGAGAAGGTTGGCGGCGAGTTTTTGACGCGATGAGGTTCCCATGGAGAGGATATCGTTCGAGTTCTGGTTTTCGGCGAAGCCGATGAACTGGAGGGGCACAATGTCCGTGCCCTGATGGAGAAGCTGATAGAAGGAATGCTGGCCGTTCGTCCCCGGCTCGCCGAAGACGACGGGGCCTGTGGAATAGGCGATGGGCTTGCCCTCGCGGTTGACCGACTTGCCGTTCGACTCCATGTCCAGCTGCTGGAGGTGGGCGGGAAAGCGCGCCAGGCCCTCGGCGTAGGGCA
>CAYXUF010000009.1:0-9530 GCA_964468155.1 uncultured Treponemataceae bacterium
TGAAGATCGACGAGGACGACTACTACATCAAGCCGATGAACTGTCCCTTCCATATTATGATCTACAACAGCAACAACCACTCATACCGCGATCTGCCCCTCCGCTGGGCCGAGCTGGGCACGGTGTACCGCTACGAGCGCTCGGGCACCCTCCACGGTCTCATGCGCGTGCGCGGCTTCACCCAGGACGACGCCCACATCATCTGCACGCCCGACCAGATTCAGGACGAGATAGCCGAAGTGCTGCGCTTTTCCCTGTTTATGCACAAGACCCTCGGCTTCAAGGAGATCAAGGCCTACCTGGCCACCAAGCCCGCCAATCCCGAGGATTCAGTCGGCGCCCCCGAAATGTGGAGCACCGCCCTGGAGAGTCTCCGCAAGGCAGTGGAAAAGGAAGGCCTGGCCTACGAGGTCGACGAAGGCGGCGGCGCCTTCTACGGACCCAAGATCGACCTCAAAGTGAAAGATGCCATCGGTCGCGAATGGCAGCTTACCACCATACAGTTCGACTTCAACGAACCCGAACGCTTCGACATGACCTACGTCGACGCCGACGGACAGCGCAAGCGGCCGTACATGGTCCACCGCGCCCTCTTAGGCTCGATCGAGCGCTTCTTCGGCGTCTACCTCGAGCACACCGCGGGCGCCTTCCCCGTATGGCTCTGCCCCGAGCAGGTAACGGTAATCCCCGTCGCTCCCGCCTTCGACGATTACGCCAAGAAGCTGGTGGGCGATCTCAAGGCCGCCGGAATGCGGGCTCGCGCCGACCTCTCCGATTCGCGCATGAATGCGAAAATCCGCGACGCGCAGAACCAGAAAATCCCCTATATGTTGGTGGTCGGACAGAAGGAAATGGACGAGAAAGCCGTTTCGGTGCGTTTCAGGGACGGGCGGCAGGAAAATGGTATGGCGCTCGACGTCTTCGTCGCCAGAGTCCTGGACAGGATAGAAACCAAGTCGCTGGAACTCTAGCGGCTGCCTAAGACGTCGAGAGCGAGCAGAGGCTCGTTGGTGATGAGGGAATCGACTCCCATGCCGGCGAGCCTTTTCATTTCCTCAGGCTCGTCCACGGTCCAGACCATGGCCCGGATGCCGTTATCGAGAAGTTCTTCCATATTCTCCTTGGTCAGAAAGCCGAAGCGAGGATTGATGTAGTTCCCGCCGTGCTGCCTGCAGTAGGCTCCAGCCGAAATCAGCCAGGAGCTGATGATGAAAGCGATTTCACAGCGAGGCACGATCTGTCTGCATTTCAGGAGCGACTGGTGGTTGAATGACGAGTAGAGCACCCTGTCGGCAAGTCCGTATTTCCCGACCATGGCGATGAGCTTTTCCTCGATGCCGGGATAGGCGAATACGCTGTTCTTGAGTTCGATATTCGTGATGACGGACCGGTCCTTCACCAGATCGAAGTATTCAGAAAGGCAGGGGATGGAATTGAAGCCATGGCTGCCTGCGAATCGTCCGCTCGCGTCGAAGCGCCGCAGTTCCTCAAAAGAAAAATCCCGGACCTTGCCCTTGCCATCGGTTGTCCTGTCTATCGATTCGTCGTGGATGATGACGAGTTCGCCATCCCTGGTAAGCTGGACATCCAGCTCGATGCCTTCGCAACCCGCATCAAGGGCTTTCCCGAAAGCGAGGATCGTGTTTTCTGGATATGAAGCGCTCAAACCTCTGTGCGCGAAAACCCTACTCATCCTAGCGTCCTCCAGGCGCGTCTTTCGCCCGAGAGGTGGAACTTCTGACCATGAGCCTAGGCGGATATTCCACGCGGGTTATAATATCCGGCCCCTTCACGGCAACCTTGGAACCGCTCAGCCGACGGTACAGCATGGCAAAAGCGTTGTGTCCCTTGTCGATGATGTAGCTGTCCACGGTGGTGAGGGAGATGGGGGAGAGCCTGGAAGGGAAGATGTTGTCAAAACCGCAGACGCTGTAATCATCGGGAACCCTGAGGTTTTCCGACGCGATCGCGTCGATGACGCCATAAGCCACCATATCGTTCACCGCCACGAAGGCGGTGATTTTCCTGTCCGCGAGACATTCCTTGGCGAGTTCATAGCCGACATGATGTTCTATAAAGAGATCCTGCAGTTCCTCGCCCGGAGTCACGTCGCGTGCGCGGACAAGAACGCTTCCTTCGGGACATTCGGCGCGGAATGTCTCCTCCAGGCCTCTCAGGCGTCGGAGGCGCATGCTGTTGGCGTCGTCGAGCGTCGTGGAAACATAGGCGATGTGCCTGTGTCCAAGTCCCAGGAGATGTCTGGCTATAAGAACGCCCGCTCCATGATTGTCCATTTCCACCGTGTCCAGGTTTATGGATGAGCCTTTGTCGATGATGAGCACGGTAGAAACGCTTCTGTTCGTCTTCTCCAGGGCGCGTGGAACCTGCGGCGGCATGGTGAATATAAGGCCTGCGATTTCCGCCTCCTGCAGAATGGAAAGATTTCTAGCTTCGACTTCGGGGGAGCGATAGGTATTGATGATCATCACCTGAAAGTCTTTTTCCCAGGCGGACTGCTCAATCGCCTGGACGAGCGTCGAATAGTAGGGATTGGAAATATTGGGACAGAATACGGCGATGATATTTTTACCGGCAAGACGCTTCTTCTGGCTGATGCCGGCGGATTTTTCATAGCCGAGTTTTTTCGCGGCATCCAGGACCTGGCGGACTGTTGCCTCGGAAAAAGAGACATCGCTTCGCTTGTTCAGGATCATGGACACCGAAGCCTGCGAAAAGCCAGAGAGCTCAGCGACCTGTTTCAGGGTCGGATTTGGTTTTCTTTCCATTTACCTGCTACTCTATGTGTTGAACCTGACTAAATATAGTAAACACTGTTTTTAAATTGTGCAAGTTGAATCTATTGAGTTTATTAAATATTTATTGAAAAATATTGAAATATAGAAGAATACGAACTTATTTGACAATATTTAAGATATGGGTATATCATCGTATTCAATTCTTTATTTAAAGTTTTGAACTATTTCAATAGTTCGGCACACATTTGCTATGACTAGGACTGTCGGGGATAAGGTTGTATCCAAGAAGATGCTTGCGGAGTGATGCTGATGCGGATTTTCTATTCCGAGCTATGCCTGATCGGTGGCAGGGTCGAAGATAACGTCGACAAACTCATCGAGAACGGCGCCGAGCATATAGAGCTCATGCTCGACGGGGCTGGATGGAATGACTTCCATCTGCGCATGGAGGAGTTCGCTTCCATGCTCAAGACGAAGAAAGCGACATATTCTGTCCATGTTCCCGTTTGGGATATCAACTTGACCGGAGAAAACGCGCTTCTTCGCGCCGCGGTGCTCGAATCCTACAAACAGACTATCACGTTCGCTTCGATGCTGGACGCTGGTCATGTCGTTCTCCATACCGGATGGTGCGCGGACACCCATTTTTCTAAAGAGACAGCCCGTCATCGCTTGAGAGATGACCTGTTCGCCCTCCATGAATTCAACAAAAACCATGGTCAGCTACTCCTCGTCGAGAACATCGGTTCCAACGCCACATCCCTCTTCACCGAAAGGCAGTTCATCGACTTTCTCGATGGTTTTCCGGACGATATTGGCTACCTTGTCGATCTAGGCCATGCCTTTATAAACGGATGGCAGATTGAGTCACTCCTTCCCTCGCTGGGGACGAAGCTTTATGCGCTGCACATCCATGACAACAATGGTACCCGCGACAGTCACTCCCCTATAGGCGAAGGGAATATCGATTGGAGCATGGTGATGGCCGCCTCGAAGAAAACGGGAAGGGACCTGAGCCTGATCATAGAATACAACATAGGTACGGAATTAGGTCGGCTGGCAGAGGGCAAAGCTTTCCTTAAGTCGGCCCTGATCACCGCAAACCCTTCTTGAAAGGGCTTAAGGCAGGATTTATGCCGTCGGAGAATCCAAAACGGCAGAATCGATATTCATTCGCCCGGAGACGGGCCAAGGAGGAGACAATGAGGAGAATGCGTTGCGCGATCATCGCCCTGTCGCTGTTGGTGGCGGTTACCTTTGGCGCTGGAGCGGCCGATGTCGACAAGTTCGCGGTCAAGGCTCCCATCAAGATCCAGTGGTGGCATGCGCAGGAAGCCCAGTACAAGGGCCTCATCGAGAGTATCATCGCCGATTTCGAGAAGCAGAATCCGTTGATAGATGTTGAACCCGTCTTCCAGGGGAATTATGCCGATCTCAACGAAAAATTGATCGCCGCCCAGGCCGCCGGTACGACGCTTCCCGCCCTCACCGTCGCCAACACTCCCTATATCGCTGAATATGGCGCTTCCGGAGTCTGCGAGATCCTCGATCCCTACATCGCGGCGACCAAGTTTGACATCGAAGACTTCGGCGCGGGCCTCAGGATAGCCTCGAGCTACGATGGCAAACAGGTATCCCTGCCATTCCTCATCTCGACACAGATCATGTTCTACAACAAGGACATGGCTGATGCCGAAAAGATCAAGCTCCCCGAAACCTGGGCGGAGATGGATGCCTTCATGAAAAAGGCTGCCAAGAAGAACGCGGACGGGACGGTCCAGCGTTATGCTACCGTCATCCCCGGCTGGGACCAGTGGTATTTCGAGACCTTCTATCTCAACAATGGCGTCAAGATCGTCAGCAAAGACGGCCAGACGACTGATCTCGCGAGTGCCAAGGCTCTGGAAGTGGCCAAGAAACTTAAGCAGTGGTGCGATGAGAAGTCAGCCTACTGGGCTTATGGGAAGGATGCTTCCGGGATCATGCGCCAGAATTTCATCGACGGCAAAACCTTCTCCGCGATCCACACCACCTCTCTGTACAACATGTACGCCACCAACTGCAAGTTCAAGGTGGGCATGCACTACCTCCCCGGTAACCTGACGCGCGATTCCGAAATCGGCGGCTGCGTCCTCCTCATACCTGCCAAGAACAGTCAGGAAGTCAAGAATGCCGCCTGGAAGCTGCTGACCTACCTCACCGGCAAGGAAGTAAACATGCGTTGGGCGAGGGAAACCGGCTATATGCCAACCCGAAATTCCGTCACCCTCACTTCCGAAGGGAAAGCATTCCTCGTCGAGAAGCCCGCATTCAAGGCTGTTTTCGACAATCTCGATCACATCTATCCGCGCATCCAGCATCCCGCGTACAGCGCGCTATCCAAGATATGGATGCAGGAGATGGCCAAGGTTATAATCGAAGGAGGCGATGTCGCTTCCGCCATGCAGAAGGCATCGAAGCTCATAGACGAGGCGCTGCAGGACTGAACAGCGCGGTGAAAAGGGGGAGAGGGCTCGGATTCGCGCGAGGCGTCAGGGCCTTCACCCTAGAATATACTCAAGGGCGACCGATGGGTTTCATCAACCTGCCAGTCGCCCCGCAATCCAGGAGTGCGAGAAATGGCGAGACAAACGGCGATGGTTTCTGGGGCGAGCACTAGAGTGCCCAATTACAGAAGGCGGGAGAAGGTTAAAGACTTTCTCTGTGTCCTGCCAGCGTTGGGGTTTTTCGCCGCTTTCGTCTATTATCCGATCCTGGACCTGTTCAGAATAAGCTTCACGAACTGGAATCTTATCCGCGACAAGTATGATTACGTAGGGATCAAGAACTACAAATGGTTGTTCGCGGGCTCGGGATTCGAGAAGTGGCTGGATTCCCTCAAAGTCACCTTTACCTATACTTTCTGGGAAATCCTGATCACTCTGATTGGAGGGATCCTCCTCGCCTCCCTCTTCAACAGGGAGAGTAAGACTTTTTCAACGTTGCGATCCATAGTCTTCATGCCCAAGTACATTGCCATCTCCACCTCGGCCATAGTCTTCATGTGGATACTGCACGGCCAGTACGGCATCCTAAACTATGTACTGAACCTGTTCGGGATGCAGAACATCAACTGGCTCAATTCGGAGAAAACCGCCCTGGCTTCGGTTCTAATACTCACCGGATGGAGGGTCGTAGGTTACGGCATGATGATCTATCTGTCGGCTATGAAGGGAATTTCGGTGGAGTACTACGAAGCCGCCAAACTCGACGGCGCCAGCGGTTTCCAGCGTTTCAGGTTCATCACGCTGCCCTTGCTGTCGCCGACAACGCTCTTCCTCTTCGTGACGACCTTCATCGCATCCATGAAAGTATTCCAGTCGATAGACGTCATGACGAGCGGTGGGCCATACGAAAGCACGAACGTGATGGTCTACTGGATTTACGATCTGGCGTTCGTCCAGTTCAGGGTGGACAGGGCAGCGGTTGTGGCGATCACGTTCTTTGTCATCCTGCTCGCCTCGACGATGGCGACTATGAAGCTTTCGGACAAGAGCGTCCACTACGACTCATGAGGGGAAAATGATGATGCCGACAATCAAGGAAGCGGTCAACAGGAAGGCGATGCACGCCAAAACCATAGGAATCGCTATCCAGTACTTTCTGGCGGTGGCGGTCACCCTCATCGTGATCTTCCCGATATACTGGATGATCATTTCCTCGCTTAAGACTAGCGAGGAACTTCTCCGTCCCGTGCCCTCTCTCTGGCCAGCCCAGTTCCGCTGGGAGAACTACGCCAACGCCCTCAAGATGGCGCCTTTCGGCAAGTATTTCTTCAATACCATCGTCATGACCGCGGGGATCATGATTCTACAGGTAATCATCGGAGCCTTTGCCGCGTACGGCTTCGCCAAGGGACATTTTCCCGGCCGGGACACGCTCTTCATAGTCGTCCTCGGCGCCTTGATGATACCGATCCAGGTAACCTTCGTCCCCATCTATGTCATGATGGCGAGGCTGCACTGGATAAATACCTTCGCCGGTCTCATAGTTCCCCATGCCGTATCAGCCTATATGATCTTCATGCTCAGACAGACCTTCAAGGCCGTGGATGACAGCTTCATGGAAGCGGCGAGGCTCGAGGGACTGGGGCGGATCGGCATAATCTTCAGGATCCTTGTGCCCATGTGCAAGCCGACGATCCTGACGGTAGGCATCATAACCTTCATCGACAGCTGGAACTCCTATTTCTGGCCGAAAATGGTCACGACAACACCGTTCCGCCGGACGATCGCACAGGGCGTCTATGAACTCAGGCGTTCCTACGCGGGGCTCGAGACCATGAACCAGAACCAGATAATGGCTGGGGCCGTCATGGCTATCGTGCCCATCATCATCCTCTTTGTGATTCTGCAGAAATACATCCTGAGCGGTTTCTCCAAAGCGGCCACCAAATGAGAAGATTCCTGGCTTTTGTCCTTGCCTTAGGTTTCATCTTCGCCGGTTCTGATGTCTTCGCGCAGGAACAGCAGGAACAGGCGGATGAAGCCCCGAAGGCAGACCGCTATGACCAGATTTTCGACAGGAAGGAAGACGCGGGGAGACTCGTCGTACGCTTTCTCAAGCTTTATCTGCCTGAGGACGCGGAAACCGACGAAAAATCCGGAGACAGCAGCATCGTGACGACCCCCGACGGCAAGGTAGTGCTTATCGACGCAGGATCACCCGACTGCGCGCCGCAGGTGGAAGCCGCTCTCGAAGCCATGGGCGTTGTAAAAATTGACGCCGTCGTGGCGAGTCATCCGCATATCGACCATATCGGCGGCCTGGCGCAGATTCTGGCCAAGTATCCCGTGGACAAGCTCTATATGAGCAAAGTCGTGTATTCCGACAGCAGCATTTACAGGGGCTTGATGAATAAGGCTACCTCGCGCGGGATTAAAATCGTTTATCTTGAGGAAGGCTCTGAATTCACAATCGGCGAATTCGCCACGGTGAAGGTTTATAATCCCGAACCGGATATAAAATATTATGACGGCTATCCGGCGAACGGGACACAGTTCATAAACAACAAATCGCTCGTCATGAAATTTTTCTTTGGTGCGTCAACCATGCTGTTCATGGGCGACGTCTATACGCCGCGCGAATTGGATCTCATCGAGAAGTTCGGATCGGAACTCCAGGCCGATGTGATAAAGGTCGGCCACCATGGCAGCGACACATCCTCCTCGAAATCCTTCATCAAGACCGTGGCGCCAAAATTTGCTGTCATGATGCACGATAGTTTTGCCAGCCTTCAAGTATATAAAAACTACAGGAAAGTTGGCGCTCTGACCTATGTATCCGCCATCGACGGCTGCGTGAAGCTGTCCGGAGACAATGCCGGAAACTGGGAGGCGCTGACGCAGTTCGACAGGGTGGGCGATTTCCTGAAATAGAGTAGACTTAACTGGGCTTCTTTGCGGGGCAGGGGTGGGGCTCAGCAAAAACCGCCGTGCCCCCTCTTTTATCCGGTTTGTACTCCACGAACTGCGGGAAGACTGCTATAATAGAGATGGACACAACCACATGAGGAGATACTATGATCGATTTGACCACTAACTACATGGGATTGAAGCTGGCCAATCCCATCGTGGCCGCCGCCTGCGGACTCACGGGAACGCCGGAAGGAGTGGAAAAGGCCGTAGCCGCAGGAGCGGGTGCCGTCGTCCTCAAGTCGCTTTTCGAAGAGCAGATACTCGCCGAACTGGGCGCTGAGGTGGAGAGCATCGATCTCGGAGCCAATTCGGAAGCCGAAGCCTTCATGAGCCGCACCGCCTGGGAGGAAGGCACCGAAGCCTATCTCAAGCTCATCAGCGAATCCAAGGCAAGGGTGGGCAACACCCCTGTCTTCGCGAGCATTAACTGCGTCGGCGCTGGCAGTTGGGCTTCCTTCACCCGAAGGATCGAGGAGGCGGGAGCCGACGCCCTCGAACTGAACATAGCCTATATGCCGCACTCCACCTCCTTGAGTTCCAAGGACATCGAGGACAGGGTTCTCTCCACAGTCAAGGAAGTACGGCTTTCGACAAGACTGCCCATCGAAGTGAAGCTCGGTTCACACTACTCCAGCCTGCCTCACCTGGCCCGTGCCATATCCAGGGAGGGTGCCAACGCCCTCGTGCTCTTCAATCGTTTCTACCGCTTCGACATCGACATTGGTTCGATGAAGCTTGTGAGAGCCCAACCCTTGAGTACGAACGAGGAATACCACGACAGCCTCCGCTGGATAGCCCTTCTTTATCAGCGAGCCGGTATAGAGCTGGCGGGAGCCACTGGCATCCACGACGCCGAGACGGCGGCTAAGTTCATCCTGGCTGGTGCCGGCACTACGCAGATTTGCTCGGCTATCTACAAAGGCGGCTGGAAAACGATCGGGAAAATACTCGACGACCTGAAGATCCTGGCCGAAACGCAGGGCTTTTCTTCCCTCGAGGACATGAGGGGCAAGCTTTCGGCACACAATTCCGGGAAGCCCGATGAATACATGCGTCTGCAATACATCAAAGCCTTGACGGGCATATCATGATAAAGGAAGGAACAACGATGGAACTGGACTTAAGCCTCTCCAACCTCTCACAAGCCTTTCCTGACGATCTGAGCCAGGATCAGAAAGCCCGCGCACAGACGCTCTTTCTAAAGAAGCTGTCCCTCAAAGCCCATGAGTTTTATGGCGGCAAGATGCAGACCGTGCCCAAAGCCGGTGTGTACGGCTTCAACTGGTTCAATGTCTGGTATACGCCCGGCGTTTCCAAG
>CAYXUF010000009.1:9630-60789 GCA_964468155.1 uncultured Treponemataceae bacterium
CGGTGTGTACGGCTTCAACTGGTTCAATGTCTGGTATACGCCCGGCGTTTCCAAGGTTTCCACGACGATACGCGACGACAACGATGCCTCCTTCGCTCTCTCAAACAGGGGCAATCTCGTGGCCGTCGTTTCCGATTCCACCCGCGTCCTGGGCGATGGCGACTGCACACCCCCGGGAGGCTTGGGCGTCATGGAAGGCAAGGCCTTCCTCATGAAGTACCTGGGCGGCGTCGACTGCATCGCTCTCTGCGTCGATTCGCGGGGTAAGGACGGCAAGCACGACCCCGACAAGATCATCGAATTCGTGAAGATGCTCCAACCCTCGGTGGGAGCTGTCAACCTCGAGGACATCAGCCAGCCCAACTGCTACAAAGTTTTGGACGAGCTGCGCGAATCCTGCGACATCCCCGTATGGCACGACGACGCCCAGGGTACTGCCTCCGTCACCCTGGCTGGCCTCCTCAACGCCCTTTCCCTCGCCGGCAAGAAGCTTTCGGAGGCGAAAATCGTCCTCCTCGGCGCCGGCGCCTCCAACACGACCATCGCCCGCCTCATCATGGCCGACGGCGGCAGAGGCGAGAACATTGTCATGTTCGACACAAAAGGCTCCCTGCACGCGGGCCGCAAGGATATCGAGGCCGATCCTAGAATGTACAGGAAATGGGAGCTCTGCCAGGCTACAAACCCCAAGCGCGTTGCCACCGAAGCCGAAGCCCTCAAGGGCGCCGACGTCCTCATCGCCCTCTCGACCCCTGGTCCCGACACCGTTAAACGCGAATGGGTACGATCTATGGGATCGAAGTCCATCGTCTTCTGCTGCGCCAACCCCGTGCCGGAGATCTGGCCCTACGCCGCCAAGGAAGAGGGCGCCTTTATCGTAGCCACCGGCCGCGGCGACTTCCCCAACCAGGTGAATAACTCCGTCTGCTTCCCCGGCATCCTAAAAGGAGCCCTCGCGGTGCGCGCCCGCAAGATCACCGACGGCATGGCCATACGCTGCGCCCACTCTCTCGCCGACTTCGCCAAGAAGCGGGGCATAACACCCGACAACATCGTCGCGACCATGTCCGAAACCGAGGTTTTTGCCGTGGAAGCCGCCGATGTCGCCATGCAGGCCATCGAAGAGGGCGTCGCCCGCGTGCAGGCGACATGGCAGGAAGTCTACGACAAGGCCATGACCGACATCGCCGCCTCGAGGAACCTCACCAAGGACATGATGGCCATGGGCTACATCAAGGAACCGCCCCGGGAACTGCTGCAGCAGATGCTCGCCGAGGCTATCGCCGAGGTGCGCTGAGGCTGTAGCCAGCATAGGCTATAGACGGGGGCCGCGATGTCATTGCATCGCGGCCCCCGATATTTTATAGTGAGAGCATGGTGAATCGAGGTTCCTACCATATCAACACCAAGGCTTTGCTGGCCTTGGCTTCGATCTGCGCCTTTCTTGCCATCTTCGCGACGATCGACACCTCCGAACACTATAAGGCATGGAAAACCGCGCGCCTGTGGACTCAGGAGCAGAAGTCTGTTGCCCCCGCCACCGATGCCGACAGTATGCATGACATGATCCTGGGCGCTCTGGCCGTCGACACGGCCATCATTGCCCTGAGCTTTGCCTGCGGACTCAGCCTTGGCATCTCGGTGGCCACCGATAGCGCGGCGAGCTTTTCGACGGCGAAGTGGCTGGGTTGGACGGCGATCGGCCTTGGGTTATTGTATTCTGCAATCATGATAATCTACCAATTTAAGGTTGGGCCAAGGATTGTCCTGAAAGGACCGATATTCGATTATGACCTCAGCATGCAATTGCCCATAGCGCTAGCCGTTGGAGGGTTTCCGGTTTTATTTACCAGCTATCTGATCTACTGCCGTAGGAAACGAAAAGCCGGCTAAAGTGCCGGAATGATATATTCGAAACAAAGCCCGAAAAGTAGAAGGATGATCCCAGCCGAGGCCGCAGCTCGAATATAGGCTGGAGTACGATTGTCGCCGGTACCTCCGACAATCCTTTTCCTGAGCGCCTCTTCGGCCGCAGCCAGGCGCTGGTATTCGGGGCTTTCTGGGCCATTCTCGTCGGGAGGAGGCGGGGAGGGGAGGGGGACCTCGCCCAGGACAGGCACCCTATCCTTCCATGATTCAGGCGCATGAGTTCCCGCTGACTTCCTTGGCCAGAAACGTATTCCATCCTTCTTGAGATAGCCCACCCAGGCTATGCCTAAAAGCATGAGGGCTTCGATCACCAAGGCATCGCCCAGGGCTATGCTGAAAACGGTGTCCTGCCTCAGGAGGGCGATGATTGTGGCGAGCGCGAATCCCCCAAGGCCGAGGGATAGGAATAGTGGGAGCTTGGTTTTACGATCGCTTTTCATCATGGATTTCCTAATTTTCAGACTAGCATATAATCTTCGCCAAGCATACAGTGCGATCGCTTTTGATAAACTGCTGTTGACTTGAGCCTCTTTTAAGATAACAATAGATACAGTTATATAGTGCTATCCGTATGCAACAAGGATAGCCAAGTATCAATCCGCCACAACGGATTCTATTGGGAGGCAGAAATGCTGAAGAAAACTGTAGTAGCAGTAGCCGTACTTGCCCTGCTCTTCACGAGCATCGCGGGCGCCGCTACACCGAAATCGAAGGACTACGTCAACGTCTTCACGAGCGATCCTCGTACCTTCAACTACCTGGAAAGCCAGCGCCAGACGACGTCACAGCATACGACCAACTTCGTCGACGGCCTTATCGAACACGACAGGTACGGTGTTCTCAGACCAGCGCTCGCCGAAAAATGGTCGGCCAACGCCGATACCACGGTTTGGACCTTCAACATCCGCAAGGGCGTGAAATGGGTCACCGGCGACCTCGAAGTCTATGCCGAAGTCAAGGCTCAGGACTGGGTCGACGCGATGAAGTTCATGCTCGACAAGAAGAGCACGCTCACCTACCTTATCTCCGGATTCGTCAAGAACGCCGACAAGTACCTCGCCGGCGAAATCACTGATTTTGCCCAGGTTGGCGTCAAGGCCAAGGGCGACTATGTTCTCGAGTACACTCTCGAGAAGCCGATTCCCTACTTTGAGACCCTTCTCACCTACAATCCCTACATGCCCGTCAATGGCGAGTTCCTCAAGGCCAAGGACAAGGATTTCGGCAAGGTTGACAAGAACGGCATCCTCTACAACGGCGCCTATGTACTGTCCAACTTCACCTCCAAGTCCGTCATGGAATACGATGCCAACCCCTCCTATTGGGACAAGGCCAACGTGACCATCCAGCACGTCAAACTCGTATACGACGACGGCAAGGACCCCGATTCCCGCTTCAACAATTTCGACGCGGGCATCTACGCCTCCGCACAGGTCAACACGGACAATGAAGCCCTGTTCGCCCGCGCCCAGGCCAAGTACAAGGAAAACATCTACAGGGCGAGGCAGGATTCCACCACCTTCCTCTACGCCTTTAATTATGACCGCAACGCCTTCGCTTCGCCGGCCGACCCCACCAAGGGCAAGACCCCCAAGAATGAAAAGGAGCGGGCTGATACACAGGCTGCCATCCTGAACCGCAATTTCAGAAAAGCCATTTTCTTCGGCATGGACAGGCCGACCATCCTCGCCCAGCGCAACGGCGAAGTGAACAAGCTCGCCGCCATCCGCAACTCCTATACCGGCACCGAACTCTCCAAGGACAAGGCCGGCAAGGACTACACGAAGTACGTCGAGGACGCCCTCAAGGCGCGCAACCCCGCCGACTTCCCCAAGACCTTCAAGATCGACGATGCCCAGGATCCATACTACAATCCCACGAAGGCTAAGGCGTACATGGCCAAGGCCAAGGCCGAACTCACCGCCAAGGGCGTGAAGTTCCCCATCCAGCTCGACACCGCCACCGACATCTCCTACACCAAGGGCTTGAGGGGCGACAGGTCGATGAAGGCTAATCTCGAAGCCGTTTTCGGCACCGATACCCTCATCGTGAACGTGGTCGAGATGGATACCGACAACGCGGACGCCTCCACCTACTACGCCGAATCCGGCAGCCAGTCCAACTACGACATCGGCGGCTACACCGGTTGGGGTCCCGACTTCGGAGATCCGTACACCTTCCTCCAGACTCTCGAACCCGAAATTGGCGCCGTCCTCATCCAGATCGGCCTCGACGCGACCAGCGATCCTGCCAGCAGCGACTACAAGGCCGCCACTGCGATCGGTCTCTACGAGTACGCCAAGAAGGTAGAAGCGGCCAACAACATCTATGATGACCAGGCCAAGCGCTTCAAGGGCTTTGCCGAAGCCGAAGCCCAGCTTCTCGACGACGCTGTCATCCTCCCCTACATGTCCTACGGCGGCGGCTTCGCCGTTTCCAGGATCGTGCCTTACACGATCCCCTTCGCCGCCTACGGCACCGACGAGTACAAGTTCAAGGGCATGATCGTCGGCGACAAAGTTATCACCCTCGCCGAACGCGACAAGCTCAAGGCTCAGTGGGAGAAGGACAGGGTCGCGGAGTTCAAGAAAGCCAGCGCCAAAAAATAACTTGATCTGAAAGCGCATTTACGCTTTCGCTTAAAAGCGGCTGTCCCTGGATTCGTCCATGGACAGCCTTTTCTTTTACCTAATAAATAATTAAAAAATATTCATATAGATACAGGCATTCCAAGCGCCTCATGGTTTTTTACTTTATTGCGCATTTTCGATGGTTTCTGTATAATTCAGTTTCTGAATCAAGCGCTCCATAGGGAAGAGATGGAGAACATTATTTTTCGACCGTCACGGGCGAGTGCCGCAGCTTCACCATAAGGCAAGGATGGAGTTGATTCTCATTTTTCGCTTCGACGGCCGGATTGCGGGGTTTCATGAAAGGGTATGTGCTGAAAAGGATATTGCAGTCGATCCTCTCCGTGGTGATTGTCTCTACCCTGACGGTTTTTCTCGTGTACTCCTGTATACCGCGTCAGCTTGTCTTCAAGGGCGACCTCATCCTGCCCAAGCTGGCTAACAAGCCGGACGAGTACCACGACTACAAGTTCCGCACCTGGGAATACCTGGGATACATCGACTATGTCACCCAGAAGGAATACGCTCAAACCAGCTTCGGCGGCGACTCGCCCCAGGTGAGCGAATCCCTTCTGCCCGGTTCGCCCTTCTATGAAAAATTCAAGGCCGACTTTTTGTCAAAAGGATATAAAGTCGATCCCCAGCCGGTCACTGGATATTTATACGCCACAAAGGACATTCCCCTCTTTTCGCGGGTACTTCGATGGTACGCCAATCTCGTGCGGATCGATACACCGAACAGGATCAAGGATCCCAACAACCCCGGCCTCAAGCGCGGCTATTACTTCACGAAGGACTGGAGCGGCAGGTGGGCCCTGGCCGCGTCGGGAACGCAGTACAAGTACCAGATCTGGTTCGACGGAAGCTTTCCCTTTATACACCAGAACATGATCAAGCTCGATATGGGCAGATCCTACCCCACCTTCGACGGCATGCCCGTCCTTGAGGTGATCGGAAGCGGCCAGGGCCGATCGACGCGCCGCGAGATCACCACGACGGTACGGGGCGAATCGATAACGTTCTATTCCTCGCTCGACGAGCACAGCCTCAAGTACAAGCCGACCCTCGACCGGCTCGACATGAACAAGTTCGAGGACAACTACGCCGACGGCAACGTCATCACGGAAGACCCCTCGATGCTCGGTATCTCCTTCAGGATCGGCATGTATGCCCTGATCATCTCCCTTGGAATCGGCCTTACGATTGGCGTCGTTGCCGCGATGCGCAAGGATAAAATTTTCGACAAGATCACCATGGCCTATATCGTATTCATCAGCTCCATCCCGACCCTGCTGTATATAGCCCTCTTCGCGCGCTTTGGCATGAAGGTTCTGGGGCTGCCTGACAAGTTCCCCTTTATGGGATCGCACAACCTGCTGTCCTATATACTGCCCACAATTTCGCTTTCGCTCGGAGGCATCGCGGGCGAGGCGCTCTGGATCAGGCGCTACATGGTCGACCAGATGAACTCCGACTATGTCAAGTTCTCCCGTTCCAAGGGCCTGTCCCAGAGCGAGGTGTTTTTCAAGCATATTATCAGGAACGCCCTGATACCCGTCGTTCATTCCATCCCGATGGCCGTTATCGGAACGCTGGCCGGAGCCCTCATCACCGAGAGTTTCTATGCCGTGCCCGGCATGGGCAAGATGTTCCCCAGCTCGATATCCGACTACAACAACGCGATGATCATCGCGCTCACCTTTATTTTCACGGTCATATCGATCTTCGCCATTTTCATGGGCGACATTCTGGTGACCCTCGTCGATCCACGCATCAGCCTGGCGGTCAAGAAGGAAGCGAGGTAAAAAATGGCCAAAACCGCAGAAAGATTCGCCTTCGCCACCTTCGATGTCCTCAAGTCGGAGCGTATTGCCGGCCCCCGGTATTCCTACTGGAAATCCGTTTTCCAGACCTTCTTCAAGCGCAAGACCGCCATATTCTGGCTGGCATTGCTCCTGAGCCTCACCCTGATGTCGTACATCCAGCCCCTCGTTTCGGGCTATGATCCGGCCGTGACGCCCAACATCAACAATCCCGGCACCTGGTACCAGAAGCCATCCTCCGAGCATTGGTTCGGCACCGACGATACGGGCAACGATCTCTGGGACGTCGTCTGGTCGGGCACCCGGATGTCCCTCTCCATCGCCTTCATCGCGGCATCGATAAATATCATTATAGGCATCCTCGTGGGAGCGGTGTGGGGCTACTCCAAGCGCCTCGATCCCATACTACTCGCCCTGTACAACGTCATATCCAACGTACCTGCCATCCTGCGCGCGATGATGCTCATGTACATCTTCGGCCGGGGATTCTGGCAGATGATACTGGCCATGACGATAACAGGCTGGCTCGGCATCGCCTTCTTCATCCGCACCCAGGTGATGATCATCCGCGACAGGGAATACAACCTCGCCTCCCGCTGCCTCGGCACTCCCCTGAAGCGCATGGTCACACGCAACATACTTCCCTACATGGTGTCGGTCATCGCCACCCTCGTGTATCAGGAGATTCCCGGCCTCATCAACACCGAGACCATCCTCTCCTACCTCGGCATCGGGCTGCCATCGACCTATCCATCCCTGGGCAGGATGATCGACGTGTACTGGTCCTTCGTCGACACCTATCCCCACATGATCGTGTTCCCCGGCATCGTGATGGGCCTCGTCACGATTTCGTTCTATGTGGTCGGCCAGCTCTTCGCCGACGCGTCCGACCCCAGAACTCACCGATAGGAGGTGGAAGATGAGCGACAATAAAACCCCCATCCTGAAGGTGAGGGATCTGGTAGTAAAATTCAGGGTTCGCAACAAGGAACTCACCGCCATAAGGTCGGTGTCCCTCGACCTCTTCGACGGCGAAACCCTCGCCATCGTCGGCGAGTCGGGTTCCGGGAAAACCGTTCTCACCAAGACCTTCACCGGCATGCTCGAGACAAACGGGCGCATTCCGGCCGGCACTATCGAGTTCGAGGGCCGCAATCTCCTCGACATCAAGACGGACAAGGACTGGGAAGCGGTGCGCGGGGCCAAGATAGCCACCGTATTCCAGGACCCCATGACCTCGCTGAACCCCCTCAAGAAAATTGGCATCCAGATCACGGAAGTGATCGAAAAGCACCAGAGGCTCCCGAAGGAAGAGGCGAAGAAGATAGCCCTCACCCTCATGGAGAAGGTGGGCATCAAGGACGTCGAAAAGCGCTTCTACGATTACCCCTTCCAGTATTCGGGAGGCATGCGCCAGAGGATCGTTATCGCCATAGCCCTCGCCTGCAAGCCGAAAATCCTCATCTGCGACGAGCCCACCACGGCCCTCGACGTGACGATACAGGCCCAGATCCTCGACCTCATCCGCTTCCTCCAGAAGGAATACGGCTTCACGACGATCTACATCACCCACGACCTCGGCGTCGTGGCCAACGTAGCCGACAGGGTTGCCGTCATGTACGCGGGCCAGATCGTCGAGTACGGTTCGGTGCGCGAGATTTTCTACGATCCGCGCCACCCCTACACCTGGGCCTTGATCTCAAGCCTGCCGACCCTGGCCAGGAAGAACGAGCCGCTCTTCGCGATTCCCGGCACGCCACCCACTCTCTTCAACGAGATAAAGGGAGACGCCTTCGCGCCCCGCAACCATTACGCGCTCAACGTCGATTTCGAGGAGGAGCCGCCCTTCTTCCAGGTCAGCCCCACCCACTTCGCCAAGACCTGGCTCCTCGATCCCAAGGCCCCCCCGGCCGAGCCGCCCGAATCCGTAAAACTCATGAGGAAAAAGGGCGGAATCTACCAGGCGACAACCATGGAGGCCTCCAATTGAGCAAGGTGCTGATGTCGGTCAAGAATCTGGAAGTCACCTTCAGGAACGGACGCGAAAGCTTCACTGCGGTGAAGAACGTGAGCTTCGATATCTTCGAAGGGGAATCCTTTGCCCTCGTGGGCGAATCCGGATCGGGCAAGACGACGATAGGCCGCACGATCATAAGGATCAACCCGGCCACCAAGGGTGAGATTTTTTTCCAGGATAAAAAGATTTCGGGCGTCATCGAAAAGGAACTGGACACCTACGTTATCCGCAACATACAGATGATTTTCCAGGATCCCATGGCATCCCTCAACGAGCGCGCCACCATCGACTACATCGTCTCGGAGGGGCTGTACAATTTCAACCTCTTCAAGGACGAGGCCGAGCGGCGCGACAAGGTTTTCACGGCCTTGAGCGATGTCGGCCTTCTCGAGGAACACGCCGAGCGCTACCCCCACGAATTCTCGGGCGGCCAGCGCCAGCGTATCTGCATAGCCCGCGTCCTCGCCATGGAACCCAAGTTCATCATCGCGGACGAACCCATCTCGGCCCTCGACGTCTCCATCAGGGCACAGGTGCTCAACCTCCTCCAGGACCTCAAGCAGAAGCGCGGCCTCTCCTATCTCTTCATCGCCCACGACCTCACCGTCGTGCGCTATTTCGCGGACAGGATTGCCGTCATCCACCAGGGGGAACTCAAGGAACTGGCGAGCACGGAAGAACTCTTCGCCAGGCCGATGCATCCCTATACGCGATCCCTTCTCTCCGCCGTGCCCATGCCCGACCCCGACATGGAAAAAGGCAAAACCCTTGTCGTGTACGACCAGTCGGCCCACGACTACAGCGTCGACAAGCCCAGCTGGCGCGAGATTTTCCCCGGCCACTTTGTCCTGGCCAACGCAAAGGAAGCGGCCGAGTACGTGAGAATGTACTGATGCAGCAGGCGGCCCTGCGGCAGGAAAAGAGGGGGGCGGCGCCAAGGCGCCGCCCCCCTCTTCGCATTGTTTCGCTTCTTGTTGCCTGCCTGGCCTGCCGCCTTGCCCCTCAGTAGTGGAAATCCGACTCCCCGATAAACTCGCGCAGGGTCGAATCCTTGGGCACGTACTGGGCCGGGATGGGCGTGAAGTTGTCCAGGAAGGCCTGGATGCGCCGGGCTTCGGCGTATTCGGGCATGGTCGGCTTGATCGTCCGCAGCAAGGGGTCGGCAAACACCTTCAGCACGCCCAGTTCGTAATCGAGGGCAGAGTTGAGGGCGGCATCGGCCGAATTCTGGAAGGGGAAGATGTGGGCGCGTTCGCCGCGCTGCACCGATGGCCACATGGCAAGGGTCGCTTCGGCGCTGTGCCCCCGGAAGTTGTGATCCCTCACCATGCGCCGCAGAAGTCTGTAATCCGTCGTGCTTATGCGGTTGTGGTCGTCCAGGTTCAGCTGGGTGAGGGCCGACACGTAGATCTTGAACTTGGCTTCGCGGGCTATCCTGGCGGTGAGGGCGTCGTTGAGGCCGTGGATGCCCTCGAGGATGAGAATTTCGTGGCCGGCTAGTTTTAGGGTCTGCCCAGTCCCTCTTCTCGTTCCCGCCTTGAAATCGTAAGCCGGAAGCTCCACCTCCTCGCCCGAGAAAAGCCTGAGCAGTAGTTCGTTGAGGTAGGCGACATCGAGGGCTTCGAGGCATTCGAAATCCGGTTTTCCCTCCTCGTCCAGGGGCGTCCTGGCCCTGTCGATGAAAAAATTGTCCAGCTCGATGGGTAGGGGTTCGTAGCCCAGCACCTTCAGCTGAATGGCGAGCTTTTTCGACGTTGTCGTCTTGCCCGAACTCGAAGGCCCCGCGATGAGGACGACCTTTACGGTATCGGCCCTGGCGGCCACGGCCTCGGCAAGGGCGGCGATCTTCTTGTTCTGCAAAGCCTCGGCCACCATGATGTATTCCTTGATCCTGCCCGAGGCTGAAAGGCGGTTGAGTACGCCCACCGAGCCCACGCCGAGGACGCGGCCCCTCTCCTTGTACTCCTCGGCGATCCGGTAGAGGAGGGGAACATCCTCGAAGGGTTCGATCACCCCCGCCTTGTCCTTGTGCGGATACCTGAGGAGCATGCCCCCATGGTAGGGAATAAGCTCCCAGATGCCCAAGTCGCCTGTGGAGCTCACGAGGGGGGCGATCTGTAGATCGCGGAAGCCTGAGCATTCGTTGAGGGGAATCTGAGGCTCGTTGAGGTTCTCCATCAGGGCGAGGGTATCGAGCTGGCCGGTCTTCTCGAAATAGGCGCAGGCTTTTTCCCAGGGCCATTTTTCGTGGCGGATGGGAATGTCCCTGGCGATGAGCTCCCTGATCCGATCCGACAGCGCTGCCACCTGGGCTTTCGTCAGGGGGATTTCGTCGAAATAGTAGTGGTAGAATCCCGTGCCTATCGCCATGCCCGCAATAAGCCTGCGCTCAGGGAAAAGCTCCCGGGAGGCAATGGCGAGAAGGAAGCAGAGCGAGCGCCTGTAAACGGCCGCCCCGGCGGCCGAATCGGCCAGAACGGGGCGAACCCTGCAGTCGCTTTCCAGTTCGGTGTCCAGCGACTTCAGTTCATTGTCCACGAGGATGGCCACGAGAGGCTGATCCAGCTTCCCCGTCCGGGCGAGAACATCCAGGGCTTTTACACCCACAGGATAGGAAACAGTCTCCCCCGAGTCATAGCTAACGTTTATGCTTGTCATCGAATTACCTCTCTGTTTTCACGAATACCACTCGCAGTATAGTGCCTTCCGCTTCAATTCCAAAGGCCAAACGCGATCGATAAACCGATTTAGCCGCAGGTTTGACGGCTTCAGCCACAGAGTGTACAATGATGGATGACGACACCTATGAAAGCCACCATCAAAGACATCGCGGCTCGGGCCGGCGTATCGAAAACAGCCGTCTCGTTTGCCCTCAACAACCCCAAACGCATCTCGAAGGCAACCTGCGACAAAATAATGGCTATCGTCGAAGAGATGGGGTACTTCCCCAACCCCGTCGCTCGCACCCTCACCACCAAGCGCCTGGGCGCCCTCGGCCTTCTCCTGCCCCAGCCCATCTCCGAGGTGATGGAAAACCCCCACCTCTGCGATGTCATCAGCGGCATCGGAGAGGAATGCGACAGGCACGAAATCTCCCTCACGATGCTGCCTCCCGTTCAGGGCAAGATTATCGAGGCTGCGCGGCGATCCTTCGTGGACGCCATCGTCACCATCGGCGTCGGCCCCGAACATGAGGTGATAGAATTCCTCCAGCGAAGGCGCGTGCCCTTTGTCACGATCGACAGCGAGGAAAGGGGAGAAACCGTCAATGTCGGCATCCAGCACGAACCTGCCGCCTACGACCTCATGAAACATATTCTCGCCTCCAAGCCCTGCCGCATCGCCCTGCTCTGCCTCAAACCCGACAAGAAGAACCGCACCGAGCAATCGCGCTCCGTCGTCCTCGAGAACCGCCTCGCGGGCTTCAACCGCGCGCTTTCCGAGGAGGGCCGGGCACTCGGAACCCAAGGGGTTCAAGTCATCGAAACCGAGGGATCGATCGAAGGCGGGCTGTCGGCTGGCAGAGCTCTCCTCGGCGCGGCTGACAGGCCCGATGCCATCGTTGCGATGTCGGATATCGTCGCCCTGGGCGTTTACTCCGCGGCCAGCGAGCTGGGCATAGGCATTCCGGACGAGCTTTCCGTGGCGGGCTTCGATGATATCGCCTTGAGCCGCTTCGTGAGGCCGCCCCTCACCACCGTGCACCAGCCAGCCAGGGAAAAGGGCAGAAAAGCGGCCTCCCTCGCCCTCGAACTTCTCAACGGCGGAAAACCCGAACACTTCAATTTCCCCTACACCCTGCTTGTACGGGGGTCGACAAAACCAGCGCGATGACGACAAGGAGTTCACAACCATGAATCACGAAATCCCCAAACGATGCGAAGTGCCTCTTGCCCATCGGTGGAATCTCTCGCGGCTCTTCCCTGACGATGCATCCTGGGAGAAGGGTCTCGAAGCTCTCGGCGCCGCCCAGGCCGGAATAGAGGAAAAGCGGAAGGATTTTTCGGCTTCGCCCGAAAAATTCCTCGCCCTTCTCGGCTATTACGAGGAATACCTCCGCCTCGATGAGCGCCTCGCGTATTATGCCGATCTGAATGTCACGGTGGACGAGGGCGATTCGGCGGCGCGAGGCCGCTATGCCCGCTACGTCGGCGTGGCGACGGCGGGGCAGGGAGCCTGGGCATGGCTCACCCCGGCCATCCAGGCGCTTCCGGAAGCCTTTATGGCATTCTGCCTGGCTGACCCCCGTTTCGCCGATTACAGCGTGTTCCTGAAGAAACTCATCCGTTTCAAACCCCACATCCTCTCCGAAAAGGAGGAGCGCCTTCTCGCCCTCCAGGCCGAGACGAACCGCGTGGCCCAGGAGAGCTTCGGCATCCTAACCAACGTCGACTTCAATTTCGGAAGGATAAGGACGGAGGAAGGCCTTCTTCCCTTGAGCCAGTCCACCTACGCGGCCTTCATTCGGCACCGCGACAGGGAAGTCCGGCGCAAGGCCTACATGAAGTTCTACGGCGTCTATGACCAGCACAAGACAACCCTGGCCAGCCTCTACGCAGGCTCCGTCAAACTCGACAAATACCAGGCCCAGGTGCGGAGTTTCGGCAGCGCCCGTTCGCAGGCCCTCTTCCCCGACGAGGTGCCTGAATCCGTGTACGACAACCTCGTCGGCACCATCAACGCCAACCTGCCCGCCCTCCATGAGTACTACGACTTAAGGAAGCGCGCCCTCGGCCTCGACGAGCTGCGCCACTACGACGTGTACGTTCCCATCGTCAAGCAGAAGGCGAGCAGGCACAGCTACGAGGAGGCCGTCGACATCGTCGCCTCCTCCCTGGCCCCCTTGGGCGGCGAGTATGTCGATACCCTGAAATCCGGCCTTCTCGGCGGCTGGGTCGACCGGTTCGAGAACAAGGGCAAGCGCTCGGGCGCCTTTTCGGCGGGGAGTTTTTCGGGCGAGCCCTATATCCTCCTCAACTACAAGGACAACGTCCTCAGCGACATCTTCACGATGGCCCACGAGGGCGGGCACTCGATGCATTCCTGGCACTCGGCCCGGAGCAACCCCTTCATGTGCTACGGCTACACGATTTTCGAAGCCGAGGTGGCCAGCACCTTCAACGAGCAGCTCGTCTTCAAATACCTCTACGATCACGCGAAATCGGACGAGGAGAAGGCAGCCCTCCTCGCCAACCGCATCGACGACACCCTGGGCACCCTCTTCAGGCAGACGATGTTCGCGGAGTACGAGGCGGTAACCCACGCCATGGCCGAATCGGGCCAGCCCCTCACCGTGGATTCCCTGCGCTCAGAGTACCGCAAGCTCCTCGAGAAATACTTCGGGCCGCAGATGAAGCTGGAAAGCGTCTCCGATCTCGAAGGCCTGCGCATTCCCCATTTCTACAACGCATTCTATGTCTACAAATACTCCACCGGCATCTCGGCCAGCATCGCCCTCTCGGAGAAGGTTCTCCACGGCGGCAGGGCCGAGCGGAACGCCTACTTCGCCTTCCTGAAGTCTGGCGGTTCGCGCTTCCCCATCGAGGCGCTGAAGGTGGCGGGGGTGGACATGTCATCGCCCGAGCCCGTGCAGCTCGCCTGCGACAGGTTCACGAATGACGTGAGGACGCTGAAAGGACTCTTGAAGCTCTAGGGCAGGGAAGCCTTCAGGGCGATGTCACATCAACCCGAGGCGTGAGAGGACTATGGAGACCGCGGCGAGAGCCGCGGTCTCCGTCTTTAGGATGCGGTCGCCGAGATGGCAGGCCTTGAATCCCTGGGCAGCCAGAAGGGATATCTCCCGCCCTGTCCATCCCCGCTCGCTGCCTATGGCGATGGTCACCGGCGCCGCGAGGGAGGGGAGGGCTGCTATTGTTGGCAAGGACGGATCGGGATGGAACATGAGCCTCGACGAATGCCGGCTCGAGACCCGTTCCGCTTCCTCCAGCCCGGCGCACGCCCTTTCGATGCTCCAGAAGCTTCGTATCTCGGGCAACCGCGGATTGCCTGCCTGTTCCGCTCCCTCGACAAGGTGAGTTCCGTATTCCTTTTCCTTGAAAAAGGTCGATTCGGCGAAGGATTTCTCGCCAAGCTCCGAGAGGGCGAACCAGATCTCCGCGACGCCGAGGCTGGTGATATCCTTGAGAATCCGCCCCGCCTGAATGGGGCGCGGAAATCCCATGAGGAGGCGGAGAGGCCGCAGGGCGGGAGCCTGGGTTTCCGGAGTGTAGAGGAGCTGGAGCCTGTCTTCTGAAATCGATTCAATGCGAGCTGTGCCGATCGTTCCGTCGGAACAGCCGGCTGCTATGGTATCGCCTTCCCTTTTCTTGAGTATTCTGACAATGTGCTCAAAACGCCTGTCCGTTCTGGGCACCACAACCAGCGGCCCCGCATTCTCAAGAAAGAGAATGTTCATCAGAGGGTATCGACCTCGGCATCGTAGTCCACGCCCGGAACCTCGAAGCCGTGGGCGCGCAAAAAGTCGCTCCGGAAACCCTCTAAATCGGCCAGCTCGCCCATATTGTCCTCATGAATCCTCGCGAGGCGGGCCGACACTTCGCTCTGCACGGAAGCCCCCATCTCAAGTTCATCGAGCCGTATCCTGCCCGCGTCGACGGGAATATCAGCGGCATCTCTCCGGTAGAGCCTTTCCCTGAACAGCCTCAGCATCTGGTCGAGGCAGTCCTCGTGGATTTTACGTTCCTTCATCACCCTGAACAGGGTCGAAACATAGAGGGGGATGACGGGTATCACGGCTGAAGCCCTGGTCACGACAGCCTTGTTGATCGACACGAAAGCCCGCAGACCTGAGGCCCCCTGCTTCGCTTCGATATTTCGGGCGCTTTCCTCGAGATGGGCCTTGGCGCGGCCTATCGTTCCGTCCCTGTAGATGGGCCAGGAGAGGGGAGGGCCGAGGTAGGAATAGGCCAGCGTGAGGGCGTTCCTGCCAAGGACGCCGGCCTCTGCCAGCGCCTCGATCCAGAGTGCCCAGTCCTCGCCGCCCATCACTTTCACCGTCTCCTCGATTTCCTTGTCGTCGGCCGGCTGTATGTGGGCTTCGCTGATTTTGCCCGAAAAAACATCCACGGTTTTTCCCGCGTATGCCCTTCCGATCGGTTTTATCACGGAGCGGTACATTGTCCCCGAATCGGGATCGATCCGCACGGGGCTCGCGAGGGAATAGATGACGAGATCGTAGACAAAGCCCGCCGATCTCGCGGTTTCGACGGCGAGGGTCTTGGCTTCGTGGGAGAAAGCGTCGATATCGAAGGTTCTGGAAAAGAGCCCAGCCTTGGCCGCCTCGGCGTCGAAGGCCCTGTTGGCGTACCAGCCAGGGGTCGCCGGCTTCGAGGCCGAAGGCTCCTTTTCGTAGGAAAAGCCCACCGTAGCCGCTCCGTAGGCGAAGCCGGCCGCTATCCTCGACGCGAGGCCGTAGCCCGTGGAGGCGCCGATGACGAGAACCTTCGCCGGCCGCATCTGCCCCGGAATCCTCGATATATCCATCGTGGCCCTGAAGGCCAGGGCCCGCTCGATCTGAAGCTGAACTTCCCGTGCGCAGCCCGCCGGGTGGGCATTGAGGAAGATATTGTTCCTTACCATCGGCTTCACAATCATTCATCTACCCCTGAAGACATCGATACCCACTCGGCTTCGACGGCTACCTGGCCATCGACCCATCCCCGACCCTTCTGGTGCAGGACGAGGGCGCTCGACTTGACGATCGTTATTTCCATGTCGAGCTTCTCCCCGGGGCGCACCTGCCGCCTGAAGGTCGCGCTGCGGATCCTCGCGAGCACGAAAAGGCCCTTGGGCTTTACACCGAGCAGCTTGGCACCCACTCCCCCTGCCTGAGCCAGGGCTTCGACGAGAAGAACGCCGGGCACCACCGGATAGGCCGGGAAATGCCCTTTGAAGAACCATTCGTCGGACCTGAAGATCCTCGAAGCCCTAATGGTTGATCCTTCGATCCTGACCTCGTCGACGAAGAGAAATGGCTGGCGGTGCGGCAGATATGATTCTATGTTTTCCATGTGTTGCGCCTTTGCTGAGTATACTACGCCCAAACCGGGCGCGAAAAGAAGGGCGTTCAGGCGCGGCTGAATGCCAAAGCCCCATTATGGCCGCCAAAACCCAGGGAGGCCGAGAGGGCTGCCTCAACCGGATGGTGGATGGCTACGTTCGGTATGTAATCCAGATCGCAGCCCGCTTCAAGATCGGGGTTGTCGAGATTGATGGTCGGCGGCAGCCAGCCAGTTTCTATAGCCTTAACACACACAATCGCCTCGATAGCCCCCGTGGCTCCCAGGCAGTGCCCCGTCATGCTCTTCGTCGAGCTGATCTTCAGCTTCCCCGCGGCCTCGCCGAAGGCTTTTTTCACCATGGCCGTCTCCGTGGGGTCGTTGAGCTGGGTCGAGGTGCCGTGGGCGTTGTAGTAGCCAACCTCCGAAGCCTTGAGCCCGGCGTCCTCCATGGCCAGGGTGAGCGCGCGCGAACCCTGGATGCCGTCGGGGCTCGGGGCGGTCAGGTGATAGGCGTCGCAGGTTGCTCCATACCCGGCCGCCAGGGCATAGACCTTGGCACCGCGGGCCTTAGCCCTCTCGAAATCCTCGAGGATGAGAATGCCTGCCCCCTCCCCGATGAGGAATCCGTCCCTGTCCTTGTCGAAGGGCCGGGAGGCTTTTGTCGGATCGTCATTGTGCAGGGTGGAGAGAGCCTTGAGCCGGCAGAATCCGCCCATGGCGAAAACCGTGATGGAGGCCTCGGTACCGCCAGCCACCACCATGTCGACCCTGCCCGAGCGCAGAAGGTCGATAGCCTGTCCTATGGCGTCGGTGCCCGAGGCGCAGGCCGTCACCTGAGTGAAGGCGGGGCCCTGGAGGCCGAGACGCATCGCCACGTTGGCCGCGGCCTCGTTTGCTATCATGAGGGGCACCGTCATCGGCGGCATCCTGTCGGGCCCCGACTCGAGGAGCTTGGCGTAGGATTCCTGGAAAATCTCCAGGCCGCCTATGCCGTTGCCGAGGCAAACGGCCACGCGCTCCCTGTCGACAGCGGCTCCCCCCGCGCCGGGCTCCGCGAGCCCCGCGAGCCCCGCGCTGCGCCAGGCCTGCACGGCCGCGGCCACGGCATACTGCGAAAACAGCGCCATCTTCCGCGATTCCTTTTTATCCATCCATAGCCCCGGATCGAAACCCTTCACCTCGGCCGCTATCCGCGTTTCGAGGCCAGAGGCATCGAATTTCGTCACGGGCCCCGCTCCCGATTCGCCGCGCAGGAGGGCGGCCCAGAAGCTTTCCATATCGTTGCCCACGGGGCTGATCACACCCAGGCCTGTCACCGCAATCTTTCTATGCATTTCCTTTCCTCCTCGATCTTACCAGCGAATGACGGCGGCGCCATAAGTCAAACCCGCCCCAAAACCTAAAAGCATTATGAGATCATTGGTTTTCAAAAGCCCCTTGGCATCCATCTCGGCGAGGGCGAGGGGAATGCTCGCCGACGAAGTGTTGGCGTATTCTTCCATGTTGAGGTAGAACTTCTCGGGCGGAATCCCGAAGCGCTTTCCCGCGGCCTGCACGATGCGGGCGTTGGCCTGATGGGGAATAATCCAGGTGAAGTCCTCGAGCCTGTACACTGTGGCGTGCATGATCCGCTCGATGAGAACGGTGATCGATTTTACGGCGAAATCGTAGACCTTTTTGCCGTTCATGGCGATCGTCGGAACGATCGGGGTCTCGCGTGCATAGGCATCCAACCGGGGCGACTGAACGAGATGCAGATCCATAGCCCCAGCGCCGTCGGCGCCCAGCATGAAAGACAGGCAGCCGCGTCCGGCCTCGTCGATCCGCGACAAAACCGCTGCGCCCGCGCCGTCGCCGAAGAGCACGGCCGTCGAGCGGTCGCTCCAGTCCACTATCCGCGAAAGTTCCTCGGCGCCGATGACGAGGGCGTGCCGCCCATGCCTGGCCTCAAGCATGGACGAGGCGATGTCGAGGGCGTAGAGAAAGCCCGAGCAGCCCGCCACCACATCGAAGGCCGTGCAGCCGAAGGCTCCAATTTTGTCCTGTACGATGCAGGCGGTGGAGGGGAAGCCAAAAAAATCGGGCGTCGCCGTAGCTACAACGATGAGGTCCACGTCGTGGGGGCCAATTCTCGCCTTCTCCATGGCTGATCGCGCGGCATCAGCGGCCATATCGCTCGTCAGAACGCCTTGAGCCGCGAAGTGGCGAGCCCCTATCCCAGTATGGGAGCGGATCCATTCATCGGTAGTATCGAGTTTGACGGCCAGCTCTTCATTGGAGACTCTGAGCGGCGGGATATAAGCAGCGATTGATCGAACGACAACGGACATTCTGTCGCCTCCTTGTCTGTGACAAAATACTAAAACTTGTCACGATGGGAGTGGACCACGAAGAGGCAGGTAATGTCAATATGACAACATTGGTAAAAACGTCACGTAACCGTCTTGTTTGAAAACGGGGCTGGCCCGACTGAACTTAGATCGTGTTTTTAGGGCGCAGCCCCGCGAGGGCGATGATGGACGAAGCCAGAATACCGGCGAAGGCCATCAGTTTCTGGGCGTTCCCCGTGGCGAAAAGGCTTCCGCCAGTTCCCAGCGCGTAGCCTATAGCGATCGCCGCGAAGAGGTAGCCGCTTTTCACCCTTCGTTTTCCGCCTGCGGTGAGGGCGATGAATAGGGCGGGCACAATGCCTGAGGTGTAACCCTGGTAGGTTTTCAGGAGAAGATCCACGATGTCCGTCTCGAACAAGGCTATGGCGCAGGCCGCTGCCGCGATGAGGCCGACCCAGGACTGCGTACGGTGAATCGAGTCGCCGTCGAGAACATCATGCTCCAGAATCCCCGCGGCGGTGAGAAGGACGGTATCGGCCGTTGACAGGATCGCGGCGAGGATGCCGAACAGCATCAGGAAGGAAAGCCAGCCGGGAAACACCGAGCCGATGAGGGCATTCAAGGGGTCTGTCCCCTTGAAATCCAGGCCCGAAGCCCTGACCCAGAGCCCGATGGAGGTGATGGCGAAGGCGAAGATGAGCATGCCCAGGGCGCTGGTGAATGAAGCCTTGCGGGCCGAGGCAGGCGAATCGGAGGAGAGTATCCTGCCGAACATCATGGGGCATATCAGATAGGAACCCGCCACGACGACGAGGTAGTACAGAAGATCCAGCAGCCCGAAGGTGGGCGAGAAAAGCCTGATGTCGAGGGCTTTCAGCGTGAAGGGAGTTGTTCCGTAAAGCCAGGATACAGCCGCGAGGATGGCGACAGCCAGAAGGCCGAACTGAAAGAGATCGGTACGGAGTATCGATTTCTGTCCGCCGATGATCGTGTAGATGACGAGGAACGAAGCCGAGGCGATCACCGCCCATTGGTGGGGGATGCCCGTAATCGACGCGACGATTTTGCTGGCGGCGAGGAACTGACCCGCCGCAATGCCTGTCCATGTTATCGTGATGATGGCGCCCGTCAAGCGCCGTACTGCGGGCGATGAAAGTTTTTCCGCCAGATCGGGGAGGGTCAGGGCTTCGGTTTTCCTCACCTTTTCGGAGAGGAACAGCCCCTGGATCAGGTGGGCGAGGGCTCCCGACGCGACGAACCAGAAGGCGGGGAATCCGATAGCGTAGGCCTTGCTCACCGTGCCCAGGGTCAGCCCTCCTCCGATCGTGGAGGCGAGCATCGATCCTATGATGAGAATTCTGGGCTGATTCCGGTCGGCCAAAACAAAGTTCTGGAAACTCGACTGCCTGCGCGAAGACAGGATGGCCACGATGAGGAGAATCGCCATATATGCAAGAAGAAATAGCTGCATAAAAATCCTGCTACATAGAATTCAGCCATCATAGCGGGGAGCGCTGAATCCTGCAATCTCCCCGCCTCCTTCCCTTGACCCTTTGCCCTAGTTTTTCTATATTTGTCACATCCATTTCAATTCAAACGAAGTTCAGGAGGATACTGTATGAACGTCAAACCCTTGGGTGATCGCATTCTCATCAAGATCAAGGAAAGCGAAACCAAGACCGCCGGCGGCATCATCATTCCGCAGACAGCCCAGGAAAAGACCCAGACGGGCGTCGTGGTGGCCGTGGGCACCGATACCGAAGTGATCAAGGTCAAGGCCGGCGACGAAGTCATGTATGACAAGTACGCGGGAACCCAGATCAAAATTCAGGGAGCCGAACACCTCATCGTCAAGATGGCCGACGTTCTCGCCATTCTGGAATAACTTCATCCTGTCGAAATTCACACAGGAACGACAAGGGCTGTTCAGGAAGCGATTCCTGAACAGCCCTTTTTTTGGCGAAACCTGCGTCGATTATGGCTTGAGTATGTCCAGCACTTCCTGGGGCGTCGTTGCCTCGAGAATTGCCTGACGCTTTTCCTCGCTCCTGAAAAGCATGCTCACCTCGGCGAGGAACTGGAGGTGAGGGCCGGTCTTTTCGGGAGGGGAAAGGGTCATTATATAAATCTTGCAGCCCTTATGATCCAGGGCTTCGAAATCCACTTCCTTTTCGGAAACGCCCACGCAGGCGACAAGCTCCGAAACGGCCGATGTCTTTCCGTGGGGAATGGCGATGCCGTGCTTCATGCCCGTGCTCATCCTGTTTTCCCGCTCGAGCACCGCAGCCTTGGCGGCTTCCCTGTCCTTCACCTTCCCGCTTTTCATCGCGATGTCGATGAGTTCGTCGATGATCTCATCTTTTGTCACACCGGAAAGACGAAGCGCGATCATGTCTGTGTTGAGTACTGTCATTAAGTCCATATAGATCAATAGTAGATCGGCGGCCGTGGCTCGTCAAGCCTTCAGTTCACGATCTTTCGGATGGCATTGTTCCCCGTATCGGCCACATAGCTGAAGTCCAAGTAGATGCAGACGCCTTCAGGGGCATTGAGCCGGGCATCGGGAAAGTTGCCGTTGGCGAAGCCGCTGGCGGCAAATCCGAGGGGGGCATTATCCGGATCCTTGCCGGCATGGGTTCCCAGGCTTTTGTTGTAGCCGTAATAGGCTCGAATCGCATGGTTGTTGGTGTCGGCTATGTGGATATTGCCGAAATAGGCCACACCCCTCGGTCCATTCATCTTCCCGCTCGTCGAATTGCCTTCCTCGAAACCCGGATTGTAGCTCGAAGTATCGCCTATCAGGGTGGTAACCTCCCCGGCCGACGTAATCTTGCGGAGCCGGTGATTGCCCGTGTCCCCCACATAAAGGGTTCCTGTGGTTGAGTCTATGGCGAGACCTTGTGGGCTGTCGAAACGGGCATCTGTGGCGGTAGCGGAATCGAACCATCCCCCTGCGAGATTCACATTCCCCGCGAAGGTAGTGATGATGCCGGCGGGGGTGATCTTCTTTATCGAATGTGAGCCCGTGTCGGCGACAAAAAGGTTGCCGGAGGCATCAAATGCCAAGCCGGAAGGATTGTTAAGGTCGCTGTTCGATCCTCCAGCGATGAAGTTCGTGACGACGCCCGCCGGGGTAATTTTCCTGATGGAGTCGTTCCCCCATTCGCTCACAAAGAGATTGCCCGATGCATCGGCTGTGATACCTACGGGGAAGTTGAAGCTGGCGGCAGCACCCGTGCCATTGGCCTGCCCCGCAGCGCCCGATCCCGCCAGAGTGCTGACGACGCCTCTGTCGGTTATCGCGCGGATCTTGTTGTTCCCCGTGTCGGCGACATAGATCGTACCGGTGGAATTCGTGCAGATGCCTCGGGGGGCATTGAAGGATGCCGCCGAACCTGTTCCGTCGGCCGAACCGGCAGTTCCGGTCGCCGAGCCCGCAAGCGTGTAAACGCCTCTGACCGGATAGGTCTCGCACTCGACATTGATGGTCTTGGTTTCTCCCACGCCCAGGCTGAACACTACATCTGCGGATGATGATACGTCCGTACCGGCGCTGTTTTCTCCGAAGATTCCGATTAGCCAGTCGCCTGCCGCAGCGTTCTCTTTTGTATAGCTGCTCCCAGTGTGATCGAGAACCTCGAAATCCTCCTCTCCTGGCCCATCGAAGTACAAATCATAGCGTACTACAACGACGTCTGTTCCATTGAAGAGGATGTCCCGGCTTGAACGCGGAGTAGATAGATTGAGCGTAAAACTTCCCGGTTCGTCGCTTGTCGTTTCAAGTTCTGTTGGGCAGGCTGAAAGAAGAAGGGCAATCACGATGATGATCAATGGAAGCACGATCGCCTTGGAATTCCGCAACATGGGAACCTCCTAGGGTACTTTTATGCATGATCACTATCGAGTATAAGTTTTTAAAATTTCATTTCAAGAAAAAAAATAATATTTTACATTCTCCATACCCAACCCGATCTCCCGCGCCCTTGTCAGATAAAATGCCTCGGGTCCTTGGGATCGTGGGGAACAAGTTTTTGGGCTGCCAAAGTCAGGGCAAGACCCATCCACAAGGCGTCGATGAGGGCCGCCACCATCGCCAGGAAAAGGGCGACAGGCACCATGACAAGGTAGCCATTCTCAAAGCCCCGGCCGAAGAGTCCGCAGCTCAAGGTCAATACGACAATAGGGCCGGCATCTAAGGTCGCGCTCGCCAGAATCGTCGCCGCAGGGATGAGAAGGGCTATGAGGAGGAGACTGGATAGGGAAATCGTCAGCTGGGAATATGATGAAAGAATGATGACAAAGGCGAGCGCGGCGATGAAGGCGGTTCCCATCCTGCCGAAGATGAGCATAGAAGGCATGATAACGGCATTGTAACGGCGCTTTATACCCAAATTTTCCCTGCCAACCCTGATCGTCGTGCCCGAGGAGAAGCGAAGATTTCCCGAAATAAAGGCGGCGAGAAGGGCGGGGACATTGGAGAAGATGAGGGGGAAGGGATTTTTTCTTTCATTCAGAAGGAAGACAGCCACAGGGATCACGATCGCGGTGAGTCCGAAGGAGGCCGCGGCCACGATGAGGAGGAAGGACGAATAGATTCCCCCAACGAGCGATGAGGAAACCACGTGGAGGGCATAGGCCGATATGGGTATGAGAAGAGCCCCCAGAATTTCCGTTATGAATACATTGATCGTGTGGAGAATCCTCGACAATGAATCGAGAAGATTGGCTGCAGGCCGGGCAGCGATCGGGTCATGGGCCATAGCGAGGCCAATGGACAGGGCGAAGATGAGGGCAGGAACAATCATGCCTCCAAGGGAGAGAAGGGCTGTTGCCAGACTCTTGGGGAAAAGCTCCAGAAGCCCGTTTTCAAGGCTTTGAATCGACGTTGAAGAAGTGTCCGACAGAAGGGGGATGCGGACGGGCAGGACTATGAGAGCGGCGGCGATGCCCATAAGGCTTCCAATGAAGAGGGAGACAAGGGCAAAAATCGTGCTTTTCGCTTCGACGCGCCAGAATTTTTTTTCCTCATACAGCTTTAGTATCGCGAGAGGAAGGTTGACGCAGAGCAGAACACCAAAAACATACCAGCCGATGCGCAGCGAAATCTGCGCGAGGGATGCCAAGGCTCCGCCTTCGTCGAGGAGATACTTGGGGCTCACGGCGAAGAGCGCCGCGCCGAAAAGAATGCCGGCCGCATATTTCAACCACAGTTTCATCGCGGCGTAAGCATAGCCGGAGGGTGAAGGCGAGGTCAACCTCGCTCCCTGGCATCGCTCCAGCACACCCGCCAGGCGAAGGCTCATCGTTGACACGAATCCGACTTTATTATAATGTCCTTCTGGAATGTCCTCACGGACAGCGTGCCACGACCCAGTAGCTCAGATGGATAGAGCGGCTGCCTCCTAAGCAGCAGGTCGCCCGTTCGAATCGGGCCTGGGCCAAATCCTGAAAAACGTAATTAATAATAAAAAAGGATATCGTGATCTTCAGGATGCACAAGAATAGAACTCCTGAAGGGTTTTCCTATTATATTAGCTAATCAATCGTTTTAGCGCCTTTCTTGGAAAAGTAAACAACCTCAGTCGAATACAACTAAAGTTGTATTTATTTAAATAAATGAGCTTTTATACTGTCACATTAACGATGATAAAAAATCATCTAGGAGGCATGTATGAAGCAAAAAAATGGTAGTATAATAACTGGCTTAGCCGTATTAGGTCTTTTTATCCTGATAGCCGGCACAGGCTGCGATCTGCTCACTATACCGAAAGCGGCGGGGATGCTGATCAAGCTGGATTATGAAGCCGATGCAAAGTCAATCCGCCCCAACATAAGCCTTGCAGTCACATCATACGATATCACCGCAGAAGGTCCAGGGGATGCTTCCTTTAAAGTTGAAGGGATCACCGATCAGACCTATTCCAAGACAGACCTCGCCGCTGGCGAATGGGTCGTTCAGGCTATCGGGAAAAATGCCGATGGAACGATCATCGTGCAATCTCCTGAGGTGACGGTGATTCTCGTGGCCAATGAGCAAAAAAGTGTCGACGTGCATTGTGTACCAATGCTCGGGGACGGCAATTTCAAATTGACGGTCACATGGCCCGCGGGCATCATCACTACCCCTGTTGTCGAGGCCTCGCTCACTCCTGAAACTGGAAGCGATATCATCTTGGTACCGGTGCTGTCGGGCGCGGGGAACTCCATCACTATCGAGAAGGAGGACTTGCCGAATGGGTATTACACGTTGTCCTTCGCCCTGAAGTATGGCGAAAAGGATAACTATCTCGCTTTCGCCTGGAATGAGAGCGTGTTGATCTACAACGGGAAGTTGAGTGAAGCCAACTGGACAATCGAAGAGGCCGATATAGATCAGCCCGAATCGACCAGTATGCTGGTCAAGCTCACCTCGGATTCGAAAGCACCAATAAAAGTAAATTTTACAGGCAACAATAATTTCCTAGCCACAGGATCGACAATGACTGTTAACGCAACGACATGGGTCTCTCCACCCTTGACCTGGCAATGGTATTTTGATGGGAAACCTATATCTGGCGCCACCGATCCAAGTATAACAATCGGAGAAGGCTTGAATGGTGGTACAGTACACAGCCTCGTGGCGATCGCCAAAAAAGGAGACAAAGCCGGTTCCGCCGGCTTCCGCTTTCGCGTGATCACACCGAAGATTGTCTCTACAACCGACGTCCCTGATCCTGCCCTGCGTGAGGCGATGGAAGAGAGCACAGGCAAAGCCTTTGGGACAATCACCACAACAGATCTTCTTGGCGTTTCGACGATTACGAAAGATAACTCGGAGCTAGCCGACCTCACAGGCATAGGGCTCTGCGAAAATCTCACTCAGCTCCATATTGCCAATAACGCTTCACTCACTAGTATCCCAGAGCTTACTGACCTTAAAAAGCTCCAGGGGCTACAAATTTCCCACTGTCCTATTGCCGACTTCTCTCCCATCGCATCGCTGACATCCTTAAGAATGGTAAAAGTCTCGCCAGTAGATATGAGCGACCTTGATTTTATGACGAAGACCAATCTGCCGAATCTCCGTAGCATAGGCATTCTGAACCATTACGGGATGGTATACAGCAAAGCCCTCGCTGAAAAACTAGCTCAGTTCCCTCTTCTCAATTTCACTTTCGGGATGAACATCACCGATGCTGAATTCAACGAACTATATACGACGGCGTTATTGCCAAATTGTGAGACACTAGAGTCCTATGAAGATTTTAAGGGATCCCAGTTAACAGACGCGGTGACTGGTTCATTCTCGAACCTGAATAATGTAGTTCTGCTCCATCTCTGGAATGCACCTGCCCTGGAATCCCTTGAGTTCCTTGAAACGATGACCGCCCTCATCGAGGTAGGCTTTGACGGGGACACTGGTATCACGGATCTCTCACCGCTTGAAAGCTTGTACAATAACGGCGGATTGCGCAGCAACTCGTACTATGAGTCGTGGCTCACTCCCTATGTTGTAATAACAAATATGGAGCTGGACCTGAAGCCAGGTTCTCCAAACCGGGCTGTCGTGGATTTCCTGTTGAGCCATGATGTAGGAGTAGAATGGGAAGAGGGCAATATTATCGAATGAAGGTTATAAAATAGCTAAAATCAAGTATAGAGGCGGCTTCTAAAGAGCCGCCTCTATTAGTCTTGACACCATATATTTCCCAGTTTTATCATCAACTTAAAATAATGCACAAAAGAAGTTATCGCTCCAGGGATGGCTGCTATGGTGCTTTCGGAAAAACGTCAACAACGCGTCCATGAACTCATCGACACGATTTTCCTCAGCAGTTTCACCTTTTCCTCGGTCGATGCGATATCGAAGGACGCGTGCGAAATCCTGGACGCTCATTATTTCGGCTTTGTCCTGTTCTCTCTGAACAGGGAGAACTCAGCTCCAATTCTCGTGACGAATAATCCTCCTGAGTTTATCTCTGAATATGCGAATGTATACCAGAAGGATCCTATCACCAAGGCTATGATTGAGACCGGCAAAGAAGCAGTCCTGCAGAGGATTCCCGATTGGAATAAAGGGGTAAACAGGGATTATCTAGAACCGCTTAACAAGATCCGTCCTGCATGCGATGGGATATACATCCCGATGCGGACCGAATCGGGGCTGCTTCGAGGATATTGGGCGATAGCCAGAGCGGGTTTACATAGCTCCCCATTCTCGGATAACGATTTAGAAATATTTCAGTTCCTGGCTGGTTTCATGGACGAAGCCTTCGACAGGTCATTCAGGGATTTCGCGTATGTAGAATACACCGCCTTTCTCGATTCGAACGGCCATGTAGTCCAGGCAGGTGAAGTGATATCCCAAGTGTTCCATAATATTTTTGGCTTCGGCCGCAATTCTGGAAACTTTGAAAAAGCAGTCTACCTCAATCTCTTCCTTACTAGATTCAGGATGTTTCAGGACCACCCGTATCACCATGGCCAGGATCGAGTGAATATCAATTTTCGCGGAAAAAATTTCAAATTCAGGTTTTCCTTGATCGATGACGGCATGATCCCTGTCGAGTTGCGAGGGAACAGAATTATAAAAGTATTTCTCCTTCCTGATAGTGATTCTCGTTCTATCGATACTCCGAACTCCATCAATTTTTCCTGTAGGGAGAAGGAAGTGCTGCGGGGAATTTTCCTGGGCCAGATGAACAAGGAAATAGCGAAAAATCTCGGAATAGACGAATCAACGGTCAAGCGCTATACGCACAACATTTTCGAAAAGACAGGATTTCATTCCCGTACAGAACTCGTGCTTGGTCTTCCGCAGATGCTTACCATTGATTTTGGTGGTGACCGAGACATGCGAGAGCCGTAGGCTGTTAATTCTTTTCCAACAGCTCCGCCATCTCCACAAGCTTGATGAACTCGGCCCTGTAGCCTTCATGGTCGGTTCCCTTCGCGGCACGGGCTATTTCCATGGCGCTGGCCCATCCCGAAGAACCCTTGTAGGGGCTGTCGCGCAGCAGCATGCCGAATTCCAGCACGGCGCTGGCGAAGCGGTAATCGTCGTCGCAGGCGCCAAACTTCTGAAGGATGGTAGCGGCTTCCATGGCTGTCGACATCAGCCTGCTCTCCTCCTTGGCGTCGCCGGGATCCTTGTACCGCAGCTTGAATACAAAGAGCTTGTCGGAGGGAACGATGGTTGATTGCTGGAAGGCGAGGGGGTCTGGCGCCGGGCTGCCCGCCGCGGCCGCGGTTGGCGGAACAAGCTCATAGAAAGCGGTCACGGTTTGGCCCAGACCCATTTCGCCTGCGTCCTTGGCGTCGTCGTTGAAGTCCTCGCGCGCGAGGAGGCGGTTCTCGTACCCGATCAGGCGATACTCGCGCACCAAGGCTGGATTGAACTCGATCTGTATCTTCACGTCCTTGGCGACCGTATAGAGGTTTCCCCATATTTCCTTGCCGAGCACTTTCTTCGCTTCGAGGAGGTTGTCGATGTAGGCGTAATTGCCGTTTCCCTTGTCGGCGAGGGTTTCCATGCGGGAATCCTTGTAATTGCCCATGCCAAAGCCCAGCACCGTGAGGTAGACGCCCGCCCTGCGCTCTTCCTCTATCATCCGCTCCAGGTCGGCGGTTGAACTCACCCCGATGTTGAAGTCGCCGTCGGTACAGAGGATAACGCGGTTGTTGCCGTCTTTGATGAAATTTTCCTTGGCCACCTTGTATGCCAGCTGGATGCCCGCCCCTCCCGCCGTGGAGCCGCCCGCCTCAAGCCTTGCGACGGCCTCTTCTATGGATTCCTTTTTCGAGCCTGGCGTGGATTCGAGGGCTACTCCCGTCGTGCTCGCATAGGTGACGATCGACACCCTGTCCTTGGGGCGCAGGCGATCGATCATGATACTCAGGCTGTCCTTGAGGAGGGGCAGCTTGTTGTCCTCATCCATCGAGCCTGAAACATCGACGAGGAATACCAGGTTGGATGCAGGCAGATTCGTTATGTCGATATCCTTGGCCTTGAGCGCCACGCGCAGCAGTTGGTGGTCGGCAGCCCAGGGAGCAGGGGCCAAGGTAAAGGCCGAGCCTACAGGATGCTCTCCTGTGGGGCTTTTATAGTCGTAGCTAAAGTAATTCACCAGCTCCTCAATGCGCACCGCATCCTTGGGGGGCATGGAGCGCGACTCCATGAGGTAGCGCCTCAGGTTCGCGTAGCTCGCCGTATCGACGTCGATAGAGAAGGTGGAAACGGGATTGTCCAGGACTTTGAGGAAAGGATTGTCGACGATTCTTTCATATTCCTCGGTGTTGAATTGAGCTGGAGGGGGGAGAGGCAGGAATCCCGAGGTCGTTACGGCGCCGGTCGCTTTTAGCTGGGACGGCGGAGCCATCATGGAGTAGCTCATCATCGCCTCTGGCGAGGGCATGTTCGCATTCGCGCCGATGAGGGGCTTTGCGCTATTGCAGGCGGCGAGCACTGCCGCAACAAGGCAGAGCGCAACAAATACCGCGCGGACAGTTCGATTGCTTCCCGTATGCATTGCCAGCCTCCATGCCCAAAACAAGCTGATAACAACCACAACAATACCGCGGTTAGCTTCTCTCGCTCGAAATCTGACTGTAATTTTCTATCCCCTCGAGATCATTTTTTTTCCTTTTCGGCGGGCGTCACTGTCTTCGCCGAATTCTTCAAGACGAGCAGTTTCAGGGATTCTGCGGGGACGAGGTGGGTATTGCCGAACGCCTGCATGCGGAGGTCCGCCGCGCTGACTTTTCTCGTCGCCTCGCTGCCGTCTATGAGACCCCTGACCGCGAGCGATAGTTCCGCGAGGCCGACCTTGGCGCTTGCTGGCGCGTTTATCGTCATCTGCTGGATATCCTGCGCCGCGGGAATGAGCCCGCCCTCAAGCGTGAACCCCGCAGGCGCCTTTTCCAGATACACCTCGAGATTTCCCTTCCATCCATCCCGTCGTATCGCCTGTACCGTAAAACTCGCGCTCCCGGCCTGTCGCACCGTGATTCCGCTTTTCTGCGTGATGACGGCGAAGTCGGGCAGGGGTCGCTCGACGCTCAATTCGTACCGATAATTCCTTCCCCCGAGAGCGCTCGCGTCGCGGATGTCCAAACGGTGCGTGCCCGATACGGTCGCTGTCACGAGGAGGTATGAATCGGCATGATGCGGATAAAGGCCCAGGGTTTTATCCTCGAAGTCGTCGTTTGTCCCGATGAGGGCAGAAGACGGATCGTAGAGCGATATCACCGAATCGAGCGGTGAGCCTGCCTTTCGAGCGTTGACCGAAATGCGCAGCGTTTCGTCCGCCACGCAATCGATCAGGTAGGAATCGGTTTCTCCCGCTTCCGAAATGACTCCTTGGGCTTTCCCGCCGACTTTCAGTCTTCCGCCGGTTTTCTGCTTCAGATCGGGAGTAGTCCAGCCAATACCGAGACTGCTTGGCAGGGGAAGCTGTTTCATCACTTCCGCCTGAGAACCAATGACCAGACGATAGACAAAGTCCGAACGACCTCGATATATCGAGTCCCGAATGACGAATGTGTAGATGCCGTCAGCGGGAGCGGTGAAGGCAAGTCTGGGATCGGGATCGCTTACAAAATCATCGACGCGCGCGAGTTCGATTCCCTGTGCGTCCTGTACGGCGATGATCGGCTGGAACCAGCCGGGAACAGCGTCGGCGATGTAGGGAATGAGATTGCGCGCCTGACAGACCGCAAGTATGCTCTCGTTTTTTTTCAGCTCTATATCCCAGAGGTCGACTGAGCCGCTCATGATCTGTCCGTTGAGGACTGTCGGTGGTGCGCTTCCGGTCTTGCGGGCGGGACTCGGTATTTCATAGGGTCCGCTTTCACGCGTTTCGGCGATGTGCCCTATCTGGAAGACGACCGGATTTGTCAGCCCCTGCGGTCCCGCCAGACGGAGCTCCCTGTTTCCTTCCGGAGCGGAAGGATCAATCCTGACAGTGATTGTCAGGAATTCATTCATCGGCGCGACAGGCTTGAATTTGTTGTTGAGATACAGATCGTAGATAGCCTTGAGTTCCTCCACGCTTTTTGTTTCGAATCCTCGAAGCAGCGGCAGGTCGGGAAGGTCGGGGATGGCGGGCTGACTGCCGTTCCCGAGGCCTTTTATTTTCGCTTTCAGATACTCGGCGAGTTCTTCCTGCTGGAGTTTGCTGAGCGGACCGCCCCCGCCAATATATCCCGAAACGGAGGTTTTTACGCCTGAACCCGAGATGATGGCCTCGCTGCCCCGGAGATACTGACCGCATATTGTGATCGTCGTTTCGGTTCCGGTCTGGGCGCCGGCGGGATACACATACGCGATGGAAGGCTCGGGGGTCGCAGCAAAAACGCTGGTCCCCGCGAGACCCACGCTCTGGAGCAGGAGGAGGGCGACAACCAGAAGCCAAAAATAATTTTTTCGCATGGAAGGACGAAAATGGCGCATCACCATAACTCCTTGAGAAGTCCGCTTCCCGCTTGGTTGGACAGGCTTTGCATGATCGGTTGGCCCATGGCGGGACCCTCGGGGTAAACCGTTGAAGGATCAATTCCTAGACGCAGAAGGATGGAAGAGAGGAGGTCGCGTGGATAGACCGGGCGCTGTACGACCTTTTCCGCCCTTGCATCCGAAGAGCCTACCACGCGGCCTCCCTTGAAGCCGCCGCCTGCGAGGAGCACCGAGAATACCGAGCCGAAATGGTTTCGGCCCCCGTTCCAGGGCGCTTCCCAGAGAAGTTTCGGCGTACGCCCGAACTCGCCTCCGCACCAGACTATCGTGGTATCGAGCATGCCCCGCTCCTCGAGGTCCGAAATGAGGGCGGACAGTCCCATATCCAGTTCAGGAAGCTTCTTGTCCATAGTCTTGAAATGCTGCTTGTGCGAATCCCATCCCTTGTAGTTGATCGTGACATAGGTGACCCCTGCCTCGATCATTCTGCGCGCGGCGAGGCATGCCTGACCGAAACTGTTCCGGCCATAGCGGTCGCGTGTCGCGTCGCTTTCTTTGCCCAGATCGAAGGTGTCGCGGGTTTTTCCGAGAATTGTCTCATAGGCCCCGGCCTTCAGCGTTTCGTGCTTCTGGATAACGGGATCCAGGGCCGCGGCGCGCGCGAAAGTGTCGATGCCCGCGAGCCACTCGCGCCTGCTTTTTTGTCGCGCATCGGTGATTCCCTCGGCTATAATGCCCTCGACCGCGAAGGTTGGAAGCGCGGGATCCCCTCCTGTGATGAAGGGTTTGTATTTTGGTCCCAGGAAACCTTCCTCGGCGAAGCGGCCTTGAGTTTCGGTCATGACCACGTAGGGTGGGAGTTTGCTTCCGGATTCCGTTTTCTTGAAGTAGCTGACTACCGCGCCGAGGGAGGGGTAGACGAGCCCTCCGGGGTCGTGGCCGGTCTGCATCATATACGCGGCTGTTTCATGGCCGTTGATCCCATGAGTCATCGATCGGATGAGCGAATATTTATCGGCTATCCCAGCCAAAAGCGGCAGTTTCGCGTTGATGCTGATACCCGGAACATTGGTTTCAATTGCCTCGGTGTAGGGACCTGTATAGTCGGGCCCGGCTTCGGGTTTGGGATCGAAGGTATCAATCTGGGAGGGACCACCCCAAAGCCATATCTGAATTACCGCTTTGGCTATTGGGGTTGCGGCTTGATTCCCGGCCGACGTCTGTTGCGCGGCGGCAGACAGCGTCATTGACGCGATCGTCAGGACGAGCGCGAACGCGCGATTTTTTAACATATATTCCTCCGGTTCCCTGTTGTCAGTGTTGGTAGAGAAATTCGGTGCTGTTGACAAGCGCCCATGCGAGATCGACGGCAGCCGCGCGGGTGGAGAGCGCGCTTGAGGAGAGGAGGGATATCGCCTTTTTTGTTTCGGCTGCCGTGGGAGTTCTTGAGAGAATCTGGCGGTAGAGTTCACGTACCTGTTCCGCGCGCTTTTCGGCGCCCAGGTTCAGGGCTTTCTGCAGCCGTGGTCCTTGCTCGATTTTTTTCCGCACCTCAGTCGAATTGAGGAGATAGCGAAGCTGTTCTTCGTCAACCGCCGAACTGCGCTCGGAGGCGAGTCCCGAATCGCGGGCTGGTCGTCCGAAACGCATGAGGAAGGCGGAGGTGATGCTGCCGTCTGCGAGGGAGATGGAGCGCGCGGTTGTCGGGATGTACGTGAAGGGCTCGGGAATGGCACTGTAGTAGGCTTCGCCCGTTCCCCCGATCCGGTTGAGCGCATCGATGAGCACCTCGGCGTCAAGCCGCCTTATCCCATACCGCGCCCAGTCGATTGAAGGTGTGCCGGAAGTGGTTGCCGACAAAGCGGTTGACGGGGGAAGGCTCGATTGCTGGTAGGTGCGGGAGTTGAGAATGATTCTATAGAGCGCGCGCATGTCGTAACCCGACCTGATGAATTCGGATGCGAGAAAATCGATCACGGGCGAAACATCCATCGAGGTGATATTGTCGACCGGTTCGATGATTCCCCGTCCGAAAAAACGCGCCCATGCCCTGTTGACTGCCGCTCTGGCGAACCAGGGATTATTCGTGGCCAGTAGCCAGTCGGCAAAAACGACGCGCGGATCGACTCCAGGCTTCAGGGTTACGGGCGTCCCGTCGGGGAATCTCGTCGAGACTGCTTCTGTAAGCGGCTTGATGACAACGATCTCTTCCTTCCATTCGAGGGTTTTTTTATAGTCGATTTGGGAAAAAAATGCTGTAAAGTCAGCCTTAGCCGCAGTAGAGAGGTCGTCGAACCGTAGGGCCATCCAGGTCAAGGCGACTGTTTTTGCTATTGTGGCGGGATTTTTCGCCTCAAGCGCCCGGTAAAAGTTCGATTCGGGCTGACGGAAATTGCTCCCGCTGCCTAAAAGTAGCGCTCTCGCGAAGGCGTCGTAGGGCATGTTTTTACGCACCGCGTCGCTCACCCACAGGTGATAGGCTTGCGTCGCGTTGGGCCAGAGGTTGATCGGAAACTCGGACTTGATTCTTAGAAGATCAGCACATTTCAAGCTCGTATATTCAACGTATTCTTCCCTGAGAAAAAGCTGATCCACGAGGGCCGCCCGCTTGAGCGGGTTTGGGTCGGCAATGAAGGCCTCAACAGCCTCAGGTTCGGGCACAGCGCCGAGCAAATCGAGATACGCGCGCCTTATAAATACGGTATCGCTTGCCGGCAAATTCAAACTGGCGCCTTGTTTCGAGAGAACCTGAAGGACAATTTCATCAAGCGGAGCTGCCGGTATCGGCCATTGTGCTACCTCAAAGGGCTCCACAGGCCTTCGCTGTCCCGCAAAGGCAGTGGAACCAGACACGGTTATGAATATCATTGCAAGAAGAAGAAACCGTCTCATCAATACCTCCAGGCATCATGTGACGCCGCCAGCGGAATAGGCATTCCCGTCTGTATATATACCTCAAATTGTGGTATATGCGGAACATGATATCACCAGATGCCTGCCCGCCTTAGCTAAAAACCCCCAGGTTTTTCGGAACCCATGAGGGATACCCGACGAGTAGGGCGCCCAGGAGAGCCCGCAGTTTTCTCCGACGGGTCCACTCCAATCCGCGCCGCTCGCAGGAACGGCGGCCCGCCTTGAAGGCGGCCGGAATCTCGAGGGCATGGAGTGCCTCGATAGCGACGAAAATGCCGAGCCAACCAGACCACGCGATGCCTGCCACAGGCCTGCTCGCCGAGGCGATGAGGGCGCAGACCAATGGGCTCAAGGTGATGGCTGTCGTCGCCGCTGCCTTTAAAAGCCACAGCAGTTTTTCCTTCACCCTGAAAACGAGCATGCCGCGAAGGCCGGCGAGGGCCGCGTCATCCTCGAAGCCCAACAGCCTCTGTGTTTCCTCCGCACCGAGGGGAGGAAGGGGCCACTCGATCCAGTCGCGTTCCGATTCTTCGAGGGTGAGGGGGCGCACCTCGACCTTTCCTTCCTCGAGACGAAGGGGAACATCGAGGCGTTTGCCTTCCTGAAGGAGCCTGCGGCGTGCCGAGCGCTGTCCTAAAATGGCCAGCAGCATTGGGAAAAGATTGCGGTTCTTGAGGGACATCACCGTGCAGGGTTTGCCGCCCAGCTCGTGGAGTATCATGTGGGGGGCGTTGGGCATGGGCATGCAGCCGACGATGTAGCGGTCGACAAAGGGCGCGAGGATTTTCGAGCAGGAACCGACGGCCATTTTCCTGCCCGGGAGGGCCTTGATAGCCTCAAGGTCATAGGCACTGCCTTCAAAGTCGTACCAGTTCAGGCGATCACCTGTTTTTACCCCCGAGCCGACGATCATGACTATTTTTCGCCTAAGCGAAATTCCCTCGGCCTCGAGCATGGAGAAAGCGAAACGTGTGGTGGCGATGCAGCCTCCCCTGCAGGAGGCCTCGAGGGCGGAAACGGCCGAGGGCTCTACATCGCCCGCCACGAGGGTCTTCCCTTCCCGGTTTTTGTCGATGCCGACCAGCACCAGAACCGTCGGGAAGGCCCGGCGCACCCGGTCGGAGATGAGGGAGGCGTCGGCGGGGCGGAAGGCGAGGGGAGCTTGTTCACCGAGGACTTCGACATTATCGGGATCGCCGAAGCCCAGCTCGTCGGCCACGTTCATGAGGGCGATCGCCGCTGGGTCGAAGCCCATGAGCCTCGTCGCCACACGGTCGGTTTCCACGGGATGGTCGCCCGCGATGATCATCCGGGAATCCACGGGATCGACAGGGGCCGGGCATTCGCCCTCGGCGCCCACGACGCCGTCGATGAGGACGAGGTCGGGTTTGAAAAGATAGAGCATTTCGACGAGCTTTCGGTCGATGTGGTAGTGGTGATCCCTCTGGCGCAGATTGTAGGGGATCGTGCCCATGGCGTTCTTGAACCCGAGGGTAACCTTCGTGTAGAGATTGGTCTTGAGTTTGGGGACGGATACGTAGGCCGCCTCTCCGCGCACCACCCGGGAAAAAATCCGCGGCACCAGGATCTCGCGCTGGACCTTCGCCTTGGGCAGGATGTAGCGATCCACCGGCTCCTCATCGAGGGCGACGAGGCCGCAGCCCCTGTGCCTCGCAAGGCGGTCCAGCCCCGATACTCTGAAGGAACCGCGGGTGGGAGCGCCCCGTCCCGACGACTCGACGATGATGATCTCGGACGAGCGCTTCGAAAGCCAGAGCACGACGGCATCCAGAACGCGCGGATCTGTCGTTTCCGGGTAGTCGCGCCTCGTCAGCCCCATGTCGTGGTAGACGGTGACGAGGTTGGGCTTGACGAGGACGGGGCGGTCGCTGAGCCTGGCCCCGAAGCCGGTCCGGGCTTCCAGGGAGTCAAGGGCGGCGAAGACCGCAGCCCTGATCGCCTTCACTTCGGGACGGTTTTCCCAGGACGCGCTGCCATATTCGCCTGAAAGAGCGACGCAGTCCTTCATATAATCGCCGGGCGGGAGACGTTCGATGATCACTGTTGCCATAGATCTAAGAGTAGGGGAACTTTCCGCAAAGCGCAAGCAATATTATTTGCAATATGCACATTATCGGAGTATGATGACCCTGGACGGCGAAAAGCCGATAAAAAAGGGGAGGCATCATGGACGACAGGAATGGCTACATGCTCAAGGGCAAGCTGGCTCGCCGCGGGTATGACTGGTGGTGGCACTCCCTTGTGGGCATCAGCGAAAAGACGGGCGAAAAACAGCCCTTCTTTATCGAATACTATGTGATCAACCCGGCCTTGGGCGGCAAGGAAGCCCTGCTCGGCCAATTGCCCGCCAATAAAAAGAAGGGCATCCGCCCTTCCTACGCGATGGTCAAGGCGGGACGCTGGGGCAGCCCCGACGCTTCCGGGAAAAAGCGAATGGCCCAGCTGCACAATTTTTATCCCATAAGCCAGTTCTCCGCCGATCCCAATGGCATGAACGTCAAAATTGGAAAGCACACGGCCACCGAGACGAAGCTCATCGGCTCGGTTAGGCTCAGCCCCGAGGAAGCGCTCGCCCATCCCGAGTATATGTCCGATGCAGGGGAGATGAGCTGGTACCTGAAAGCGAAGAAGATCCTACCCTTCAGCGTGGGATTCGGCACGAGCCCCTTTTTCAGGAACATCAACGCCTTTCAGATGTACTGGCACGCGGCAGGCATGCTCACGGAGTACGAAGGCCGCATAACCTTCAACGGCGAAGAGTATCGCGTCGAGCCCCAAACCAGCGCGGGATATCAGGACAAGAACTGGGGCTGCGACTATACGAGCCCCTGGGTATGGCTCAACTGCAATAATTTCAAGAGCAGGAAAACGGGAAAGCACCTGCCGCGAACGAGCCTGGATGTCGGCGGCGCGCAGCCCGTCGTGTTCGGGGTCTCGCTGCCCAGGCGCCTTCTCGTCGCCTTCTATCATGAGGGCGAATTCCACGAGTTCAATTTCTCGAAGTTCTGGACAGGATCCACACAGCGCTTCGACTGCCCCGTGACCGACGAGAAGGTGGAATGGAATATCGACGCGTGGACGAGGAAGGCTAAAATCGAGATCCGATTCTCCTGCCCGCGATCGACCATGCTCAACGTGAACTACGAAAATCCCGACGGGGACAAGCGCCACAATGCCCTCTGGAACGGCGGTTTCGCCTCGGGCTATGTGAAGCTCTCAAGGAAAACCGCTTCAGGCTGGGAGGAGATCGATACCTTCGACGGCGAATTGGGCGGCTGCGAATACGGGGAATACGACAGCTGATCCAGGCCGGCTTTCCGCCGGAACTGTTATGTGGGCTTGCCGACTATCTCGAGAGCGCGGTCCGAAACGCCGAGAATCTTGTCCAGGTTCTCGGCTACCATGACGAAGCCCGCGATCTCCGATGTGGAGAGCCCCGAGGCGTAGGCTTTGACGAGCCGGTAGCTTCTGTCCTCGATGTTCTCGATGAGTCTCCGCGCTTTTTCGGAGCAGGATACAAGGACAGCCCGCCGGTCGTCCGGATCGGAAACCCGGGCCACGAGACCCTCAGCCTCCAGGCGCTGAACAAGGCGTGTGGCCGAAAAGTGGGAGAGTTCGAGGACGGAGGCGACCTTGCCCACCCGCAAGTCCGGATTACGCCTTAAAAGCTGGAGGAGGCAAATCTCCTTGTAGCCGAGTCCAAAATGCGTATAGAGGTCGCACTCGAAATGGTGGATCGCGCGAAGCGTGGCGTAGAGCGCCGCGTCGACGCGCTTGCGTTCAGGAATCTGGATCACAAGCTTCCTCCAAACGCGGTCAGGGTTTGCCTGAATCCACGATGCTCTTGTGCTGCAGGATATAGAGCGGTTTCATGTTCTTGTAGGCCTGAAGCCGCACAGGCTTGAGCATAAAGGCTGCCCCCATAAAGAGGTTGAATGCCTGATTGGGAAGGTTGCGCTGGGGGAAGTCGTAGAGTCCGCGCTCGCGATAGAAGCGGTGGTCGTCGCGGACGACGCCGCGCATGCCGTAGATGAGGTCGCGGAAAATCTTCATGCCGCCCACGCCCAGGAAATTCACGCCCTTCTGGTATTTGGCCCGCGCGGCGCGATCCAGGCGGCCTGCCAGGTCGACGATGAGCGCCTGCAGCCGCGCCGAATCGGCCTCCTCGTCGCTGATGATGCCCATGGAATTCTCTTTGCCCACCCTGTCTTTTCCTTCCAGGAACTGCCGGACGCCGGGGAGCTGGCGCAAAGGTCCGGCGACGAGGTAGGCCGAATGTTTGCCCATCATGCTCGTACGGTGGCCGTTGGAAAAGGTACGGTCGAGAAAGAGCTTCCATATAGGCTTCAGGTAGCGGCCCTCGATGTTCATGGCGTGCACGAGGACATCGCAGGAATTGACGAGGTCCTGGTAGAATTTCTGGAAGCCGTCCTTGCGGTCGCAGTCTCCCACGAGTTCGCAGCGAAGGCAGCCCTGACAGGCTCCCTCGTAGGGGAAGTCGTTGATATCCACAACGTCGACTCTGTTCGGATAGGCCTGGAGAAAGGCGTCGATCATGGCGGAAAGGTTGCCGTCCTTGCCTCGCTCGTCGGTCAACAGCACCGTGCGGAGATCGGTTTTTTTCTCGCTGCCGGGAAGCTTCCCGGCATCTGCCTGTGCCGCCGTCATGTCGGAGAGCCTAAAGCGCGGCGATTGGAAACCTTCCAGCACCCTAGTTTTACGCGCCACGGGAGTCTTGGAGCCGCAGGCTCGATGGAATTCGCTCATGAAAAACCGCAGGCTTGTCCGATAGTCGGGCTTGAGCAGATCGGTGTTATCCACAGAAATGCCTTCGATAAAGGGCATTCCGAGGTCCTCGCAGGTTCCCCTGAGCCATTCCTCGGCGAGGTGGTCGTAGTAATGAAAACAGCTCATCACGATGGTGGCGTATTTGCCCGAGAATATGGCGTTTTTGCCCGCTTTGTTGACGAGGTCGAAGAGCCGGATCAGCTGCCAGGGTACTAGCATCGTATAGACAGGCGTTGCCCAGATGATGGCATCGCAGCCTTCTATCGCCGCGAGCGTCTCATCCAGCCAGGACTGGTCAAATTCCATATCGGTGAGCTTTTCGCCGACATGGATGATGCTTGCCTCCACGCCGGGCTCATGGGCGACCATATACCGCGCATACTGGAGGGTAAGGCTGAACTCTCCCTTTGGGCTTGCATTCAAGATCAGAATCTTTGTCGGGTTCATCATTGCTCCTTTTTTCAAATGTTTATTACCAAATTCCCAGAATTTTCTGCATGCCCAGGCTCACCGCCGCTATGGATACCCAGCAGCAGAAGCCGACGAGGATGGGCTTGCCGCCGCTCTTCACCAGTTTTGCGATGTCCGTGTTGAGGCCTATGGCCGACATCGCCATGATGATGAGGAACTTGCTCGAGTTTTTAAGAAAAGCCGTCAGGCTCGCGGGCAGGCTGAATACGGTTGTGACGACAGCCGCGACGATGAACCATATGATGAATGTCGGCAGGGATTTCCTGATATCGAAAGCCTGGCCCGGGGCCGAAAGCTTTTTTCGTGAGCGATAGGCTGCCAGCAGCAGCGTTATCGGGATGATAGCCAGTGTGCGCGTCAGCTTGACAATGGTCGCCGTCTCCAGGGTGTTGCTTCCATGGATTCCGTCCCAGGCCGCCGCCGCCGCGGTGACGGAAGAGGTATCGTTCACCGCCGTTCCCGCGAAAAGGCCGAATCCTGAGTCGCTCAAGCCTATGAGACCCCCCAGGGTGGGGAATATGAGGGCTGCCGCCACGTTGAAGAGAAAGATGACGGAGATGGAGGTGGCGATCTCCCCGTCGTCCGCCTCGATGATAGGCGCTGTGGCGGCGATGGCCGAGCCTCCGCAGATGGAGGAGCCCACACCGACCAGGACGGCGATATTGGAGGGGATTTTCATCGTCCTGAAGAGGATGTAGGCGACGATGAGGGAGGTGGCGATGGTGGAAATAATGATGGGCAGCGACTGCTGGCCTGTTTTCAGTATGCTCGAGAGGTTCATCCCGAATCCGAGGAGGATGACGGCGTACTGGAGGATCTTCTTGGAGGTATAGGCGATGCCGGGCTGAAATCCCGCCCTGTTTTTCCACAATCCCGCGACGACCATGCCGGCCAGTATTCCGAATACGGGACCCCCCACCACGGGCAGGGCCTTGCCCAGAAACCAGGAAGGCACCGCGATGAGGAGGCAGAGAATGATGCCCTTCGCCTTGTCGTTCATGGGGCGCAGTATAGCACAGAGTTTTGATTCGTTTCGACATCCGGGAACGTTTGGTGTATCTTAGTAGATAGGAAAAATAATTAAGGAGTGATGGGCATGAAACGTCTTTTGAAGGCTGAAAACTATGGAACCTCCAATCTGGGCTGGCTCAAGTCGCGGTTTCACTTCAGTTTCGCCGAGTATTACAATCCCGACAATGTCCGCTTTGGCGTGCTCAGGGTGCTCAACGACGATCAGGTGCGTCCCGGCACTGGCTTCGATATGCATCCCCATCAGGACATGGAGATAGTTTCCTATGTCGTGGAAGGCGAGCTCACCCATCAGGACAGCATGGGGCACAGGGAGGTTCTGAAGCGCGGCCAGGTTCAGTACATGAGCGCGGGAACGGGAGTCTACCATTCCGAGCACAACCGGGGCGCATGTACCCTCAGGTTCCTGCAGATGTGGATTTTTCCGGACAAAAAAGACCATGTTCCGAACTACGGGGACCATCGTTTCGCCTGGGAGGAGAGGGTGAACCGGCTTCTCCCGCTGGCGGGAGGAGTTGATGGCGAGGCGCCCGTAAAGATCCATCAGGATGCCCACATTTTCGCCTGCTATCTGGAGCCCGGCAAGGAACTGTCCTTCGACGTGAAGCCGGGGCGCCAGGCCTACCTCGTCAATATAGAGGGAAAGCTGGAGGTTTCAGGCGTTGAGCTGAATATGCGCGATTCCATAGAAGTGAGCGAGGAGGAGATGCAGTTTAAAACAGCCGAGGGTTCGCATTTCCTCTTCATCGAAATGGCGCTCCAGGATCAGGGCCGCTGAAACGGTGTCGCATACATAAAAAAAGCCGCTCGGTGAAGAGCGGCTTTTGCGTTCGAATTTTAGGTTCTAGTAGCGATCGTTCGAGCGGCGGGGCTTGTCCATAGCCTCGTTCACCCTGATCTGGCGGCCGTCGAGGTCGGCGCCATTGGTGCCTGCGATTGCGGCGCTGGCTTCGTCGTCGGAGTTCATTTCAACAAAGCCGAAACCCTTGGACATTCCGGAGTCGCGATCGGAGATGATTTTCGCGGAGACGACGGTGCCGTAAGACTGGAAGAGGTTGCGGAGGCTGTCTTCGTTCGTGTTGTAGCTGAGGTTCCCTACATAGATTTTCTTGGCCAAGTTCGATTCCTTTACCCGAAGCTTTGCTGCGGGCTTCTAAAACATGTATCCACGGAAAGCGTAGACCTACTGAATCATGGATCTTGAAGACCCATTTTTTAGCTGGCCACAGTATATCACGTGGCTTTGGCAATAGATAGGGGGGTACCCCCCTATCGAATGGAATAGTTAGGAGGATTCCTTGCCGTATTTCTTTTCCAGTTCGACGAAAGGGTCGGCGAGGGCTTCGAGGTTGCCTGCTTTGAGATCATCGATGTAACGGGAGAGCTCTTCGGATCGGGCGCGGATGGACGAGAGGGCCGATTCCTTCTGCCCCGTGCCGCTTTCGGCGTCGAGGGCCTTGGCGCGGGCCAGTTCCATCTTCAGCTGCTGGAGCTGATTGACCGAGGAACGCAGGCGCAGGTCGATCACCTCGCGCTGTTCGGCCAAAGCCTTGAAGGATTCTTCCTGTTTGTCGATTTCGGCGATCGAGCCTGAATACTCCGTTTTCATGCTCTCGGTGGCGCCTTCGAGTTTTTTCGTCAGGATTGCCTTGTCCTTTTCCAGGTCGGCCATGGGTATTTCGCCGATAATGGCGTCGAGTTCGTTGGCCGTTTTAGCGAGGAGGAGAACCTGCTTGAGGTAGCCTTCGAGCTGGGGCTTCATTTCGGCGGCGTCCTTGGGATCGGAAGAGGCGAGGGAGGTCTCGATGTCCATGGCCGATTCCTGGGCAGAACGGTAGACTTCGGTGTAGGCCCCCAGCTCGACGCCCATCGATTCGCGCCGCTTCCTGGCTTCCCTGAGGTCTTTCCCGCGGCGGCCTATGCCCAGCTTCTCGAAGAATTTTCTGCTGCGGCCGGGGCCGGTGGCTATGTAGCCGAAGAAATGGATGATGAAGGTAATGGCGAGGATGGCCGAGGGTATGACGAACCAGGGATTGGACTTGTCCACCGCCATGTTTATATAGAAGAGGCCTGCCGGTATGGAAACCGCGTTGATGCAGTGCTTGGCTACCGAGTCCCTGGCCTTGTGGATGGTTTTCAGTTCCTTCGTCTGGGATTCGTCGAGGTCGGGGAGGGCTTCGGCCTCCCTGGCCTGACGGGAAGTTCGGATGGCGGAGAGAATGGATTCGACGACGCCGAAGCCCCAGAAGATGCTGACGATGGGCGCCCAGCGGAAACCGCCTGAGTAGTTCATGTTGATGTACCAGAGGATGGGGTTTATCGCGATGAAGGAGACGATGTCGGCGATGAGGCCCTTCCTGAGTTTTCCAGCCTTGGCGGTGAGTTCCGAGCGGTACTTGCTGAAGGCGGCCGTCGCGGGCTGGGCGCTGGCCGGCATGCTTCGGCTTCCGCCCCTTCCTATCTGGTCCTTTATCTCCCGGCCTACATGCTTGAGATCCCGCGCGCTCTCCTTGAAGCTGTCCTTGTCGATGTTGATGCGGATGCCGCTGCCGGGGGAATCGCCGCCGCGGTGCGAGCCAAGGCTTCCTGAGCCAAGGCTCCCCGAGCCGGTCTCCACGGCCCGCTCTATCTCGGAGACGATGGAATGGATGGCTGATTCTATGCTGCGGCCAAGATCGCCTTTCGCGTTCGCCGAACCGTAACCGGGGCTTGATCTGTTTCGATACTCGGCTTGAGCTTCCGAAGGACGATTGCCCGGTTTTTCGTTGACAAGGAGGCCCGATTCGGCCATGGAGGCGATGACCTCGGTGGCTTCGACGCCGTACCAGCCGAATTTCCGAAGGGTCTCGTCCACGGTGAGTCGCCTTCCTTTAGTGCGGATTTCTTCCAGAATCGCGCCGCGGATTTCCCCGAGGCTGGGGCTGCCGGCCTGAGTCTGGGCCGGGTCAGGGCCCTGGCGCGCGGCTTCAGCTTCAGCGTCAGCTGAGGCCTCAGCTGCAGCCTCAGCTGAGGCCGCTGGCTTGGCAGGCGCGGCTGGCGCAGCCGAAATCGTGTAGGCCTGGAAGCCCGAGGGCAGGGCTTTCAGCCGCGAGCCCGGGAGGGGTTTCGCATCGAGGCTCAAGGTTTCGCGCGCGAGTGAGAGGACTTCGCCCGATACGCAGAGGGTGCCGGGGACGGCCGCCGCCTGGAGGGCGGCGGCCGTGTCGACGGCATCGCCGAAAATGTTTTTTCCGAAAAAGCCCACCTCGCCGATGTGAATGCCCATGCGCGCCCGCAGGGCTTGGCGAGAGCTTCGCCATGAGGCCTGTATGGCATTCAGTTTTTTTTCGATATTGAGGGCGCAGGCGACGGCATCCTGGCTGTTGGCGAAAGAAAGGAGGAATGAGTCGCCGATGGCCTTTACGAGCTCGCCCTGCTGCGCGTTCGCCGAACTCTGGATGATGTTATGGCAGGCCTCTATCAGGCTTGCCTCTTCCTCGCTCTCCCCTGAAAAGGAGAGTTCGGGTATGTCGATAGAGAGTATAGCGAAAAGCTTATTTTCCTTTGTGTCCATTTTCTTCCACCAAGCATAGGAGGCCTGGGGCATAAGGTCAATATCGTTCCGCGAGTGTCAGGGTCGACGCTGCGGCTGCCCTTAGACCAGATCGAAGGTGATGTCGTGCATCGCGATCGACGAGCGCGCCGCCGACACGGTTAACGTTTCGTCGAGTGAAAGCGTCTGCCTCGTCCGCAGGGAGGTTTCAAAGCCGAAGGAAGGTATGATGATCCATGCGTCGCGATCCCTGATATCCAGAACCTTCGCCTCGCCCTTCCAGTCGGGATGCCTCGTCAGGTAGACGGTTATCCAGTGGAGGCGCGAGTCGCGCTCGGCCTGCCGCGTGGCGGCGGCTGCCTGGCCCGCGAGGATGCAGCGCCGGGACACCTCGTCGGCCGAGAGGGCTCCCTGGACGCCGGAGGCAAGGAAGGAGCGTATCTGGTGGTGTGCGAGAAGATCCTGATAGCGGCGCAGGGGGCTTGTCACCTGGGAGTAGAAGGAAAGGCCCAGGCCTTGGTGGGCGAGGCATTCGGTGCCCACGATGCTCGCCTTCATCCCCTTTCTCCGCTGGTATTGGAGGGAAAGGAGGGGCTGGCTGGAAACATCGTCGCTGCGCGAGAGGTCTTTGGGCAACTGTGGGGCTTCCTGGCTGGAGTAGGTGAAGGGCAGCCTGCGTTCGAAGGCCCAGCGCGCGGCTGCCTCCCCGGCGAGGAGCATCATCTCGCGTACGATTTCTGATGAGCGCGTGGCTGCTATGGTCAAAAAGCGTATGTCGTCGCCTTCTGCCTTCATTGAGGATTCCGGCATGTCGATATCGACGGCTCCGTTCGCGAGGCGGCGCCTGTGGCGCAGCCTCGCCAGGGCATCGAGGCTCTTCAGGGTTATATCCCCTGCCTCAAGGAGGGCATCGCCTTCCTCATAGCTGAGGCGGGTGACCCTGACGAGGCTCGGTACGATGATCGTCTCCACGGGGCTTCCGTCCTCGCCGAGCCTTATGCCGAAGGAGAGGGCGGGGGAGGTTTCGCCGATGCCGAGTCCGAGCCTCTGTATCGTGCCTTCGGGGAGCATGGGCACGATTCGCTCGGGGAGGTAGAGGGTAGCCCCGCGCGTGAGAGCCTCTGCGTCGACAGGGGACGATGGGGCGATAAAGGCGGCCGGATCGGCGACATGGACCCAGACGAGGCCCTCGCCGAAGGCTATGGCGTCATCGGGATCGGTGGACCAGGCGTTGTCGATGGCATAGGAGGCGAGATGGCGCAGATCTCGCCTTTCCATGGCCTGGTCGGCTCGCTCGTCGTCGGGAAAATCGAGCCTGGGAGGCCAGAGGGCGCAGCCAGCCCTCGAGGGCCATGGGTTGAAGGAAGAGGGCCAGAGGCCTGAATCGATCAATGCCTGGTGCACGGATTCGCGGCTTTCGTGGATGCCGGCCTCGGCGGCGAGAGGACATCGTTCGCCCGAACCGAGGGCGAAGGATTCGAGCTCGGCGATAAAGCGGGCAAATTCCTGGTTCTGCCTGAGGTTTTCGCCTCCCTTCTGCCGCATGGCTGCCCGAAGTTCGGCGATAAAGGAGGAACGGCGTTGGCCCTCAAGCAGCTTTACCTCGTCTTTTTTCCTGATCCGGTCGAGCTCCTCGAAGCTCAGGGCGTAGGGGCCGGCTTCGCCCATGCCGAAAAGGCCTCCTGATGCGGCTTGGCGCGCGCAGGCCAGGGCTGTCTGGGGGCTGAATTCCCCGAAGACGAGGTCGGAGAGTTCCTTCCATGTCGTCGGTATGGGATCGCGACCTTCATGATCGGTGGCGAGCATGGCGTGGGCAGTGATGAAATCGCCGCCCTCGGCGGCAAGGGGGATGCGGCTCACTGGCCCCGGGTGGAGGAGGCTTATGTCTTTTTCCCTCACCTTGACGGATTCGCCCGATTCCAGTTCAAGGACGAGTCGGGCATCGACGCATGAGGCTACCCGCGCTGTGTGTGTCTTGTAGATGACGAGGTTTCCCGGGGCGATCATGGGACTCTTTATATCCGCATCGGACCGAATTGACAACTGCCGTCGAATATTGCCAACAGATGCCGATCTTGTTATAATGCGCCATATTTTCGACTGTAAGGAGTATTAACATGGTAGCTCTCGCAGTAGGTGTCGTACTTGTAGTCGCTGCTGTCCTTATGGTTCTTCCCGGCGTTCTGGGCTGGTGGGGCGATGTGCTGGCCTTTCTGAGGGGGTCGGTTCCCGTTCTCGCCCTGCTGATCGGCGCTGTGGCCATTCTCATCGGTGTGGCTGACATCAAGGACAAGAAGGAAGCGGAAAAAGAGGAAAAGGAAGAGGCGAAAGCCGAGGAAAAAACCGAGGAAAAGCCCGAAGCCAAGCAGGACTGAGGCGCCGACCTTGACACATTCTTCATAATGTGGGAATATGCCTCGCGCATTGTGTGAAAACTGAAGGAATAAGGTAAAGGTATACTTTGATGAAGACCATTTTCGTAACTTCCGCGACCGCCGAGCGTAAGTGGTATGTGATCGACGCGGAGGGCAAGCCTCTCGGCCGCGTGGCCGCAAAAGTCGCCTCCATGCTTCGCGGCAAGAACAAGCCGACCTATACTCCCAGCCAGGAAACAGGCGATTTCATCGTGATCGTGAATGCCGAAAAGGTGGCTATCACGGGCAGAAAGCGCCAGAACAAGATGTACTACAAGCACACGGGTTATCCCGGCGGACTGAAGGATTATACTTTCCAGGACCTGATCGGGCGCGATCCTATCGCCCCTCTGGAACTAGCTGTCCGCGGAATGCTTCCCAAGGGGCCCCTGGGCCGCAAGCTCTATAAAAACGCGAAGATCTATGCTGGTTCCCAGCATCCGCATGCGGCCCAAGCACCGGTCGCCATCGACCTGTGAACAGAAGGGGTATGTAATGGTCAGAAATCTTGGAATCGGCACTGGTAGAAGAAAATGCGCTGTCGCTCGTGTCTTCCTCCGTGAGGGCACTGGCAAGCTTCTCGTCAACGAGGTGGAAGCCGGACAGTACTTCAAGGTGGCGGAGCTTCTCGCCTCGGTGAGGAAGCCCCTCGTTGTGACGGCCAGCGAAAATAAATATGACATCGTGATCAGCGTTCTCGGCGGCGGCGTCAACGGCCAGGCGGGGGCCTGCGCCCACGGTATCGCCCGCGCTCTTGGTCAGGTGGATCCCGCGAATCACGCAGCCCTGAGGGCCAATGGTCTTCTCACCCGCGACTCGAGGATGGTCGAACGCAAGAAGTACGGCCAGAGGGGAGCGCGCAGAAGGTTCCAGTTCTCCAAGCGCTAAAAAGGATATTGTACGGTGCGGATCGAATCCGTACGTTTCGATGCCTCCGGGAATCCGACCTTTGTCGTGACCGGGGGCATTTCTTTTTTTATACCGCTTTCACGCTGCGCCGAGCTGCCCGGTTTTTTTAAAGGCGGAAGCGGCGCGGCAGAGAGGGCAGGGCTGGAAGCCCTGCCTGCCATTGTGCCCGAATTCGATCGCGAAGATGATCTTTATATGTTTCTTTCCACTATCGATGAGGAACAGCGCGCCATGCGCAAGGCGATCGATCTCTGCGCGAGAGCCGAACAGTCGAGCCAGGGCTTGGCTGCCAAGCTTGCCGCCAAGGGTTTTTCACGCAAGGCGGCGCAGGCTGTCCTCGAGAGGCTGAAAGCCGAGGGTGTCGTCGATGACGCACGCTATGCCCGCGTTTGGGCGAGGGGGCGCGCGGAGGGCCGGGCCTGCGGCCCGGCCCTCCTGGCCGCCGAGCTCCGCTCGCGCGGCCTGGGCGAGGGCGAAGTCAAAGCAGCCCTCCAAGGCCTCGACTTCAGCCATGCCCTCGCCCGCGCCGCCGCCAAGGAAACCGCCCGCCTGGAAGCGCAGTGGCATAAGAAAGGCCTGAAGAAAAACGAGCGCTTCCGCGACGCCCTCTATTGGGCTCTGAAGAAGCAGGGTTTCGATCCCGATGCTATCCGCGAAATCCTGCAGTCATTCGAGCCCTAAAAGCCTCCACGGCTCCGAGTTGCCCTCATTTTCTGGCGGCTTGTATGTTTGCACTTGACAGGAAACGCCATTGCCTTCAATAATATGTCATTAGATTCCAAATAGAGAGGGGGTTTTCGCATGGATGACGACATCCTGACCATAGAAGAGGTTGCACGGTACCTCCGCGTATCGGAAAGGACGGTATACGACTGGGCGCAGAAAGGCGACATTCCTTCCGGCAAGATCGGCACGGTGTGGCGATTCAAGAAAAGTGACATCGAACGCTGGGTCAATGAAAGGCTCTCCTCGAACAGGCCCGCCGGTCTTATCGGCTCCATCCAAATCCAGAACATCATCGCCCCCAACAGGGTTTTGTTCCTCAACTATTCCAAGAAGCGCGACGCCCTGGTCGCCCTCGCCGAAAACCTTTCCACGGCTCCCCAGATCAAGAACAAGCAGGATCTGATCGCCGAAATCCTGAGGCGCGAGGAACTGATGAGCACGGCCATAGGCAGGGGAATCGCGATCCCCCACGTGCGGCTCTCCTCGGTCACCGACCTCGTCGTCTCCGTGGGCGTCTCCAAGTGCGACATCGCCGACTTCCAGTCCCTCGACGACGTGCCCGTGCGCCTTCTTTTCATGATCGCCGCTGCCTACAACCAGCACGCGTACTATCTGCAGACGCTCTCGTTCTTCTCGGCCCGCCTCAAGGCCGCAGAACTGCGCGATTCTCTTCTCGCCTGCGCAACCCCGCAGGAAGTGTACGACATCCTCATCAAACAGGACGAATGATACGGATGTCGAGGCAAAACCATGAGGGGAATCAGCCTTGTTTTTAAAAAGCCTTGAGATTTTCGGTTTCAAATCCTTCGCGGACCGCACGAAGATAGAGTTTTCGAACGGCATCTCGGCCCTCCTCGGCCCCAACGGCTGCGGCAAGTCCAACGTCGTCGACGCCATCAAATGGGTCGTGGGCGAGCAGTCGGCCCGAAGCCTCCGCGCCGATTCGATGGAAGACATCATCTTCAACGGAACCGAGAGCCGTAAACCCCTCTCCGTCGCGGAAGTGACGATCACCATCTCCAACGAAACGGGAACCCTCCCCCTGGACGTGCCCGAGGTGGCGATAAAGCGCCGCCTCTACCGCTCGGGCGAAAGCGAATACTACATCAACGGCACGCTGGCCAAGCTCAAGGAAGTGCGCGAGCTCTTCTGGGACACGGGCATAGGCAAGTCAGCCTACTCGGTGATGGAGCAGGGCAAAATCGACCAGATACTCTCTTCCAAGCCCGAGGACAGGCGCTATCTCTTCGAGGAAGCGGCCGGCATCACCAAGCACAAGGTGAGGGTGAGGGAAGCCGAAACCAAGCTCGAGCGCACCGAAGAGAACATGAAACAGATCGATGCCGTGCTCGCCGAGGTGAAGCGTTCCCATGACAGCCTCAAGCATCAAGCCGAAAAGACGGTGAGCTTCAGGGCCCTCAAGGACAGGATTTTCGAGGTTGAGCGCGATGTGTTCCTTCTCCGCCTGCGGCAGTTCCTCCGGGACAAGGAAAGGCGCGACGCCGAATTCACGGCGAAAAAGCAGGAGAGGGAGAAGATCAGGGCCGAATCCGAAGCCCTCACCGCCTCGATGTCCGAAAGCCTCGACCTCGTCAACGAGATGGAAACCCAGCTCGTCGAAATGCAGAAAAATCTCTATGGCCTCGCCGTGGAGAAGAACGGGGCCGAAAAGCACAAGACCCTCGTCGCCGACAGAATCCGCGAGATCCGCTCCAAGATCGACCAGCTGGAGCTTCGGTCGAAAAGCATCAGGGACAAGATCGCGGCTCTGCGCGAAGAGGAAGCCGACAAGGAAGGCGAGCTCGCCGACTACAAGGCGCGCCTGAAGGACACCGAGCGGCACATCGAGGAGTTCGAGTCGAACATCAAGGCGGCCAGCCTCGCCCTGCGCAGCAATGACGAGGAAGCGGCCCGGCGCGGCATCTCGATCCAGAACATCGAGGAGGAGGTGGCCGCGGCCCGCCTCGCCCTCGACGAGATCACCGAGACTATCGTGCAGCAGCTAGACGCCCGCCTCAAGGATTCGGGCTATTCCTCGGCCGAGCGCCTGGCTCTCGAAACCCAGATACAGTCCCTCATCGACAGGATTCGCGCGAGCTTCGAGGGCAAGGCAGCCCTCCTTGCCGACGTGAAGCGTTCCCTCGCCTACGAAGGCAAGCAAGCCGCCGACTTCGTGGCCACCGTCCTCAAGGTAGCCGAGGATTTGACCGGCACTCCCCAGGCCCTTGCCGAGCTCTCCGAAAAATTCTCCTTTTACAAGAAAACGACGCCCTCCTTCCTCGACGAATTCCTCTCCCCCGAGGGGATCATGACAAAAAAGAGGGCTATAGACGGATCCATCGCCGCGAGCATCGAGCGCATCGGGGCCCACAAGGCCACCATCGACTCCCTCGGGGCCGAGAACAGGGAACTCGCCGCGCGGATCGACGCCTACAGACGCACTCTCGAGGAAGCCCGACTCGGCCGGACGATGCTCCAGACCCAGATGACGGGCGCCCAGGATGCCCTCGCCGTCTTCCGCAGGGAGATTTCCGGCCAGGAAGCATCCTTGCGCGAGCAGGAGACGGAAGTATACGCGGAGACGCGGCGGGCGAACGAGCTCGGCGAGGAGCTCGACGAAATAGATTCCGAGCTGGCGGAAATCGAGGCCAAGGGCAGGAAACTCTCCTCCTCCATGGAGATGCTCGAGAATGGCATCGCGGCAAAAAACTCCGATCTTGTCCAGAGAAAGAAGGATTCCACCCGCCTTGCCGACAGGATGCAGGCCGTGCAGGCCGAGCTTGAGACGATCCATCTCTCCATAGCCCAGAGCGAGACGGAGATCAAGAACATCCGCGAAAACTTCCTCGAGCAGTATTCCCGCGATCTTGCGGAATTCGAGGCGAGGATGTTTGAATTGAGCCACCCGGTTTCCGAGCTGAGGGATAACCTCTCGACGCTGCGCGGCAGGCTCAAGGATCTGGGTTCCGTCAACCTCATGGCCCCCGAGGAGTACAAGGAAGTCAAGGAACGCTACGATTTCCTCTCCGGCCAGATGGCCGATCTCCAGAAGGCGCGCGACGACCTCAGGCAGATCACCGACGAGATACGCAACGAGAGCGCCGAGCTCTTCCTCGATACCTACAACAAGATCAAGAAGAATTTCCACAACATGTTCAGGCGGCTCTTCGGCG
>CAYXUF010000010.1:0-43727 GCA_964468155.1 uncultured Treponemataceae bacterium
AGGCTGCCGCCGACAAAGCCGCTGCCCAGGTTGCTGCTGATAAAGCCGCTGCCGACAAGGCCGCCTCTGACAAAGCTGCTGCCCAGGTAGCTGCCGATAAAGCTGCTGCCGATAAAGCTGCCGCAGACAAAGCCGCAGCTGATAAGGCTGCCGCTGATAAAGCTGCTGCCGATAAGGCCGCTGCCGATAAGGCCGCCGCTGACAAAGCTGCTGCAGACAAAGTCGCTGCTGATAAAGCTGTTGCCCAGGCCGCCGCTGGAAAAGCCGCTGCTGACAAAGCTGCTGCCGATAAGGCTGCCGCTGATAAGGCCGCCGCCGACAAAACTTCGGCAGAAAGGGCCGCAGTGCAGGCTGCTGCTGATAAAGCCGCGGCACAGACTACCGCCGATAAAGCCGCAGCCGATAAGGCTATAGCACAAGCTGCTGCCGATAAGGCTGCCGCGGAAAAAGCAGCGGCTCAGGCTGCTGCCGATAAAGCCGCAGCGGAGAAGGCTGCAGCTCAGGCCGCTGCTGACAAAGCCGCTGCGGAAAAAGCAGCCGCCCAAGCCGCTGCAGACAAGGCTGCTGCTCAGGCTTTATCAGAAAAAGCTGCAGCTCAGATCGCTGCGGATAACGCTGCGGCCCAAGCTGCGGCAAGCAAGGCGGCCGCTGATAAGACCGCCGCCGAAAAAGCCGCCGCCGAAAAAGCCGCAGCAGAAAAAGCCACGGCTCAGGTCGCTGCCGACAAGGCGCTTTCTCAGGCTAATGCCGATAAAGCCGCAGCCGATAAAGCTGCAGCGGACAAGGCTGCCGCACAAGCCGCAGCCGATAAAGCTGCAGCAGACAAAGCCGCAGCGGACAAAGCCGCTGCCCAAGCCTTGGCGGATAAAGCAGCAGCCGAAAAGGCCGCCTTGGCCAGGCTCTCCGCAAGCGCTGGCGCCTCGCCCGCGAGGTTCAGCCCCGATGGGGATGGAAAGGACGACAGCCTCACCTTCAACCTAGGCGCCGACTCTGGAGCGGGCATAGCCGAATGGAAGCTGGAAGTCTTTGAAAAAGCGGTGGTGGAATCGGCCAAAGCCGGTGCCGCTGCCCAGCAGCGACTCTTCATGAGCTGGTCAGGCAAAGGCAATCCGCCCGCGACTATCGCATGGAACGGTCAGTCGTCGGCCAAGGAATTAGTCCAGTCGGCCAGCGACTATCCTTTCACGTTCACGGTCAAGGATAAGCTTGGCAAGAGCGCAAGTTCCACTGGTAGCGTCGCTGTCGATGTTCTCGTTGTAAAAGCGGGTGAAAACCTGATGGTGAAGGTTCCCTCCATCGTTTTCAGGTCCAATTACGCCGACTTCAACAACCTGGGCGCCGAGGTGATCGAGAATAACGAAACGGTAATAGCCCAGATCGCCCAGATCCTCAACAAGTATCCTGAGTACAACATAAAGATCCAGGGTCATGCCAACAGCGCGGCGAAGATCGCCGGGCTCTCCCAGGCCAAGATACAGGAAGAGGAGACGAAGGAACTGCTGCCTCTCTCCCTTGGACGGGCGAAGCTGGTGATGTCCCTGCTCATCAAGGACGGCGTGGATCCCAAGCGCCTGAGCGCCGAAGGTCTCGGCTCCAGCAAACCTGTGGTGAGTTTCCAGGACGCTGCGAACCGCTGGAAAAACCGGCGCGTGGAGTTCATTCTCATCAAGAAAAAGTAGGATTAATCCGGAAGGCGCCCACATGGCGCCTTGACGCTAGGCGGCGGTGAAGCTCAGGTCGAACAGACTGGCTTTACCGCCGCCTTTTTTATAGTTTCTAAAGCGTGTTATCCTAAATGCAGCCTTTTATTCTTGTCCTCGGCTATAATGACAAACCTTCCAATACCGAGTCGCCTGAGAGCGAAATCAAATGAGTTGTATAGTCTGTGTTGTCGAGAGCCAATGCTGAAGTCATTAAAGCCTGCATTGCTGTGTTTACTCCATTTATTGCGCTTGTATCAGCCGCAGAAGTTGGAGTGAAGTACACAGGCAAAGCCTGGCTGGTCCTGAAAAAATAGCCCTTCGCTTGGGTCAGTTTTCCGCCTGAAAAGTAATAGACATCATAATTCATGAGATTGTTGCTAAGATCGATGTCAATGCCTGGCTCCTTGAGCGTATGATCTCCGGAGAGGTTGCTGTCCAGATAATATGTATAGAAGGCAAAGGTGTTTGTTATTGAATCACCATTCCAGTCGGTCCATGTGGTGGACATGCTGTCGCCTTCCTGCTTTTGGAAAAGTTTATAGTCCCCGACGATAGGCAGAAGGCTGTTCAGGGGATATTCATAATCAAGATAGAGGGATTTTCCGAAAAGCGAGGTTGCTGCGGGAACTACATAACCCAGGTAATAGGTTGATTTTCCTACATAGTCGCCATCTGAAATGGCTTCTATTTTTTCTAGATAATATAGGCCATCGCCGGATGACATCGATTGGGAGGCTGTATTCGCCTTGAAGTAGAATCCAAACCAATAGTTATTGGCATCTACATATCCGTAGTTTTCGCCCGGCGCAAAATTATTATAGTTTGTTCCATCGGTAGAATATTGGTATCCTGTCCCTCCTGTCTTCTCCCTTACATAGATTTTTGCTGGGAGGTTGCTTGCCGAAACTCCAGCCCAGGATTGGATATTCCTCTGGTGATCGAGAACCTGGCTGTCTATGCTCCAAATACTCGAATTACCATTGTCACGGCGAATCAAATTCCCGTCGCTGTTATAATACTCTCCATAGTAAAAATCTGTTGTTGTGCTATCCAAAGGATTCGTGAAGCTGAACAGCGATGCGATGCCGCCATAATTATCATCGCCGTATGCGATATGGGTAAAGCCTGGCATTTCGGTTGTACCTGTGGATCGATTCACTGTCGATATTGAACCGTCGTTGCCGATTGTTGCAGTTCGAATAAAGGTGCCACGATCGAGGCTGCCTTCCTGCATCGAAACTACCGATGTGCATGCACCAGTGGCTGAATCGAAGGTGACATACATACGTTGGGTCATGCCGTTACCTATCGCAATATCGAGGTTGACGGTCAGCATCACTGAGGCATCGTCTCTGGTCTTGATGCCCACCTTTGCGCTTATCGGCACTGTTGAATGCCCATTATTGATGGAAATCTTGCAGTACATCACGATATCTTTTGGATCAGAACCTTTAATCACGCATTTGTTGGTCACCGTCATTCCCGATGCGATGTTGCCCTGGAGCTTAAAGATATCGGTGAGGGTAGAGGCGGTGATTGGTGCGCTGAATTCCTCGTCGATGGCGATATTATTGGCCGTCGCATAGTTGGCAAGGAATTTTACCGCCCTGTTGAACATGAGCTGCACATTGTCACCTTCCTGTAGATCCATCCAGGCCTGGGATTTTACGGGTTTTACATTCGATGTTGTCAATTCGGTGGGTTCATAGTCAACAAACCGGGAGGCCTTAACCTTTTTAACGCTATCGGACAGCTGCAAACTCTTGGGAAGCGCCGGCTTAATCTCGGGGATGTTCTTCAGGATGTCGGAAACAGATTCCAGCAGGGTGTCGCCCCCGCCCCCCGTCGGGGAGCAGGAAAGGCTCATGAATACGGCCGCGATAACAGAAAGCACGATAAAGAAGGCGCATACTTTTCGCTTCATAAGGGCTCCTCCATAGGACTTTTCAGGGCAAGCTTTTTGCGTTTTCCCTAAAGGTTTCTCCTATAGATAGTTTTATGCATATAAAGAGTGACTGCAAGGATAATGAATTAAAAATTTGATAAAAGTACCAATTATGACTTAACGATGGAATTTTGTCACGGTTTTTTGGTCAGCGTCTTGATAATCTTTTTGATATCTTCCCTGTACAGAAGCTGATTCGCCAGAGGTTCGCCCGTCTTCTTGGATTCCACGTAGTAAACATGCTTGATGGAGTTGAAATCCAGGCCAAGGTCGATGAGTTCATAGCCAAGACTGTCCAGATACTCTTCATAAGGATCGATCGAGTCATTATGGTGACCCACGGCGTGCCTCTCAAGCCAACTTTGCTATGAATTATAAGCTACACGAGGCGATAATGCTCAGATTATTTGAATAGTTTTAAACGCAACCTGCCTCTGATCCCCATCCTGTCGCCCACCACAACGAGGGCGCCAAGCAGCTCCCTGGCCTCGCGGAGTTGTTCGAGGGATGCTTCAATGTCGGCGGCCGACTGGATCATGTTCCCGAGCGCCGTCGCCCAGGCATCGGCTTTCGCTGCGTCGCGGCAGAGCGCTACCGCGGCATCGGCGTAGCCGAAACTCAAGGAAGGGCCTGTCGTTCCGCTCGATGTGCACAGGCCGCAGGGCGAGAGTTCCGGCTCGATTTCGACGCCTACAAGCCCCGAGAGGGGTGAATCCCCGGCAAAGACCGCTACTCCAAGCGGTTCTGTGAAGGCGAGCCAGAGATCGCCCCCGTTTTCGACGATTATCTCCGCGCAATGGAATGCGTCCTGAAGCGCGCGGCCGACATGCTCGGCGACGGCTCCAGCCACCGCGGCCATCGGCCCGACTCCAGGGCTGTTTCCGATGGCTGTGCTTCTGGCGGCGACGAGCATGGAGCGGATCAGGCGGGGAGCCGATGCGTCGTCCCCGAGAGGCGCGAGGCTGTCGAAGAACCCCGCTGGCCCTGGATGCGCTGCCCCATAGGATTCAAGCTCGGCCCGCGCCTCGAGAAGGGATTTTCGCGCGAAAGCTTCCATGGCGGGCGACCACGAGGCGGGATCGACCCCTATCCATAAATCGCTCTCCTTGCAGGCGAGGGTCCAGGAATGAAAACGGTCGCCCATGCCCGCCCTGTAGAAGCGTTCTGAAATAGGTTTCCCGGCGTGGGGTGTCTGCGTCGGCCCTTTATTTTCGTTCACTTAGCCGCCGAATTTGAGGGTGAAGAGTCCAAGGGGGCAGGCCGATACGCACAATCCGCAGGCGATGCAGTTGTTTCTGTCGACATGGAGTTTCCAGTCCGGTTTCCCGATGCTGAGGCAGCGTGAAAAACACACGGCGGTGCAGGCGCCGCAGTCGATGCAGGCATCTTCCCTGAACTGCAGGCTCTGGGCTATCGGTATCAACCGCACCGAACGCTCATTCAGAAATGCTTCGGCCATGGCGAGGCGCTCGGGATCGCTCTCGATTTCGATGAGCATGCTGCCTTCCCGCCCCGGGGAGATTTCGGCGCGGAGAATATTCACCTTGACGTCAAAATTTTTAATAATGCTGTAAATTATAGGGTCATCGACCACCTGCTCCGTGAATTCGAGGACGAATTTTTCTTTCATGACGCGTCTCCTTCCTGGGCAAGCCCTCGCACCTGGGAAAATTCGGGAAGGGGCTGAATGGGTGGAGCCAGGGGGAAGGAGCCCGATACTACCTGCGCCTTCAGCAGCTCGGCGATCTGCCTGGCCTTGGATAAGCTTGAAAGCGGCGATGTCCGTATGTCCTTGCCGTTGAGACTGACCTTGCCCGAACGCAGGGAGGCGTAGCTTACCCTCGCGATTCCCGGGTGGCCGTTCTGGGCATAATCGCAGATCGTCGTCTCGATCTGTCGGTTCGCTACCGATACGCGCCGGGCTATATCCTCATCGAGAATTGGTATGGGTATTCCCAGGCCCACATAGAGCGACACCCCATAGCGCTCGAAGTAGGCGGCCTTGATAAAAGCCGGATCCATTTTTTTCATGTCCGCGGTGAGCATGAGGGTGCGCGCGTTGCTGAGGGGCAATCCGAATTCGTTACGGGGCTTTTCGGTGTTGAACTGCGTGCCGTTCCAGCTTACAAACCCCTGGGCTCCCGCAAGGAAGACCCTTGTGCCGATGCCTATGGTGCGAAGCTCGGGATCCTTGAGGAGGGGGGAGAGCTCGCCCGATGTCGAATAGGTGATATTGCCCAGGCGTGGCAGGAGGGTGCCCATGTAGGTGTACATGATCCGGTCGCCCGAATTGACAGCTGCCGGATAGTTCTGGTAGGCGTTGCGCGGATTGACCATGATCATTTCGTTGACGCTGTTCTTGTCGATAACCGTGCTCGCCGAATGCTTCGGATAGCAGTCCGTTCCCTTGCCCTGGGCCTTGAGAACAAGCCGGTCGCCCCGGATGAGGGCCTCGATCAGGTGCGCGCCGCCGTAGCGCGGACTGTCGGGCGCAACCTCTGTCGCGCCGATGTAGGCGTCCACAGCCGCGATTCCGCCGAAGAGGGGAACATCGTTCAGCGACAGCGATTCCATGCGGATGCCGGGTTCGGAATGCCCGAAGTTGATGAAGCAGCCGGATGAGCACATGGCGCCAAAGGTCGCTGTGGTCACCACATCTACCTTTTCCGCTATTTCCTTCGGCGAGAGTTCCTCCGCCATGTGGACGACTTCCTCGGCGGTGAGCACAACAGCCTCGCCCTTAGCAATTTTCTCGTTGATCGCTTCGTAGGTTTTCCGCATTCCAGCCTCCGGCTTTATAGTAAAGTCAAAGGCCGCGCGTGAACAGACGTCGGTAGAGGCTTTCCATCAAATCGCAGGATTTACCGGTAGTCCAGTTTTTCGCGTGGTCGCGGGCTTGGGCGGCCTTGGCCGCGCGCAGCGCCGGATCGCGGATGAGGGCGAGCACCTTGTCGGCGTAATCATCAGCCTCGTCCTCCGACAGGAAGCCTCCGATATCGCCTTTGAGTATTTCGGCCGAGCCCATCATGTTGACGCCCACCACGGGCGTTCTACAGAGCATGGCCTCGATGGTGACGAGTCCCTGTGCCTCCGTCTTCGAGGGGAATACGAAGATGTCGGCAGCCGAGTAGATTACGGGCAGGAGGTCGCGGTCCATGAAGCCGCGCCATGCCACGTTCCCGCCCAGCCCGAGGTTGTGGAAGGTTTCCTGCAGCTCTTCCTTGCGGGGGCCATCGCCCACGATAAGGAGGCGGGTGTCGGGGGCCTCGCGCACGATTCTCACCATGGCCTGTGCGAGGAGATCGAGGTTCTTTTCCTTGCCGATGCGTCCCACGTAGACGAGGAGGCAGCCCTTGTCGAATCCTGCTTCGCTCTCGGCCAGGCTGCGCCTGAAATCCGCGGCCTCGGCGGGGCGGGGCTGGAATTTTTCCTCGTTCACCCCGGTGGGGATCACCTCATATTCGCAGTCGATGCCATAGCTCTGCATCACGTCGCGGATAATCCGCGTCGGGGCTATGATCAGATCGTCGCGGGCGTAGATGTTCCTCAGCCAGGTGCGGGCTCCGCTCCGGCTTATGAATTCAGGCAGAAGGGGAAAATAGCCCTTCATGTACATTTCGTAGTGGGTGTGGCAGGTGGAGAGGATGGGAAAGCCGTGGCGCCGGGCATAGCGCCGCCCCATGGCGCCGATGGAGAACTCGGTCTGGATGTGCACAACCTCCGGATCGAAAGCCTTGAGAGCCTTCATGGCGTAGTACCCGCGCCAGGGCTGGCCCAGCCTGTCGTCCCTGGAAACGATGGCCGTGCCTGAAGGCACGCGGATCGTGGGGAAAAGATCGGTGTGGCCTTCCATCCTCTCTGCCGGGTATTCCGGGCAGACGATCCGAACCTCATGGCCGCGCTCGGTGAGACCTTTGCAGAACTCGTCGAGGGAAGTCACCTGTCCGCTTATCCTGGGATGATAGGCGTCGGCAAAAAAGGCTATTCGCACTGCGCACTCTCCTGATGTAGGTTCCTGACGAATAGTATAAGCTTTCTATTGTGGTTTTGTCGTGGTAAAATCGTAGAAAAGAAATCCCCTCGTCCAAGGAGGCTCGCATGTACGGAAGACCGCATCGTTCATTGGCCGCCATCATCATTGTTCTGGCCATAGCCGCTGCCATGCCAGTCTGGTCGCAGGGAAGCGGCAGCTACGCAGGGGTCGGCTTCATGGGCCTTAGCCCCAATCTCACCGACACCCTGGCTTCCTGGTCGATCGCCGACACTCTCTATGGGGGATCGGTCTCCTTCGCGGTGAATTCCTGGTTTACCGTGGGCGCCGATGTCCTCTACCTGGGCGATATCTACTACGATAAAGACGCGTTGAGCGGCGACTTTTCAGGCCCCTACTCCTACACCGCGCTCAAGGACAAGAATCCTGCCGCTCCGGCCAAGGCCGACGCCTACTTCGAGTCGATGATGTACGCCCCCCTCACCTTCAACATCACGCTGCCCCTCGGCTTCATCAAGCCCTACATCGGGGCAGGCCCAGCCTTCTATTTCCACTTCCCCTCCACGAACAAAGAGCCGGCCTTTGACACCTTCCTGCAGAGCCGCTACGGCGACGGGGAGAGGATCAGGACGGGCATCACCGCCCGCGCGGGCTTCGATATCTTCTTCGCCGACTCTTTCAGCCTCGGGGCGGGCTACTTCCTCCGCGAGGACACGCCCGGCAAGGTTTTCGACCACCTGGCCCTCAAGGATTTCTATTTGGAGAACGGCTACATATTCCTCGTGGGAAGGACAATTCTACGCTGAGCGGCCTGCCTGTTTCGGCTTCCGTCGTGGAGATGGACGATGTGGTGCAGCCGTCGGACGTAAACCTCTACGGCACGATATTCGGGGGCCATCTCATGTCCCTCGTGGACAAGGCGGGGGGCATAGCGGCCTTCAAGCACTCGGGCTCCAGCGTGGTCACCGTCTCGGTGGACCAGCTTGTTTTCAAGAATCCCGCGCCCGTCGGCACCGTCATCGTCATCAGGGCATCGGTGAACCGCGTCTTCCACAGCTCCATGGAGGTGGGTGTTCGCGTCACCGGCTGGCGCCCGGGCTCACAGGAGGAGGTCCTGATCTGCCCCGCCTACCTCACCTTCGTGGCTGTCGGTCCGGACAAGCGCCCCATTCCCGTCGGGCCGATCATCCCCGAAACTCCCGACCAGATCCGTCGCTGGGAGCAGGCAGGCCTGCGCCGCGAAGCCCGCCTAGCCCTTGCGCAGAAACTGGCCCTGGAACCGTCCCTGAAACCGTCCGACCATCAATAAAGCGCGAATTCGGCTAGCATAATCGCCAAAATAGCGCTATTTTGGCGATTACGATCGCCTACCTGTGCACGATCAGGTTCTGCGGCAGCGGCAGGGGCATCGACTTTATTTTCTTCTTACGCCTGTCGCCCAGGATGAGGGCGCCGATCATGGAGGCCACAAGGCTGAAGCCGAAGATTCCGGCGATGGCCAAGGGGTGATCCTGGAAGGGCAGGTCGACATTCATGCCGAAAAAACTCGATATCAGGGTGGGGATCATCAGGACGATCGAAACGATCGTGAGCCTGCGCATCACCATATTGATGTTGTTCGATATGACGCTGGCAAAGGCATCCATTGTCCCCGTGAGGATGGATGAATAGATGTTGGCCATTTCGATGGCCTGCTTGTTGTCGGTGAGCACGTCCTCCAGCAGTTCCTGCTCTTCCTCCTTGAAACGGATGAAGGGCGATTTCTGCAGCTTTTCGAGGAGGAGCTCGTTCGTCTTGAGGCTCGTGGTGAAGTAGACGAGGGACTTCTGTATCGAGAGCAGCTTCACGAGCTCGTTATTCTTGACGGACTTCTGCAGCTCCCGCTCGATGATCGCCGTCCGCTTGTTGAGTTCCTTCAGGGTGCGCAGGTAGCTCAGGGCCGCCCTTCCCATCAGGTTGAGCACGAAGGTGTTCTTGTTGAGGATGCTGAAGTCGCGGATCCTGTGGCCGGTGAGGTCGTCGAGCACGTCGCTCGAGCGCTGGCAGATCGTGACGATCTTGTCCTTGAAAATGACGATCCCCACGGGCACCGTGAAGACCTGCACCTCGAAGCTTTCGTCGAAGACGGGCAGGCGGACGATGATGGCCGTGTACTCGTCTTCCTTCTCGATGCGCGCCTGTTCGTCGGCGTCCATGATGTCGGCGATGAGTTCGCCCTGGATGCCGAAGTCCTTCTCCAGTCTCGCCAGGTCTTCCCTGCTGACATTGCGGGCGTCCACCCAGCAGTCTTTCACCACCGTGTCGCTCTGGGCGAGGCTCTTGTCTCCCTGGGTCCTGATTATGATCATGTTGGCTTCTCCTTGGGCGGCATTTCCTGGAGAAACCGGAAGGAAGTCCTAGGCGCGGAGCCTTGGACGGAACCGGTCATCCGAAGGAAGTGCCGTGTGGGTCATGTATGCGCTGCTACTGTGATAGGGGGTACCGCTACCCCCGCCGTCCGTGTCGGACATGACGCTTCCTCCTGTATGGATTTGGAGCCCCTACGGGCACCGATTCTGGGTTAAGTAGTAGCAGAAAAAGCGCTTGTTTGCAATCCGGAAGAATTGGGGTCAGACACCGTTTTTCAGCTTTTTTTCCAGAAATTCGAAGGTCAAGCCCAAGTCCTCGAATTTGAGGCTTGCGCGCCGGTCCAGGTGGGTGGGCATGTCGTTGACGATGACGAGCTTCGCGCCCCTGTCGAGGGCTATTTCGGGCAGCATGGCGGCGGGGTAGACGAGAAGGCTCGAGCCAAGCACGAGAAAAAGATCGGCTTGCCGCGCCTCGTCGCGTGCGTCGGAGATAATGTTTGGGTCGAGGTTTTCGCCATAAAAAGTGATGTCGGGCTTGAGCACCGAACCGCAGGAAGGGCAGCGGGGGATGGCGCCTGTTTTCACTATGGCGGCCGCTTCCGTAAAGCCCATAGTGGCGCCACAGGCCAGGCAGCGGTGGATTGAAGGAGTGCCGTGCACTTCGATGACCCGCAGGCTCCCCGCCTTCTGATGGAGGAGGTCGATGTTCTGGGTGATGATGGAGCTCAGGAAGCCCTCGAACTCGAGCCGCGCCAGAACGCGGTGAACGATGGAAGGATTCTTCTCGTCCAGGTTATAGATAAAGTCCTTTGTTATCGAGTAGTAGGTGCCGGGATCTCTCAGGAAGACGGCCAGATCGAAGATTTTTTCGGCATCGACGGTTTTATAGAGGCCGTTCTTGCCGCGGAAATCGCGAATGCCCGAAAGGGTGCTCACCCCTGCGCCGGTAAAGGCCACGCAATGGCGGGAAGCCGCGATCATATCGAAGAAGCGCTCAAGCTCAGGGGAGGACATGGAAAAAGTATAGCAAAATCCGGCCGCCGGGCCTAGCCGCGATGCTGGATCGCTTGCCCTGTCATGTTGAATAGCCTAAAAAATATCGATATATTATCCCGCATTCCTTTTTTTTCTTTCGGAGTATTGCTATCTTTCTTGAAACTGTTCTGAAGGAGGCGAGCGCTTGATCACGGTCGATAAGGTCTTTAAAGCGTATTCCAATGTGCAGGCTGTTGCCGATCTGTCCTTCGAGACGAAACCGGGCGAAATATTCGGCCTCATCGGCCCCAACGGCGCTGGCAAGTCCACAACGATCCGCATGATCATGAACATCATCGCCCCCGATTCAGGCGTCATACGTTTCGACGGCAAGCCCCTCACCGAGGCGGACAAGGCGCGGATCGGCTATCTGCCCGAAGAGCGGGGCCTCTACAAGAAGGCCAAGCTGGGCGAAGTGCTGGAATACCTGGCCGCCATCAAGGGCGCTCCGAGAACCGAAGCCCGCGCCTCCATCGACACTTGGCTTGCGCGCTTCGAGCTCTCCGAATGGAGGAACCGCAAGGTTTCGGAGCTTTCGAAAGGCATGGCCCAGAAAGCCCAGTTCATCGGCGCCGTGGCCCACAATCCATCGGTCGTCTTCTTCGACGAGCCCTTCTCCGGCCTCGATCCTCTGGCCCAGGATCAGCTCCTCGCCGTCATGGTCGAATTGAAGGACAAGGGCTCGATCGTCCTCTTCTCAACCCACATCATGGAGCACGCCGAAAAAATCTGCGAGCGGATTCTCCTCATCAACAAGGGGCGGGCGGTTTTCTATGGCGCGGTGGCCGACCTCAAGCGGAAATACGGCCGCAACGCTGTCGTCCTCGAGTTCGACGGCGACGGCTCGTTCGTGAAGGATCTCCCCTTTGTCGCTTCCGTAAGCGCCTATCCGCGCTGGATCGAGGTGGATCTGAAGGAAGGGACGGATGCCGATGCGCTCTACCAGGCTCTGGCGGGGCGCCTGCACGTGCGCCGTTTTGAAACCATAGCTCCGTCGCTTCACAAGATCTTCGTGAAATTGGTGGGCGGTTCCACCGAGAACGGTGAGGAGGCGAACCATGCGTAAACTCTTCCAGGTCATCCGGCATGAGTTCAGGCTCACGGCCGCCAACAAGGCCTATGTCATCCTCACTATCCTGGGGCCCTTCCTCATCTTCGCCGTCACCGTCCTGCCATCCCTCCTCGTGCAGAAGCCCGGAGCTATAGCCAAAGGCAAGCCCCTCGCCCTGTACGGGGCGCCCCCTGCCGTCCAGACCGCCCTCGGCGCGGCCTTTGCCGGCATGGACATTGAGGTGAAAAACCTCCCGGACGAGGCCGCCGCCAAGGATGCCGTTCTCGCCGGCACGAACGTCGCCCTCCTCTCCGTTGAATCGGGCTGGCCCGACTCCGGCCGCGCGGTCTGGTACTCCAAGAGCGGCGCCGAGATAGCCCTCTACAGCACAGCCTCGGCCGTCCTCGACGCAGCGGCCAGGGAAATGCGCATCGTGCAAAGCGGCATCGATCCCGCCCTTGTCGCAAGGCTCCTTACTCCTCCGGCTTTCGAAGTCGTCAAGCTCGAGGCTGGCGGCAAGGAGGCGAGCGCCGGCAACGATTCCTTCTTCGAAATCCTCATGACGGCCCTCGTCTTCGTCATGATGATCTACATGACCGTCCTCCTCTATGGCCAGATGATCGGGCGCTCCGTCGTCACCGAAAAAACCTCCAAAACCGTGGAGATCATGCTCTCGAGCGTAACAAGCCGCGATCTCATGTTCGGCAAGATACTCGGCCTCGGCCTCGCCGGCCTTCTTCAGTACGCGATCTGGATGGTTATGTCCCTTCTCCTCACCCTGGTCGTAGGCCCCTTCTTCCACATGGCGATGCCCGCCGGCCTTTCGATGGCCAACATGGGCTGGCTCGTCCTCTTCTTTATCCTCGCCTTTTTCCTCTACTCCTCGGCCTACGCGGCCATGGGAGCGGCGAGCGAGGACGAACAGCATCTGGGGCAGATGGCCTGGCCCCTTCTCATCTTCCTCATGGTGCCTCTCGTCATGATTTCCACCCTCGTCACCAATCCGGATTCGTCCGTCGCCCTGGTCCTCTCCCTCTTCCCCATGACGAGCCCCATTGTCATGCTTGTCCGCCTCCTCGTGTCGGATCCCCCAGTCTGGCAGGTCGGCCTCTGCCTCGCCCTCCTCGCCGCCAGCGTCGTGGGCATGGCCTTCCTCGCCGCCAAGATCTTCCGCGTGGGCATCCTTATGACAGGCAAACGTTCCAGCATCAAGGAAGTGCTGAAGTGGCTCACCGTAAAAAGCTAAAAATCGGGGTCTGACCCCTGCTTGATAGAAGACCTGTTTTGTCGTATTTTATCGTAAAGCCCGGAAGCACAACTCCCGGGCTTACAATAAAATCCGGAGACGCCCCGTGGACGTCCGAGTCCTTCCCAAGCCCGTGGATTCCCTCATGGCCACCCGGCTTGTCCAGCAAACCACATTCTGGAGCCGAGTAAAGAAAAATCTCGGCTGGCAGGTGCTGGCCTTTGATATCGAAGCCGACAGCCTTCCCTCCGGCGACGTGCTCATCCTTCTGCGCGATGTGGGGGGCGGACGAAGCATCGCCTACTCGCCCTTTGGCCCTGAAAACCTCCCCGACACCGACCGCCGCGGAGAATACCTTGCGGCTCTCTCCTCCGAACTCCAACGCAGCCTGGGACCCGCCTGCCTTTTTACCCGCTGGGATCTCCCCTGGATTTCCCCCTACGCGGGCGATGAAGACCGCTACGACAGCGACGGCAACTGGCTTGGCCCTCCCGAAGCCCGCCTGCGGGAGCTCAGGATGAACTGGGGAGTAGGCGAAGTGGGTCTGCGCAAATCGCCCAGCGATATCCTTCCTCCCGATACCATCCTCGTGGACCTGCGGGGCGACGAACAGGCGCTCATGGCAAGGATGAAGCCCAAAACACGCTACAATATCCGCCTCGCCTCCCGAAAGGGCGTAACCGTTCGCGAGGGCGGCCCGAACGACCTGGAACTCTGGCAGAAACTCTACCAGGCCACCACCCGGAGGAACGGCATCGTGCCCCATGGCCTGCAGTATTTCCAGGCCCTCGCCACTGGCCAGCAATCCGACGCCGTCCTGCGCCTCCTCATCGCCGAAAAAGGCAGCACACCGCTTGCCGCCATGTTCCTCTCCACTTCCGCCGACAGAGCCACCTATCTCTACGGAGCCTCCTCGGGCGAAGACAGGAACCTCATGGCTCCCTATGCCCTCCAGTGGGCAGCCATGCGCATCGCCAAACGCGAAGGCTGCTCAAGCTACGATCTCTTCGGCGTCGCGCCCAACCCCGACCCCGAGCATCCCCTCCATGGACTTTTCACCTTCAAGACCGGTTTTGGCGGCGCCTTGATCCACCGCCAGGGCGCCTGGGATTATCCCTATGACGAAAAAGCCTACAGTATGTACTTAGCCGGTGAATCGGCGAACGGAGCTTTCCATTGTTGCTGACAGGTGCCATCATCCTCATTTTCCTCACCCTGAGTGCCGCCGTATTCCGCCGCTTTAATGTACCCATGATCATCCTCGCCCTCGCGGTGGGCATATTCTTCGGCAGCGACGTCACCGGCATTATATATTTCGACGACGCTCTCCTCACGCGCCAATTGGCCGATATCGCTCTCGTCTTCGTCCTTTTCGCTGGCGGTTATAGCATCAAGCGGGCCGACCTCAAGCCCATCCTTGCTCCTACCATGGTGCTCGCCACCCTCGGCGTCCTCCTCACCATGATCATCACTACCTTCGCCTTCCAGTTCCTGAGCGGCTGGTCGTTTGCGCGATCGATCCTTGTGTCGACAGTGATCTCTTCCACCGATGCCGCCGCCGTCTTTTCCATCTTGCGCAACAAGAGCATACTGAGAAGGCCCGCCGCCATCACCGAGATCGAATCGGCCGCCAACGACCCCATGGCCATCATCACTACCACCCTCATCGTGCAGATTGCTACGGGTGGCGAAATCGCAGCGGGGCGGATTGCCCTCACCTTCGCGTGGCAGCTGGTAGGTGGTGTCGGCATAGGCCTCGCTGTCGGCTGGCTTGGCCTCCAGCTTTTCAGAAGAATAAAGGAAGTGGAAACAGGCTATTACTACCTCCTCCTCATCGGCCTTATCCTCGCGAGCTACGGAGCGGCCGGCCTCGCGGGGGCAAGCGGCATGCTCTCGGCATTTTTCGCTGGTCTTGTCATAGGCAATTCGAAGCTGCCACTTAAGTCGTCCATCTCCTCCTTCACTGCCACCCTCTCCTTTGTCGCCAACGCGGGGCTCTTCATCCTGCTTGGCCTCCTCATGTTCCCGAGGAGCCTGGGGACAGTTCTTCCACAGGGCCTCCTGATTTTTCTCATCCTCAGCTTCATCGCCCGGCCCCTCACGGTTTTCCTCTGCACTCTGGGCATGAAGCTGCCCTTCAACGAAAAGGTATTTATCTCCTGGAGCGGAATCCGGGGATCGGTTCCCATCGTTCTCGCTACCTATCCCGCAGCAGCCGGCCTTGATCCTGATCATCAGATATTCAACATAATATTCCTCGCCGTCACTTTCTCCATCCTTGTACAGGGCACCACGATCGGGAAGTTGGCCGATCTTCTGAAGTTGAGCGAACGCGAAAAGCCGAAAACCAAGCAGAAAATGGAGCTCGTCACCGTCCACGACACTAAATACGAACTCGTGGAACTCTTCATCGACGGCGATCTCTACAGGGGCGAGTCCTCCGTCGCGTCGCTGGAACTCCCGGCCGACGCCACCATCACGATGATCTCCCGCAAGGACAGAATCATCGCCCCGCGGGGCAGCACGGTAATCCGTCCCGGCGACATTCTCACCGTCCTCGTCGAGGAACAGCACATAAGCGAAGTGACCAACCGGATACTGTTGCGTTTCGAGAAAATCTGAGGCAAGGAGCCCAACCATGAACGAGCGAAATGTAGACGAAAACCGCCTCGGCGAAGCCCACATCAGCGAAGGCCGCTACTGGCTCAGCCCCTACGATTTCAAGCCCGAAGTGACGGCTATGCGCCGGCAGCCTTCCAAGGTTCTCATCCACGACGCAACCCTGCGCGACGGCGAACAGACTCCAGGCGTCGTTTTCCGCAAGGCCGACAAGGTCCGCATCGCCCAGGCCCTCGATGCCGTCGGCGTGGACAGGATAGAGGCAGGCATGCCGGCCGTATCGGCTGAAGACTATGAGGCTATCGAGGAGATTATCGCCCTCAAGCTCAAGGCCAAGGTCTTCACCTTCGCCAGGGCCATGAAAGAGGATGTGGACAAAGCTGTCGCCTGCGGCGCCGACGGGGTCGTCATCGAAGTGCCGATCGGCTATCCCAAGCTCGTCCACCAGTTCGGCTGGACCTGGGAGGATGTTGTCCGCAAATCCGCCCCCATCATCAACTACGCCAAATCGAAGGGCCTCCACGCCCTCTTTTTCCCCTACGACACGACACGGGCGCGGGAAGAAGACCTCGACCGCATGCTCGAAGCCATCATGAGGGAGTCGGCTCCCGATTCCATAGGCCTTGTGGACACCATGGGCTGCGCCACGCCGGAAGCCATCGTCTATCTCACGCGCAAATTTATCGACATCACCGGCCTGCCTCTCGAAATCCACACCCACAACGACTTCGGCATGGCTGTGGCCACCGAGCTGGCCGCCGTCGGAGCCGGCGCCTCCGTCGTCCATTCCTGCGTCAACGGCCTCGGCGAGCGCACCGGCAACGCCGCCCTCGAGGAGCTCATCCTCGGCCTCGACCTTCTCTACGGCGCCAACACCGGCTGCGATCTGGGCGCCATCACGCCCCTATCAGCCCTCGTTTCGGAGCTGAGCGGCGTTCCCATAGCCCAGAACAAGCCCGTGGTGGGCGAGGGCAACTACACCCGCGAATCCGGCATCGGAGCCAATCTCGTCGTCGAGCAGCCCCTCGCCATGTTCGCCACCCATCCCGCCCTCACCGGCCGCGCAGGCAAGGTGGTTCTTGGCAAGAAGAGCGGCAAGCCCTCCATCACCTTCAAGCTGAAGGAGCTGGGCTTGGGCGAGCTGGACGACGAGAAGACCTCCGCCGTCCTCGCCGAAGTGAAGCGGCAGGGCAACGAAAAGCGGGGTCTGCTTACAGACGCTGAATTCGCGGCGATCGTGGCGGCCCTCAGGCTCTAATTACCGAATTCTATCTTCGCGATATCAGCAGCGGGCAGGGTGATAACCTGCCCGTTTTTCAGAGTTATTTTCATCGAAACCCCGGAAGGGTTCGTCGTTCCAGGCACTCCTGGCATTCCCGGCAACTCCGGCACACCGGGATTTGTCCCCTGGACCCTGAACCACCCCGCGTTCGCGGCCATCGCCTTCATATCAGCGGCTTCCAGAGCCCTGTCGAATATGCCCAATTCGTCGATATCGCCGGCGAAACTGCCATGAGGGCTGCCCCAGTTGAGGCCCCCGAGCACGAACTCGGCGTCAGGGGCGACCATGGCGACAGGAGGACCTTTAGCCTCCAGCACCCCATCGATGAAGAGCGAAGCCCCTTCACCCTTCTTCAGGCTCAGTCCGACATAATGCCAGCGCCCGTCGTTCAGGCTCGTCTTCGATACCACCGTGGCATTGGAGTAATAAAAGGTCAGCTTGTTGGGGGCGCCATAGCCCCACTCGGCGTTTATCATAAACCAGTAGCCATTGGTCCAGCCCGCCATGTGCCGCCCCAGTATGATGGCTCCCGTATCCTTATAGCCGGCAGCGGTTCGCATCCAGAAGGCGATGCTGAAATCTCCGGAGAACCCGTAGCCCTTGCCCAGGGAGACAAAGGAACTGTCCAGCCGCTGCAGGTTCAGGAAGGAACCAGCAGGTCCGCCCGATCGTATCGCCACGGAGGAGGGGAGGGCGAAAGCCCCGCCACTCACCGAGTCCCGCACGCTCCCATCGGCCTGATCGAAGGAAAAATACGCCGCAGGCTGCGGAATCGCCGCCGCCATCCAAAGGCAGACCGCAGAAAGAACCATGAACGCGAGTATCTTTTTCATGATGCCTCCCTTAGGCTGAAGTATCGAGCCTGATTACGCTTTCTGCAAGTTCCATCAAGTGGCAAGCTCTATGTGCTTAGCTAGACGACATTGCTTAAAAGTGCTATCAATAGTACTATAAAATAAAGGAGTAAGAGTATGATTGGACAGCTGAGCGCCAACGATCTTAAAGTAAAGGGCATCACCGCCATCGACGAGATGACTGCCGAGAATAATGGCGTCGTAATCACCGTTCGCGGTAAACAGAAATATGTAATCCTCCCCATCGACCAGTACAACCAGCTACGGGAATTCGAACTGGATGCCGCCATCAGAGAGTCCAGGCGCGAAATAGAAGAGGGACGATTCCATGCCGGGTCTATCGAGGAGCACATGGCGAGAGTGCATCATGTATAGGCTGCTCTTCACATATTCCTACGAAGCAAAAGCGAGGAAGTTTCTAAAAAAACATCCCGAAGCCGAAAAACAATATGTGAAAACCTTGCAGCTTCTCGAATTGAATCCCTTCCACCCCTCGCTTCGCCTGCATCATTTCAAGACAGCCAGTTTCGAAGGCTATTCCGTATCGATCAATCTCGCCTGGCGAATAGCCCTCGAATTCCTTGTGACGGATCAGGATATTCTTCTCGTGAATATCGGGGACCATCAGGATATTTACGGAAAAAAGTGATCAATCGGCGTGGCATCGCGCTCAGCGATCCTGCTCCTTGCTGAAGCGCCTGAACTCCCGGTTGATGCTCCGCCAGCGCGCCCTTTCGGCAGCTGCAAGCAGGGGATCCTGCCGCCTCTCCAAAGCCTCGATCTCGCGGCGCAGCTTTCTCCATGCCGCCACCCGCTCGTCCGCCACCATCCCCGATTCGATAGCCTCGCGCACCGCACAGCCCGGCTCACTGTCGTGGGAGCAGTCCCTGAATCTGCATGCGGCTGCCAGAGCCTCTATCTCGGGGAAGGTCGCGTCCACATCATCTTCCGAGGTCCATAGCTGGATTTCGCGCAAGCCTGGGGTGTCGATGAGGAGGGCGCCTGAAGGCAGGCGGAAAAGCGTCCTCACGCTCGTCGTGTGCCGCCCCTTGTGGTCGTCGGCGCGGATGTCCTGAACGCGCTGGAGGGCTCCCCCGGCCAGCCTGTTGAGCAGGGTGCTCTTTCCCGCCCCCGAGGAGCCGACGAGAACGGCGGTCACCCCTGGCAAGAGGAATTCATCGAAGCGATCCATGCCTTGGCCGGTGAGTGCGCTCACGGCGAAGACGGGAAGGGCTGGCGCCAGACTCCTCGTCCTGTGGACAAGGTCCCCGATATCCTCGACCAGATCGGCCTTCGTTATCGCCACCACGGGCCGCGCCCCCGAATCGATCACGAGGGCGATGTAACGCTCGATCCGCCGCGCGTTCCAGTCCTGGCCGGCCGCGGCGACGATGATCGCCGTGTCGATATTTGCGACGAGAACCTGCTCCTCCACCCTGTCGTAGGCGGTGTCGCCCTTGGCCTTGCGCGAAAACCTGCTCACCCGCGGCAGTAGGGCGTGGATCACCGCAGGCCCGCCATCACTTCTGCGAATCAGCACCCAATCGCCCGTCACGGGCATATCGGCGGATTGGCCGACCCCATGCATGAACTTTCCCGAGACGACGGCCTCAATCTCTTCGGCGCCCTCAGCCGCTTCAGCCGCTAGACGCCAGGAATCCCTGCCTGTTTCAACGACGCGAGCCGGCGACAAGCCTGCGTCGGCATATGCCTGGGCCGCGCGCTCAAAAACGGCGTTCCATCCATATGATTCCAATGAAGTTTGCATCGCTATTGTTCTCCGGTATTCAGTTTTATGTGCGTCCTGACACAATGTTCGTGCAAGGAAGCCCGGAGAATGACGCGAAGATTCCGAAAAGGAAGGCTAGGCGAGTATCCTCCGAGGCTCCATGCCGCGAACAATCACCCTGTAGTTTTTCATATGGACCTCCTCGTGGATAGGTTTGAAGGAGCCTCAAGGCTCTGCCGGAAATGATAGAAACCTGTGATCAAAAAATCAAGAGCCTCGGTTTATATTCACCCATAAATTATCCTCTCTATACACGCTTCCCGAAATACTGCTATGGTCAGTGCACACAATCAGGGGCTCCATGACAGAACTCGACGAACAACTGCGCAAACGACTCACCTTCGCCATCATCTCCCACCCCGACTCGGGAAAAACCACCATAACGGAAAAACTCCTCCTCTTCGGAGGAGCCATCCATATCGCCGGAGCGGTCAAGAGCGGCAAGACCACCAAGGCTTCCGTATCCGACTTCATGGCCATGGAAAAGGAGAGGGGCATCTCCATCAGCACCTCCGTGATGGGATTCGAATACCAGGGCAGGAAGATCAACCTCCTCGACACCCCCGGCCACGCCGACTTCTCCGAAGACACCTACCGCGGCCTGTCCGCGGTGGACAGCGCCCTCCTCGTCATCGACTCCGTAAAAGGCGTGGAGGAACGCACCCGCCGGCTCTGCGAAGTCTGCCGCATGCGCCATACCCCCATCGCCACCTTCATCAACAAACTCGACCGCGAAGGCAAGGACCCGATGGACCTCCTCGACGAAACCGAGAGGGAACTGGCCATCGGCGTGCGGCCCGTCACCTGGCCCATAGGGCAGGGGAAAAACTTCAAGGGCGTCTACGATCTCCTGCAGAAAAGGCTCATTCTCTTTTTCCCCGGCATGGTGGAACGCCCCATCGACATCGTCACCATAAACGACCTTGCCGATCCCCTCCTCGACCAGAAGATGGGCATCTCGCTGGCGCGCAGGCTGCGCGACGAGGTCGCACTCCTCACTGGCGTCTACCCCCATTTCGATGTTTCGGAATACCTCGCCGGCAAAATAACGCCCGTGTTCTTCGGCTCGGCCATCAACAATTTCGGCATCAGGGAACTCCTCGACGCCCTCAGCTCCTTCGCGCCGGCTCCCACCGCCAAAACCGCCGACGAAAGGACAGTGGAGCCCGGGGAGGAGAAATTCTCGGGCTTTGTCTTCAAGATCCACGCCAACCTCAATCCCCGGCACCGCGACCGCGTCGCCTTCCTCCGGGTCTGCTCGGGCCAGTTCGAGCGCAACAAGATGTACCTCCATGTGCGCTCCGGCAAAACATTCAGGACGGCCACCCCTACCGCCTTCATGGCCCAGAACAGCGACATCATCGAGGAAGCCTGGCCCGGCGACATCATCGGCATCCACGACACGGGCACCTTCAAGATAGGCGACACCGTCACCGAGGGCGAAATCCTCAATTTCAAGGGCATACCGAACTTCGCGCCGCAGATATTCCGCTACATTGTCAACACCGATCCACTCAAGGAAAAGCAGTACCACAAGGGACTCGACCAGCTGGCCGAGGAAGGCATCGTGCAGATCTTCTCCAAGCCCCATCAGCCCAACCTGCGGGTCATTGGCGTGGTCGGACAGCTCCAGCTCGAAGTGCTCCAGTACCGCATGGAGTACGAATACGGATCAAAGTGCGATTACCGCCCGATCAACCTCACCATCGCCCACTGGATTACATCCGACGAGCCAAAAACCCTGCATGAATTCATTGCCAAGCATTCACGGCGCATCCTTGTGGATATCCGGGGAACCCACATCATCATGTCGGAAACAGCCTGGCAGTTCGAACAGCTGAAGGCCGAAAACCTGGGCATCCGCTTCTACTCCACTTCCGAAATGGTGGAGCACCGCGCGTAAAAATTCTCAGGGCGTATAAAGACGCCTCGCGACGGCGGCGTTGCATTCATTATCTCAGTTTATAGCGACTTTTCTGCAACGTAATGCGGAATAGTCAAGACTAACCCGCATTGCGTTGCGGATTAGTCATTTACAGAACAGTTCGAAAATATGCTTTCGTAAGCGATCTGAGCCGCCTCGCGATAGCCGGTGTCAGCCCTTCCTCGGCCATGCGCCATGTCCACCAGCTGTTCTGGGTGCCGGGGTAGTTCATGCGGGCTTCGGTGCCAAGGCCGAGGAGGTCCTGGGCGGGGGCAACGGCGATGCAGGCGGGGCTGGCCCAGGCTGTTTTTATCATGTTCCACGCAAAGGAGGCGCGGCGCCCCCCAACATATCGGAGTGCCCGTCGTGCCGCCGCGGGCGCCGCGCCCTTCAGCCACCCCGCGCTCGTATCGTTGTCGTGGGTTCCCGTGTACACCACACAATCGCTCCCGTAATGGTGAGGGTAGTCGCCGTTGTCACCCGCGGGCTCGAAGGCAAACTGCAGAATCTTCATGCCGGGGAATCCCAGCCTTTCACGCAGCTCCCCCACTTCTGGCGTCATGAAGCCCAGATCCTCGGCGATGATGGGCAGGTCGCCCAGCTCGGATTCGACAGCCTCGAAGAGTACGAGCCCCGGCCCCTTTTCCCAGCGGCCCTTGGCGGCCGTCTCATCGCCCGCCGGCACTGCCCAGTAATCGACGAAGCCGCGGAAATGGTCGATCCGCAGGATGTCCACCATGCCGAGTGTCGTCCTGATCCTGGAAATCCACCACGCAAAGCCCTCTTCCTTGTGCGCCTTCCAGTCATAAAGGGGGTTGCCCCAGAGCTGGCCGGTGGCGGTGAAGTAGTCGGGCGGCACGCCCGCCACCTTTATAGGCCGCCCCTCCTCGTCGAGGAGGAAGAGCTCCGGATGGGCCCAGGTGTCGGCGCTGTCATAGGCGGCGAAGATGGGCAGGTCGCCCACGATCTTCACTTTTTTGCCGTGGGCATAGGCCCGCAGCGCTGCCCACTGCTTCCTGAAAAGGTACTGTCCGAACTTGTGGCGTCCGATCCTGTCGCCCGCAGCCTTCAAAAACGCGGCGAGCGCTCCGGGCTCCCGCCGCCGCAGTCCCTCGGGCCATTCGCCCCAGGAAGCGAAGCCCCGCGCTTCTTTTATAGCCGAAAACAAGGCGTAGTCGTCGAGCCAGAAAGCGTTCGCGGCCGAAAAATCCGCGAATTCGGCCTCCAGCGACGCCCCAGTCCCGCGCTTGTGAGCCTTGTACCTTTCCCAGGCCGCGTCCACCAGCCTGTTCTTTTCTATAAAAAGCCTGCCGAAATCCACTTTTCCCGTATTCGGATTCCTGCAGGCCTCCACATCTTCTTCGCTCGCGAGGCCCAGCGCCCGCAACTCCTCGGGATCCAGCAGATAGAGGTTGCCGGCAAAGGAGGAGAGGCACTGGTAGGGCGAGTCGCCGTAGCCCGTGGGGCCGAGGGGCAGGATCTGCCAGAGCCCCACGCCGCCCCCGGCAAGAAAATCCACAAAATTCCTGGCCTCCTGTCCCAGCGTCCCTATGCCGAAAAGTCCCGGCAGGGAGCTGGGGTGGAGGAGAATGCCCGCGCTGCGCTCAAATTTCATGCGATCCCTTCATTGCGCCGGAATTTCATGCCTAACCCTTTACCGCGCCCGCGGCTATTCCCTTGATGATGTATTTCTGCAGCGACAGGTAAAAGATGATGATCGGCGTCGCCGACAGCACGAGGGATGCTGTAAGCGGCCCGTATTCTTTCAGGAACTGGCCGTAGAACTGCATCTGCGCCAGCTGGATCGTTCCCTGCTTGATCACGAGGAGGGGGAGGAGGAAGTCGTTCCAAATCCAGAGCGCGTCCAGAATCGCTATCGTCGCCGTAATCGGCTTCAAGAGGGGGAAGACGATCCTGAAAAAGATGTAGGCCGTCCCTGCCCCGTCGATCGCCGCCGACTCCTCCAGTTCCCTCGGCACACCCTTGATGAAGCCGTGGTACATAAAGACTGCCATCGGCGCTCCCAGGCCCCAGTACAGCACCACGATGCCCGCCGGGTTCGTGAACCCGAGGTCGGAAGCCAGCACCGCCAGCGGCACCATGATGATCTGGAAGGGAATCACGAGGGCGAAGGCGAAGAGCGAGTAAATCATCCAGGAGTAGCGCTTCTCCGTCCGCGCCAGCATCCAGGCCGCCATCGAACTCGTGAAAACGATGCCCACCACGCCAGCCGCCGATATCAGGAAGGTGGTCGCCACCACCTTGGGAAACTCCATCACCTTCCAGGCCTTCACGAAGTTGTCGAGGAATACCTTCGAGGGCAGGGCCAGGGGCTTGAGCATGATCTCCGCGTCAGGCTTGAGCGCGCTAATCAGCACGAAGAGGGCGGGGTAGATGTAGAGGAAGCCGAAAAGGATCATGAAGGCTTCCAGGATGTGCAGCGGCTTAAGTTTGAACTTCATAGCTGCACCTCCTTCCGCTTCATGATGATCAGCTGGGCGCCCGTCAAAAGGAGAATCGCCACGAAGAGGAGGGTGGCCTTGGCCGTGGCCAGGCCTGCCAGCTTGCGCGCGAAGGCGTCAAAGAAGATGTCCATCACGAAGGGCACCGTGCCTACCGCGTAGCCCGAGGTTCCCACCATCGCGTACACGAGGTCGAAGCACTTCAGCGCGTTGGCGATCGAGATAAAAATGCACACTGTAAAAGCCGGCATCAGGAGAGGCAGCGTTATGCGCTTCAATCTGTCCCAGAAGCCCGCTCCGTCGATCATGGCTGCCTCGATCACGTCGGGCGGGATGTTCTGCAGGCCCGCAAGGTACACAACCATGTAGTAGCCCGCCGCCTGCCACACCGAAACGCCGATCAGCAGCCATGGCGCCTTGGCCGAGTCGCTCATCCATGTTTGTATGCCCGTCAGCCGCGGCAACAGATGGAAGAAGATGAACGACCATATCAGGGCCACCACGATCATCGAAAGCACATTGGGCAAAAAGAACACCGAGCGCAGAACGTTGCGCGATTTTATCTTCCTGTCCAGGGCCATCGCTATCCAGAATGCCAAAAGGTTGGCCAGGACAACGTTGCCCACAGCGAAGAAAATCGTGAAGCCAACGACGCCGAGGTCGAATTTCTTGGCCGTCCAGGTCGAGGCGAGAAGGGTCTTGAACTGGCCGATAGCGAAGAGTTTTTCGGCGCTTCCTTGTATCTCGGCCTTCTGCGCATCCGAAAAAGCCGCCTTTGCGGCAAAGGCTTCCACCGCGGCCCCGAGGGCTGCCCTGTCCTGAACAAGGCCCGCCTTCTTGGCCTGGGCGAGGAACTCATCCACCGCCTGCGATTCCAGCGCCCCCGATTCGAGCTGGGGCAGGGTCCAGAACGCGTCCTCCACCACAAACTCGTCCATCTCAGGTCTTAGCCTGTAGGCGCCGCCTTCCACTGCATAGAACTCGGCCGACAAAGCGGCTCCCTTCGCATCGAGCCTGGAAAGGAAATTCTTCTCCCAGCTCGCGGCCTCCACCTCGGCGGGCAAAGTGGAATTCGCGTTGAAGTAGTTTTCCTGGAAGGCCCGCGGATAAAAACGCTTGTCCACCCCGCCCGTGAAGATTGTCTTGTAGTTTTCGAGGCCCACGTCCCTGTATTTTTCGGGCGCATATCCCGTCGCCTTAACGATCCTCTCGAGCCTGTAGCGCTTCAAGCCCGAAATCGAAAGGCGCGCGTACTGCTCACCCGCTGCGTCCAGCTTGTACACCGAAAGCAGGAATTCCGAGTCAGACCCCTTTTTGACCTTGTTCAGGATTTTTTCCTCGAACTCGGCCTTGTCCATGCTTATCGGCGTCTTGGGCGTCAGCCCGTCCCAGTTCGTGGTGGATATCCTCAGGCCCTGTCCGAAAGGTAAAAGAAAGAACAGGGCATAGAGCAGAAGAGCCGGGGCGACGAAAATGATGAAGTTCATCCGCCGCGTGGAAGATTTCTGTACCATAATTCCTCCCTGGGTTGGGGGCTTTTCCAGACAGTGCCGAAAAAAGAAACCGCTGAGGGCATCATCTGCAGCCGACAGCGGTTATCAAGATCCATTCAGGAAGGGGCTCACGCAGGGCGAGCCCCTATGCAACCGTCATTTGGGCCTGTTCGCCGCCCACTGCTTGTCGATGTCGGCGATCACGGCTTCGGCCGTTTTCTTGTTGAACACATACTGCTGGGCGCCGTTCTTGCAGGCATCCTCGAATACCGCCGTCGGGTAGGAGGCGAATGCCCAGGGATAGGCGCCATTCTTGCCCACGCCGCTCATGAGGTCGACGAAGGGGCCGCCGAGCTTGGATACATCGGCGCCCTTGAACGAGAGGGTGAGCTTATAGTCTTCCACCCAAATCTTCTGCGCCTGGGGCGTAGCCAGCCACTCGAGGAACTTGAGGGCAGCCGCTTTCTTGTCGGCGGGCGACTGGGCCGAAACGCCGAAGCAGGAGTCCACGTCCGCGTAGAACTTGTTCATCTTCGCGTCATTGAAGACGGGGAAGGGTACGAAACCGACGTTGAGGCTGGGATTCGTGCCGATGGCGGCGCCATAGGACCAGAGTCCCTGTACCATCATTGCGGCCTTGCCCTCGGCGAAGGCGGCCTGCTGCTCGTTCCAGTTCCACTCTTCGGCGTTCTTGTCCATGTTGGCGCGATAGAAGTCGATGACAGAGAAGAGCTTGTCGGTGTCCACGACGCCGTAGCTGGTCTTACCCGCGTTCATGTCGGCCACGAACTTGGCGGGGGTGATCTTCTTCTCGGCCAGCAGGTTCGTGTGCACGAGGGTGATGAAGTGTCCCATCGACCAGTTTTCCTTCAGAAGACCGGCGAAAGGGGTTACGTTGTTCGTCCGCAGGGTGCGGGCGATCCGCTCCAGGTCGCGGTAGGTGGCAGGGGGCTGGAGTCCGAACTTCGCGAAGATGTCCTTGTTGTAGATGATGCCGATGCCGGCAAAATCCATCGGCAGGCCGTAGAGCTTGCCGTTCCAGGTGACGGAAGGCTTGGCGCTGTCGACCACCTTGCCCAGCACGGGCTGTTTGGTCAGATCGACCAGATAGCCCTTCGCGGCGTACTCCGCCACGCGGGAATAGGACTGCATCTGCAGAATGTCGGGCAGCTTGCCCTGGGCCGCGCGGGCCGACATCGTGGCGTCGGCGTCGTTCGGCACGATCAGCATGTCGATCGTGATTCCGGGATTCTCGGCCGTGAACTGGGCTACAAGCTTCTTGAGCCCGTCCTGATTTTCCTGTTTGTAATAGTACATTTCCAGTTTCTGGGCCTGCACCATTCCAGCCAGCGCAAAAAGCACGAGGAGAAGGGAAAGAGCTCTCTTCATAAATTCCTCCATGTAAACCGATTTACTAGAATTTTAGCATAGAATTGGAATCTGTCAAGAGGCGATTTCTGCCCGGGTGCTACATGGCCGTCAAAACGAAGGAGAGCGAGTCGGAATAGGTGCCCCAGGTATACCCGTCCACATCACCAACGGTAATCGCCGCGATCCTCTCTACCGCCGCTCCTGCCGTGGGTGCGGCATACTCGACAATCGTTTGTTCCGAGGTACTGAGGGCTATCGTGGCAGGTGTTGTCGTTCCGGGCTCCAGTACGGAAAAACTGTAGGGAATTGGCAGTATCGTCGGCGTCCCTCCCGAGGGCAGGCTTTGGTCAGCCTGATGAAAGAAATTTCCACCGCGTCGCGACGTTACCTTCAGGGAATACCGGTAGTTCGTTGCCACAGTTATCCTGAACTGCTGTGTTGTCGACATTGCTATAATCGTGCCGAAATCCATCGCTCCAATCTCAACAGCGCCTGTCGTTCCCGAATAAAGCTTTACATTTCCCATGGGAAGGACAACGAAGGAGGGTTTCGGATTAAAACTCGCCCCAGGCACGGGAATAGTTGTCGTCTGGAAGCCTTCCTTGAACTCTTCGAGCCTCACCCTGAAGGAGAAAGGCATGGTGTCAGCAGGCTCGTAGGTCCCGGCCAAAGGTATGGAACTGTGTGAGAACATGAAAGCATAATTGAACGATACGGTAGCTCCTACAGCGGAATTTGCTGGGAAAATATAACTGAAAACATTTGATTTCTTTATATCGTTGAGCGCATCGCCATCTATGCCCCACATTCGTATCACATTGCTGTCGCTGATGGTTTGTGAGAAATAGACCTGCCCTTCGGCCAACTTTAGAATAGTGGCAGGCGTAGTCACATTCTTCCATTCCTGTCGGAATTTGTCTGAGTTCCCTGGTGATTTGGATTTGGGCGAAAGGTCGACAGTCACCCAGGCCACCGAAGCATCGTTCTTGGTAACGGTGACAGTCCCCGATATCCAGGTCTGGGTGTTGGGAGCAAAGATCACCGAAGTGAGCTTTGTCCCCGACAGCGTCACCTTGGGGGTTTGTGCCCCGAGTGTGGCTGCCGCCAGCAGTGAACAAAAGAGAGGCCAATAAAATTTCTTCACGATAAAAATCCGCCTACTTTTTGTTTGGTTGCCGTTTCCGGATGCCTTACTTTTGAGGATATAGTATCATGAAACTCTAAAAATGTATAGCACTATATAAGTAAAATTATATATGTCATTAAGCCTCGATCTTGAAAACGAGAACATCGCTGTATCGGCCGGCTGTATAATTCTGAAGATTGTCAAAATCGATAAGTATGCGGGCACTGTAGGTAGCGGGCGTCTGGCTCGTCTTGGGCTGATTCTGTGCAAAGTAATAAATCCCGGAGGCGAGCGGCACCTCGGTTGTCATGTTTTTTACCCACAGACGGTAAGGTATAGTCTCGTTTGGCCTCTCCTGATGGCGTAAAACCCCAAGGTTGGTCGATCTCACGCTCAATTTATGCACAAAATTCACCTGTGCCAGAATTGAGAAATCCCTTGTCATCGTGCTCGTTTCCGTAAACGCTACCTTATCGATCGGCATGCCTGCCGTATCCTGAAAGTTGATGAAGACGGCTGAGCCCACGACAACCGTGGATGCCAGGGAAAGTGTACCGATCACGGAGGTCACAGGCAGACTGTTTTCGATAAAAGGTTCGGCTCTAAGGCGGAAGCTGTTTATGAACTGATACATCCCGTGGGCCAGGGCGCTGTCATGACGGAAATTGACAAAATAATCATATCGTTTCTCCGTCTCGTTGGTTTTAAAGGAATCGCTCCAGACACTGTATCCGGTCACGCCAATCTCGCTGCCCCATGTTTTCGCTATATCCCTGTTGTTTGGATTGCCTTTGGCGATCACATAGGTATTGGTATCGGTCACCGTTATGGTGTTCAATGGATCACCATTGTAGAACCACAGATTCCTCGCCGTGGAGATCGGCGTCAGGTCGATCGTGAAAGGATCTCCGGCGCCTGTCGTGGTCCGTCTGACGATGATCGTCCCCGTCAGCGTGTAGCGGCTGCCCCAGTTGGGATCGTAGAGCACCGCCGGGGGGCTGCCGGAGATTGTCAGCGTTGATACCTGTGCGCCTATCGACATGGTGTACAGAGCGAGGACGATCATCAGAATGACGCACTTTTTTAACATACTTTTTCTGATTCACCCCCCTTACATTATACTTATAATATTAGATAAGGCATTGCCATTATGCAAATTAAATCAGGTTTATCGAACCATATTGTGCGCGAGGACCGTCAGACCCATGGCGTAGCAGTGGAGGAGGAAGGTTAGACGAGAAAAAGTGGAGCCGCAGGCGGTAAGGCAGAATCCGCTTTCACTTGGTCGAGGTGATGATGAACGAAAGGGTGTCGGCGTACTTCCCTGCGGTGAAATCCGATATGGTTCCGAGGGTGAGGGTCATCTCCCTGTCCCTCGTCACCGTGCCATAGGTTGTGCCCGACACGTTCGCGCTCTCATTCGATGCGAGACGTACGACAACCCCTGCCGGCAAGGTTTTTGTAGTCCCGTCATATGAAAAGGCGTAGCCGATTTCCTCGTTCACCGGCGTTGTGGCCGCCCCGTAGCGCTCATGCCGAAGCTTCTGCCCGTAGGCCGACTTGATACTGAGGTGATACTTGAAATTTGATTGGATGGCGATGGCGAAGGTCTTCTGCTCTCCAGCGGCTACCGTGTCGAAGTTCAGCGAGAATATCTCTGAACCGCCCGCCTGGTTTTTAAAGAACATGACGGCATATTCCCCGACGATGAAACGCAGCATGACAGGCGCCGTAACGATCGGTTCGGTCGTCGGCACAGTGTTGGGGAAAAACTGCTCATTCCTCAGCCTGAAGGTTAAGGGCAGCTCGTAGAAGCCCGTGCCCAGGCTCCCGTTTTCCCAGAAGACCGCGGCGAAGGGATAGGTGATCGAGGTTTGAGTTCCGGTGAAATATCCCGACAGGACGCTTGTCGCCACCACGCTTGTGTCGCCAATCCCCGATGCTCCCCACAACTTCCATACCCTGGAGTTGTTTATAAAATGTGCCGAGCCGGTATATATCTCGGCGTTGTCGAGATAGATCGTGTTGTGCTGGCCGTTCGTGGCGTAATACTCCCAGTTGGCGTTGCGGGGGTAGGTGCCGCCGACCATGTCGGCGTTGGGCGCCAGGTCAACCGTATAGTAGGTTGGGTTCACCGCTGTGCTCGAACGGGTCACTGTCACGCTCCCGTCGATCCATACCGCGGTTCTGTTGTTGGAATAGTAGGCTGTCCCGTCGATGGATGTCGCCGTAAGAGACAAGGTCTGCGCCCCTAAGGCGCCGGCGAGGAAACTGCAGAAAACGAAAAGCAACAAGGATCTTCTGTTCATGGTAGTTCCTGCTCCCTGGCTTGCGGTGTTGCGCTGATCTCGCCCAGCTCAACGAGCCCGTCGGGATCCTCGACAAGGGTCATTATAGACACGCCGACATCGTCTGGCCATATCACTTTGTAGGTGCCGCTGGTCAGCCCGAATATCTGGAAGAACCCGGCATCATCGGTAAAGGTCGGATCGGCGAAAGAGCCGTCAGGCAGCTGGACGTCGCCCGCCACGAAGGTTATCGGCGAACCCGATGCGTTCACCAGGGTTCCGGTGACATAGAGAAGCTTCTGCAGTCCCGCCCTGAAGAGGAATCCCGTGCGATAGCGGGAAGAAATGGCTATCTGGCCGATGGTGGCCACTACGTCGGCGTTGGCTTCGGGGAAGTCCATGCCGATGCGCGCCTGGCGGTAGGAACTCAATGGCGCGGCCACGGGCCCGCCATGGCTCAGTATCTTGGTTCCCGCGTCGATGGAAAAGGCTACCGGCATGGAACCCGTGCTTCTGTCGGGATCGAAAATGACGAAGGAATCGTAGAGCGGCTTGGAAAGGGCGAAGGAGAGGCCTGCGAAGGATATAGCCGTCCCTGCGTTCAGGTTTATGATCCCGGTCGGGGAGGTCATGGTGCCGCCGTAGTTGACGCCGGCGCTCGCTGACAAGGTCGTGTGCTGGGTGCTGAAGCCCGAGTTTATCGATAATGATGTCGGGTCGGAGACGCCGCCGATCAGGTTGCTCGCCTGCATGCCATACCCGATGCCGCCGAAGATGGGCAGCTGATCGTTGAAGGTGATCGTGTTCTGGCCTTTCGATCGCTGGGTGAATCCGATCTGCCTTCCCGGCTTCGAGGGGTCGGAAGCGCTGAGGGAGACGGTGGCGCTGAGGGCTGGCGCCTTTCCCGTCGCGAAGGTCACGCCGCTGCTGATGCTCACCGAGGCGCTTCTGCTTGTCGAAAAGCCAAAGTTCAGGAAGACGGAGGCCGAGTCTGTAGGATTGCTGGTGAGTACACGGTTCCATTGCCCCGAAAGGCCGAAGGAGCTGCTTTTCGTGAGCGAGCCGCCGATATTGGCAGCAACGTTGACGTAGGCTTCGGGACTTGTCACATCGTCATAGGGCTGGGGGGCCACGAAACCTTTCGACGCGTAGCTTGCTGAAAAACCGAATCCGGGCAGCTTCACTTTGGCCGGCATGGAATAATGATAATCCAGATCGGCCGCGAAGGCGAAGGGATCGGCGCGCCCGTCCCAGGCGCCGAGGGCATTGGCATTGAATATGAACCCGCCGATATCGGTGCCGGCGACAAAGCCCAGGCCCGAGAGCAGGGAGCGCCTGTCGGCCTGGAGGTTGGCCGCCAGGGTGAGGTAGGACTGCAACCCGTAACGCCAAAAGGCCGAGACGATAGGTTCGCTGGTATCCGAACGGCCGACGCCCGCCGAGGCTCCGTAATCCATCTTGCCGCCCACCAGCAGGCCCGTTTCGGATGCCACGTAGCGCGTCACTGGCCTGTACAGTATCGTCCCATCGGAGGATTTTCCTTCATCCACCTCGATCTGGAACTCGTTGAGCCCGTAGACAAAGGGCAGATCGAATATCCGGTAATTGCCCATGTCCAGTTTCATCGTACGCACAACCTGGTTGTTGATGACAATCCTCACGGTTGCCGGTTTCTGCAGGGTAAAGGCTACCGAAGGGGAGTAATTCCTGCTGTAGCGGCTGAAGTTCTCCACGTTGTGCAGGGCGAGTCCGTAGATTTCGGGCCGCGACTGGCGGCTGACTCCCTCGCCCGAAACCATCCCCGCGAAAAGCCGCCCTTCTATCGAGGGGAAGTCGTACACCGCGCGGACACTGTTGAAATACCAGGAAGAGAGGGGGGCCGAATAGCTGAAGGAGCCGCTCGACTCGATGGCCACCGACCAGAGGTTGAGCAGACCGTTGGCGTTGATGGTGAGGGGATAGGAATTGCCCCCCGCGTTGAAGTTGGCCGTTCCGCTCAGGCTCAGGTTTACGACGCCCGATATTGGCGCAGGGGCAAGCCAGTTCCTGTCGTAAAAAGGCGCCTGCGGGGAAAAATCCAGCTCCTTCTGCGAGCTGTATTCACCCGGCGTCGATATGGAATAGCTCAAGGTTTCCATGCTCCACGCGGCCCTGAGCCCCGCGGCTTCGAGATCCGCGATGCCCGCCCATTCAAGCTTCGAAAGCACGCTCGAGAAAATCCTTTCGGCCACCGGGGCAGAAAGGAAGGGCGAAAGAACCTCGCGGAGGGTTTCAACGCGGATAAAAGGATCGTCAAAATCAATTCTGGCTTCCACGTCGCCCCAGTGCTTGTCGTTTACGTTGAGGCCTATGAGGGCTTCGCCTTCAGGCACGGGGTTGATGTTCTGCTCCAGCACTGTGGACATCGATGTCCCCTGGGCGAAAGCCGAAGCGGCGAAGGCGAGGATATAGAGAAGACAGGTAGTAACGAGAAGAAAAGAGCGCTTATTCGATCTCCGCATCGAAGCTGCCCTCATAGGTTGCTCCGGGAACGGCGGAGTCCCAGGGCACAAAGAAGCTTCGCACCAAGCCTGGCAGCAGATTCTGTCCGTCGATGCCGCTCAGCGAATCCGCCTGGAATTCCCGCGGAGCCGTTCCGGAACCTGGCTGAATTCGGAGGACGGGATTCGCGACGAGCGCGTGCTTTGTTCCCTCGTTCTTCACCGTCACGAAAAGCCCCTGCCTTCCTTCCTCCTGAACGCCGCTGGCTTCGCTCAGGCTGAGCCGGGGCGCCGTGTTCTTGGGCGTCACATAGAGGGCGGCGACATAGGTGAGAAGAATGTTGACTCCTGAAGCGTTCGATTTGCTGAAGTCCACAGGCAGCTGTTCGGCGAAGACGCGGAAGGCCAGCTCGGATCGGGGCGCGGGATCGCCCCTGTACTGCACCTTTACGTTCTGCGAGCTGTTCGGCTGAAGCACCACGCGGGCGGGGAAGACGAGGAACTGCTTTTCCGCGGGTTCGTTGCTCTCCACGCCTGAAGCATCGATCAGCCTCGTCGCCACCTTTATGGCCACGGCGGCCTGCTGGTCCGAGTCGTTCGTCACCGTGTAGGTGACGACAGCCGAGGATCCGAAAGGCGCAATCGATGTCGTCATGGGCGAAAAGGAAAATGCCGTCGCATGAAAAACCGCGGACAGGAGGAAGATGGTTAATGTCGTAAAGCGGCCGATGAAGGCCGCTTTGAAAGATGATCTCATTGTCTTCCCCGGGGAAATCAGTTGACGGTTACCTTCATGTAGATAAAGTCTTTATACTCGCCCGCGCTCCAGTCGTCAGTGCCCGTCGGCGCAGGAACAGTCACCGTATAGCCGAAACTCTGGCCGTTGGTGCCGCCCGTAGTCCGCGCAGTGAAGGTAGCTGTTGTCTCCGCGGTCGCGCTCGTTCCGAGCGTCTTGTTGGCGAAGAATCTCCCTGGGGTGGTGTCGGCGGTGTTGAAGGAGAAATTGTACGGTATCGTGGCACCGCCCGTCCTGTAGCCCGCAGGCGTCGCGGCTGCGTCCCATTCCTTCAGCATGCCGTTCTGGGCATAGATTTCAACTTTCCAGGAAAAATAGTTGGTACGGATGTTCGCCGTTCCCGTGCCTGAAGTTCCCACGCCGGGCTGAATGGTACCGAGCGAAACGTTCGTGACCGAAAAAATGAGGATCTTGGCCACGTTAAGGGAAACTTCGAAGGTTTTCGTCTCTGTGGTGGTCTGGGCGCTCAGGGCTCCGAGAAGGCTGACCAGCAATACGCCCACGATAACAAATTTTTTCATACGCTGCTCCATACGCCGCGGCAACTCCGCGGTCAACTTTTTGATCAGGCCTGGTTATTATGCTAAAATAAACCGACCCGATACGATTAGTTATAGAATAATCACTTAACCTCGCGATGTCAATGGATCGGCGGCAAAAATCCCCGGTTCAATACGCCGTCAGCGTAACATGGAGGAGGTCATGATAATACCCTGCCGCCCAGGCCGCGCTGCCCGCCTCGGCCGAAACCTGAACTGAATAGCCGAAGGGTTCTCCGTTGGCACCATATAGGGTTTTTCGGTTGAAGGTGGCCGTGAGCGCGTTGGCCGACACTGTCGGAACCGCCTGCGCCACGATTCTCTCCTCGGGAATCAACGAGTCGGTATTGAAGCTGAAGGTGTAGGGTATCATCTCGCCGCCGGCGATGTAGCTCAAGGTGGCAGGATCCCATTCCGCGAGCGCCCCTTTTTCGGCATAGACGCCGACAGACCAGGGAGCCCTGTTGCTCCGAATGTGCATGACTCCGGAAGCCGAGGTGGGGCTTGTCGAACTGATGGCTCCCAGGGAGAGATCCTGAAGCGAAATGATATAGACATGTTTGTCGACATTGAGGCTCAGGATGATCTCATCCTGACCTTCTGGTTCGGCCATTGCCGATGACAATGCGACAAGTGACAGTAAAAATACAAGCGACAACTTTTTCATCTAAAACCTCGAAGATCGCCGGATTCGCAGGCTATTCGATCTCCGCATCGAAGGTTCCCGAATAGCTCTGGCCTGCCACAGCGGCATCCCAGGGCATAAAGAATACCCTGTCCGACTGGGCCAGGATGTTCTGCCCGTCGATGGCAGCTACGACGTCCCCTGTGAACTCAAGGGGAGCAGCGCCCGCGGCCTGTGTGATTTTTACAACGGGATTGGCAAGGAGGGCATGCTTGGTCCCGGTGTTTTTTACCGTAACCTGAAGGCCAGCCTTTCCATCCTGCACGGCGCCCACCGCCTTGTCGAAGGCCAGCTTGGGCACGGCATTCTTGGGCGTCACATAGAGCGCGGCGACATAGGTAAGGAGGATATTCACCCCCGATGTCGTCGATTTGGTGAAATCCACTGGCAGCTGTTCGGCGTAGACGCGATAGGCCGCCTCGGTGCTGATCGTCGCGCTGCCCCTGTACTGCACCTTGACGTTCTGCGAACTGTTGGGCTTCAGCACCACGCGGGCGGGGAACACGAGGAAAAGCTTGTCCGCCGGCTCGTTCTTCTCCACGCCGGCCGAGTCGATCACCCTCGTCGTCACCTTGATGGCCACGGCCGTCTGCTGGTCTGACTCGTTGGTGACCTTGTAGGTCATCACCGCGTTGGCGCCGGAGGGGGCTATGGACACCGTCATCGGGGAAAAGGAAAAAGCTTCGGCCTTCGATATCCCGAGAGTGAAAAGGCACAGAGCGATCAGTAAAAGCGAAAGCTTGAAACCAGGCTGTTTTACTTTCATTCGAATTCCTTATTGACACCCGCGTCTGGTACAAGGGTACGGTAATAATTGCCCGGTGTCAACAAATGCGCTTAGTCTATATATCGGCAGCACAAGCGATACCATAAAGAATAAAAAAAGCGACCGCTTTCAAGGGCAGTCGCTTTTAATTACGAGATCGTTGCTCAGTGAGCGGCAACCGTGAAAGTCAAGGTATCCGAGTACACCGCGGAAAGCCAATTCTCGGCGGCGACCCCACCTTCTGCCGTATCACTGTAGTTTAGGGTCATCGCAAACGCTTGGGCGCCTACAGTTTTTTGGTTTACAGTAACAGAATGAGTATTTCCACCAGTACCGGAACTGAAAGTCTTAGAAAAAGCCGTTGGGGTTGCAATAGCTAAAGTATAGTTAATTAGCTGAGTAGCGGCGGGTTCGGTTACTGAAGCATAAAGACCACCATTTGCTGATGTAACGGTGAGATCCCAGCTCTTGATATTACTACGAATCGTGACATCGCCAATGCTAAAAGCTGTGCCAGCTACGTGAGTTACAGAAACGCCTGAGGTAGCAGTACCAAGCTCTCCGATGTTGTAGTAAAGGTTGGGAAGGGTAATCGAAAGCTTCTGGGAAACCTGGCCTTCAACATTTAAGGTTGCCGAATTGCCAGTCGTGTCAGGAACAACCGCGGCTGTAGCAGCAGCATTGTAACCTGTCTGCGCGGAAACAAAACCGATTGCAGCGAGAGCCATCAACAGAACCAATCCAAACTTTTTCATTCTAAATCTCCTCTTTGCGGAATCCCGCATACTAACTTTTTGAGCTATCATCCAACTAAAGATGAAGATAGCCTATCTTTTGAAAACATTGTAATGAACGACTCTGTCGTTGTCAATAGTCCAAAAGGGAAAATCACGAAAATACCATGTTTCATCATGAAATCGTGATCGTGATCGTCACGATGTCGCTGTAAGTGTCCGATCGCACCGGCTTTTCCATATCCGTGAGCTTCTTGTAGCTGATGCTCACGGGATATTCCATGGTAGCTTTTTCAACCAGGGTCGAGTAGGTCATTCTGAACCCGCGGCTCAAGCTGATGCTGTCCACGCTTCCGAACTGGAACTCATAGGGGTAAATGTCGTTGTTGTTGGGGCTGCGGCCCACCAGGTTTCCGTTGTTCTGCGATTTTATGATGATCGTCCACAAGCCCTTTGTGTTCGAATAGACCACAACCTTGCCAAGGTAGGCCGAGTTGGAATTGACGAGGTCGACCGTCTCGATGTCGTTCATGTCGGTGCTGAGCGTGAAGACAACAGGCACGATGCCCTGAATCTCGGTGGTTATGGCATTGGACTTCTGCGCGTGGAGCGATGTGAGGCTATAAAGTAGAAATGCAACTGCTATCACTTTTTTCATGTACGCGCCGTTTCCTGATATTACTTTTTACGATTCATACGGTGGAAATGGGCAAAGCCAGGCATGTTTCCCGGCTTTGCCCATCACAGGTCAGAGAGCGGCAACAGTAATCGTTACAGCGTCGCGATAGGTATCGGCCGCCAAGCCCAGGGAGCTCGCCGTGGCATAAAGGGCCGAAAGGTTGTAGGTCACGCTTCCAACTCCCGTTGTCAGGGTGGTGGAAAGGCCAGCGCCTATCGACTGGTTTTCGAAGATAGCCGTGCCGGAAGAGGGAGCGAGGGTGATCTTGTACGGGTATAGAGCAGCCGTGCTGTCGCCCTTCATGTTGCCGTTATTCGTGGACGTGACCGAAATAGTCCAGTTGCCGGCGGTGTTCGACGAGATGGTGATCGAACCGATCGCGGAGGAGGTGGCCGTCACATCGATTGTCTTGCTCGCGGGGAGAGCGCCTGTAACGGTGACGGTGTTTCCAACGATGGCGATAAGCTGTGTGGTGGACGAGCTGCCAGCCGCGAATACCGGTACGGAAACCAGGAGAGCTGCTACAGCAAGAAGTACAAACTTTTTCATAATCCCTTCCTTTGGGCGCATCCACGCCCGACTTAAACGATTGGTATGAATTTTACTCTTTTTTGCTTTCTTGTCAAGAGATCGAAACGGGAATCCGCATATTTCTTCTTGACACTGGCGCCCCGGGCAGGATATATACTTTCTCGTATCGCGCCCCTCACGGGCGATTATGGGATTTGGGCGGTTAGCTCAGTTGGTTAGAGCACCAGTATGACACGCTGGGGGTCGCAAGTTCGACTCTTGCACCGCCCATATCAGGAAGGCCGATCGTCTCGGGACGATCGGCCTTTTATCATTGTCGCCGGTGGAATTTGTCAGAAATCTCTTCTATGGCTCGAATCTTGTGCACTCAATATTAGGAATGTAGTTGTAATGTTTGTCGTTTGCGGTCAATAAAGTCTCACTCGTCTGAATAGCAGTTGCAGCAATCAGCGCATCTGCCAGCATCATTGAATGACTAAGCGAATATTCTTGTACATAGAATACTGCTCTTGAAGAGATTTCTTTATCTATCTGTACGATATCGATATTCCATCTTTGTATCTGCTTCTGAAAAATCCTAAACTCATCTTTGCTCTTCATCCCCTGTATAAGTTCCATATAGGTTATAGCTGATATGGAAAATGGAATATTTGCTTCAACTACTTTCTTGGCCTTTTCATTTCCCCGGAGATACCAAATCAGGACATCAGTGTCGATAATCAAAATGACCGTCCTTTTCTAAGCTCTCGCACGGCTTCTTCGACCGTCTTTTCATCTTTTCGTGTATTCCACATACCAAAAAATCCATCATCTTCTTGCATGGAAACACTATCATTCGTGTGGATGGGCACTATTTTTGCCAGCGCTTTCCCTCTAAAAGTAACAGTAACTTCTTGCCCATTAACAACATAATCTATGATTTTGCCAGGCTGAATCCTTAGTTCTTTTGTGGTTATCTTCATGCATTCCTCCAGTGTACACTCTAAAGTATACACTTAAGACCGCCACACGACAAGTCTTCCTACCGTTGAGCAGAGCTTGCGATTATTTGATTCATGGTCTTCTCCATCCTGAGGGTCATGATATTTTCCAATCTATCCTGTCACATTTTCGAATAAGTATAATATATTTGACAAAAGTATATATACCGGCTATTATAATATACGTTATGGCAAAAAATACTGTAGTACTTCTACCCGCCATCCAACGCAGACTCGAAGCCCTGGGCGGAAGCTTGCGTTTGGCGAGGCTGCGTCGCGATCTCAGTTCGGAGATGGTCGCCGAGAGGGCGGGAATTAGTCGGCAAACTCTCAGCGCTCTCGAAAATGGGGCAGGGTCGGTTTCGATGGCAGCATGGGTACAGGTTCTTTTCGTTCTTGGCCTTGAGAAGGATCTGGAGTTGGTCGCCCGGGATGACGAGCTGGGGCGGGCCTTGCAGGACGCCAAACTTCCAACCCGCAGGCGGGCGCGGAAAGCGTCAAAGGCAAAGCCGGGGGATGGGGTATGAGCGAAGGTCTGCGCGGTATAGACGTCTACGCTGACTGGATCGGCTTGGGTTCTGTAACCCGGCTTGGAACCTTAAATGTCCAGAAGGCGCGCGGCAAGGAAATTTTCTCCTTCGAGTACGATGATGCGTGGCTCACTCGGAACGATACAAGGGTGCTGGATCCGGATCTCCGACTATTCAAAGGAGCTCAGTACGCCGGATTGGATAGATCTAATTTCGGCCTTTTTCTGGATTCCTCTCCTGATCGTTGGGGGAGGGTTCTTATGCGGAGGCGCGAATCCATACTCTCCCGGAAGGAGGGGCGGCTGCCGCGATGGCTCGGTGAAGCGGATTTCCTTCTCGGGGTGTACGACCAGAACCGTATGGGCGCGCTTCGATTCAAGGAGCCAGGAGCGGAGGTCTTCCAGAGTTCGGACCGTGCCATGGCAGCCCCTCCTTGGGCGATGCTGAGAGATCTGGAATATGCAAGCTTCCTTGCCGAGCACGAAGAGGATGATGAAAAGCTCGATCCATGGCTTGCCATGCTCATCGCCCCCGGCTCACCGCTCGGAGGAGCGAGGCCTAAGGCCAGTGTTCTCGATGAAAAGGGGGCGCTCTGGATTGCCAAGTTCCCCAGCAAGGGTGATGAACGCGATGTTGGGTCTTGGGAGTTGCTGGCTGCGGAACTCGCCCGAGAAGCAGGAATTGAAGTAAGTGAATGTCGCCGCGATTCCTTCTCGAAGCGTGGGTATACCTTCTTTACAAAGCGCTTTGATCGCGTTGGAGGAGGTCGTATCCATTTTGCCTCAGCCATGACCCTGTTGGGACGAAAAGACGGTGATAATGCCGAATCCGGGGCGAGCTACCTCGAGCTTGCAGAGTTCATCATGCGCTTTGGCTCCTGGCCGGATGCGGATTTACGACAGTTGTGGCGACGTATCGTGTTTTCAATCGCAGTTTCCAATACCGATGACCATCTCAGGAATCATGGGTTTCTTCTTGATGACAAAGGCTGGCGGCTTTCTCCCGCCTACGACATCAATCCTTCGCCTGATCGTGTAGGTTTATCGCTCGCCATCGATGAGCACGATAATTCGCTGGACTTCGGACTCGCGCTTTCTGTCGCAAAACATTTCCGACTCAAGGATCAAGAGGCTGAAAGGATAATCGATGTGGTGAAGGCCGCGGTTGCGCCTTGGCGCGAGCGAGCCAGGCTCCTGGGTCTCGCAGGAAGCGAGATTGACCGCATGGCGGGAGCATTCATTGCATAAGCCATTGGTATACTATCTGGTCATGGTGTTTGTCTTTTTCAGGTAGTCCACCACCTCGCGGACGAGGTATTCAGGGGTGGAAGCGCCCGCCGTCACGCCTACCGTCGTCATGCCCGCAAAGAAATCGGGCTTGAGTTCCGAGGCGTTCTCCACCTGCGTGGTGGGAACGATGGCGGCGCAGATTTCGGTGAGGCGCCTGGTGTTGGAGGAGGTATTCCCCCCGATGACAACCATGGCCTGGACCTTTCGCGCCGTCTCCATGGCCGAGGATTGGCGTACGCGGGTGGAGTGGCAAATGGTATTGCAGACGGTAACCCTGTGGCAGTGCCTGATGAATTCCCCGGCCACGGTGAGGAGGGTCTGCTCGGCCATGGTGGTCTGCGAGAGCAGGACGACATTCCCCTTGGGCCAGGCGAAGGCTTCGGGATCGAAGGATGCGTGGTCAAGGATGGTGACGTGGGGGGAAAAATCCTGGGTGGCGGCGATCACCTCGGGGTGGCCGGGCTCGCCCAGGAGGAAGATGCTGGCCCCTGATTTCAGCTCGCTCTTGATGATGCGGGAAATGAGGCGCACATAGGGGCAGGTCGCGTCGATGATATCGAAGCCCTTGGCCCGGGCCTCCTCGATGATGGAGCTGGGCAGGCCGTGGGCGCGCACCACCCCCACGCCCCCGACGGCGTCCCATATGGAAGGCACCGTCCGCACGCCCTTGCCCTCGTAGTCGCGGATAACCTGGGCGTTGTGGATAATCTCCCCGATCGAGTAGATAGGCCTTTCGGGGTTGTCGGCTATGGCGCGGTCGAGCCGCGACAGAGCCCGCTTGACGCCGTTGCAGTAGCCGTACTCTCTGGCGATGAGCACCTTCATGCCGACACCCTCATTTCAGGAACTCCTCGAAGCGATAAAGTCCAGTAGGGCCTTCAGAACATCCTTCGCGGCGCGGGGGGCTTCCAGGGCTCCGATCAGCCCTGCCGATTCCTGGGCCAGGCCCTCGAGGCGCCGAGTTAGCTCATCCCTTGCCCCCGTGGCCTCGATAAGCCTGCGGAATTCGGCCATTTCGGCCTCGCTGGCGTCGGGTTTTCCAAGGATGGAGGAAAGGCGGAATCGGTCGGCCTCGCTCATCCTCGATGCTGCCAGCGCGATCAGGAAGGTCTTCTTGCCTTCCCTGATATCGGATCCGATGGGCTTGCCGAGGCTCGCTTCGCTGCCGAAGATGCCCAGCTCGTCGTCGCGCATCTGGAAGGCGACGCCCAGGGATTCGCCGAGCTTTTCCAGCAGGGCAACCGTATCGGCCGACGCGCCGGCGAGCATGGCGCCCGCGGCGAGGGGAAGGGAGAAGGAGTAGCGGCCCGTTTTCCAGGTATACAGGGTCAGTATGTCAGCCTCGGCGGGGATGGCGGGGAAGGCCCCGTAATCGACGTCCTGCATCTGTGCCAGGCACACGGCGTAGATTTCACGGCTGCAGTAGGAAAGGAGGGCGGGATCCATGCCCTCGCCGCCGAGGAGGCGGAAGGCCAGGAAAAAGGAGCAGTCGCCCGCGCAGATGCCCATGGACTCCCCGTAATGGTAGGAATCCTCCAGGCCCCGGGCGGCCGCGGACTCGCGGTACTGCCAAAAGATAGACGGCATGCCCCGCCTCAGCCTATCGCGGTCCATGATGTCGTCGTGAACGAGGAAGCCCGACTGGATAAGCTCCATGGCGGCGGCTGCCCGGAGCGTCCTTGGGTCGGGCAAGGCCCCGCCGAGCTCCTGGCCCAGATACACCAGCCCCCCGCGGATGAGTTTGCCGCCGCGGGCAAAGGCGGAGAGGCGTTCGGGCAGATCGCTGCCACAGGGCCTTAAAAAGGCGAATTCCTCTCCCGCCCGGCCGAGCTGGGTATCGATATAAGAACGGATTTCAGAGGCTCGTGTCGTAAAGTAATCCATGCCCATAGTGCCTCCCGCTGTGCCTAAAGGTATACTATGGATCCTCTTTTTATGGTAGATCTTCCCCGATTCTACTTGTAGGCCGGATAGGTTTTTTTCGGATCCCAGAGACCTTCGCGCTTTTCGCCGCCTATGCTCGGGATGACGATGATCAGGCCCGCCTTGAGCAGATTGGGATTGGAGGGATCGGGGAGCTTGTCCTTGTTGGCCTTGTACAGGACGGGCCATTTGTGGGAGTCGTTGTACCCGAAACTGGCGGCGGCGATAGTCCAGAGGCTCTCGCTGTTCCTCAGTTCGGGCACGAGGCCGATTTTGTAGGAAGCCGGCAGCGGCGCGAACTCGCCGATGCTTTCCAGGATGGCGCGGGCATTGGTGGCCTTGGCCGATGCCGTGGCGGTGTCGCCCGCGTCGTAGGCTTTCTTCGCGGCCTCGAGATCTCTTGATCCTTCCGCGAGGAGGGCAGGGTAGTTGTTCCTGGCATTGCGTGCCAGGGCTCTGTCGTAGGACGTTTTGGCCTGATCGATGGCTCTGAGCACTTCATTGTCGGAATTAGGACCTTTTTCGAACACTGGGTAGGTCTTTTTGGGATCCCAGGTGCCGCTGCGCACCTCGCCCCTGATGCTCGGAATGACGACGATCTGCCCTGTCAGGAGAAGGTGGGGGTTGGAGGGATCCTTGAGGATCGACTTGTTCGCGTCGTACAGGATGGGCCACTTTTTCGGGTCATTATAACCGTATTCGGCGCCTGCAATGCTCGTGAAGCTGTCGATGTTCTTGCGTTCGGGCAGAAGGTCGATGATGTAGGCCGCCGGAAGCTCGGCGTATTCCTTGATGCTCGAGAGTGTGGCAAGCGCGGAGCGGGCAAGGGTCAGGGCTTCCTCGGCGCTAGCCTTGTCGGTGCGGGCTTTGTCGCCGCTTCCCGCATCCAGGGCTGCCTTCGCACCGTCGAGGTCCCTGGCGCCCGCGGCCAGGGCTTCGGGGTAGTTGTTTTTCGCGTTTTTCGCCACTGCCCAGTCGTAGCGTCGCCGAGCCTCGTCGATCGCGGCGATCGCCTCGTCGCGCAGGGCTGCTGTCTGTTGGGCGGCTGCCTGGGCGGCTGCGGCTTGGGAAGCCTGTAGATCCCTGGCGTCCTGCTCGTCCTGCGCGGCTTTTCTCGCCGCTTCGGCCCGCGCGGCTGCTTCGGCGGCTTGGGCGGCTTGGGCGGCGGCCTGAGCGGCTGCGGCAGCCTGCGAGGCCTGCAAATCCCTGGCGGCCTGCTCGTCCTGCGCGGCTTTTTTCGCTGCATCAGCCTGGGCTGCGGCCGCCTC
>CAYXUF010000010.1:43827-55825 GCA_964468155.1 uncultured Treponemataceae bacterium
CCTGCTCGTCCTGCGCGGCTTTTTTCGCTGCATCAGCCTGGGCTGCGGCCGCCTCCGCCGCACGCGCCTGCGCATCCCGAGCCTCGGCATCCTTGATAGCCAGCGCGGCGCGAAGGGCTTCAAGCTCTGCCGAATTCACTGCCAGCGCCGCTGCATTGATAGCCGCCTGGGCGGCATGTGCGTCCGCCCGCTCCTCGGCAGCCTGCCGCAGAGCCTCCGCGCTGCGCAGCTTTTCTTCCATGGAAAGCCTTTCGGCCTCGTCGTTTGCCTTCTGTTGTGCCGCCAGTCGGTCGGCTTCGCTCTGCTCGGCCGCCTTTCGCGCGGCTTCCTTCTCGTTCAGGAGGGTCTGCAGCCTGCTTTCGGATATGGCTACCTGGTTCTGTGCCTCCAGCGAATCCATGCGTGAATCGGCAAATGCCGCCATCGTGAGCTTGTCATCGGCCGATATGAGCAGGGCCTCGGCTTCCAGGAGATTCTCGTCTTCTTCGATCTCGAGCCTGCCAAGCGCCGCTTTCTGTCTCGCCACGGCATTCGTTGCCTGTTCGAGGGCCGCCTTGGCGGCGCATTCCCTGTTTCCGGCAGTGAGGCGGGCTATCTCAAAGGCAGCCGCGGCCTTGTCATAGAGGGTCGTGGCTTCGCTGAAATGCTTGGATTCCTGCCGAGCCTCGGCTTCCGACAGAATGGCTGCGGCGCCGGCATATTCTTCGGACGCATTCGTCTCGGCATAGCTCCAGTCGGCCGACTGCCGGGCTATGAATGCTCTGTCATGGGCTTCTACCGCCTCGCGCTCGGCGCCCCAGACGAGAATAGTCTCATAGAAACGGGAAGCTTTTTCCAGGAGCTCGGTGCCGCGGACGATGGCGTCGCCGCGGTTCTCCGACAGGGCGTAGAGGGATGCGTCTTCCTGGAGGAGCGCTTCCGCCTCGGACATGTGATACGGTGAATACCTGCCGTACCCGCTCGCCTCTACCTTTTGGCCGAGGTTTTCCGCTTTCGCCCTTGCTTCGGCCGATCGGTACTGGAGAATCGCCAGCCTGAAGGAGGCGATGGCTGAGCGGTACTGGGCCTTCGCGTGGAAGTTCTGGCCCGCGGCGAATTCGGCCTTGGCTTCGGCCAGTCGTTCTGCTGCCGAGGTCGGCATGCCCTCGGGGCGGATTGTGTCGTTCAGTGCGCCTGCCCTGGCTTTTTCGGCTTCCGATCGCAGGGGCAGCCCCTTCTCGAGCACCGCGGCGAGGGATGCACCTGAATCCCTCAGATCGCCGGCGAAGGGGTAAGCTGCTTCGCCGTCGTAAGGCCAGCGCCAGATCTGGATTTCGTAGTTCACTCTCGCACCCTGGAACTGGGCATGTGCCGCTGCAAACTCACTGGGCAGAAGGACATCGATGTCGTGGAAGAGAATATCCTTGAATGTGGTGTTGACGCTGGCAAAGAGATTTCTGTACTCGGGTTCCGAAATGGAGGGCAACCGGGGCTTGGGCTGCGGCGCTATCGTCGTTGTGGTTGTGGATGTCGTGGTTGTGGACGTCGTGGTTGTTGTCGCCGCAGGAGCCTGGGAAACGATCATGACAGGGGCGCGCACCGTTGTTGTGGTGGTCGGCACTACTCCCGCCACGACAAGAGGCACATCTGGCTGCGTTTCGCATGAGTAGATAAGAAAAATAACGGCAGTCAGTAAAAACCACCGTACTTTTTTGCTGGTCAAAGGCCTCTCCCCGAAATCCGGAAGGATACTTTATGTAATTCGTGGACATTTTAACGTCATTTGATGGAATAAAGCAATACCAAATCCGAGCGGGAATGCAAGACGAATCGAATGTACTTGACAAAGCAAGGGCCTTCCGGTAAAAATCAAGCCCGCAACGCCGCTGTAGCTCAGTTGGTAGAGCAATGGACTGAAAATCCATGTGTCATCAGTTCAATTCTGATCGGCGGCAAACCACCCCACAAGGGTGGTTTTTTTTCGTCCAGCCGGCCCGCTTCCGAAATGCCTCGTTTCCAGGTATTATGAAAGCATGAAACTATTGATCATCGGCGGCGCAGGCTATATAGGCAGCCATGTGGCGAGGCTCTTCGCGGACAGAGGGCACAGGATAGACATAGCGGACAACCTCTCCACGGGGTCGAAGGCCAATCTTTTTCCCGAATACGGCTTTTTCGAGGGCGACATCCTCGACTACCCCTGGATTGCCGGGGTGATGAAGGGCGGCTACGACGCCATCGTTCACTTCGCGGCGGCCAAGGCTGCGGGCGAGTCGATGCTCGTTCCCGAAAAATATGCTCTGCAGAACATCTCGGGCACGGTCAACATCATCAACGCCGCCTGCGAGGCGGGCATCAAGGCTATGGTGTTCTCCTCCTCGGCGGCCGTGTACGGCGAACCGAAGTACCTCCCCGTCGACGAGGCCCACCCCCGGAACCCCGAAAACTTCTATGGCTTCACGAAGCTGGAAATTGAAAGGATTCTCGCCTGGTACGACAGGCTGAAAGGCCTGAAGTTCGCGGCCCTCCGCTACTTCAACGCGGCGGGCTATGATCCTGAGGGGCGCGTCTTTGGCTTGGAGCAGAAACCTGCCAACCTCATCCCCGTTATCATGGAAGTGGCGGCCGGCATGCGTCCGAAGCTCGATATTTACGGCAGCGACTATCCGACGGTCGATGGTTCGGGGGTTCGCGACTACATCCATGTGAGCGACCTGGCCGAAGCCCATCTTCTCGCCCTGGAGTACATTGTCCGCGAGAAGCAGAGCCTCACCGTGAACCTCGGCTCGGAAGAGGGCCTTTCGGTGCTGCAGATCCTTGAATCGGCAAGGCGTATTTCGGGCCGGTCCATCCCCGCCGACATCAAGGGAAGGCGCCCCGGCGATCCGGCCAAACTCGTGGCCTCCAGCGCCAAGGCTCGGGAGCTTTTAGGCTGGAAGGCGCGGTTCTCCGATGTGGACAGCCTCATCGCCACAACATGGAAAGCATACAGTCGCTCGGCGACGATGAAAGGAACGGCGGCCAAGAGCCGCGATTGATATAGAAAACATCAAGGAGCAGGCCGTGAAGAACAAGGTTTTTTCTTCGATTGAAAACAGCAGAGCCGGAATCATCGAGCTGGAAACCCTCCTCAGTTCCATCCCCGCCATAGCGCCCGAGTCGGGCGGGCAGGGCGAGCTCGAGAAAGCCATTGCCCTCGAAAAATGGCTTCGGGCTCACGGGATCGCCGACATCGTCCGCATGGACGCTCGTGACGAGCGCGTGGCTTCGGGCATCCGCCCCAACCTGGTGGCGACCATTCCCGGCAAGAACGACAAAGCGAGGCTCTGGATCATGACCCACCTGGACGTCGTCCCCGAGGGCGATTCTTCGATGTGGAAATCCGACCCCTGGAAAGTCGTCGTCAAGGACGGAACCCTCATAGGTCGCGGCGTGGAGGACAACCAGCAGGGGCTGGTCTCCTCGGTTTTCGCGGCCCTGGCCTTCGTGAGCCAGGGGATTGTGCCCGAGCGGACGATAAAGCTCCTTTTCGTGGCCGATGAGGAAGTGGGCTCCAGGTTCGGCATCCAGCACCTCATCAACAATTATTCCCTCTTCAGCAAGGAAGACCTGATCATCATCCCCGACGGGGGCAACGCCGAGGGCAGCGAGATCGAGGTAGCCGAAAAGAACATCTGCTGGCTCAAGGTGAAAACGAAGGGCGTGCAGACCCATGCGGCCATGCCCGACAAGGGCGTGAACGCCTTCCTGGCGGCGAGCGACCTCGCCCTGCGTTTCCACAGCCTCGAAACCTCGGTTTTCACGGCGCGCGACGCCCTTTTCGAACCCGACAGGACGACGATCAACCCCACGAAGAAGGAAGCCAACGTACCGAACGTCAACACGATACCGGGCGACGATGTCTTCTGCGTCGATATGCGCATCCTGCCCGTCTATCCCGTGGCCACTGTGCTCGCCGAGGCAAGGAAGCTCGCCGATGCGGTGGAAAAGCAGTACGGGGTGAAGATCGAATTCGAGATCCTGCAGAGCAACGAGTCCAAGGCCACGCCCGCCAACGCCCCTGTCGTGGCGGCCTTGAAGGGAGCGGTGAGGGAAGTGTACGGGGTGGAGGCCAAGCCGATAGGCATAGGCGGCGGCACTGTGGGCGCCTATCTGCGCAAGGCGGGCTTCGACTGCGTGGTCTGGGCCAAGATGAACGAAACAGCCCACCAGCCCAACGAAAATGCAGAGATAGCCAACATTATCGGCGACGCCAAGGTTTTCGCGAGCCTGGCTCTGTAAGCCGGATCAGGCGGCTTCCCGGCGGCTTAGCTTCCGGGAACCTCAGCTTCCCGGAAGTTTCAGCTTCTGCCCGATGCGCAGGATGCTGTCGACCTTGATGCCGTTGGCCGAGGCGAGGCTGGCGGCTTTTACCTTCAACCGAAAGGCGATATCCCCCAGGGTATCGCCTTTTTTTACGGTGTAGGTTCCGCCTGGAGCGGCGCTCGTCGTGCCGACTGATGTGGAGGCTGGCGCGGCAGAGGCTGGCGCCGCGGGGGTCGGCTTGCCCGAAAGCTTGGGCACGATGATCGTCTGGCCTATCCTGATCTTGTCGGGTTTAAGGCCGGGGTTGGCGTCGATGATCATGGAGAGGGGCGTGGCATAGCGTTGGGCAATGGCGCTCAGCGTGTCGCCTGATTTTACCTTGTAGATATCGTATCTGAAGAGGGGAGCCGATGTATCGTCCAGGACGCTGCGCGCTTCTTCGGCCTTGTGGGCGGGAACCTTGACCAGGTGGGTTTCGCTGGGCGGCGTGATGTGGTATTTCAGCTCGGCGTTGCCCTGCTTCAGGAGATCGAGGGAAATGCCCGCCCTTTCGGCCAGCACGTTCAGGTCCACCTGCCGGTTCGTTTCCAGGGCTTCCCAGCTGTGCCGCTCACCCCACTCGGCGGGCAGGCCATGGAGTTCGGGGTAGCAAAGTATCGAAGCGACGGCGAGGAACTTGGGCACATAGACGGTCGATTCCCTGGACAGCTTGCCTGAGTCCCACAGATGCCAGAAATCATGGGGTTCGGTTCCCGCCGATTTCATGGCCCGCTGGACGGCGCCCATGCCGGCATTGTAGGCGACGATGGCGAGGAGCCAGTCGCCGAGCGCGTCGTAGTTGTCCTTCAGCTTCCGCAGGGCTCCGTCGGTGCTCTTCATGAAGTCCTTGCGGTCGTCCTTCCAGTCGGAGATGGTCATGTCGTAGCCATCGATGGAGTTGCGCATGAACTGCCACAGGCCTGTCGCCCCGCTGCGCGAAACGGCGAGGGCCGAATACTCCGATTCTATGACGGGGAGGTAGGCGAGTTCCCTGGGCAGCCCGAATTCCTCGATTTTGGTCTCGACGTAGTCGATGTAAGGCAGGGAGCGTTCCATCACCGCTTTGAGCCAGCGCTTGCCGCCCGAGCTCAGATATGATGCTCGAATCTCCTCGAACTTCGGCTGGCCCCAGGGCATTTCGATGTCGAACTGCAGGCCGTCCACGAGGATTCCCGCCGAGAGGATGATATCGGGTTCGGCCAGGGCCGAGGGTTCGGCAGGGACAGGCTCCAAAAGGGCAGGGTCGGACACAACCGCTTCGGCGGGAGTGGCTTCGATAGGCGCAGCCTCGGCGGGCGCCGCTTCGATAGTCGCCGCCTCGGTAGGCGCCACCTCGGTAGGCGCCGCTTCGGGAGGGGCAGTCTCCTGCGCTCCCAGGATCGCGCCTGCCATCAGAATGAAAAGCGCCAGATATAAAAAGAATCCTTTCATTGCATCTTTTCTCCGAAATAAATGCCGGCCCATTCCCATCGCCCATGTACATTGGGGTCAGCCGGAAAATCGATAGTGCGAAAGTACAGGTACCAGACCGGTACGCGCCCGCCTGTCCATCCCCAGGTTCGCAGGTAGGCTTCATAGGGCCCCGAAGACGGGTGAAGGGTCGGAGCCGACTGGATGGGGCGGCCCTGCATGAATTGGCTCAAGTCGAATGACACCTTGGAGTTGGCGTCCATTCCGCTATCCTGATACCACGAAACGGCAAAAAAACCCGCCTTCGAGGCGAATTTTCTTAGCTGGCGCGCGGAACCCGACTGCAGCGCCTTCCTTATATCTGTAACCAGTTCATCCAGGCTCTCATAAGTCCAATCCTTCGGGCTGGCATTGAATTCTATCAGCCTTCTGGCGTAGGCGTGCGCGTCGGGGTAGTCGGGCACGCTGGCGCCGAAATAGGGAAGGAAGGCCGCATACTGCTCCAATGCCTCTTTCCAGGCTCCTGTCTTCTCGTACTCCTTGGCGAGGAGAAAATGGGATGCTCCAACTTCAGGGGCATCGGGAAAACGGGCCAGAAGGTCGCGATAATACTCGATCTTCCGCTCAGGACTCACCGGGCTGCGCACAAGGCGAACGAGGGATTCATAATGAAGGCTCCTGCCCTCGATATTCAGGTCGGGCAGGGTTTTCACGATCCTTTCGTAGAGCTGCAAGGCCAGCTCCGGCTGCCCGGCGGCCTCGTAGCTGGCCGCGGCGGTGAAGAAGTACCAGGGGGCGTACGCATCGGGAGGGTCGCCAAGGCTTTCCAGGAAGGAGGAGGCTCTGGCATATGAGCCGGAGCCTATCAGCATGGCAGAAATCTTGCGCGCGGCGGCAAAATGCGCCAGGCTGTCGGCTTTTGGGCCTTCGGGACTGTGCTCATTGAGGACGACGAAGAGCGAGGTCAAGGCTTTCCGCTGCGCGGCGTCTCCCGTGATATAAAGGGAATCCTTGTTCGAACAGGATGTTGCAAAAAAAACCGCAGCCATCGCAAAAAGCACACTCGACGCCAACCGGCGCGTACAAGAGGAAAGCGAACCGCTGCTCGTGCCGCGAAGGAGGGGTAAAAACACAAAAAGCAGAGTAACATGGGGTTTTCCAGCTTTGCAAGCGAGGAGCCTGTCTATATACTTCTGTCGTGATGTAGGGAGGAAGTTCCCCAGGTGAAGCCGCGCGTGTTCCTGACACTGAGATTTCTCCTCACGTTCCTGGTTCTTGCGTCCGTGATCGGTGCAGGCAGCTGGGCAGTAGGTCTGAGATTCAGCCAGATATGGCCTTTGTTTCCGGGAGTTGCGGGGTTTTCAGGCCTTCTCGCCGGAATCAGGAAACGCAGTCGGGTTATGGCCGATTTTGCCATTCCTTCCGTCGTTTTCATCATTCTTTCGGCTTTTTTCGCCCTTTTTTCCCTGCGGATCCTGCCCATGCGCCTGAAGGATTTTGTGCTGGCGTACTGGCCGGCGATTCCCGCCTTTGCCCTTCTTTTTCTTGCGCTGAGCATGGCATTTTTCAGAAACAGGAGAAAACCGACAGGGTGGAGCGGCAAGCGAAGCTGATTGTTTTTCCTGTTATTGCATCAAGTTGGTGGAAAATTGCTACGATCTTCTATTATAATAGGTATGATATAAAGTTGCGATACTTTTCAGGAGAAGCCGAGGTGAGGGGTTTTTTACAAAGCACAGTGACGATCATCCTGCTGGTCGCCATGATCGGGGCAGGCATGCCGGCCTCGGCGCAAACAAGTCTCACCATGGCCGATCCCGATGTGCTTGCCCGTCTTATCAGCAATAAAGCCGAGATAGAACGCCTCACTGTCCTCGCGACGCCATCGTCGCTGGCCGCGGCCCGGGATGGGCTGCTTCAGTCGAAGGTGATTCCCGAGGACGAAAGGCGGGCTATGCTGGAGATTCTGCGCGGCCTTTCGATGCTGCTCTATTCACCAAGCGAAAGCGTTCCGGCCTTTTTTATCGACCCTTCCCTGAAAAACATACAGCCCGGCTATTCGGTATGCCTGTCCCAGTTGGCGGAAGCCTTTCAGGGCCGCATTTTCGCCGCGCCGAAAGGTGCTGAGGGAAGTTTCCTCTCGCAACTTCTCCCTGCGCTCGCCATATTCACCACGAAGGACAAGGAAACCGGCAGAACAGCCCTCGCCTACGCACAGCGCTTTGAAACTTCTGGAGGTATGGAATCTGCCATTCCCGGGCTCGTAAAGGCCAAGGCGGCCAGGCTTGAAGGCAACATGGCCGACGCCTATTACCTTTACAAGACTGTTCTGGATGCCTGGCCCGAGCTTTGGCCGGCCAGGCTGGCCATCGGCACCCTTTCCCTTGAAATGGAAATGCCGGTGTTGGCCCTTTCCTACCTCTCGCCTCTGGTGGAAGCGGGGATGGACAGCGCAACGCTGAGGGCTGCCTATGCCGTGGCTTTGTACAAGAATGGCAGGCTGGCCGATGCCGAGCCCTATGTCATGAAAGGCTTGAAGAGTACTCCAGAATCGCCCGAGCTGCTGAGGGCGGCTGCCCATATTCTTATCGACAAGAACAATTTTACCGCAGCACAGCCTTATCTCGACAGCCTGGGGAAGCTGGGCTTCCAGGACAAGACGTATTTCTACCTGAAAACCCTGCAGTCCAAGGGCCAGAACCGCGGCGAGGAAGCGATGAAGTGGGCGAGAAAGGCTTTGCAGGCCTATCCCGACGACCCGGAGTTGATGGTGCTGTTGGCGAGCATGCTCTTTGCCGGCCCCGAAGCCGGCCACAAGGAAGCCACCATGCTCTGCGCCGAAGCCATAAAGGGCTTTGAGACCGACAGGGAGGCTATAGCCCAGGCTCGACGTCTTCCCGCCAGCCCCCTCGTCGCCGCCATGCGCGAGGAAGCCGAACGTGAAGCGAATCGTGTGCTCCTCCTCGAGGCTTATAACCATCAGGACTGGTATGCGGCCGCAGAAATGCTCGAGGTGGATACGGAAGCCGGCCTGGACAAGGCTGTTGTGGCCACAATCCTTCGCAAGTCGGGCAAAAGCAAGGAAGCCATAGATTTTTCATCGGCCTGGTTCAACGCGAATCCCCAGTCGGAGTCTGCCGCCGAAGCCTACCTGAGGTCGCTGGCCGCGGCCAACTCGGGCCTCGCATCCGCATCATCCACAGTTTCGGACGGCGGGATGGTTCTTTTTGGGCTCTTGGGCGGCAGTCTGAAGGGCGGCGCTTCGGCTGTGTCGGGCCAGCCCTCTATCATCAGCCTCGTCTTCCAGCTCCTTTCCGGTTCCTGGTCGGCGAATCTGCGATCCTATCTTTTTTACCTGAGCGGAACCCTGCAAACCGATCCGGACGCCGCCATCGACAGTTACAGGATGGCTCTTCTCGAGCGGGCGGATAATGTGGAGGCTATGGCGGCCCTCGCAAAAGCCTATGCCCGCAAGAATGATCCTCAAAAAGCCCTGTCCTTCATCAGGCAGGCCAGGATGATCGGTGTCAGCGACAGCGAGCTCGCGGCAGAGCTCGCATCGATGGAAGCGACCCTCAGCCAGGGATGAGCGTTTCTCCACCTCTTCTCCCCGATCCTGACATCGCTGTATTCCTCGAAGGCATCTACGCCGAATGCAACAAGCTGGAACGGCTGAAGCGCGACCCCCTCGCCATCGTAAGGCGTTTTGAGCAGAGCGCCGACAGGGAAGTGGCCGGGCTTCTCTGTTCCACCCTGGCCTTCGGCAGCGTCGATCTCATACTGAAGGCTTGTACCCGCGCCCTTGAACCATTGGGACTTCATCCTGCGGCCACCCTCGATGCGATGGACGAGAGCGATATCCTCCACCTGTGGGGGGATTTTCAGTACCGCTTCTGCTTTCCCGCCGATATTCAGGCCCTTCTGCGCGGCATGCGGGAAGCGCGGCGGCGATGGGGCTCCCTCGAGGGGCTCTTCCTCGCTGGCGATACCCCTGACAAAGGCCTGGCGGCGGCGACGGGCGCCTTTGTTCGGCAGCTGAGGAATCTGGGCTCAAGCGGCATGAGCGGAACAGGAGAGGGCAAAGGAACCGGCGGGCTGACGATACGGCGCAACCTTCTTCCCGACCCGGCCGACGGTTCGGCCTGCAAGCGCCTTTTCCTTTTCCTCCGCTGGATGGTGCGCCAGGACGATATCGATCCTGGTGGCTGGAAATCCGTCTCGCCCGCGCGCCTCATCGTTCCCCTCGATGTTCACATGATCAGAACCTGCCGCGAAAGGCTGGGGTTTCTGGGCAGGTTGAGGGTCGCGGCGGCGCCAACTCTTAAGGATGCCCTGGAAGTGACATCGCGATTCGCCCTCTACTCGCCCGACGATCCGGTGAAGTATGACTTTGCCCTGACGCGCCCCGGCATCGATCCACGCCCCGGCGACGAGGTCTTCGGCTGCGGCTGATTCACCGGGTCTCTCATGGGCATGAGCTTCTCATTGACATGAAAGGTAGCCTTGTGCTAGTTTCTACGAGCTGCCGAATAGGCGGTTCCGGGCAATAGCGCAGGTGGTTAGCGTACGAGTCTGGGGGACTCGGGGTCGCCAGTTCGAATCTGGCTTGCCCGATAGAGAGCGAGGTGTTGCGATGCAATGCCTCGCTCTTTTTGTTTCGTTATAAAAGCCGCTTTTCGCCCTCGAGGGAGCGGATATGGGCGGCATCCATGGATACTTCCAGGGTTCCAAGGTACTCGCCCGAGGCATCCCTCACCGCGAAGTACTGAATGTGGATGAAGGCCTCGCCCTTCGACAGCCAGAATTCCGCGGAATCCCTCTCGCCGCTTTTAAATGAACGAAGTATCTCCTCCACCGTAGCCACGCTCCTGGGCGGGTGGCAGTTGCTCACCAGCCTGCCGACGACGGCCGGGCTCCGGGGAAAGATGCGGTGGGGAGGGTCGGAATAGAACTTTACCCGATCGTCCTTCCCTATAAAGGAAACATCGAAGGGAAGCACCTTGAATATCGCCTCGAGTTCGTCGGGGGCCAGGGATCCCGTGAGGCTGGCGAAGGCGGCGAGGTGGCTGGCTGCGGTGCCGTCTGCCGCCAGGTCCGAAGTCGCGCCTACGCCCTGTGGCGAGGTCCCAATAGCCCTGAAGGCGACGGGGAAGAGGATGCGCTTCTCCCTGTATATCAAGGAACCCGCCACGAGGAAAAAATCGCCGAGAGCTTTCCAGAAGGCCTTTTCGTCATCCAAACCCCGCGCGATGACGTTCTGGAAGCCCAAGGCATCGTCCTGGAGGGCCCACATAAGCTTGACGCAGGCGTGGCGGGGCGAGGCGCTTTCGAAGAAGGGGAAAAGCTCATTCTGCAAGGCGGTATAGTGCCGCTTCAACAATCCGAACCTGGCTATGCTCTCGCGCAGCTCCTCGCGCCTCGCCTCTCCGGAGCGGATGGCCCTCGCACAGCGCTGTATGTCCGCCATCGTATCGGCGATGGACGCGTTCTCGGCGTCGAGGCGGGCGAGGAGGCTGTCCTTCGGGTAGGAGGGGAGGGCTTCGGCGTCCAGGCCCCTTGAAACGGAACGGATAAAGCGGGCCACGGGAATTTTCCAGGATTCGACCTCGGCGGCGACAACCTCGTCCAGAACGATATCCAGGGCTTCGTTGACTTCGAAGGCTGTAACCGCGGACAGGGCCTCATCATAGCGGTCGAATACCTCGCGGGAGACGGAACCGCCCGAGAGCAGCCCCAGGTATTCCACCAGGAGAGAGACGCGCCTGTTTTCATTTCGAATAAGTTCCATTTTAAGGCCCATCTTCATGGAAAAATCAGTCCCTGTCAAGAAATCGCAGTAAGGAGAAGGGATTGGAAGGGGTCGATGTCGTGTCGATTTTATTCAGTATTTCGCATAAAACAAAAAAAGCTTGTATTATCTTAATAAATTTGACAAGGCAATTCCTGTAGGCTAGTATTCTTGGTATGAGAAAAAAGTCTTCAACAGCGGCCTGTGACCCCAGCAAACTCGGAACGTGGTATATCAGTTCCAAGCCAATAAACGTTGATAGTTCCAATTTTCCTCTCAATGGAGGGCATCCATGAATAAAGTTCACACTACGGTCAGGCCGAACGCTTTCGGAAAAATCCTCGTCGTTCTCGCCATCATGCTGGCGATCGTCGCGGCTCCGGCTTTCGGGCAGATAAAGAGTGCCCGGGCACGGGTGCTGCAGACTCCTGGAAGCATTGTTACTACAAAGAAGGCAAATTTCCAGGCAGGCGATAT
>CAYXUF010000011.1:0-54494 GCA_964468155.1 uncultured Treponemataceae bacterium
GGAGGAGGGAGCCCATCACCGTGGATTCGCCGCCGGGGATGACGACGGAATCGGCTTGCGCGAGATCGGCGGCGCTGCGGATTTCGAAAGCCTCGGCTCCCGCCTCGCGAAGGGCGGCGATATGGGCCGCGTAGTTGCCCTGAAGGGCGAGAACGCCCACCCTGGGGAGGGATGGGGAGGAGGCGAAATCAGCCTTGCGCTGTATGGGGCTCGTGGTCGGCATTGGCGCTCACCAGCCTCGCACTGCCATCTTCTGGTTTTCCCCGAGCTCGGAGAGGCCAATGCCCACCATGGCCTCGCCCAGGTTTTCCGAGAACTCGGCGAGCCTGGCGGGGTCGCGGAAGTGGACGACGGCGCCGACGATGGCGCTGGCGCGGCGGGCAGGATCGCCCGACTTGAAGATGCCCGAGCCGACGAAGACAGCCTCGGCGCCGAGCTGCATCATGAGGGCCGCGTCGGCCGGCGTGGCGATTCCGCCCGCCGAAAAGTTAGGCACGGGAAGCTTGCCCGTCTTGGCCACTTCCCACACGAGCTCGAAGGGGGCGCCCAAGTCCTTGGCGGCTGTCATGAGCTCCTGGTCGGGCAGGCTCTTCAGCCTGGCGATGCCATCCACGACGGCGCGCATATGCCTCACCGCCTCGACGACGTCGCCCGTGCCGGGCTCGCCCTTGGTGCGGATCATGGAGGCGCCTTCCCCGATGCGGCGCAGGGCTTCGCCAAGGTCGCGGCAGCCGCAGACGAAGGGAGCCTTGAAGTCATGCTTGTAGACGTGGAACCTGTCGTCGGCGGGGGTGAGCACCTCGGATTCGTCGATGAAGTCGACGCCGAGGGATTCCAGAATCCGCGCCTCGACAAAGTGCCCGATGCGGCATTTGGCCATGACGGGAATGGAGACGGCCTTCCGTATTTCCTTGATCATCCTTGGGTCGGACATGCGGGCGACGCCGCCCTGGGCGCGGATGTCGGCGGGCACGCGTTCGAGGGCCATGACGGCACAGGCGCCCGCGTCTTCGGCGATTTTCGCCTGGGTGGCGTTGGTGACATCCATGATCACCCCGCCCTTGAGCATCTCGGCGAGGCCCACCTTGGTCTTCCATTCGGCGCCCTGTCGGGCGGACCAGTACATATTATCCATCGCAGACTCCTTGTCTGGTATATGCAGAATTGGTAATTACTCCAAGGTACAGGAAATTTGCCTTTTATTCAAGTTTGCGCAGGCTTGAGGCTCGTGCTAGTATGATGGGCATGAGAGTTCTGCTTACGGGAGCTTCCGGGCTTTTGGGCCGCGCCGTGGCTTCCAGGTTTTCCTCGCGCGGGGATATCGAGCTGACCGGCACGGCTTTTTCGCGCACAAGGCCTCCAGCTGTAAAGGCCGACCTGACCGATTCCGCCGGCCTGGCTTCGCTTTTCGGCGCCGCCAGGCCTGAATTCGTCATCCACGCCGCTGCCGAAAGGCGCCCCGACCTCGTCGACGGCCGACCGGCTCTGGCCGCGGCGCTCAACGTGCAGGCCACGGAGAACATTGCCCGGGCATGCGCAGAATGCGGGGCATTTTTCCTCTACATCTCCACCGACTACGTTTTCGACGGCAGGAACCCGCCCTACTCCCCCGATTCGCCGGTGAATCCCCTGAACGAATACGGAAGGCAAAAGCTCGAGGGCGAAAGGCGCGTCATGGCCGCTATGCCCGAGGGCCGTTACGCCATCCTGAGGCTGCCCATCCTCTATGGCCGCGTTGAGCGCCTTGGAGAATCGGCCATCACCGAGCTGGCGACGCTCCTTGGCGCGGGCACCACAACCGGCATCACTGCGGGCGGCGGCGCGATGCGCGAACCCCGCAGCGTCGAGCACTGGGCGCAACGCTACCCCCTTCATGTCGACGACGCCGCGGCCGGCATGGAAATAGTCATGGATGCCCTGATGCCGCAGGGGCAGACGGCAGCCTGGAATCCGGTCTATCAGCTTTCGGGCCGCGAGCAGCTCACGAAATACGAGATGGTCCTCGTCATGGCCAAAGCCTTGGGCATCGACCCTTCCCTTATCAGCCCCGACCCTTCCCCGCCCAAGGGTGCGCCCCGCCCGAAGGATTGCCGCATGGACACAAGCCTCCTGGAAAGCCTGGGATACCGACAATCCATCGGCTTCCGCGAGGGCATCGCCGAGGCCATCGCGCCATTCTTCCCGGCTGGAGGATGAGGATGGAACGCGATCGGCTGAGGGCTATCTTTTCCAAGGCCGCCGTGGGCATAGCCGGAGCCGGCGGACTCGGCTCCAACTGCGCGGCGAGCCTCGTCCGTGCGGGAGTCCGCCGGCTCGTGCTGGCAGACTTCGACAGGGTTAGCCTTTCCAATCTCGACCGCCAATTCTATTTTCTCGCCCAGGTGGGCGAATTCAAGGTGGATGCCTTGGCTGAAAACCTTGCGCTGATCGACCCCGAAGCGAGGATCGAAACCCACAGGCTGCGCCTCGACCCTGAAGCCGCGAGGCGAATCTTCGCGGGCTGCGACATCATCGTCGAAGCCTTCGACGAGGCCGGCAGCAAGGCTATGCTCATCGAAACCTGCCTGGAAGCCTTCCCCGAGACCCATCTCGTCGCCGCCTCGGGCCTCGCCGGCATCGGCCGCTTCGAGGCCATACAGGTGATCCATCGCGGCAAGCTCCATCTCTGCGGGGATTTCGAGAGCGAGGTGGCGCCCGACATGCCTCCCGTCGCCCCTCGCGTCGGCATCGTCGCCAACCTGGAGGCTGACATCGTCCTCCAGCTTATCCTGGACGCTTCGGAGCGTGGCTGATGAAATACTCGCCCAATCCGCCCCTCGCCCCCGAGGCGCCCGTCGCCCTCCACGTCGACGGAAGGCTGATGGCCGTCCTGATGTGCAGCCCCTACGACCTGGACGAGCTCGCGATCGGACATCTTTTTTCCAGAGGAGTCATCGCCTCGCCTCGTGACCTGAAAAGCCTATCCATCTGCCCCGACATGCGAAGTGTGACAATTTCCACACTAGACGAAGCAGGCGCCAGGATCGAACCCGAGGGCCTCGTCTTCTCTGGCTGCGGTGCGGCCAGCCTCGGTTGTTCGCCCGCAAGGGCCGCTTTGCCGGCTGCAGCCGTCCTGGAAACCACCGAAATGTTCAGTATCGATGAACTTTCTGCCTGGGCGAGGGAAATGTTCGCCGCCGCCGAGCTCTACCGAAAAACGGGCGGCCTCCACATCGCCGCGCTGGCGAGCCGCGTCGCCGCAGCTGGGGGGAGGGCTCCCTACTTCATGGCGCGGGAGGATGTCGGGCGCCACAACGCCGTGGACAAGGTCCTCGGGCGCGGCCTGCTCGATGGCGTCGACTTCGCGCGCGCCGCCTTGCTCACGAGCGGCCGCATAGCCGCCGACATGCTGCAGAAGGCGGCGCGCGCCGGCGTTGCCGTCCTCGTCTCGCGCAGCATACCCACGACGGAAGCCTATCTGAGGGCTCTGGAAGCCGGCATAACCCTCGTCGGGCGGATTGGTTCGCCACAGCCCATTATCTACACGCGGCCGGAAAGGATAGGGAGGTGAGATGATAGAGTACAGGAGCGGATTTTCCGCCATGGATTGGGACCGCGTGACGGAAATGCTGTCCCAGGCCTTCTGGTGCATCGGCACGGAGAAGGATGAGGTGATGAGGGGAGCCGAGAATTCCGCCCTCGTCATAGGGGCATTCGATGCCTCGGGGCGGCAGATCGGCTATGCGCGAGCGATATCCGACAAGGTTCGCTTTGCCTACATCGTCGACGTGTACGTCGATGAAGCCTACCGCCGGCAAGGCATAGGCCAGGCCATGATACGCTGCATGCTCAACCATCCTTCAATGGCCGATGTCTACCAGTGGCTCCTCATCACGAAGGACGCCCACGAGGTGTACAGGAAAGTGGGGTTTTCGGTCGTTTCCCGCCCTCTCGACTGGATGGAGATTCGAAAGCCGCGCCCTCCGCGGGGACGGAATCCGGCATAAAGCCCCGGTGTCTTGAAACGAGAGGGAGAAGCGATTTATTCTTGGCGAATCGATATAATGACGAGGAGTGAGCGATGTCCGACCAGATGGAGTATGGATCCTTCGAGGCAGCACAGGAAAAAAGCAACGCGATAGAGAAGGACATCCATGTCCACCCCGAGCGCTACCGGGTGCTCACGGGCGACAGGCCCACGGGGCGCCTCCATATCGGCCACCTCTTCGGCTCCCTGCAGAACCGCGTGCGCCTCTCGAGGCTCGGCGTCACCACCTACATCGTCATCGCCGACTACCAGGTGCTCACCGACCGCGACACCTTCGAGGCTATTGCCGAAAACACCCGCGAGCTCACGATCGACTACCTCGCCGTGGGCATCAAGCCCGGCGAGCACACCCACATTTTCCCCCACAGCCACGTGCCCGAACTCAACCAGCTCCTCCTGCCCTTCCTCACCCTCGTGACGAACGCCGAACTGAACCGCAATCCCACGGTGAAGGAAGAGATCGCCGCCTCGGGGATGAAGAACATCACGGCGGGCATGTACACTTACCCCGTCCACCAGGCCGCCGATATCCTCTTCTGCAAGGGCAACACCGTGCCCGTGGGCAAGGATCAGCTGCCCCACCTCGAGCTCACCCGCGTGATAGCGCGGCGTTTCAACGAGCGCTTCGCAGCCGGCCGGCCCGTCTTCCCCGAACCCCAGGCGCTTTTAAGCGCTGCCCCGACCATTCTCGGCCTCGACGGGGGTCAGAAGATGAGCAAGAGCCGGGGCAACGCCATCATGCTCTGCGCGTCCGAGGACGAAACCGCCTCCCTCATCAAGAAGGCCAAGACCGACCCCGAGCGCCTTATCACTTTCGATCCCGAAAAGCGGCCCGAAGTGTCCAACCTGCTGTTGATTGCCTCGCTCTGCACGGGCGAGAATCCGGCGGCTATTGCCGCCCGCATCGGCGAACAGGGCGCGGGCGCCCTCAAGCGCCAGGTGACAGAGGCCCTGAACGAGTACCTGCGCCCCATGCGCGCCGAGCGCGCCAGGCTTGAGGCCGACCCCGCCTATATCCGCTCCGTCCTCGTCCGGGGTATCGAGAACGCGCGCGCCGCGGCCATAGCCACCCTGCAGGAAGTGCGGGCGGCGATGCATATGGAGTTGTAGTAACAAGAAGGGGAAACCATGAAAGAGATCACGCCCCAGCTGACGGAAGCCCTCAAGCGGCATTTCACGGATTCGGTAGCCAGGCATGAAGCCTATCCCGTCGGCAGCTACGACGAGCTGATGCGGATTGTGGCCGAGCTGTCCTGGCTCAACAGGGATAACCTTCTCTTTTTCAGGGGCCAGGCGAAGGATTTCAGGAACAAGGCCGGTTCAACCACCCTCTACCCCTCCCTCTACAGGAAAAATCTCATCACGAAGGCCAGGCTGGACTATGATTTCGCCCTGCTCAGGGAAATCTCCAGCCTCCTCGTCGAAGAGACAAAGAAATACGACCGCCGCGCCGCCGACGAAATCCGCAGGAGGCAGTACATCCAGTGGTCCATTATCCAGCATTACGGGGTTTACGAAACGCCCCTCCTGGATGTCACCCAGTCGCTGCGGGTAGCCTGTTCCTTCGCCCAGCAGGGCGAAGGCGGCCCAGGGGCGGGAGCGGGGGATGGAAGCCTCTGCTTCGTCTATATTCTCGGCCTGCCCTACATGCCTAATGGCATATCGATCAACTCCGAACAGGAGATCGTCAACCTCAGGCTTCTCTCCGCCTGCCCTCCCCTCGCCCTCAGGCCTTATTTCCAGGAGGGTTTCCTCGCCGGCACGGCCGACATCACCGACAATTTCGACGACAAGAACGAGCTGGACTTCAACCGCCGCCTCATAGCGAAGTTTTCCATCTCCCGCGATGAATCATTCTGGAACGGCAACCCGGGCATGATACCGCGCGAACTCCTCTACCTCGATGAGGATAAGGACAGGATGCACAGGATTTGCTCATCCATCCGGGGAGCGGTCCTCAAGATGGAAGACATGCTCTTCGACGCGAACGAGTACGCGGCCGACGTCGATGCCCTCACAGCCAAACTCCGCCAGAGGCTCGGCAGAAAGTAGTCCGGCGCCAAGCACCATCACTCAAGCCCGCCTCTCAAGCATCTCCCTCAGCCCAGGCTCAGCTCGTCCATGAGTTCCTGGACCGTGACGATTTTCTCCGTTCTCCAGGCGTTGGCGCCGGCGAAGGCGAAGCCCTTGTCGAGCCTGCCTTTCTGGGCGTTGAGAAGGGCGAGGGAGATGCAGTAGGGGGCCTTTTCGATATCGCAGGTGACGATGCAGTGGTAGGGGCAGGCGAAGGGCTTCTTCATCCCGGCTGCCACATCGTCGAGGAAGCTGTTTCGGATGGCGCGGCCGGGCATCCCCACGGGGCTCCTGATGATTTCAAGATCGCCCTGCCCGGCCGCGACATAGGCAGCCTTGAAGGCAGGGGAAGCGTCGCACTCCTCGGTGGCGACAAAACGGGTGGCCATCTGCACGCCGGCCGCGCCCAAATCCAGGAATCGGCGGATATCGGCACCCGTGTAGATGCCCCCGCCCGCGATCACCGGAATCTTTTTCCCGGTTTTTTCCTCGAAGGGTCGTACGGCCTCGATCACCTCGGGCACAATCTTCTCCAGGGCGAAGGCCGGATCCTCGAGCTGCTCGGCCTTGAAGCCGAGGTGGCCGCCGGCCAGAGGCCCCTCGACCACGAAGGCGTCGGGCAGATAGCTGTACTTGTCCAGCCAGCGCCTGGCCAGGAGTGTCGCCGCCCGCCCCGAGGACACGATCGGCACAAGCTTCGTCCTGCTGCCGGGCTTGAGAAACTCGGGCAGGTTGACCGGCAGCCCGGCTCCCGAAAAGATGATGTCGATCTTTTCCTCGATGGCGGTTCGCACCATGTCGGCGAAATTGGTGAGGGCGACCATGATGTTCACACCCAACACCCCCTGCGTCCGCGACCGCGCCGTCCTGATCTCTCTCTGCAGGGCCCTGATATTGGCGCCCAGAAAGTCCTTGAAGCCGTCGGGTTCCAGCAAGCCTATGCCCGCCGCCGCAATGACGCCCACCCCTCCTGCGTTGGCCACGGCCGCGGCGAGTCCCGAAAGGGAGATCCCCACGCCCATGCCGCCCTGAACTATCGGTATCCTCGCCACGAGATCGCCTATGACAAGACTCTTCATCGCATCGGTTCCCACGGAACAGCTCCTCTTCCCGCCTGGGTTTCAGGCCGGGACTTCGCAGAGAAAATCGGATTGATAATACACTCTAACATATTATGATATTTTGTCAAAGCCCGAAGGAAGCTCACCCGACGCGGCATTGATCGTAGGTGAGCGAGCTGGTATCTTTGACCCTCATACTATCGCTCATTCCTTTTCCGGTTTCGAAGCCACAAGGAGCATTGTCGATGAGGAACCTTTGGTCACCTGCTTCATTCCAGGGGGGAAGGAAAAAACGCGATTACTTCGAAGGCTGGTATTTCAAACATTCGGGCGGCTTCAACACAGGCGTCTGGTCATTCATCCCCGGAATCGCCCTGGGCAGCGAGAAGGGCTCAGGCTACGCCTTCGTCCAGGTCATCGAGGGCAAGACGGGAAAATCCTGGTGGTTCCAGTACCCCGCGGAAGAATTCCATGCCGCCGAGTCGGGACTCGACATAAGGGTGGGCAGGAATCGGTTCACCGACAGTGGCATCGAATTCGACCTGAACGATGGGACTTCCCGGATTTCGGGCGCTTTCGCCTATGGCGGCTTTTCGATCCCGCGCTTCCCTTTCTGGAGTCCGGGAGTGATGGGCCCTTTCACCTTCATGCCGGGAATGGAGTGCTCTCACGGCCTCGTGAGCCTCGACCACAGGGTGGACGGCCGCCTCGAGGTGGATGGGCGCCCGGTATCGATCGACGACGGCAGGGGCTATATCGAAAAGGACTGGGGCAGTTCGATGCCCGAATCCTGGATATGGACGCAATCGAACGATTTTACCCGCCGCGGCGATTCGCTGATGCTGTCGGTGGCCAGAATCCCCTGGTTCGGATCATCCTTCAGGGGTTTTCTCTGCGTATTTTCCCATGGCAGCGAAAAACGTCTTTTCGCCACCTACAACGGGTCCCGCATCGAGGCGCTTTCGGTGACCGAAGACAAGGTTGACTGCGCCATCTCCCGCGGGCCTTCACGTCGCGAAATGGAAGGCGCCCGCGAACTGCTGGAGATCAGCGTAACGAGGTCTCGAGGGGGTATCCTTCGGGCTCCCGTCGCGGGACTGCTCTCCCGCCGCATCGCCGAAGCCGTGGACGCCCGGCTCTCGCTCCGCTATTCCCGCCCCGGCTCGGCGGTCTACGAAACCGAATCGCCGCTCGCCGGGCTGGAAATAGCCGGCAGCCTTAGGCCCAGATGAGCCAGACGAGGAGATATCCCGAAGTGACGGCGGCCAGGGTGAAAGGCACGCTGATTTTCATGAAGGTCTTGGGCTTTACCTCGTAGCCTTCCTTTCTCAGGATCCCCAGGCCGGCGATGTTGGCCGAGGCCCCGATCGGGGTCATGTTCCCGCCCAGGGTGGCGCCCACCAGCAGACCGAAATAGATCAGGGTAGGATCGATGCCAAGCTGGGCCGCTATTCCGCCCGCCACGGGCAGCATGGTGGCCACGTAGGGAATGTTGTCGATAAAGGCCGAGAGGAGAACGGATACCCACACGATCAAGGTATAGATGAGGAAGACGTTGTTCCCGCTCACCCTGACGAAGAGCCTGCTGATGGCGTCTACGACCCCCGCTTCCGTTATGCCAGCGATGACCACGAAGAGACCGGCGAGAAGCAGAAGCGTGAAATAGTCGATCTCCTTTATGATTTCGACAACGATCTTCGCGCTTTTCTCCTTGATGATATTGTAGATGAAACCTACGAGCATCAGGCCGATGCAGATGAGCCCGTTGATGTGCTTGACGACGAAGGCCGGCATCCACTCCTTGGGCATGAGGGAGGCTCCGATGAGGAGGAGGATCGTGCCGAGAAGGAGGACTGTCGGCACATAGTCTTCCACCACCGTGCGTTCATCGGCGTTGACGGGCGCCTTGTCCTTGCGGAAGAGGACAAGAAGCACGAAGGTGGAGACGATTGCTCCTACCTGGACGACCCAGAACAAGCCAGGCTTGCCCTTGTAGACGAAGAAGTCCAGGAAATTCATGCCCGCGTGTCCGCCCAGAAGGATCGATGTCGTGTCGCCCACGAGGGTGGCCGCGCCCTGGAGGTTGGAGGAAATGGCGATGGCGATGATGGCCTTGACCGGCGAAATCTTGAGTTTCTTGCAGATGGTCACCGCCACGGGGGCGACCATCAGCACCGTGGCCACGTTGTCGACGAAGGCCGAGATGATCCCCGCGAAGAGGGCGAGGGCGATGACCGCCCATTTGACGTTCGGCATCTTGTCGATGATGAAGTCGGCCAGGAGGGAGGGCATCTTGGAGTTGATGAAGAGGGAAACGACGCCCATCGTCCCCATGATCATCATGATGACGTTCCAGTCCACGGCGCCCAGGACATCGCCGACGGGAAGAATGCCGCTGATGACGAAGACAGCCGCCGAGGCCAGGGCTATGTAGGCGCGGTACTTCGAAAAAAACAATAGGGCCACATAGGTGATGGTAAACAATATAAGGGCGAAGGTCATCATGACGAACACTCCTGAATCAATCGGTTACAGGGATGGCTCTGCCGGCCATCACATCTATGGTACCTCGAGATAAATACCCTATTTCCCCTCTACGCACAAGTGTTGAGGTTGACGATAGGGTTTCAGCAAAAGTTCAGGCCGCTTTCGAACCTTTTCCAAAGAGCTTCCGGAATCCCATGGGGATGTATTTCCAGTAGGGGTTCGTTATCGAGGCGAAAGCTATGAGAAGGAAGAAAACGGCGATGGGGCGCTGGAGGAAGATTCCCAGGCTGCCGTCGGAGATGACCATCGATTGGCGGAACTTCTCTTCCATATTCTTTCCCAGAACCATGCCGAGTATGATGGGCGCAGCCGGTATGTCAGCCCGTTTCATGCCGTAGCCGAGGACGCCGAATCCCACCATGAGGATGAGATCCTGAACCGAGTTGTTCATGGTGTACACGCCGAGGAAGGAGAAGAGGATGATCAGGAGGGTCAGGAGGTATTCGGGAACCTTGAGGAGCTTCACCCACATGCCGACGAGGGGGAGGTTCAGCACGAGAAGCATGATGTTGCCGATGTACATCGAGGCGATCAGGCCCCATACGAAGGCAGGCTGCTGCGTGAAGAGAAGGGGGCCGGGCTGGAGTCCCATCATGATGAGGGCGCCGAGCATGATGGCTGTCGTGCCCGAACCGGGGATGCCGAGGCAGAGAAGGTAGATGAGGGAGCCGCCCGCCGCCGCGTTGTTGGCGGATTCGGGGCCGGCGACGCCTTCGATGGCGCCTGTACCGAGTTCCTTCTTGTGCTTGCCGAAGCGTTTTTCGAGACCATAGGACACGAAGCTCGCCACGGCCGCGCCAGCGCCGGCGACGCCGCCGACGAAGAAGCCGGAGAGCGTTCCGCGGATGCTCGAGGGCCAGAAGCGCTTCCAGTCAGCCTTTGTCATCCACAGTCCGCCCTTGATCTGCTCCATCGAGGTCTCTTTCGGGTTTTTCATCTCGCAGATATTCACGAAGACTTCGGTGAGGGCGAAGATGCCGATGGCCACGACGAGGAATTCGATGCCGTCCATGAACTGGAGGTTGCCGAAGGTAAAGCGCTGCACGGCGCTCTGCATGTCGATGCCGACCATGGCGATCGCGAGGCCAAGGAGGGTCGCGAAGAGGGCCTTGAGCATCGAGCGGCCGGCCAGGCTCGTTACGACCGTGAGTCCCATCACCATGAGAGCGAAGAACTCGGGCGGTCCGAACTTGATGGCCACCTGGGCGAGGAAGGGTCCGAAGGCCATGAGCATGATCGTGGCGAAGGTGCCCGCGACGAAGGATCCGATGGCTGCCGCGGCCAGGGCGGGACCGGCACGTCCCTGTTTGGCCATTTCATGCCCGTCGATGCAGGTGACGACGCTCGAGGATTCTCCGGGCGTGTTGACGAGGATCGATGTGGTCGAGCCGCCGTACATGGCGCCGTAGTAGATGCCCGCCATGAGGATGATCGCCGAGGAGGGCGGCATCCCGAAGGTGATGGGAATGAGGAGGGCGACGCCGGTCATCGGGCCGATGCCGGGGAGAACGCCGATGATCGTCCCCAGGAACACGCCGATGAAAGCGAGAAGGAGATTGAAGGGTGTGCCCGCTACGCTGAAACCCAGGGCGATATTGCTGAATAATTGCTGCATGCTTTTCTCCTACAGCCCAAGCAGGCCGAGAACGCCCGCGGGGAGCTGAACCCTGAGCAGCGTCGTGAAGATGAAATACATCCCGAAGCTGGCCACCAGGCCGACGATGCTGTCGCGGATGAGATGCTTCCTGTTCAGGACGAGGAGGCCCGCCATGAAGGACAGGAAAGTCGTGACCGCGTATCCAAGGGGTTCGAAAAGAATGGCGTACGCGATCATGATGAGCACCATGACGGCCATCGTCTTTATGTCCGCCTTGGTCTCCACCTTCTCGTCGGCGCCGATGATAGCGGCGCGCTTTTCATCCGCTTCCTTCACGAGGCCGCGCATCTGCTGGATGAGGTAGGTGACCGAGATCAGGAGCATGAGGATGCCGACCGCCCTGGGGAATACCGCGGGTCCGACTACCTGACGTATCGAGGATGTCGGGATCTGAAAAAACGTCCCGACGAGGTAGGCGGCGGAAAATACCGTCATGATGACGCTCGCGATACGCTCTTCGCGCTTGATTTCCTTTTTCTTTGCCATTGGATATCTCCGATCGAAAGCAGGCCGGGATCCGGCCCGACGAATGCCTCGTCGAACCGGCCCGGCGCTAATTTGTTGAGAAGAATGAAAACGTTATTTCGAGAGTCCGAGATCCTTCATGAGGTCTTCATAGGACTTGTACTCATCCTCGAGGAAGGCCGCAAACTCATCGGAAGGAGCGAAGGCGTTGGTCCACTGGAGCTTCGCGAGGGAGTCTTTCCAGGTCGCGGTGCCGCTCATCGTCTTGAGCGTCTTCACCCACCATTCCTGGGCTTCCTTGGACATTCCGGGGGTTCCGAAGATGCCGCGCCAGACTTCATAGGTGACGTTGATGCCGGCCTCCTTGACAGTGGGGACGTTCGCGATGACGCCGCTGCCGCGTTCGGAGGAGGAGATCGCGAGGGCGCGGACGGTGCCTGCGGCGATCTGGCCGAGAGCCTCGCCTACGCCGGTGGATACGAAGGAAACGTTGTTGCCGAGGAGGCTGATGATGGCCTCGCCGCCGCCGTTGGTGGCGAGATAGACGAGGTTGGAGGGGTTGATGCCATAGGCCTTGGCGACTTTGCAGAAGGCCAGGTGATCCATGTTTCCGGCCGCCGAACCGCCGGCGAACTTGACAGCCTGGGGATTCTTCTTCACGGCGTCCATGAGATCCTTGAGGGTCTTGTAGGGGGAATCGGCCTTGACGAGGAAGATCTGGTAGTCGGTAATCAGCTTCGCGAGCGGGGTGAGGTCGGTGTATTTGCCGGGGAATGTCTTGTTGACATTGCCGATGATGAGGGGCGGGGAAAAGACGATCAGTTCATAGTTGTCTTTCGCCTTCGACTGCATCTTCGCGAAACCGATGGCGCCGCCGCCGCCGGGTACGTTGGCTACGGCCGTGGGCTGCGGATAAAGTTTCTCGACGTTCAGCGCGCGGTCGATGGCGCGCGCGAGGGCGTCGAAGCCGCCGCCCGCGTTCGCGGGGGCGATGATTTCGAGGGGCTTGGAAGGATAGCTGTCCGCGGCTGCTACCGTGAATACGGCGCAGGCCAGCAATGCGATAGAAACAAGCAAGATTGCCTTTTTCATCTTTTCTCACTCCTTGTAGTGGTTGCGATAAATTCCGGCTTCGCCGTAACGGCGCCGGAATCCTCCATGTTCGGGGACAGTCTAATGGCTGTTCCCGAAACCGTATGTAGGAAGACCCTCGATTCTTTTGTAGGGTTCAGTCCTACATGGCTCAGTCGATCACTTCCCGTATCACGTCGATGATCGTGCCGTCGCGATATTCGACGAGGCCGACGACGCGGTCGCCGTAGCGAACCGGGTCAGGGACCCCTGCTATCGATTCGGCCTTTTCGCGTAGCTCGGCTATGTCGAAGATGCGCAGGCCGGCGGCCTGGAGGGCAGCCTTGAGGTCGCCGCGGCGCGGGTTGACGGCCGTGCCGAAGTCGGTGACGAGGATGTCGATCGTCTCGCCCGGCGTCACGACGGTTTCGACGCGGCGGACGACGCTGGCCGTTCGGCCGCGCACAAGCGGGGCGACGACGACGGTGAGGGCCGCCCCGGCGGCCGTGTCGCTGTGCCCGCCCGAGGCGCCGCGGATGACGCCGTCCGATCCCGTAATGACGTTGACGTTGTAGTTTTCGTCGATCTCGAGGGCAGAGAGAATCACGAAATCGAGGAGGTTCACCGCGCAGCCCTTGGAGAGCGGATTCGCGTAGCAGGAGGCGTCTATCTCGTAGTGGCGGGGATTCACGGCCATGGAGCGGGCCGAGTCCGCGTCGAAGCTCTGGGTGTCGAAAAGGGCGCCGACGAGGCCCTGCTCCAGCATCTCAGTGACCTGGCTCGTGATGCCGCCGAGCACGAAGGATGCCTTGATGCCGCGGGCCTGCATGAGTTCCTTGAGGTAGCGTACCACGGCGAGCGATGCCCCGCCCGATCCGTTCTGGAAGGAGAAGCCCTCCCTGATGACGCCGGTGGCGTCCAGGGCCGCGACGGCGTTCCTCGCGATGAGGAGTTCGCGCGGGTCCTTGGTCATTCGGGTGGCGCCCTTCGAGATGCCCTTGGGGTCGCCCACAGCGTCCACCGGCACGACCCAGTCCACCAGTTCCTGGCCGATGCTCGCCGGGAGCAGGGGATAATCGACGAGGCCGTCGGTGAGCAGGATGACGGATTTCGCCGTTCGCGCGTCCACCATCGCGTAGCCGAGGGAACCGCAGGCCGATTTGCCCATCGATCCGTTCGCGTTGCCGTAGCTGTCGCAGCAGGGAACGCCCAGGAAGGCGACGTCGGGCCTTATCGTCCCTTCCTGCATGAGTCGGGCTCGCCCGCCGTGGGAATGGATGACGACGGGGAAATCCATGGCCCCCCGCGATATGGCGTCGGCCAGCGCCCCGCGCAGCCCCGAGGTGTAGATGCGGCGTATAACGCCCGAACGGACGTGTTCCAGAAGGGTGGCGTGGATCGAGGTGAGGGAACTGGGCGCGAGGGTCAGATCGTGGATGCCGGCCTTAGCGATCGCGTCCATCACCATGTTGACGACGAAGTCGCCTTCGCGGAAATGGTGGTGAAAGGAGACGGTCATCCCGCTCTCGAGGCCGGATCTTCGTATAGCCTCCTCCAGGTTCGGAAGGACTTTCGTGGGCCGGCCAGCAGAGAGGAGTTTGCGCGAACCGTCCATGAGGGGGTTGCGCGCCCAGGCGCCCGCGAAGGCTTCAAGCTTGCCGAAGCCTGGCAGCGATGCCGGGATGTCCCGGCCACATGCGTTGCGCGACATCATTTTGCCTCCGTGGCGTTGGCCGCTCTAGTGCCATCGGCGCCGGCCTTGCCGGCGAGGTCTAGGACCCGCTGGGCCCGGACGACGATGGGCTTGTCGATCATCTTGCCGTCCAGGGACACGACGCCCGATCCTCTCTCCTCGGCCTCCCGGGCGGCCTCGATGACGCGTCGGGCCTTTTTGACTTCGTCGTCAGTGGGGACGAAGGCAGCGTGGACGAGGGGTATCTGGTTCGGGTTGATGACGGACTTGCCGTCGTAGCCCATCTGCTTGATGAGGCGCACTTCCCGCATAAAACCTTCCTGATCGTTGATGTCGGTGAAGACGGTGTCGAGGGCCATGACGCCCGCGGCCCGCGCCGCGATCACGATCCGGCCGCGAGCCTCGAAAAGCTCGACGCCCTCGGCCGAACGGTTTGTCTTCATGCTGGTCACGAAATCCTCGGCCGAGAGGGCGATGCCTATCATCCGCGGGGAGGCGCGGGCGATCTCGTAGGCGTTGATGATGGCCAGCGGGCTCTCGAGGGCAGCCATGAGCCTCACCGTTCCCACGGGTATCCCGGCGGCGCGCTCGGTGGCCGCGACGAGGGTTTCCAGGTGCTGGATATCGGCGGCGGTTTCGGTCTTGGGAAGCCTGATGACCTCGATGCCGCCCCTCACCATCGCCTCGACATCGGCCTCGAACCAGGGCGTGTCGAGACCGTTGACGCGGACGACCTTTTCGACCCTGCCGTAGTCGATCGACCGCAGGGCGGAGTAGACGAGGAGGCGGGCTGCGTCCTTCTCTGCAGGCGATACCGAGTCCTCGAGGTCGAATATGATGGAATCGGAGCCGTAGATATGCGCGTCCTTCACCATCGCGGGGTTGTTGCCCGGAACGAAAAGCATGGTGCGCCTTAGTTTCGCTATCATTTGAGGTACTCCCAGGGCAGTTTCGCCGAGGCGTCGCGTCCCGCGGCGCGGAGGCATGCCGTCTGGACCCTGGCCCGGATCGTGCAGTCCAGGGCGCTCCGGTCGCGTATCGTCACGCGGGCGCTCCTCACGCCCAGTTCCGCCAGGGCCGCGGTCGCCACTTCGCGTACCCGCCCGGCGAAACGCTTGTCCGCGCTTTCGACGACGATTTCGAGGCTATCGCCGGAGCTGGACGCTCCCGGTTCCAAAATTTCGACGGTGACGGCGGCGTCGCAGGATTCCAGCGTGCCCGCTGTCGCCGATTTGATGATGTCCATCGCATCTTCTCCTTATGTCTCTATCAGTGTCTGCCATCGGAGGCCGCAATCCGCTTCAGAACGGGAACGGCTTCCTCCGAGATCAAATAATTCCAGGTGCTGGGCGGAACGATATCGCGGGCTTTTTCAAGATTTCCTTCGCGTATGAAACGCCGGACGGTGGACGCGCTCACGGCGGCTCCCCCTCGGTCGGCCAGGCGGGGAATCTCGACAACCTCGATCCCGTAGGAAGGGAGCCATTCCTTCATCACGCCGTTGTAGATGGCCGTGACCTCGCTGTAGGGCTCCTCCCCGATGAAGCGCCTCGCGGCGCCGACCGCGGGGGCGATATGCCTTCCGAAGATGTCCACGTCGAGACGCGCGTGTATCTCGGCGGCGGCGCCCGCCTTATCCTTGAGGAAGTAGGTGGGGAAGGTCGCCCTCGAGACGATGTATTCGTTGCCGGGAACGACGACGACATTCGGGAATTCGGCCGTGCCTTCCCTGACGAGCCGCAGCCGCGTCGCGTAGGGGAAGGATGAGGCTTCCTCGGCCACGACGAAAAGAAAAACCCGCGAGGACCGGGCGGCGGCCGTGCGCACGAGATGGAGATGCCCCAGCGTGAAGGGATTGCAGTTCATGACGAGGGCGGAGATCGGGCCGGTAGAGGCGGGGGCGGCTGAAGCGGCCAGCCCGCGAAGCTCGGCGCACCAGCGCCCGATGCCGTCGCCCTTCTCGAGGAGGACGGAGGCGCCGGGAGCCTCGCCGACGAGGCGATAGCCCAGGGACTCGAAAATCGCCCGGTTGGGCGGGGAGGTGAAGATGAAGGGGCGAACGATGCCCCGGCGCCCGGCCTCGGCTTCCAGTTCCGAGAGGATGCGCAGCATCAGGCCTTCGCCAACGAGCCTCTCGTCGACGGCGAGTCCTTTGATGATGCGGCCGGAAAGCGAGCCTGCGCCCACGATCCCCCCATCGCGGAGCACGGCGACAGAGTAATCAGGATCCTCCTCCCAGCCGAGAGCGCGCGAGGCGAGGAAGGCGATGATTTGAGCGCGGTCCTCGGGGAGAAAGGGCGGATAGACCCGCATTTCCAAACCGTCGCTACCTTCCATCATATGCTGAAGTCTGAAGCCTCAATGACGGATAGTCCATAGGACGCGAACATATTCGGTTGTAGGTTTTTGTCCTACAGTTCCGCTATTCATCGCCGATAAGTCCATTCTTGAACGCGTAATGCGTGATCTGGGCGTTGTTTTCGAGCCCCATCTTCTCGAGAATCCTCGTCCGGTAGGTGCTCACGGTTTTCACGCTGAGGGCAAGGAGTTCGGAGATTTCGCCGATCGTCTTGCCCGAGGCCAGGAGACGGAAAACCTGATATTCACGGTCGGAAAGGCGACGATGCGGCAGCATCGTTCCCACGCCGACGACATCGTCGAGGAGCAGTTCCTGGGCCTTGGAACTCAGGTATCGCCGCCCCGTGACAACGGTATTGACGGCTTCCACAAGCTCGCCGGGGTCGCCTGACTTGTTGAGGCAGCCCGAAGCCCCGAGCCTGAAGGCTCTGAGGGCATACTGCTCCTCGGGCTGGATGCTCAGTATCAGCACATGGGTCGCCGGATCGATGTCCTTGAGATCGCGGATGAGATCGAGCCCATCCTTGCCCGGCATCGAAATGTCGAGAACGATGACATCGTAGTGCCGCTCCCGCGCGAGATCGAGGGTACGGAAGCCATCCTCGGCCTCGTCGACCCTTCGCGCGGGAAGCTTTTCCTCGAGAAGCTGCCGCAGCCCTTTTCGTATAAGATAATGATCGTCGGCTATGAGAATGTTCAGCATTGCTTTCTCCCGAATCCGGCCGCCGCGCGTCGAGTCAGTCTTTTCATCCAGGTTTCACCGCTTTTCATGTCGGAGATCGCCGGACTCTCTTCCTTCCCTGAAGGGGAGGGAAATCGGACGCAAGCCCTGAAGGTAGTACCTTGCCCACTCACGCCCCTCACCGAAAGAGTCCCTCCAAAAGCCGCGCAGCGTTCCCTCATTCCTATTATGCCGAATGAGTCTTCGGCGTTCGCTTTATCCTCATCGATTCCCCTTCCGTCATCCCGTATCTCGAGAACGAGCCTGTCTTCCTCGGAAAAGTATCGCAACGCGACATTCTTCGCGCCCGAGTGGCGAAGCACATTCGTCAACATCTCCTGGAGAATGCGGAACAGGGCAGTAGCCAGGGGACCTTTTACGCGAGGCAGCGATTCGCCTATTTCGATCGATGTTTTTATCCCGCTTCGGCGCTCGAAGGAACGCAGATACCAGCGCAGCGCCTCGTCGAAAGCCAGGGCATCGAGAGCGACCGGCCTGAGCGCCGTAGCGACAGCCTTGACCGAGCCCATGGCTTCCGAAATCGAGTGAAGCATCTCTCCGACTCTTTCCTCCCTTTCATCCGACTTCGCCTTCGGGTGGCCCTGCAGCCAGTAGGCCTGGATATTGAGGGCGGCCAGGTGCTGGCCGATCTCGTCATGGACCTCGCGGGCGGCAGCGATGCGCTCTTCCTCGCGCGCCGCTTCTATATGGCGGGAGAAATTGACGAGAAGAGCATTGCGCCGCCGCAGCGAACGAACGCGTATCGCTATTGCGCCGGCGGCGAGCGCCAGAAGGAAGAAGGCAGCGGCCAGGCGGAACCACCAGGTACCCCAGAAGGGCGGAGGGACGAGAATGGACAACGACGTGCCTTCCTCGTTCCAGACGCCGTTCCCGTTGGCGCCTTTAACCCTGAGCGTATAGCGGCCAGGAGCCAGGGGCGCGATCGTTCCGCCGCTGTGGGTTCCCAGGTATATCCATCCCTCCTGACGGCCCTCAAGCCTCATGGCATAGCGATTTCGCCCCGTCGAAGCGTAGTCGAGAACGGCGATATGGAAACTGATGCCCGAATTCCTGAAATCGAGGGTTATCTCATTCATCCCGCCCAAGCTGGCGGCGAGCAGCGGCGTTCTCCCTTTTTGGGCCAAGGTTTCGATGCCGAGTATGCCGATGAGCGGCTCGGGGGCCTCCCTGGGAAGACGGGCCGGATCGAAATGCGTGAGCCCTCCCATTCCCCCGACCCAGATCGTACCGTCTTTCGCGAGAAGGAATGAATTTTGCGAGAGTTTCTGCGATGCCAGGCCGTCCTCAACACCGAAATTGAAGAAGGTCCCTTTCTTGCGGTCCAATCGGGAGAGGCCCATCGAAGTGGAAATCCACAGATCGCCGATCCTGTCCTCGACGATGCCGTAGACTGTCGCGCCCATGAGCCCTTCTTTCTCGGTGAAGTGCGTAAAATTTTCGGTTTCGGGGTCGAGCCGGGCCAAGCCCGATCCCCCCGTTCCCACCCAGATATATCCTTCGCTGTCCTCAAAAATGCAGTTCACGCTCGCGTCGCCAAGAGAATTGGTATCCCCCGTATCGGGACCATAGCCCGCGAAATCCGAGGCTCCTGGCTCCATGCGCGAGAGCCCTCCATCCCAGGTGCCGACCCACAGCCTGCTTTTAGAATCGCGAAAAATCGTGCGCACCGAAGAACCGCGTATCGAGGGCTTTTGGGGATCTCGGCGGTAGTGGATGAATCGCTTCCCGTCCTTGTCCAGGCGATCGAGCCCTCCTCCTTCCGTGCCCACCCAGAGGGTGCCGTCGGGATCGGCGTACAAAGCCCAGACGACATCGCTCGCGAGGCTGCCGGGATCCTTGTCGTCATGGAGATAGGTTGTGACTTTGCCGAAACGGTCTATCGCAATGAGGCCGCCGCCGTCGGTGCCTACCCAGAAACCTCCGTCGCCGGCCGTCAGAAGGGCGTACACCTTGTTGGACGTGCGATCTGAAGGCAGCCCCGGCATGGGGCGCGCCTGCTTCCCCGACCTGTCCAGGACGACAATCCCTCCCCCGTCGGAGCCGACGTAGATATTCCCGTCGGAATCCTCGCACATCCCTCGCAGATCGCGCAGAGCCTTGCCGTCGGAGCGAATCGAGTAGCGATCGAACAAGGCCGAGTTCAGATTGTAGGTCCGCACTCCCCCTTCCTTCAAACCGACCCACATGAGTCCCCGTCGGTCGGGATAGATCGACCTGACCATGGCTTCCTCCCCCGGCCGGGGAGGATGCAATTCGAGGGTAGAAGGATCGAGCGAACCCAGCCCTGAATCGGCGTAGCCTATCCAGATGCTCCCCTCGGAGTCCTGGGCGAGGGATCGGACGACATCCTTGGGAGCCGCCACGCCCGGGCGGGGCTTGGCATGATAAAATCCGCCGTCGGAGAACAAGTCCACTCCTCCGCCGCTGAGACCGATCCAGATCCTGCCTTCCGAATCCTCGAGAAGCGAGCGCACGACATTAGAGGCCAGACTGTCATCCTTCATCGAGTCGTGCGTAAAGATCCCGGATTTCCCGGAAACCGGGTCGTATATAAAAAGACCCTCTCCCTCGGTTCCCGCCCATACCCTACCCTGCGCGTCGACGAGGATGCAGCGAATCGGTCGGGTTTGCGCCGAAGAGGGACGTATCATCCTGAAGTTCCGCGTTTCGGGATCGAAAATGCCGAGAGCCCCATCGCCCAAGCCCAGCCAAATCTCACTATTCTTGTCTTCCGCCATCGCAAGCACTCGGTCCGAGGTCAGCGCCCCTTCTTTCGCGGGATTAGCCCTGAAAACCTCGAAAGAATCCGATTCAGGTCTATACCGGGCGAGACCGCCCCCGTCCGTGCCCACCCAAAGCCTTCCCTTCGAATCTTCGAGCAGGGAGAACACGACGGAGGCAGCGAGAAAACCGGCGTTGCCACCCCCCTGCTGCGGCCTGTAGGTGACGAAGTTTTCTCCGTCGTAACGGGAAAGGCCGCCGAAAGTGCCAAACCACATGAGTCCGCTCCGATCCTGGATCGCGCAGTACACCGAATTGTTGGCCAATCCGTTCTCCATGCTGAGCCCATAGGACTGCAGGCTGGAAGGATCGGCAGCGACTGCGGAGAAAACCGATATCGCGAGAGCAATGAACAGCATGAGCTGTCTTTTACAACGCAGAATCCCCATGGTGGACATCCCTTAATCCCCCTCGAGCAGATTGAGGAAGACCGCGAGGGCGAGAAGATCGGCGCAGCCGCCCGGGCTGATATTGCGTTCCACGAGCCCCGCCGCCAGCGTCTGGACGGCAGCCCTGCCTTCAGGCGTCGCCATGCCGCCGAGCCCGAGGGCCCGACTCGCCCCTGAGCGCAGGAATTCGAGCCCGCCGCGTCCAGCCCTCCCGAGAACATTCGTGTCCTCGACAACGCCATAGAGAACGAGGAGAGCATCGACCATGGCATCGTTCATGGAAAGACCGGCCGACAGGTCGGCCTGGAGCCTTGGAAGGGCCTCTTCGAGCAGGGAGGGGAAGCCGTCCTCGGCCTCGCCTCGTATGCCGCGGACGCCGTAGGAGAGGTACAGCTTTTCGCCGGTGGTGAGAGCGGTACTGCCGGTGGGAAGGTCGCCGAAATCCCTCGCGCATATCCCTTTCACGATGGCTGACGCGGCGGAGGCTACGGCACGCGAAGTCAGGGCGGCATTGGAGAAGCCGCCGCCGGCCGCCGCCAGGCGGCCGGCGGCGGCGCAGAGCAGCCCCATCGAAAAGATGAGCCCTTTGTGCGTATTGACACCTCCGGTTGCCGCGAACATCGCCCGCTCGGCCGCCTTGCCGGCATTGCGGAGAGCCGGGAGCAGAGCGCCTAGTTCATCGCCATAGCGGCGACCCAGCCTCGCAAACACAGTAAACCATGGGCCGATCGCCGCCGCGCTCGACAGGAAGGTCTGATAGTCCATATCGCGATGGGCGCCCTTCGAGAAGGGATCGACGAGGCCCGGCTTAGGCCCGGCCGATACCTCGAAGAGCGTCGCGGCGAGCGCGAGCCGACCGATGCGCGCGTCATCCGCTTCTTCTTCCTGCTCAGGCCTGAGCAGAATCTCCTCGACCCGCGCCTCGATGGTAGCGAGTTCGTGACGCCGCCCGATAACGCAGACCGCCGCATCCTCACCGCATACGAGACAGCTGCGCGGCGGCAGGCCGAGGTCGGCGCGGCCTATCGGAGCGCCCCGTGAATCCATGAGATCGAGATCGGCAAGCGCCCCCCATGGATGGGCCTCTTCCCAGCCCACGGCCAGTCTTTTGAATTCGATCGGATCGAGGGCGGCGGCGAAATATGATTCAGGCCCATCACCGGAAATCCTGAATTCCTCATGGAGCGGTCGAATTCCCTTTTCGCCGAGGAGGCGAGCGAAGGCTGCGTGCAGCGATAAAGCAGTGGCGGAGTATCGCACGGACGTGCGCAGGGGAGCGGGCATTCTCAGGGTAAGCACGGCCAGAGCCGCAGGCTGTCCCGCGCCGGCGGCAGCCAGGGATTTCGCGAGCGCCAGTTTCCTGGCCCAGCGGTCTTCCTTCGCCGCGAGGATCGAATCCATCATGCCTGCTATCCTGTTGCAGATGAGGATGTTGCGCAATAGGGTTTCGGGCAGGTGACAAGAATTCGGGAATAGCCAATACTATGCCTCCCCTACGTGGCAAGGAGATCTTTATGAAGCAAAACAGTTTCGTCGTCATCGCCGCCATACTCGCCGGAGCCTGGCTCGGCGGCAGACTCAAGCTGCCCTCCGGCTATCTCATCGGCGGCATGTTGGCCGGGCTACTCGCCAAGGCGGCCTTCTCCTCGAATGTTCCGGCGGGCAATGTCCTCTCTATCGTATCCCAGATCCTTGTCGCCTATGTCCTCGTTTCGAACTCCAACGTGGAGGTTATTAGAAGCCATCCGGAAGTCATACCCATCGCCCTGGGCTACATTGTCGTCCTGAGCGCTTTCTGCCTTGGCTTGGCCATCATATTGAACAAAGTATTCCATTTCGACATCAGGACGGCTATTTTCGCGACGGCTCCCGGAGGTCTCTCCGGCATGGCCCTGTCGATGAACGAGTCGGGGGCCGAAACGCCTATATCCATGACCTTCCATCTTTTCAGAATGATTCTCGTATTGGTGACGACGCCACTGTTGGCTTCCTTCTTCTATAAATGAGCGCAGCCATGCCCAGCAGCACTACCGGAAAGTACGACGAATTTACGATCGACGAATTCGCCAGCCTCATGGACAAGGGAGAGCTCAGTTCCACCGAGCTGGTCGAATACTATGTCGACCGGATTTCCAGGATCGACGCTCGGAGAGTCAGCGTCGACGACGCCAGGCACGGCAGCGACGACGACGCTAGCCCCAGCCTCAACTCCATTCTCCACTTGAACGGAGAGGCCCTCGCCATAGCACAAGGCTTGGACGAGGAAAGGCGTCGCGGCGCCGTCCGCGGCCCCTTGCACGGCATTCCCATCCTTCTCAAGGGCAACATCGACACAGGCGACACCATGCCCACGACAGCGGGATCCCTGGCCCTCGAGGGCCGCCTTGCCCCGGAAGACTCCCCCCTTGTCGCGAACCTGCGAAGGGCCGGAGCTGTCATCCTCGGCAAGACCAATTTGAGCGAGTGGGCCAATCTTCGCTCCATGCATTCTTCCTCGGGCTGGAGCAGCGAAGGCGGCCAGACGAGGAATCCCTACGCCCTCGACCGCAGTCCATCGGGTTCCAGTTCAGGCTCGGCCGTGGCCATATCGGCCAATCTCTGCGCGGCGGCCGTGGGCACGGAAACCGACGGCTCCATCATCTCCCCCTCCTCGGTGAACGGCATCGTGGGAATCAAGCCGACCGTCGGAGCTGTCAGCGGCGACGGGATCATACCCATTTCCTTCAGCCAGGACACGGCAGGCCCCATGGCCAGAACCGTGCGCGACGCCGCCCTCCTCCTCGCAGCGATGGCGGAACCGGGGACAATGTCAGGCATTCTCCCTCAGGCGAGAGCGGAGTCGCATGATCTTCGCGGCCTTCGCCTCGGCGTCGCGCGGAATTTCTGCGGATTCATGCCTGAAGTGGACAAGGTGTTCGAGGAAGCGCTGCGGGCGCTGCGCGAACTCGGCGCCGTCCTCGTCGAGATGAGGCTCGAGGTGGAAAAGGGATTCGACGAAGCCGAGCTCGATGTGATGCTGTACGAATTCAAGCAGGGGATCGCCGCCTACCTGGGTAGAGGCTGCCGCAACGCCAACCGGTCAACGATGCGCGATCTGGACGATATCATCGCCTTCAACCGATCCCATGCGGCGTCCGTGATGCCCTGGTTCGGCCAGGAGCTCTTCGAAATGGCGGCCGCCAAGGGCAGCCTGGACGATGAAACCTACCTGAAGGCCAGGGCCTTGTGCGCCTCGGCATCCAGGGAGCGCGGCATCGACGCGGCCTTGGCGCGCGACAGGCTCGACGCCATCCTCGCCCCTTCGGGAAGCCCCGCGTGGAAGATCGACCATGTCCTTGGAGACCACTATATCGGCGGAGGCTGCACCTCCCTGCCAGCGGCGGCGGGCTATCCTCATCTCAGCCTTCCGGCGGGCTTCATCCACAGCCTGCCCGTGGGGCTTTCGATGTTCGGCCCCACATACAGCGAGGCGACCCTTATACGGATCGCCTCGGCATTCGAGTCAGCAACAAAGGTCCGCCAGCCGCCCCGATTCGAGGCGAGCGCGGATTAAAGCCTGTCAGCGCGCCTTCTGGGGTACAATGAAGAGCTTGGAGAGGTCGTAGCCCTGGGCTTCGGCAATCCCCTTCATCTGCTCGAGAAGCTCCGGGGTTACCTCGGGCGTGCGGGAGAGGAACCAGAGGAATTTCCTGTCATTGTTGCCCACGAGAGCCCACTGGTAGTCCACGTCGTCCAGGCCGAACACCAGGTAATCCGAGGTGAAGAGGCCAAAGAACTTTACCTTGAGGGCGCCGGGAACCGCCTCATTGGGGCGCCAGGCCACGGCTTTCACGTCGGTGTATTTGCCGTCCAGCGTGTTCTTGAAGCCCGAGTTGAGCACGTCGACCTTTCCATCCTTCCGCAGGCTGTACTCGGCGGTGGCGCCGACGAGGGTTTTCTCGAAGGTATGCTGATATCGGGCAACCTCGTACCAGCGGCCAAGGTAGCGGTCCAGATCGAGGGCGGGCACGAGGTCGAGGGGTTTCCTGGTTTGGGCCCAGAGGCTGGCGGAAGCCATCGCCAAGGCAGCCAGGATGGCCAGTTTCGCTATCCGTTTCACTTTTTTCTCCTGTTAATGTCATGTAGGCCGCAGATCATGGCCTTATCGTATATTTAATATATAAAAAAAGAGCGAGCCAGGCAATAGTGCCAGCCCGCTCCAGAGCGCCTGAGCGCTATGTTCTTCAGCTGCGATCAGGGGCGGGAAGCCTCCACCGCGAACTTCCTGCCGTATTCCCGTGCTGCTTCGAGCCCTGCCTCGTCCGGGTTCCAGAGGTTTTTGAGCCCATCGCCGACGAGCTCGAAGCCGCTTGAGCCCAGAATCCCGGCGAGCACCTTGTTGCCCTCGCCCGACCAGCCGTAGCAGCCGAATACACCGGCCTTCTTGTTCTTGAACTTCAAGCCCTTCATCTCCTCGAGAATTCCGGCCATCGCGGAGAGGATGCCGGCGTTCACCGTGGGCGATCCGACGAGGATTGCCTTGGACCTGAACACATCGGTGATCGTGTCGTTCTTGTCCGACCGGCTCACGTTGTGGACCCGCACCTCGGTGGAAGGAGAAGCGTCCACGATTCCCTTGGCCATGGCCTCGGCCAGGCTCCGCGTTCCGCCCCACATGGAGTCGTAGAGTATGGTGATGCGGTCTTCCTGATAGTTCTGCGCCCATTCGGCGTACTTGCCCACGATCTGAAGGGGGTCCTTCCGCCAGATGACGCCATGGCTTGTCGCTATGATGTCGACGGGCAGGCCCAGGCCGACCACCTCGTCGATCTTCGCCTTCACAAGGGCGCTGAAGGGCGTGAGGATGTTCGCGTAGTACTTTACGCACTCAGCCCACAGCTCGCTCTGGTCCACGAGATCGTTGAAGAGAAGCTCGGATGCGTAGTGCTGGCCGAAGGCATCGTTCGAGAAGAGGATGGCTTCGCCGGCCATGTAGCTGAACATGGAATCGGGCCAATGGAGCATGCGCGCCTCGACGAACACCAGCTTCTTGCCGTTGCCGAGATCGAGCTCGTCGCCCGTCTTCACGGGGTGGAAGTTCCAGTCCTGGTGGTATTGGCCCTTGAGCGACTTGACGGCGTTGGCCGTGCAGTAGACGGGTAGATCGGGCCGGCGGCGCAGAAGCTCGGGCAGGGCGCCCGAATGGTCCACCTCGCCGTGGTTCTGCACGACGGCGTCCAGCTTGGCGAGCAATCCCTCGGCTTCGAGGTTGTCGACGAATTCCTTGGCGAAGGGCATCCATACCGTGTCGATGAGGACGGTTTTCTCCTCCTCGATCAGGTAGGAGTTGTAGCTCGAGCCCTTGTGCGTCGAGTATTCCTCGCCATGGAACTTTTTGAGCTCCCAGTCGATCTTGCCTACCCAGGATACATTGCCTTTCACATGCTTCTTCATGACAGCCTCCTATGCGCCGGAATCTATGCATGAAATATACGCCTTTTTCGCGCCTATGTGATGTAACATCTGTTACGGTTTTTCGCCTTTGGTGGCGACCCTCACGATAGTTTCCGGACGCGAAGCATCAGCGCCGGCGCTTTTTTCCGTCTTCACCGGGAAGAATCTGGCTATGAAACAGATAAGACGATGATCACGATGACTTCCATGATCGACGGGAAAGAAAATGTAGTAAAAAAGATCTTCACTTTCTTATTTCTCTCATTCTCTCTTTCTTTCTTTAGCAAAATCCTATTCCCGTAAATCCTCCCCAGTCCCGCAGATCCTGTCAAAGCCAGGCGCCGCAACGCGTCGATTACGAGGCGTAATAGCGCGCCAGGTCGTAGGGCGGAAAGATGCCTTTGTCGGTGACGATGCCGTCGCAGAGTTTGGGCGGGGTGATGTCGAAGGCGGGATAGAAACCGCGCACGCCCTCCATGGCTGTGCGGACGCCCATGGCTTCGAGGACGTCGTTTTCTTCGCGCTCCTCTATCTTCACCGTGTCGATGGTGGGGTGCTCGCGGTTGGGCGAGCCCGTGCAGAAGTAGGGTATGCCCCAATAGCGCGCCGCGAGGGCGATCTGGAAGGTGCCGACCTTGTTGACGATGTGGCCGTCCATGCAGATCACGTCGGCGGCCGAGGTGAAGACGTCGACATGCCTGGCTTTCATGGTGTAGCCGGGCATGTTGTCGGTGATGACGGTGACGTCGAAGTCCATGTCGCGCACGACGCTGGCGGTGAGGCGGGCGCCCTGGAAGTAGGGCCTGGTTTCCGGGCAGATCACCTTGATGGTCTTGCCGCGTGCGCGGCATTCGCGCAGCATGGTGCCGACGATGGTTTCGGCAAAGCACTGCGTCATGACGGTGCCATTGTCGGGGAACTGGTCGACGAGGTAAGTAGCCTGGGCTGCGGCGCGGGTATAGCGGGCGTCTATTACACCGAGGCTGTGCCCGAAGACGGCCCTGTCGGGCGCCATGCCCGCGGCCTTGGCCTCGATGGCCACCCTGGCGCAGGCTTCGGTGATCGCGGCCATTTTTTCGGCCGTTGTCGGCCGGGCGTGGGCGATCTCGTAGGCTGCTCTGGCAATGCGCGCGGCAAAGTCGGCGGCGGCTGAAGACGCGGCGCCCCCGCGGTCAGCCTCAATCTGGCGCGCGGCGAGGGCCATGCCCATGGCCGCGGCGACGTAGGGCCCGCCCGACTGGGTCACCATGGCCTTGATGGCCGCGATCACGTCCGTGTAGGTCCTGCAGGTGACATATTCGATGCGCGCCGGGTAGACGCGGCGGTCGAGGATACGCACCGTCTCGCCGTCGTACCAGGCGACGTTTTCGTACCTGAGCATGAATGCGAGGCCGTCATCCTGTCGTTTCATTGTTGCTCCTTGTCGAGAAAATCCATGCTATGGCTGAGGAGGATAGTGTAACAGGATAACAGGACAGAACAGGAATGCCAGGAAAACGAGACAGCAAACCATTCCCATGTAATTTCCACCCTTCTCCTTAACCATTCGATTTTCATGTTTACCCTGTCTTGCCTGTTCATCCTGTCTGTGTGTTTGGGCTCTTAGTCCGGCAAGCCAAACCGGGCTTTCATGGCCTCCACCGCTTCCTCGGGGATGAGCTGGATCTTTCCCGCCGCCAGAGCCAGGGAATAGATCTTCGCCGCGTCCTCCACGTAGACAGCCCGCAGGTGGGCCTCCTCGAGGCTAGCCCCTACCGCCACGGCGCCGTGATTGGCCATAAGACAGGCGTTGCGCCGCGCGAGGGTCGCCGCGACAGCCTCGCCCAGGGCGTCGCTGCCCGGCAGGGCGAATTCGGACACCGGGATGTCGCCGCCTATGTAGACCAGCATTTCGATGAGGATGAGGGGAATGGGCATCCGGGTAACGGCGAAGCTCGTGGCGTAGGGCGAGTGGGTGTGGACGACGCCGAAGATGTCGGCTCGGCCGCGCAGTATCGCCCTATGCATTCTCCATTCCGATGAAGGCTGATGCCTTCCCTCGACAATGGAACCGTCCTTCATCCTGATGATCATGATGTCGTCCAGGGTCATCTTGTCATAGGGGTAAGAGCTGGGCTTGATGGCCAGCAGTTCCTTCGCCTCGTCGCAGAGGCTCAAGTTTCCGCTCGTGCCCGCGAAAAGACCCTCATTGTAGGCGGCGAGCGTGTTTTCGAGCACACGCTCCTTCATTTCCCTGATCGTCATCATGAATCTCCCCGCTTCCCGGCGGCATCGAGCCGCGCCAGTTTTTCGTCCCGTATCCTCCGGGCTTCAGCCATCACCCGCGCGATGTCGATGGTTGTGAATTCCCCGTCCCTGTACAGTACCCTGCCGTCGACCATCGTGAGGACGATGTCGCCCGCCCCCGCCGAAAAGAGCAGGTTAGAAAGCACGTCGTAGACGGGCTGGAGATGGGGCGCGTCGAGATCGTAGACAACGATGTCAGCCTTCTTGCCCAAGGCGATAGAGCCGCAGTCTGCCCTGCCCTGGGAGAGGGCTCCGTTCCTGCAGGCGAGCTCCAGCAGATCCTTGGGACCAAGGAGGAGGGGATCGCCCGTCGCTCCCTTCTGCACCAGGGCGGCAAGGTTGGCCTCCTCGAGGGCGTTCAGGTTGTTGTTGCTGGCCGCCCCATCCGTGCCAATCCCCACACTGATCCCCGAGGCCATCATCTTCGCCACCGGCGCAATGCCCGATCCCAGCTTCATGTTGCTGGAGGGGCAGTGGGCCACCGTGACGCCGCGCGAGGCGAGGATGTCGAAGTCGCCCTCCGCGATCCAGACGCAGTGGGCGGCCGTTGTGGGTACGCCGAAGAGCCCGAAGGCGTCGAAGAAGGCTGTCGGCGTCATGCCGCGCCGCGCCCTGCAGGCTTCATGCTCATCCTTGGTCTCGGAGAGGTGGACCTGCATCCTCAAGCCTTCGGCAGAGCAGAATTCGGCGATTTCAGCCGCGATTTTTCCCTCGCCGAATGTGTATTCCGCATGGACTGACGCGTCGGCGATGAGGCGGCCGCTTCTATCCTCCCTGGCTGCCCCGATGAGGAAGCGTGTGCCCTCCCCTGCCGGCGAACCCGCGAAGCGCTCGCTGCCCGGGCGGGTCGAATAGCCGTGGGAGAGGTTGGCCTTTATGCCGCTCTCGAGCACGGCCTTCGCGATGCCGGGCGTGTGCATGTACATGTCGGTGAAGGAAACGGTGCCGCTCGCCAGCATCTCGGCGATGCCGAGGAGGGAGCCCCAGTAGCAGTCCTCGTCCGTGAGGAGGGCTTCGAAAGGAAACATCCGGGTGAAGAGCCAGTCGTGGAGCGAAAGGCCCTCCCCATAGCCCCTGATGAGGGTCATGGGCAAGTGAGAATGGATGTTGAAGAAGCCGGGCATGGCCACCTTGCCCCTGCCGTCGTAGACTTCCCCCGCGAAGTCCGCGGGCGCCTCCCCGCTGATCCGCGCGATCCGACCCTCCTCCACGATGATGTTCATCCCGTCGCGGAAGCTCCAGTCCCCGCCGACGAGGCCGATATCCTTGAACAGAAAGGAGCTTTTCATGGCATGGTTTCCACGATCGCGCGGACGAGGAGCCTGAAGCGTCCGCCCGCTTCCTCGGCCGCTATCGATACTTCCTCGGCCGAGAGGCGCTGGGGCAGGACGCCCGCGGCCATGTTCGTCATGAGGGAGAGGGCTAGAATCTCCATGCCGCAATGCGCGGCTGTGAGCGCCTCGGTCACAGTGGACATGCCCACTGCGTCGCCGCCCAGGATCCGTATCGCCCGGATTTCGGCGGGCGTCTCGAACTGGGGGCCTTCGCAGTAGAAATAGCTCCCCTCGCGCATCCTGGCCCCCTGGCCTATCGCTTCCGCGCACGTTCGCGCCAGAGCCCTCAGCGCCGGTGTATACATCTCGCTCACATCGATAAAACGCGGGCCGAATTCGGGGATGTTGGGTCCCCGCAGGGGGCTCGAACCCATGAATTTGATGTGGTCCTTCACCACCATGATGTCGCCCACCCTGTACGCCGTGTTGACGGCCCCGGCGGCGTTGGTGAGGATGGTCGCGCGGACGCCTAAAAGCCTGAGCACTCTGATTGGCGCGGCCAGCGCCTCGAAGTCGTAGCCCTCGTAATAGTGGAAGCGCCCCGACATGCAGGCGACGTACTTGCCGCCGAGACTGCCGAATATCATCTTCCCCGCGTGGGAAGGGGCTGTCGAGACGAGGAAGTTGGGAATGTCCGCGTAGTTTATCGCGATGGGATCGGCGATCTCCTCGGCGAGGGGGCCCAGAGAGGAGCCGAGGATGAGGCCAATCTCGGGTTTTCTGGGCAGCCTCGCCGCAATCCAGTCGGCGCTCGCCCTGTAGTAATCCAGTGTATATTCGCGCATGGGTCTGCCTCCCGACCCATGATGCACTCTCCGGGGCCGGGGCGTCCAGAGCAGCTGCGCTGGCGGCTGCATTGTTGCGGTAGATCAGGGAGCGAGAGCCTGCTATGATGGGCCGATGCCGAACAACAATAAAAAACGATATACGGAGATCGGGGTTCTCACCGTCTCCCACATGCTCAACGACCTCTACAGCAACTATCTGCCCCAGATGCTCCCCTTCCTCATGGCATCCATGGCCGGGTTCTCCATCACCAAGGCAGCCATTCTCACCGCGACCTTCACGATCACCTCGTCGATCGTGCAGCCCGTCTTCGGCTATTTTGTCGACAATACGGGCAGGCGCTGGCTCGTCCATGTGGGAACCCTCTGGATGGCCGTTATGCTGAGCCTGACAGGCATCGTGCCCAGCTATTGGATGCTCGTGCTGCTCTCTTCCCTCGCCGGGCTCGGGACGGCGGCCTTCCACCCCCAGGCCGCCTCCATGATGAATGTACTCTCCGGAAAGTACAAAGCCGTGATCTTCTCCATCTTCGTCGCCTTCGGCAACTTCGGATTCGCCCTCGGCCCCCTGCTCCTCGTGCCCCTCTTCCAGGCCTACGGCCTCAGGGCAACCCTTTTCACCGTGATACCGGGTATCATCGTCGCGCTGCTCCTTATCTTTTTCGCTCCGCAGATCCACGTATCGACAAAAGCCGTCCCCTCGTTCCGGAAGGTTCTCGATTCCATAAAGGCGGCATCGAGACAGCTCGTCCCCATCGTGGCCGTCATAGCCGTGCGTTCGATGGCATACACGGGGATGCTCACCCTCCTGCCCCTCTACTTCGCCGAAAAGCAGCTTACGAAGATCGCGGCAAGCCACCTCGTCACCATCATGCTCTTTTCCGGGGCTGTCGGCGGGGTAATCGGCGGCTTTATCTCCGACCGCTACGGGCGAAAACCCCTCATAGTAAGCTCTCTCATGCTCGCGACGCCCTTTTTCTTCGCCTTCCTCGCCACTCGTGGAGCCCTTTCCACTGTCTTCCTGGCCCTGGCAGGCGCCTGCCTTCTCTCGAGCTTTTCGGTCACTGTCGTGGCGGCGCAGGAAGCCATCCCCGACAACAAGGCCCTCGCTGCCGGCATATCCATGGGACTCGCCGGCGGTCTCGGAGGCCTGGCAGTGATATTCATCGGAAGAATTGGCGACCTGTGGGGGCTCCCGCAGGCTGTGTTCCTGCTCTTTTCCCTCCCCGTCGTGGCTGGACTCATCGGTCTTTCGATGCAGAAACAGAAGAGGTAGATACTCTCCCTTTCGCGAAGGCTTAAGCGCGACGCATCCTCACCATATGGCCGATATAGATAAAAACGCCAAGCCAGATCAGGGCGAAGCTCGTCCACTGCAGAACGCCGAAGCTCTCTTTGTAGACGAAAATGCCCAGCAAGAGGACAATCGTGGGCGAAATGTACTGGAGAAAGCCTATGGCGAATATGGGCGTGCGTTTCGCGCCCGAGGCGAAAAGGAGAAGGGTTATGGCGGTGATAATCCCTCCCCCGACAAGAAGGAGGGCAATCCCCGGATCGGCGCTGTGGAATACGCCCTTGCCCACGGCTCCCGACCAAGCGACATAGCCCAGGGCGAAGGGCAGGAGAAAGAGGATTTCGTAGAAGATGGAATTCAGGGAATTTATTGTGATCCGCTTTTTTACCAGGGAATAGAGAGAAAAAGAAAAAGCCAAAACGAGAGCGAGGAGGGGCAGCTTCCCGTGGCCGGCGATGGCTACGGCGACGCCCAGGCCGGCGAGGATCAGCGAGGCTATCTTGGCTCCGTTCAGCTTTTCCTTGAGGAATATCCAGCCTAGAAGGGACACGACAAGAGGGTAGAGGAAATAGCCCATGCTCAGTTCCACGAGGCGTCCCGAGGATACGGCGATCAGGTAGGCAGTCCACTGGACGGCCAAAGAAAGGCTCGCGAGCAGGTGGAGGACGAGAACCTCCCTGTCCGCGAGCGGGGCGAAAAGCCTCTTCGGCTTGTACATCAGGACAAGGGCGACAACAAGGGAAACGAGAGCCCAGAGCGCGCGATGGGCCATGACGGCGAAGGGGGGCACCCCGTTCAAAAGCTTCCAGTAGGCCGGAAGCACCCCCCATATGAGGTAGACCCCCACCATGCAGGCCATCCCCCGCGCTTGCTCCTTGTTGTCGGGCTCCATCGGCTTAGAGCGGTCCCATGAACTTGTCGGGCAGCCAGGTGATGATCTGCGGGAAGAGGAAGATCAGCACCAGAGCCACGGCGAGGGCGGCGAGATACGGCACGACGCCCTTGTAGATCGTCTTGAAGGGAATGCCCGTTATGTTGCCCGTGATGAAGACGTAGAGGGCTATCGGCGGGATCAGTCCGCCGATCATGAGGGTGATGCTAATCATGATGCCGAACCAGATCGGGTCGTAGCCGAGGGCCAGGGCTGTCGGCAGGAATATCGGCGTGGCGAGAACCATGAAGGCGAGGTCGTCCATGATGGATCCGCCGACGAGGTAGATGACGATGATGGCCAGCATCACCGCGAAGGGAGGCAGGGGCAGGGTCGATGCCCAGTCAGCCGCCCTGAAGGGGATTTCGGTGATGGTGAGGAAGCGTCCGAAGATCGAGGAACCCGCGAGAAGCATGAGAGTCATGATGGCCGTCTTCAGCGAACCCTTGATGGACTTCTTGATCATCTGGAAATTCACTTCCCGGCGGAGCAGGGCCAGTCCGAAAACCGCCACCGTGCCGATCGTGCCGGCCTCGGTCGGGCTGAAGAAACCGACCATCATGCCGCCGATGACGATGACGAACACGACGATGACGGCGAGCATTTCGGGAAGGACCTTGAAGCGCTCTTTCCAGCTGGATTTCTCGCCCTTCGGCGCGACAGCCGGCTTCATGGTCACCCACACGAAAATAACCAGCATGAAGAGGAAGGCGATCATGAGGGCGGGCATTATGCCGGCGAGGAAAAGCCGTCCGATGGACTGCTCGCAGATGAGCCCGTAGAGGATGAGAACGGTGCTCGGCGGAAGGATCATGCCTATCGTCCCCACCGAGGCGACGGTTCCCGCCGAAATTTCCTTCGAATAGCCGAAGCGGTCCATCTCGGGGATGGCCAGGCCGGCGAAAGTGCCCACGGTGGCGAGGGTCGAGCCGCACATCGCCTTGAAGGCCGTGGCGCCGACGACCGTCGTCATCGCGAGGCCGCCGGGCACATGGCCGAACCACTTGTAGGCGCCCGTATAGAGCCGCTTGGCGATATTGGTATTCGAGGCGAATTCCCCCATCAGCACGAAGAGGGGGATGACCGTGTAGGAATATGTGGTGAAGGCGTCGAAGAATTCCTTCACCACCAGGTTCGAGGCGGGAATGAAGGACATGAGGGCCGTGAATCCGAAGAATCCTACGAGGACCATGCAGTAGGCCATCTCCAGCCCCGTGAGGAACAGAGCGAGCAGGGCGGCGATGCCCACGATTCCGGTGAGTATTTCAGTGCTCATAGTGTCGCTTCCTTGGCGTCTTCGTCAGTGCCGCGAAGCACTTCCAGAAGATCGTAGACGAGGGTGAGGCTCTGGAAGAGAAAACTGAACGATAGCGCGAATACTATCGGATAGTAGGGGATCTTGAAGCTCGCGGTCGTTTCGCCCGTGTTCTTCACATCGAATCCGTATACGAAGAAGTTGTAGGCGACGAAAAGAAAGAGAGCGATGCCGACAATCCTCGTTATGACCGTGATCGTCTTCCTGGCTTTCGGCTTCAGCTTTTCCGTGATGAGGTCGACCTGAACCTGAGCCTTGAGCAGGGTGCCGTAGGGGATGGAAAAACCGAACACCAATGCCCCTCCGTACATGATGATCTCCATGGATCCCGTTATTGGATGGCCGAAGTTCCTCAGGATGACGTCGCAGAGCGTCAGCAGGACCATGCCTACCAGGACTGCGCCCGACATGACGTAGAGGACGGTATCGACCTTTTTCACGACAGTCGTGAAATGCTTCATTTTTTTCCCTCCACCTGCCTAAAAGCGCGCCCGGGTTCGCGAACCCGGGCGCGCCTCACACAGCAGCTGCCTTATTTCTCTACCTTCAGGGATTGTTCTTGATAAAGTCGAGGCAGAACTTCAAGGCTTCGGCGCCGGGCAGCCCCTTCGCCTTGGTCATTTCGACATACTTGTCCAGAATGGGCTTCATGAGGGCCACGGTGACAGCCTGATCTTCCTTCGATACTTCGAGGAATTTCACGCCTTTCTGAATGGCATACGCTTTCGCATTGTTGTCCAGCTCAACCCAGAGCTTGGCCTGCTTCTCGTTGTACTCGTCGTTGATCTTCTCGATAGCCTTCTGGTCCTCGGGGATGATGGAATTCCACTTGTCCTTGTTCATGATCACGTACATCGAAGTCATGTAGGAAATTCCATAGTCCTGGATGACGGTTTTCACCACTTCGCCGATCTTGTAGCCCTGGAGGGCCTCGAGGGGGAAGAGGGTACCGTCGATGACGCCGCGCTGCACCGAATCGTAGGCGTCGCTGACGGGCATGGTGACGGGGGCGGCTCCGAGGTTGGTGACGATGTCGGCGTTTTCGGCATTCGCCTTGATTCTCATGCCTTTCACGTCCTTCATGGAGCTGATGGCCTTCTTGGTGAAGATAAAACCGGGAGCAGCGCCGTGGAGGTACATCACCTTGACATCGTCGAATTCCTTGGGCTGGAATTTCTTATAGTAGGCGTTGGCGAGCTTCGTTGCCTGGTAGCCGTTCTGGTAGCCCAGGGGCTGCTGCAGAACTTCGGAAAGGGGGAGCCTTCCGGGAGCGTAGGCCAAAAGCATGCCGGCCATGTCGGCTATTCCCTTTACAACAGCATCGTAGGTTTGCATGGGAGGGGCGAGCGTGTTGCCGGGGAAGGTGGTTACGGTAACCCGTCCGGATGTTGCGGCTTCTACATCCTTTCCCCACTCCTGTGCCAGTTTCGTGATGGGATGGCTCGCGGGCCATAGAAGCGCATACCTGAGCTTGATTTCCTTGGCCTGGGAGATCGCGGGCGCGACAACGGCCAGGAGCAGAAGCCCGAGCGCGAAGAGCCTTGCCAGGCTGCTGATCCTTGATGTTCTCTTGGACATGATTGCCTCCTTAAACTTTCGTAGAACGCATTCAGTGAACTATGTATTATGATCTCCCTATTTTGACTTTTGTCAAGAAAAATATTTTTCTTTTTTCAGTTTCATCCGAATCCGCGATTCTTCCATTAATGGTCAGGCAACCGCTATAGCCTACCATCGAGTTTCCGGAAAAGGTATGGCTTCATCGCAGGTAGCTATGAAATATGAGATTATTTTCGATATCTTCGCGCTTCCGACAGGCAGGCAGGCAAAAACTTCCCGAATCCATAAAAATTATGTTGACAGAAATAAAAAATGGGTTTTACACTGAACGCGTTCGGTGAATTGAATTGATCAAATGGGGGTACACAATGGATGGCCTTGTTGAAAAGCTGGCCGCGATCGTCGGCAGGAAAAACGTCATCGACGATGCGGGCACGCTGGAGCGCTACTCGAAGGACGGAAGTTTCGCCGCCCCGATAAAGCCGCGCTTGGTTGTAAAGGTAAAGAGCGCCGATGAGGTGCAAAGCATCGTGAAGCTGGCAAAGGAAACGGGAACGCCTCTCGTGCCCGTGAGCTCCACCGGCCCCGGCCAGAGGGGCGACACGGTCCCTTCGGTGCCCGAAGCCCTCATCGTCGACATGAGCGGCATGAAACGCATCATCAGCGTCAACCGCCAGCAGAGGATGGCCGTGGTCGAGCCCGGCGTCACCTACGGCGAACTCAAGGCGGCCCTGGCGAAGGAAGGCCTTGAATTCTCCATGCCCCTGGCGCCCAAAGCAGGCAAGTCCGTCGTCGCCAGCGTCCTGGACATGGAACCGAGGCTCAACGCCCTGCACCAGTGGAACTTCATAGATCCCCTGCGCTGCACCGAGGTCATCTGGGGCGACGGAAACAGGATGTTCACGGGCGAGGCGGGCGGCGCCCCCCGCGATATAGGAAAGCAGCAGGAAAGCGAGAAGTGGCAGGTTTCGGGCACTGGCCCCATGATGCTCGACTTCTATCGCCTCCTCACGGGATCGCAGGGGAGCATGGGCATCGTCACCTGGGCATCCCTCAAGTGCGAGGTGGCCTCGCCGGTGCACCAGATGCATCTGGTGCCGGCCGCGAAGGTCGAGGATCTGATCGATTTCGTCTACCGCGTCATCAAGAACCGCCTCGGCAGCGAAATGCTCATTCTCAACCGCGCTTCCCTGGCTTCCCTCGTCGCCGACGATGCCGCCGACATGGCGAAGCGGATGGCCGACATGCCGGCATGGGTGGCCCTCGTCGGTATCTCCGGACAGAGCCTCCTTCCCGAGCAGCGCGCCAAGGCCCAGACCCTGGATATCGCCGAGATCGCCCAGCAGTTCGGCCTCAAGCTCCTGCCCTCCCTCCCCGGCCTCTCCGGCGATACGGTCTATGCGAAGGTCATCGGCACCGGCGAAGCTTCAGGCTGGAAGAGCAAGCCCAAGGGCTCCTTCGCCGAGCTTTTCTTCACCACGACCCTCGACCGCTTCCCCGAGTTCAACGCGAAGATGACCGAGCTCGCGGCGGAGGCGGGATATCCCCTCGGCGACATCGGCGTCTACGTGAATCCGCAAAATATGGGCACCTCGTACCACTGCGAATTTATCCTTCCCTACGACGGAGCCAGCAGCGCGGAAACCGCCAGGGCGAAAAAGCTCTTCGTCAAGGCCAGCGAGACATTCGCGGGGATGGGGGCCTACTACCTCAGGCCGCATGGCATCTGGTCGCGCCTCCAGCTCAACAAGGACGCGCAGTCGACGATGGTTCTTCAGAGGCTGAAGGGCATCTTCGATCCCAACAACATCATGAATACCGGCAAGCTCGGTTTACAGGGGGAGTGATATGGCACTGAACGATTTTAGGCCGATGGAGGAACGCTGCAGCAACTGTCTCGGCTGCAAGTGGATTCCCTTCGACAAGATTAAAAGCCAGCGATATGGCGAAAACTGCCCCAGCATCTCCTGGGGGAATTTCAATACCTATTCGGCACGCGGCCGCTTCGAACTAGGCCTCGCCCTTCTCACCAAGGACGCCGACCTGTCCCCCGCGACGACGGACATCATCCACGCCTGCACCTCCTGCGGCTCCTGCGACGTGACCTGCAAGGTTTCCAGGTACAACCTCGAGCCCCTGGACCACAACATCGAGCTCAAGGCCTACGCGATCGAGGCGGGCAAGCTCCTTCCCGGCCAGGCCGAGATCATCGAATCCCTTAAAAAGGAAAAGACGATGATCAGGGGCAAGAAAAAGGCAGCGCGGGGCGCCTGGGCCGAAGGGCTCGGCCTCAAGGACATGACGAAGGAAAAAGCCGAAGTCCTCTTCTTCCCGGGCTGCAAGTCCAGCTATGACGAAAAGTTCGTGAAGAACGCCCGAGCCTCCGTCCGCATCCTCAAGAAGGCCGGCGTGGACCTGGGCTATCTCGGCGCCGCCGACATGTGCTGCGCGGGCAGGGCCCTCCAGATGGGCTTCAAAGATGCCTTCAACGCGAGCGCGGCCGCCAACATCAAGGCCATCGAAGCCTCGGGTGCGAAGATCATCGTCACCCCCTGCTCCGACTGCTATCACGCCTTCAAGCGTCAGTATCCCAAGCTGGGGCTCAAGGTCGAAGTCCTCCATGTGGTGGAGTACCTGGACAGGCTCATAAAGGAAAAGAAACTCGCCTTCACGAAAAAAGTGCCCATGCAGGTCACCTATCACGATCCCTGCCATCTCGGCCGCCTCGGCGAGCCCTTCGTCGCCTGGGAAGGCAAAGAGAAGAAGATTTTCAACCAGATCCACACCTGGGAACCGCGCAGGCCCCGCTTCAACGGCGCCTACGGCATCTACGACGCCCCCCGCGACGTCATCCAGAGCATCCCTGGCGTCGAGCTCGTGGAGATGGAGAGGATCAGGGAGTACTCCTGGTGCTGCGGAGCGGGAAGCGTCTGCAACGAGACGAATCCGGAGTTCTCCGCGTGGACTGCGGCCGAGCGCGTCACCGAGGCGAACTCGACCGGCGCCGGCGCCCTCGTGACCGCCTGCCCCTGGTGTGAATCGAACTTCCGTGGCACCAAGGACGAGAACGGAAGGACGATAGAAGTGCTCGACATCGTCGAGCTCGTCGAAATGGCCCTGTAAGGAAGGATGCAAATGGCTCTTTCAAAAGAAATATTCGAGGCGCTTGAGACCATAGTCGGCGCCAGGAACATCTCCCGGGACAAGGGAGTGCTCGAAACCTACCGCTGTATAGCCTCCCAGTCTTCGGCGCATTACGGCCCCTACGACCACAAGACTCCCCTCCCCCAGGCAGTCCTCCTGCCGGGAACCACGGCCGAAGTCCAGAAGATCGTGCGCCTCTGCAACAAGTACAACATCAAGTTCAAGGCTTCCTCCACCTTCTGGTCGGCGATGGGCTTCATCGACTCCGACTACGCCATCCAGCTCGACATGCGAAGGATGAGGAAGATCGAAATCGACGACAGGAACATGTTCGCCATCGTCGAACCCTACGCCATCGGCGCCGTGGTCCAGGCCGAGGCGATGAAGGTCGGCCTCACCCTCAACGTCCCCGGTGTCGGCTGCTCGAGTTCCCCGCTTGCCAGCACGGCAGGCTGGGTAGGCTTCGGCCCCACCTCCATTTCCATGGGCTGCGCCAGCGAGAACATGCTCGGCGCCGAGTGGGTTCTCCCCGACGGAGAGGTCCTGCGAACAGGCTCCCTCGGCGCCGGCTCCGGCTGGTTCTGCGGCGAAGGCCCCGGCCCCAGCACGCGCGGAATCCTGCGCGGCTTCCAGGGCAGCACGGGTTCCCTGGGCGTCTGCACCCGAATGGCGATCCGCCTCCATCCCTGGCCGGGTCCCACCTCCCTTCCGTCAAGGGGCACGATTCCCGCCTACAAGGCCGATCTCCCCGACAATTTCAAGGCCTACACCCTCTGCTTCAAGACCTGGGACGACTACGCCACGGGAGTAGCCCTTCTCCACGAGAACGACGTCCTCTTCCTCGGACACCGGCAGTTCAACATGTTCGGCCGGAACCTGAAGACGGCCATGCTCAAGATCATCACCGATCCTGACGCGCAGCTGGGCGACCTGCCCGAGCTCCTCAAGGATCCCGAGCTCCAGAAGATCAACGAGGACATGAAGATCGAGATCCAGGTCATCCTCGCGGGCACCTCGAAGCGGGACATGGAGTACAAGGAAGCCGCTCTCGACAAGGTGCTCGAGCTCTCCGGCGGGTGGAAGAACAAGTTCATGATGGAAAAGGAGATGATGGACTACGTCCTCCTCTACCTCATCAGGCTGGGACACAAGAACCTCAACTACGTGATGTGCGGGGCCTATGAAGGCAACTTCGGCCTCTCGGGCAACCTCTTCGTGAGCACGAAGCTCATGGAGGAAGCCTCGGCCCTCAAGCGCAAGTGGGAGCTGGAAACGCCCTATATCGCGGCCACGGGCGGCGATTCCGACATGGGATCGGTCTCCATCGTCGGCGGCGGCGGCGTCACCGGCTGGGAATTCTTCGTCAACTTCGACGCCTACGACAAGGCATCCATCAAGGGCACGGCGGATTTCTTCAACGACACCCAGCGCTGGATGACGGAAAAAAAGCTCGGCGTCGACATGGGGCACTGGAACCAGGACTTGAGGAAACCCGACGGCTACGGCTTCAGCCAGGAAGAGCACGACGCCATGTACATAAAGCTGGCCCAGCCTCTCGTCACCGCCTACCAGTACAAGGTGCGCGACGCGATCAATCCCAAGCATCTCTGCGGCAGCTACTATCGGACGCTCAGCCCTGATAAACTGGAAGCTAAATAGGAGAAGCCCATGTCCGACGAAATCAAGACTCTTGTGGAGAGGGCGCGCGCCGCCCAGGAAAAGATAGAATTCTGGTCCCAGGAAAGGGTGGACGAGATGGTGGCCGCCGTGGGCTGGGAAGTGTACCAGCTCGAGCACGCCAAGGCCTGCGCCCGCCTCGCGGCCGACGAAACCGAGATGGGCGTCTATGAAGACAAGCTGGGCAAGCACCAGAAAAAGACCCTGGGCACGCTCAGGGATCTCTGCGGGCTCAAGACCGTGGGCATCATCGAGGAGAATAAAGAGAAGGGCCTTATCAAGATCGCCAAGCCCATCGGCGTCATCGGGGCCCTAACCCCGGTGACGAACGCCACCTCGACGATAGCCTGCAACGGCCTTCCTATTCTGAAGTGCCGGAACGCGGTGATCTTCGCGCCCCATCCCAAGGCGAAGGCCTCCTGCGACCTCACGGCGAACTATATGCGCGAAGGATTGAGGAAGGTCGGGGCGCCCGAAGACCTGGTGCTCAACATCAAGGAACCGACGATCGAGCTGTCGCAGGAACTCATGCGGAGCGTGGACCTGGTGGTGGCGACAGGCGGCGGGCCCCTGGTGAAGGTAGCCTACTCCTCGGGCAAGCCGGCCTACGGCGTGGGCGCAGGGAACTCCACCGTGGTGGTGGACGAGACGGCTGACCTTCTGGACGCGGCCACGAAGATCAGGAACGGAAAGATCTTCGACAACGCCACCTCCTGCTCGTCTGAGAACTCGGTGATCCTGCAGGCGTCGATCTACGACACGATGATGAAGCACTTCCAGGAGCTGGGAGGGCACCTCTGCAGCCCCGAGGAGAAGGCGAGGCTCAAGGACCTCATGTGGCCCGACGGCGTGCATATGGGCAGAAGCCACGTGGGCCAGCACGCGCAGAAAATCGCCGCCCTCGCGAAGATCGCGGTGAAGCCTGAGGTGAGCTTCCTCATGGTGCTGGGCGAGGCGGTGGGTCCCGCCGACATGTTCTCCGGCGAGAAGCTTTCGCCGGTGCTCACGGTATGGAAGTACAAGGAATTCGAGGAGGCGATCTGCCTGGTGCGCGACATAACCCGGTATTCGGGCTATGGCCACTCCTGCGGCATTCACACGACGAACGACGCCCACATGGTGGAGCTCGCCACGAGGGCCAGGGTGAGCCGCGTCATGGTGCGCCAGACCCAGCCCTTCGGCAATTCGGGCAACTACGACAACGGGATGCCCTTCGGCCTCACCCTCGGCTGCGGCACCTGGGGCGGCAACATCGTGAACGAGAACGTGCACTGGAAGCACTTCCTCAACACCACCTGGGTCTCGATGCCCATCCCTCCCGTCGTTCCCGACGAGAACAAGATTTTCGGAGAGCATTGGAAAAAGTACGGGAAGTAAAAACAAGAGAAAAGCAGCGGATTTGAGTCGGGGCTGTTGAGGAAGAAATTCCTCGACAGCCCCATTTTATAGAACCATTCACATCATCGATTGACTTTATCGCGCGGCTGCGGCTCGGGGTACCATGACTCTCAGCAGAATCCGCATACTGGATTCCATCTTCTGTTCCAGATCGTAGTTGCCTTCGTGGATGCACCAGTCGTAGACGATGCCTCTCGCGACGATGAAAAGGTAATCGGTGGCTTCATCCGGAGTCAGTTCTTTCGACAACTCGCCCCGTTCCATACCCTTGGCGAGCACCTGCTTCAGCAGTTCCTGCATGAACCTGCCTTTTTTCACGAAGATCTTGTTTTTCGTATTGTAGAGCTGGGTAATGTTCGTCAATCCGCGGTTCAGGTTGTAGTGAGCGTAGTACCTGAAGAAGGTTATCACCTGCTCGAAGATGGGCAATCCCGCCGCGTCGGCGCTGTAGAGAGCAGGAGTCACCGTCGTTTCGAAATACTCGTCGGCCTTCTTGAAAATATCGTAGAATATTTCTTCCTTGGAGTTGAAATAATGGTAGAAGGTACCGATCGATACCCCCGCCTTGGTGGCGATCTGCTCTATCGTCGTATTCGAAAATCCCTGCTTCTCCATCAGCGACACGGCGATGGAATAGAGAAGAGTTCGAGTCCTGTCAGCCTGAAGCTGTCTTGATGTTGGTTCTTTCTTATTCACGTCCTAACAGCTTATGTGGCAATGCCTTATTTGTCAAGTTTATGCGGCTCTACAAGGCCAATTAAAGCTTTACCCAACATCGATTTCTGCTGCTCTCCAGGATCCCTTCCACTACCTTCGCGATTTTGTGTCCTTCGACGAAGTCCGCATAACGCGGCTCGTCGCCCTGCAGGATAGTCCGGTAGAAACTGTCTATCATGTTCTTCTGCGCGTCGGGCCAGCGTTCGCTTTTTCCTCGCTTGCCATGCGCCCCAGGATGTGTGGCAAGTTCTTCGTTCGGGCTGTCCCTGTGGCCGATCCAGAGCCTGTCTGCCTGTCCATGTTCCCAGCGCACTGATGCCTTGCTTCCGTCGATGCCGAAAGAAAGCCCTATTTTCGATCCTGCGCTCACCTGGGAAACGGTAAAGCTGCCGCGCACGTCTCCCGCGAAGCGAAGAAGAGCGCTTCCGTAATCTTCGGTATTCACCGCAACGCGCCGTCCCGGGGCTGTTCCGGAGGAGCTGTCCGTCCTGAACGGAACGAAGGTGGCGAGGTCGGCGCACACTTCCGATATGTCCTGCCCCAGCAAAAATTGGGCAAGGTCGCACCAGTGCGAACCTATGTCGGCCATTGCCCTGGAAGGACCGCCCAGCCCCGCGTCGACCCTCCAATCATAATCGCTGTCGTAAAGGAGCCAGTCCTGAAGGTAATTTCCGCGTATGGCATATATGTCGCCCAACGTTCCTTTTTTTACAATTTCCTTCACGTGCTGAACGATCGAGTAGTGGCGGTAGACGAAATTTACGGCATTTTTTACGTTGTGCGTTTTTAGAAGACAAAGAAGATCCTTCGACTCGTTTGAATATACGGTGAGGGGTTTTTCTGAGAGTATGTGTTTTCCCGCGAGGATGATGTCCTTGTTGATCGAAAAATGCGCCATATTGGGCGTGCAGTTGTGCACAATGTCAATGTCAGGATCCCTGAGCATTTCCCTGTAATCGAGGTAGTATTTCGGTATTCCAAAGAAACCGCAGAGATCCTTCGCCCTCGCCTCGTCCCTTACGGAAATGGCGGCCACATCGGCGTATCCGAGCCTGTTTATGGCTTCGATGTGGGCGTTGCCGATATGGCCGACGCCGATTATTCCGGCGCGTATCCGCTTCATGGCTTACCGGTTTCCGACCAGTTCCCTCACCGTCGCGATCCGCTCCGGCGTGAGGGGCAGCACATCGCTGTTGGCCGACCCCGTCGCCGAATCCTCCACCAGGATGAGCTTTACATCCTTCGTTGTCACCGTATTGTGCCACAAACCGCGCGGAATGTTGTAGACCTTCATCGGTTCCATAGCGGTGGCTTTTATGGCAAGTCCTCCCGGCCCCTCTTCGGCCGACAATAGCGTGCAACTTCCCGCGAGGAGAATGAAGAGCTCGTCGGTCGCGTTGTGCCGTTCCAGGCAGTCTATGCCGCTGATATCGTTGGCCGGTTTCCAGTTCTTTATGCCCACCATCCATGCGGCGTTTTCGTACACCCTGGTGAGGCCTTCGCCTTTATATTCAAAACTCTGAATTTCCATCGTCCATTCCTTCAGCACAGCGTCATCTGCCTAAAAGCTTCAGGCAGTTTTCTTCGATATGGGCCTGCGTGAGGCCATAGGCCTTGAAAAGATCGGCCGGCTTGCCCGACTGGCCGAAGCGATCCTGGATGCCCATGCGCAGGAACTTCGCCGAGGACTGTCCAGCCAGGGTTTCGGCCACCGCCGAGCCTAAACCGCCTATTACCGAATGTTCCTCCACGCTCACCACAGCCCCGCAGCGATTCGCCGCAGCAAGCACAGCCTCGGCGTCGAAGGGTTTGATAGTGTGCATATTGAGCACCGCCGCCTGAATGCCGCGCTTCGCCAGGCCCTCGGCCGCGTTGAGCGCTTCCTTGACCATAAGCCCCGTAGCCACGATGCAGATATCCTTTCCCTCCCTCAGCAGGTTAGCCTTGCCCGGAATAAAGGGAGTGTCAGGCCCCGTAAAGGTTTCCACCACAGGACGGGCTACCCTTATATACACGGGCCCATCGATCTCGGCGGCGGCAAAGACAGCCTTCCGGGTTTCTGCCGAATCGCAGGGCACGAAAATAGTCATGCCCGGCAGGACGCGCATGAGGGCTATGTCCTCGATGCTCTGGTGACTGCCCCCGTCCTCGCCCACCGAAAGGCCGGAATGGGAGAGGCCGAATTTGACGTTGGCTCCCACGTAGGCTATGGAATTGCGGATCTGCTCGTAGGCGCGGCCCGTTCCGAAGAGGGCGAAGGTGCTCGCGAAGGGGATGAGGCCCGAATGGGCGATGCCGGCCGCGGCGCAGGTCATGTTGGCTTCGGCCAGGCCGAAGTTGAAGAATCGTTCGGGATACTTCGCCGCGAAGATGCTCGTCATCGTGGCGTGGGAGAGATCGGCGTCCAGGACGACAACCTTGTCGTTCACGGCTCCGAGTTCGGCCAGGGCTTCGCCGTAGGCGACTCTCAAGGATTTGGCTTCAGGCATCGATGCTTCCCCCCAATTCTTTCGTTGCGGCGGCGTATTCGTCGGCGTTCATGGGCTTTCCGTGCCAGCCGGCATTGTTCTCCATAAAGGAGACGCCCTTCCCCTTCACCGTCTCGCAGCAGATGAATTTCGGCCTTCCGTCGGCGGGCGACGCCAGCGCGGCAGCTATCGCCCCCACATCGTGGCCGTCCACCTTGAGGCACTCGAAGCCGAAGGCTGCGAACTTTTCCATGACATTGCCGAGACCCATAACCTGGTCGTTGGAGCCGTCGATCTGCAGTCCGTTGTGGTCGAGAAGGAACACGAGGTTGTCCAGCTTGTAGTGGGCTGCCGACATGGCGGCTTCCCAGATCATGCCTTCCTGCAGTTCGCCGTCGCCCAGAACGGCGTACACCTTATAGTTCGCCTTCTTGTATTTGGCCGCTATCGCCATGCCTATGGCAATCGAAGCGCCCTGTCCGAGGGAACCGGTATTGGCGTCGACGCCGGGCGTCTTGTTCATGTCGGGGTGTCCTTGCAGGTGGCTGCCCAGCTGGCGAAGGTTCCAGAGCTCCTCCCTCGGGAAATACCCCTTGTCGGCGAGGATGGCGTATAAGGTTGGGCAGCCGTGACCCTTGCTCAGGACAAGGCGGTCGCGATCTTCCCAGGCGGGATTCCTGGCGTCTACGTTCATTGTCGTGTAGTACAGCGCCATCAGCATTTCAACGCAGGAAAGGGAGCCGCCGGGATGTCCCGACTGGCAGCGGAAGAGCATCTTGAGGATGTCTCTCCTGATTTGTCTGGCCTTTCCGTCCAGAGTCGCGTCACTCATCGTCCATACTCCTTTGAATTCCTCAGCCTTTTACCGCGCCGGCGGTAAGGCCGGCGATCAGTCGTTTTTGCGCGAAGAAAAACATAATGCAGACAGGGATTATCGTGATTATTCCGCCGGCCGTGAGCATGCCCCATTCGACGCCAAGCTGGCCGATGAGGTTTTTCAGGGCGACGGGTATCGTGCGGTTGGCTTCGTTCGTGAACATGACGGCGAAGGTGTATTCGTTCCAGGCTGTCATGAAAACATAGGCTCCCGTGGCCACGATGCAGGGCATCAGAATGGGAAGGATTATCTTCAGGAAAGCCTGCGCCCTGTTTGCGCCATCCACCATCGCCGCCTCCTCGAGGGCCAGGGGCAGGTCGTCCAGGTAGCCGTTGAGGAGCCAGATCGAGAAGGGAATGGTGAAGGTCGTATAGGAGAGCACCAGGGATGTCGGCGTGTAGAGGATGCCGATCTTCCTCATGATCGAGTAGAGGGGAATGAGGAGAAGGACGGTCGGGAACATGTTGTTCGTCAGGAACATCGTCATGAGAATCTTTCGCCCCTTGAAGCGGTAGCGCGAAAAGGCGTAGGCGGCGAGGAGGGAGACCGTGAGCGATATCATCGTCGTGAGTGCAGCCACGAGGAGGCTGTTGGCCATCGGCTTGAAAAAGTTGTAGTCGGAAAAGAGACGTCTGTAGGAATCGAGGGAGAAATCCTTGGGCCAGTAGGTCACGATCTCGCTGTAGAGTTCCTTTTCCGGTTTTACCGAGGTGACGAAGGTCCAGTAGAAGGGGAAAAGGAGAAATGCGAGCATTCCCGCCAGCAGGATATAAAAAAACATGGTCTTTCCTGGACCGAGTTTTCCGCGTTTCATCACTTCCCCTCCTGTTTCCTGAAGATATTCCTCAGGTAGAGAACGGCCACCAGGGAGAGAAGGAGGGTCAACATTATCGACATTGTCGAGGCGTAGCTCAGGTTGAGGGCGTTGCCTTTGTTGAAGATGTAGACGCTCAGGGTCTGGGTCGTGTAGGCGGGACCGCCCTCGGTGAGGTTGAAGATCACGTCCACCGAATTGGCAACCCATATGATGCGGAGCAGGGTGGTGACGAAGATGACGCTCCGCAGCGAGGGTATCGTGACGAGGAAAAATTTCTGGATGCCGTTTGCCCCGTCGACGTCGGCCGAGTCGTAGAGCTCGTCGGGTATGCCCTGCAGGCCAGCCAGGAGCATGAGGGCGAAAAAGGGAATGCCCTGCCAGATGATGGTGAGGATCACCGCCGGGAAGGCGGTCGCTTCCCGGGCGAGAAAGGGAACTTTATCCTGAATCAGGCCAAGTTTCAGCAGCATGTCGTTGAGAACGCCATAGTTGCCGTCGAAAATCCAGCGCCACATGAGACCGATGAGGACGCCCGGCGTCACCCAGGGGATGAGGCTCAGGGAACGCACGAGGCCGCGGCCTGGAAAGCGCCTGTTCAGAAGCAGGGCGAGGATGAAACCGAACACGAACTGGAAGCCGACGCCGACGCTGACCCATACGATGGTCTTCCACAGGGCCTGCCAGAAGAGGGGGTCGGCGAATATCGCCACGTAGTTCTTGAGGCCGACAAAGCCGATGCGGCTGGGCCTCGTGAGGTCGTAGCTGCGGAAGCTCATCCCGATCGCGTCGAGGACGGGTATGAATACCACGGTCAGAACGACGATGAGGGCGGGAGCGATGAGAAGATACGGCCAGATGTTGGTCTTCCGCTGGATCACCTTTAGAAATCTCCTGAAAACGGAAGCGGGGCCGCCCCGGAAGCCGGTGCCTCCAAGGCGGCTCGCACTCCACGTATGTTACCTGTAGAGACCAGCCTGGAGCTGCTTCATGGCCTCGGCGGCCGTGATCTTGCCCAGAAGGGCTGCCGAAACGGTGTTCGGCCACACGTTGTTGATCCACTCGGTGGTGGTATCGAGGATGGGGAGGATGCCGGCGAAGGGGGCGCCCTCGATCGATACCTTCATGAACCTGTTGTTCTGGAAGAAGGGAAGCTGCTTCACCGACCGGGAGACGGGAACGTTTCCGGTAACGGTGCACCAGGTTTCCTGGCCCTTGCCCGTCGCCAGGTATGCCAGCCATTCGAAAGCCGCTTCCTTGTCCTTGGCCGACTTGAGCATCACGTTCTCGGTGTCGCCCATCGATGTCCACTTGCCCACGTCGCCGGGGAAGGGGAAGGCAGCGACATCGTCGCCGAAGGTTTCGATCATGCCCACTGCCGAGCCGATATGGTGGACGGTCATGGCCGTCTTGCCCGACTTGAAGTTGGCGATGATCTCGTTGAAGCCGTCCATCGGGGCTGTCGGGGGAGCGTAGCCCTTCTTGAAGAGGTCGACGTAGTCCTGCATGCCCTGGATGGCCTGCGGGGTTGTCATGTCGGTGAAGTTGCCGCCGCGCGCCCAGATGAAGGAGCCCCAGGGCTCCTGTCCGCCCTTGGCGCCGCGCATGCCGAAGCCATAGACATCGGTCTTGCCGTCGCCGTTGGTGTCCTGGGTGAGCTTTTTGCAGGCCTCGAGGAATTCGGCGTAGTTCTTCGGAACCGAGATGCCCACCTTCTTGAACATCGAGGGCCTGTAGTAGACATAGAGGACCTGGGTGTTCCAGGGCATCACGTAGACGTTCTTCGTCCCGCTGGCGAGCCTCATGGTGTCGTAGAGGCTGGCTTCGATCTGGTCCTTGTCCTTCCATCCGGCCAGGAATCCGTCCAGGTTGGCGAGAAGGCCTGAGGCCGTGAAGAGAGGCGTCGAGGTCAGCTTGAAGGACGAGGTGTCCGGTCCGCCGCCGCCCATCACCGCCCTGAAGAGGGTCTGGCTGTAGCCGCCGCCGTCCCAGGGATATTCCTGGGCCACGACGGTGATGTTCTTGCCGTTCGTCGCGTTGAAGTCGGCCGCCATCTGCTGCATCGTGGTGGAGTACTTGGGATTGTCGGCCCAGTACCAGTGGGTAACCGTCACGGGCTTGTCCGCGGCCGAAACCGCGAAGGTGAACAGCATCGCCATTGCGACAACTGCCATTGCCATTCTTTTCATTTTTCCGAACCTCCTTGGAATATGGAATCCGAATTGGAACTGGTGAGCGATTTCAGCGAAAACACCTCCTTGTCAGGAATAGGCCGCCCCGAGCGCTACGTCGGGCAGGCGCCGCATCCAGGCCTTGTCCAGGTGAAACTGCATCGCCGCGGCGGCGCCTTCGATATCTTTTTCCATGATGCTGCGGACAATCATGTCATGCTCGTCGAAGCTGCGCCTGAATCTGTCCGGGTCGCTTTCGGCGAAAGGGGCATTGAGCGCGATAATCTGCGGCGTGATGTAGCTTATGAGGGAGAGGCATACGGGATTGGCGCTCGCCTTGGCTATGGCCAGATGGAAGAGATGGTCTTCATCGAGCGCCCTCAAGCCTTCTGCGGTCTTCACGCGGAATTCCGAATGCCATTTGAGGATCTCGCCGAGGTCAGCCTGGCTTGCCCGCTCGGCGGCGCGTCGCGCCGCGAACGTTTCGAGGAGAGCGCGGATCTCGAAGAGGCTGGCGGGATCGAAGGCCTCGTCCAGGCTCCCGATGCTGGCGATAAGTCCAGATATTGCCTTGCTTCCCAGGCCAGCCACGATAGTGCCCCGCTGGGGAAGGGTCTCGATCAGGCCATAATGATCCAGCTTGGCCAGAGCCTTCCGGACATAGCCGCGGCTGACGCCGAGCCTGTCGCAGAGGGTTCGCTCGGAAGGAAGCTTAGTCCCGGCCTTGAGCATTCCTGAGGTTATCTGCCCCCGCAGATAGTCGAGCACTATCAGTTCGGGACTTTTCTTTTCCGAGGCTTCGGGCTGTGCTTGGAGCCGCATACGGTACTGCTTCCCCCTGGTCAAAAAAATTGGTTAACCAGTTTGATACCAGTATTCTCCAGTGTAGGCGTTTTGTCAAATAAAATCGAAAAATCGGATGCACTCGTCCACCGTGATCCATGATGCCACGTCGCCAAGGAGCTCATAGGGGATGGCGGAGGGGTTGGTAAAACGTATGCAACTCTTGCCCATGTCAGGCTTTTTGCCGACGGCGGCCTCATAGGCCGACAGGAAACGCCCCAGCAGTTCGGGATTGGCATAGAGCCCAAAGTGGTAGACGGCGAGGTGGCGTTTCTGCCAGGCGATGGCAATGTGTGGAAGGGGCTGGAGCGGATTGCCGAGGTATCCTTCCGGAAAGGTCGCGAGGGGAACAACCCAGCAGGGCATACCCCAGGCCATCGTCTCCTCGAATCCCGGGGGCAGGTGGGCGGCAATGACAGCCCATAGACGCTCGAAGACTTCCCGCCTGCCAGGCTCGAGATCTTCCCTATATTCCCGAACAGTTTTCGCAGCCGATGTCATAGCCACCTCCCGAACCTTCATTGGCTAAAATTATATTGATAAATTTGTTGACAAATATAGTATCATACTACGCTGGATCCAGCTTTTACGATGCTGCTGGCTTATATTCGCTTGCGCACTACAATCGAAGAGCGGGAAATTTTAGCACCTTGGAAGCATAAAAATACAGGTATCAAGGAATATTCCACACAATGGGCAATCACCCAAAAGGGAGGACAGATGAAGGAAAATGAGAAAGCAGGGATCAGCCGAAAAGAATTCGTAAAGCTGGTCGGAACCGGAGTGGCTGTTATCGCGGGCAGCACCCTCGTACAGCCCCTCGCCGCCGATACGGGCTCTGCCCCGGCCGAAAAACCGGTAAAACCGGCGCCAGCCAATCTTCCCAAGAAGTGGGATCTCGACGCCGACGTCGTGGTTCTCGGCGCAGGCGCGGTGGGAATCACTGCAGCCATCAGGGCTGTCGAAGCCGGCGCTTCGGTCATCGTGGTCGAAACCAACTACGACATCGGCGGACACGCCATCATTTCCGGCGGCAACGTCCCCCTGGGCGGCGGCACGAGTTTCCAGAAGAAGTATGGCATCGCCGACGATCCCGATACCTACTTCAAGGATCTCACCGACTGGTCGGTGGTCGAAGTCAACGGCATGCCCGAGTACCGCTTTAACGACAGGGCGGTTCAGCGCGCGCTCGCCGATAATTCAGCCCCAGCCTTCGAGTTCCTCCTCGCGAACGGCGTGCCCTTCGTGGACAAGGCTCCCGACAATTCGGGCGGCCACGCCGTGGGCATCTCCGCCAAGCGCGAACACCACACCGTGTGGACCAAGGGGCAGAGCGCTGAAAGCCCCGCCGGCGCAGGCGGCACAGCCCTCATGCGCGCGCTGGAAGACAGCGCAAGGAAGAAGGGCGTCAAATTCCTCCTCAATTATCACATGAACACCATCTACAGGGAGCAGCCCGATTCCGGCAGAGTGCTCGGCGTCGAAGCCAGCTATACGCCCACCCTCATCCCCGGCAGCAAGGAGCCCCTCAAGAGCTTCAGGTCGGACGGGAACATCGGCCTCAACCTCCCCTCGGTGACGATCAAGGCTAAAAAAGCCGTCATCATCGGAACGGGCGGCAGCACGGGCCATGTCAACTTCCGCAGGATGTTCGATCCTCGCCTCACCGAGGAAATGCCCTTGGCTGGCGGCGAATACTCGCCCCAGGACGCTTCAGGCGAACTGGCCGCAATGGCTATCGGCGCCACACTCTGGGGCACAGCCAACCAGACCCTCGACAGGAACGGCGCACTCCGCAAGCGTCCCATAATTGGAACGCGCACCAATTATGTAGGCTGGAAGAAGGAATCCCCCATCTTCCCGAAGGTAAAAGCCACGGGGCTCAATGTCCGCAACTGGCAGGACGCCATCATCGTCAACCAGGTAGGCAAGCGCTTCTACAATGAGATGGAAGACGGCTACCCGAACGGCACCACCGAAGGCTTCTTGAAGCCCTACGTCCATGGCGACTGGCGCAACGCGCAGAACATCAAGTACAAGCCGATGAACTATCCCGATGCGGCTTTGGCCATGAACGAAGGATCGACAGCCCCCGATTTCGGCGCAGGTCCTCAGTGGGCTATCTTCGATTCGGAAGCCGTGAAGCGTGAAAAATGGGTAATCGATGGCGAAACCACCCACCCCGACTTTTTCTTCAGCGCCCCCACCCTCGCAGAGCTCGCCGCCAAGATCGAAGCCTGCCCCTTCACGAAGGTGAAGATGCCTGCGGCCAACCTCGAAGCGACGGTAGCTGAGTACAACAAGGCGGTGGACCTGGGCGTGGACGAAGCCTTCGGCAAACCCAAGCCCCTTTACAAGATCGAAGCAGGTCCCTTCTATGCAGCCTGGGCTACCATCACCGTCCACGATACCTATGCCGGCCTGAGAATCAACATGAAGGCCCAGGTCATGGATCTGGAAGGCCAGGTCATCCCCGGCCTCTACTGCGGCGGCGAATCCGCGGCAGGCTGCAGCCAGCACGGCCTTGCCCGCTGCTTTGCGCAGGGCTACATCGCCGGTGGCGAGGCTGCCAAAGAGCCCGCCTAAAGGTTTCAGTGAGCGTTTGATGAGTGACGGCAGCGGGCTCTGATGCCTGCTGCCGCATCTTTTACCTTCGGGAGTACGTATAGATGTCATTTGATCCAAAAACGATACGTATCGGCGTGATCGTCATCGCCGTTTCAGCCTCTGCGGCCATGTTCGGCTATGCCACCAGCACCGAAACTTCCTTGCCCAATTCCGCGACCCTTGCCCGCGCCCAGTCGCTGTCCACGGGACCGGCAGCGGCTATAACCCGCGTAGGGGCTGCAAATATCTGGAGAGGTGGAACGAATCCCGGCACAACGATACCTTTTGTTCTCGCACAGGCTGACGCCACAAGCGCCGCCACCGGCGAGGCTTCCAGCGAATCAGGCTCGGACGCGGTTTCGGCCGCTTCGGAAGAAGCCGATGTCAGCGATCCCGAGTATTGCCTGAAATGCCATGGTCCCTTCGAAAAGCTCCAGTCGATGACGGAGGGCTATGTGACGGAATGGGATGAGGTGGCGAATCCCCATGTGTACGTACCGCATGAATCGAAAACCTTGGTGAGCTGCGGCGACTGCCACGACCCCCACGCCATTCCCTATGCGCCTTCGGAGAATGCCCGGAAGCCGAATGTGGATTACTGCTATTCCTGCCATCACGCCGAAACGCTCGTCCACTGCAGCGAGTGTCACAAAGAGTGATGCCCCGATTATGAATCGATTATGAATCCTGGCGGGGCTGAGTCGCCTCAGTCCCCGTCGGCCGCGGCGCTTTGCTCTTCAGGCTTGACACTGTCATTCTGCACAGCTTCTGCCGCTGGCAGGTCTTTGACCTCTGCAGTCCTGGCCTCGGCCTTTTCCTTATCCCTTTCCTTGTCTTTTTCGGCATCCTGGAGCGCCGCGGCGATGTCCATTTCCCTCATGAAGTCATCCTTTACCGCGGTAACCTCTTTATAGGCCCTCTTGGCCTGCAAAAAAAGCTTCCCCAGCTTGCGGAAAAAGGCGGGCAGATCGTCCGGCTTGATGAAAATGACGCAGACCAGCGCGATGAGGGCGAATTCGGAAAAACCTATGCCAAACATCAATCTTCCCCGAATTTGAATATCTTGGCGATGAGGATCGCCAGGAAATAGAGGGCCGTGAGCGGCAGGGCTACTCCCAGCTGGCTGATGAAATCCGGGGGCGTGATGATGGCCGAAAGCACGAATACTCCGACGATGACGAAGCGTGATGCCCTGAAGACGGCTTTGCGTTTCAGAATGTTCATCATGAGGAGGATTTCCAACACAAGCGGCAATTGGAGGGCGACAACCGACCAGAGGATAAAGGAGAACACATAGAAGATGTTGGTCTGGTAGTTAAGGAGATAGCCGACATTCTTGGGAATGAAATAGGGATTCGTGAGAAAGCCGATGGCGAGGGGAACGATGCGGAAGTACGCGATGTACGAGCCCAGGACGATGAGAACGAGGCTCGCGGCCAGGAACCACAGGATTGCCCTGCGCTGTCGTTTTTCCATGCCCGGGAATATGAAGCGCAGAATATTGAAGACGTGGACGGGGGAAGAAAGGATCAGACCGGCCAGGACGGCGATCTTGATCTGCGAAGTAAAGCCTTCGATGATTGTGGTGACTACGAGCTTGCTTTCCACGGCGCTGGAGACGGCGTTGAACTGCCTGGTGAAGAGACCGATTATCCAGTCGGAGAAGATGAAGGCAGTGATGGTGCAGAGGACGAAGGCCCCAAGGGACACGAGGATTATCGTGCGGAGTTCGCGGATATGCTCGATGAGGGGCATCACCTTGCCCGGGTTCTTCTCCTGCCGCGCCATTTTTGTCATGCGATTGGGGAATCAGGCCTTGGTGTCTTTCTTGCCGTCATCCTTCCCCGCTGAATCAGAAGAAGACTCACCATCCTTGATTCCCTTGGTGAATTCCTTCTTGGCCTCGCCCAGGGAACGGGCAAACTTGGGGATGGCGCTGGCGCCAAAAAGCACCATTATGACGACAACAATGACGA
>CAYXUF010000012.1:0-51938 GCA_964468155.1 uncultured Treponemataceae bacterium
GGTTGGGTTGGTGGTTTAAGCGCGGGGTTGGGCCAAAACCCTTTTGATCTCAAATAACCCCGCCACCCCCGCGGTGTCCCCGGGCGCGCGGCTCCCCTTTCGGTGAAGCCGCGCTTTTCTTATTTTCTGGATAAGCAGCGGATTTATGGCTATACTAGCCTTATTGACAGCGAGGGAGGCCAAGCGTGCCGGTCAAGATTCTTGTCGCCGACGATGAAGAGAAAATAGCCGGGATGGTGGGGAGCTATCTCGAAGCCAACGGCTTTCAGCCGCTCATCGCGCACGATGGGATGCGCGCGCTCGCCCTCTTCAGGGAGCAGGCTCCCGCCTGCCTCATCCTCGACATCAATATGCCCGGCCTGAACGGGCTCGATGTGGCCCGCGAAGCGAGGAAAACCTCGTCGGTGCCGATCATCTTCCTGACGGCCAGGGCCGAGGAGACCGATAAAATAATCGGCCTCGAGCTCGGCGCCGACGATTATATTTCCAAACCGTTCAGCCCCAGAGAACTCGTCGCGCGGATCCGCGCCGTGCTGCGTCGCACAACGTCGGTTCCCCTGGCGGAGGATCGTGGAGGGCCAGTCCGCCGAGGCGGGATCGAGATCGATTTCCGGAAGAGATCGGTGAAGGTCGAGGGTCAGCCTAAGAACCTGACGACCGTACAGCTCGATATCCTCGGCCTCCTCATGCGCGAACCGGAGAGGGTGTTCAGCCGCCTGGAGATCCTGGAGCGGTGCATGGGCACCAGCTACGACGGCTACGAAAGGACGATAGACGCCCATATCAAGAATATCCGCAGGGCCCTGGGCGACGACAGCGAAAAGCCGAGGTTCATAAGCACGGTGCGGGGCGCCGGCTATAAATTCCTGGAGCAGTCCGGTGAAGCTTAGGTCGCGACTGGCGATATATTTTTTCCTGGTCATCGCCGTGGTGGCGGGCACGACGCTTTTCTTCGTTCGGCGATCGACGGAAAGCAATTTCCGCTCTTTCATCTTCGCAGGGGATTCGGGCAAAGCCAGAGTCTACGCCACGATCCTCGGCGAATATTACAGCGAACATAGAGATTGGAGCGACCTGCAGTCTTTTCTTTCGGAGATGCCGCAGCTCGCTTTTTTCGGGCTCGACCAACGCATCCATGGGGAACGCGGCGGCACGCCTCTTTCGCCCTATCCTTCCGAAACAATCAGCGCCCTGCTCTCGGACCGGATCGCCGTCGCCGACATAAACGGCATAATCGTGGCCGATACGTCCGGCGAGCTTCTTCGCACCGTTCATCCCCCGAAACACCTGGCGCACGGCGTTCCGATCATTGTGGATTCCAAACAGAAAGGGACAGTGCTCGTGGGGTCGATGGTGGATTCTTCCCTCACGGGGATGAGCGAGCGTTTTCTCGGCTCGATCACGAAGGCCCTCATCTGGGCAGTCGCGTTGTCGGCGGGACTCGCGCTCGTCCTCGGCATGATACTTTCGGCGCAGGTGACGCGGCCCGTCACCATGCTCACCCGCGCTGCGCGAAGCGTGGCGGCGGGGAACTTGTCGACGGTGGTCGAGACAACCGGGAAAAAAGACGCAAAGGATGAGATATCGGAGCTGGCTCAATCGTTCAACGCGATGACCGAAGAGCTCAAGCGCCTCGAGGAGGCGAAAAAACAGATCATCGCCGATTCCGCCCACGAACTCAGGACGCCTTTGACGCTCATACAGGGCACCATCGAGGCGATGATCGACGGGGTCTATCCCCTCGACATTCCGACGCTGGAATCGGTCCATGAGGAAACCGTGCGGCTTTCCCATCTCATCGATATGCTGAGGGAACTGGATATCATCCAATCGGGCAAGCTTTCGCTGAATCTGGAATCGATCGACGGCATGGAGCTTCTGCGCAAGACGGCGACGCTCTTCGCCGCCTCGGCCAAGGGAAAAAACATCAGTCTGACGGTAGAGGAGCCTTCCTCTCCGCCTTCGATAAACGCCGATTATCTCCGCGTGGGGGAGGTCGTTTACAATCTGGTCTCGAACGCCATCAAATACACGCCAGAGGAAGGAAAGGTCCGGCTGCGCGCTGAAGACGACAGGAAGCTGGGTCTGGTTCATTTCTATGTTGACGATTCGGGGCCAGGCATCCCGGCGGACGAGAGGGAGCGGATATTCGAACGCTTCTACAGGATCGATAAATCCCGCGCCGCGGATAGGGGAGGCCGGGGTTTGGGGCTCGCCATCGCGAGCGAAATCGCAAAAGCCCATGGAGGAAGCATCGCCGTGGGAGATTCCGACTTGGGAGGGGCTTCGTTCGTCCTCACGCTCAAGTCGGCATAATTTCAGTTCTTTTTCCAGTTGGCGAAATATGGCGCGACGCTCGCCAGATACTGGCGGGAAATCCCAATGGAATCCCCGAGATCGGTCTTGTCCTTTCCGAGGATGGGGATGGGATTGCACCCGCCTTTAATTTTTTCGATCTGATCCAATCTGAAGCGGTTACCGCAATTCTGGCAAACGAAGATGGCGCCTTCCTGCACGTAATAACCTCGTCCGGAATCATAGCAGACCTGGCAGGTATTGAGGGCGGTGCGGATGCTGCCGTCGGAAGCTTTGACCGCGAAGATTTCCATATTTTTCCCGTTCACGACATAGGGGTAGAATTTTGCCTTATAGGAAATATCCTTCTTCCTTATGACGATGCCCCAGTCGGCTGATGCCTTGGCTCCGCCCTCCTGCGAAAACGTGGAGGGAAGGGCAAGCATTGCGAGAGCGAAACTCATCACGACAGCGCGGGCAATCCTGCTTGAAATCATTCTACTCACGGTATTCCTCCAGGGTTATGCTTCCGGCGATTATATTCCTCGTGCATGAACGCAGCGTGAATCCCCGATAGTGTTGGCGTGAATTCCTTGCCTTCATCACTCATCTGGGCACTCTGCGTGAAAGTATGCTACGATGCCCCCGCAAAAAATTGTCAACTCCAAAAGGAAACCCATTTGAAAAGACTCTATGAAAAGAACGCGGTCAGGCATTCACTCGCCTGGCTGGCCATCTATCTTGTCATGAACACGATTACCGGGAATCTCCAAAGCGCTTCGCCGTCCAATTCCTCGTGGATCGGCGCGATACCTAATTTTCTTCTCGCGGCGATCTGCTTCATCTATCTGAAGAAAACGGGCATAGCCAAGGCCATCGGGCTTCTCGCCAAACCCACCGAGAAAGCCTCCGTCATGCTGTACTATATCCCCGTGCTCGCCCTTCCTTTTTTCAACCTCATCTACGGCATCGACAGCTCGGTATCTGCGGTGGAGGCACTCTCTCTGTTAACGATGTACATCGGCGTAGGATTCATGGAGGAAATAATTTTCAGAGGCCTCATGTTCAAGGCTCTGGAAAAGAAATGGAACCGGTACCTCGTGGTCGCCTTCATCAGCCTCACCTTCGCGATCGGGCATATCGTCAGCATGGTGGCCGTCGGCCAGTCGGGATCCGATACAGTGCTCCAGATACTGAACGCGTTCTCCGTAGGATTCATGTTCATGGCCGTCATGCTCGCCTCCGGGAACCTGAGGCTCTGCGTGATCGCGCACGTTCTCTACAATTTCCTTGCCGGCATTTCCCTCATAGACGCCACGCACGGCGAGATAATCGTCCTCAACACGGTTGTCACCGTCCTTTACTTCGTCTATCTGGCGCTGCGCGCGAAAAACGTGAAAGCTTATTTCAGGGGAGTCAAGCCGAATTGAGAGAAGCTGCGTCCATCCCGCAGGAGGGTTATAAGCGTCGACCTCTGATGAAGCGGACTAACATGAGCACCACCGCGATGACCAAAAGGATGTGAATGAAGCCGCCCATCGTGTAGGAGCTGACCAATCCTAGGATCCAGAGCACAACCAATATGACCGAAATGAGTTCCAGCATCATAATCTCCCTTGCTTTGACGATACGCCCAACCGGCAGCATGGTCTGTGCGTAAACGCACATAGCTGTATTCATTTCTCTCAATATATAAGGTTTTTCGATTGATAGCCGAAAAAGAAAAAAGGCTGCCTTATGCAAGGCAGCCTTTCCGTTCGTGGAGGTGAGGGGAATCGAACCCCTGACCTCTTGAATGCCATTCAAACGCTCTACCAACTGAGCTACACCCCCGAACAGCAGGGGGATATTAGCGTAAAGGCCGAGAATGTGTCAAGGCGGAAATCGTAGTGAACAAAATGCGATTTTTTTAAGAAAACCGGTAAAGCTGCGCATTTTATGTCTGGACAACCAACTGTCGACAGTGTAGGGTGGCCGACAACCCCAGAGAATGCCGCATGAAGGCAAGGGGAAACTTTTGAATCGGGGAGACCATGGAGCGTCGTTATATCCTTTCGGCCCTTGTCCAGAACCACGCGGGTGTGCTGAGCCGCGTGTCTGGCCTGTTCAGCCGCAGGGGGTACAACATCGACAGCCTCACCGTGGGCGAAACCGTCGACTCTGGCGTATCGCGCATGACTATAGTGGTCCGCGGCGATGAAGCCATCCTCGAACAGATCCAAAAACAGCTCGAAAAGCTCATCGAAGTAGCCTCGGTAAAGAGGCTTGATGCCGACGCCGCCGTGATGCGCGAGATAGCCCTCATAAAGGTGGCCGCGTCCCCTGATACACGCCCCGACATAATCCAGATCGCCAACATTTTCCGCGCCCGCATCGTCGATGTGGCTGCCGATAGCCTGATGGTCGAAGTAACCGGCGACCAGAGCAAGGTTGATGGCCTCATCGAGCTTCTCAAGCCCTTCGGCATTCTGGAGCTTGCCCGCACAGGACTCTCCGCCCTCGAACGCGGATCCCTCATCCTCTCCCTTATTTAGCCGCCTTCGTACCCTTACTGTACGAAGGCGGCAACAACTCACCCAAACATCCGACGATCCAGGATGGATTGTCGGCGGAGGTATAGATATATGGTCGCCGAGAACCAAACGACGCGAGTGACGATCCTCGATTCGACGCTGAGGGACGGAGCCCAGGGGGAAGGCATAAGCTTTTCCATCCAGGACAAGATCAGCATCGTTCGCGCCCTCGACGCGCTGGGTATCGATTTTATCGAAGCAGGTAATCCCGGCTCCAATCCCAAGGATATGGAGTTTTTTCGCGAGGCTTCACGGCTAAGCCTTGGGAAGGCGAAGCTCGCCGCCTTCGGTTCGACACGCCGCGTCGGGATCAGCGCATCGGATGACGAGGGGCTGCGAAGTCTCCTTGGCGTTGGCACGGAAACGGTGGTGCTCTTCGGCAAGAGTTGGGATTTTCATGTGAAAACAGTGCTCAGGGCGAGCCTGGATGAGAACCTGGCCATGATCGCCGAATCCTGCGCCTTCGCCGCAGCCGACGGGCGCAGGGTCATCTACGATGCGGAACATTTTTTCGACGGCTACGCGGCGAATCCCGAATACGCGATGCGGAGCCTGGCGGCTGCTGTCGAAGGCGGCGCTTCCTGCATCGTGCTCTGCGATACCAATGGGGGCTGCTTGCCTGAGCGCGTGAGCGAACTCACCGCCATTGCGGCGCGCGAATTTTCGCCAGGCGTGGAACTCGGCATACACGCGCACAACGATGGCGGACTCGGGGTCGCCAATTCCCTGGCGGCCGTCCGCGCGGGAGCGCGCCATGTCCAGGGATGCCTCGCTGGTTTCGGGGAGCGTTGCGGCAATGCCAACCTCTCGACGATCATCGCGAACTTGCGGCTCAAGATGGGCGTCGACTGCCTCGCTCCCGAATCCCTTTCGCTTCTCTCCCAGACCACGCGATGCGTGGCGGAGATCGCGAACCTCACCTTCGACGAGGGCACGCCCTTCGTGGGGCGGCATGCCTTCGCCCACAAGGCCGGCATGCATATCGACGCGGTGACGAAGGATCCGCGCTCTTTCGAACATGTTGACCCCGAGGCTGTGGGCAACAATCGGCGCTTCCTCGCCTCGGAGGTCGGAGGCCGTTCGGTCATCCTCGACCGGGTGCGCAGGATCGATGCCGCGGCTACCAAGGACTCGCCCCTCGTCGCCGAGGTTCTCTCCAGGCTGAAGGAGATGGAGAGGCTCGGCTACCAGTTCGAGGGAGCTGACGCCAGCCTCGAGCTTTTGATGAGGAAGGCGGCGGGCAAGTACAAGCCTTTCTTCAAGCTGGGGAAATACAGGACGATAGGCGAGCAGCCTTCCGGGGATACGACGCGTTGCGCCCAGGCCGTGGTCAAGATAGAGGTGGAGGGAGTGGAGGAGGTGAGCGTCGCCGAAGGCAACGGTCCCGTCCATGCTCTGGACAGGGCTTTGCGCAAGGCGCTGGAACGCTTCTATCCCAATCTCGCGGGGATGCATCTCTCCGACTACAAGGTGAGGGTGCTCGACAGCGAGCATGCCGCCGCGGCGGTGGTGAGGGTCTTTATCGAGAGCACGGACGCGGAAGATTCATGGACGACGGTGGGCGTCTCTACCGACATAATCGAGGCGAGCTGGATAGCGCTGATCGATTCGATAGAGTTCAAGCTGATAAAAGACCTGGAGAAGCGCTGGAAGGCGTTTCTGTAGAGGATGGTGAGAGTATGATGCAAGTATCAGGAGCGAGAATCGTCATAGAATGTCTCGTGGAGCAGGGCGTGGATGTCGTTTTCGGGTATCCCGGAGGCACGGTGCTTAATATCTATGACGAGCTGTTCAAGAACTCGGGAAGGATCAGGCATATCCTGACGGCGCATGAGCAGGGGGCCGCCCACGCGGCCGACGGATACGCCCGATCCACGGGCAAGCCGGGCGTGGTGATCGCCACGAGCGGTCCGGGGGCGACCAACCTTGTGACCGGCATCGCCGCGGCGTACATGGATTCCGTGCCCCTTATCGCCATCACGGGCAATGTGCCTCTGGCCCTCCTGGGCAAGGACAGCTTCCAGGAGGTGGATATAACGGGAGTGACGATGCCGATCACGAAGCACAACTTCATCGTGAAGGATGTGCGCGAGCTGGCCGCGACGATGCGGCTGGCCTTCGAGATCGCCACCTCGGGCAGGCCTGGGCCTGTCCTCGTCGATATAACGAAGGATGTGACGGCCGCCCTCGCCGAATGGGTGCCTGCCGAAGAGGCCGCGGCCGCCGAGGCTGCCGTGGCCGCGCGGCGGGCTGGCGGGGAGGCGGGTTTCAGGTTCGCTGCCAAGCCGCCGCGCTTCGTCGCCGCGCGGGACCTCGACGACGCCGCCGCCCTCATCGCGTCCGCCCAGAAGCCATTCATCTACGCGGGCGGCGGCGTCATCATAGCCGCCGCCGCCGATGAGCTGCGCGCCTTCGTGGAACGCCTCCACGCCCCATGCGCGCTCAGCCTCATGGGCCACGGCGCTCTGCCCTCCGATCACCCCCTTTTCACCGGCATGATCGGCATGCACGGAACAAAGGCCTCCAACATGGCCGCCGGGGCGGCCGACCTCCTCATAGCGGTAGGGGCGCGTTTTTCCGACCGCGTGGTGAGCAAGATCTCCGTATTCGCCAAGAAGGCGAAAATCCTCCATATCGACATCGATCCTGCGGAGATCAACAAGAATGTGAAGAGTTTTACCTCACTCGTGGGCGACGTCAAGGAAATCCTCTCAGGCCTCCTCGAGCGTCTGGCTCCCCAGGCTGCCTCGGCATGGAACGGCGACATCGGGGCCTGGAAGCGGGAACGTCCGACGTCCCATGAATCGGGGAAGGGGCTGCATCCCCGTTTTCTCCTGGAGACGATTGGCGCTAAGGTAGGGAAGGATGCCTTTGTCACGACGGAAGTAGGCCAGCATCAGATGTGGACTGCCCAGTTCTATCCCTTCTCCAGGCCCAGGACCTTCATAACCTCGGGGGGCCTCGGCGCCATGGGCTTCGGCACGGGGGCGGCCATGGGCGTTCAGGTAGCCCACCCGGATGCGCAGGTTGTGCATATCGCGGGCGATGGCTCCTTCCGCATGAACTGCGCCGAACTCGCGACGATCGTGAATTACAATCTTCCCATCCTCATCGTCGTTATCAACAACGGGACCCTGGGCATGGTGCGGCAGTGGCAGACGATGTTCTATGAAAGGCGCTATTGCGCAACAACCCTGGACAGGCCGCCCGATTTCGTGAAGCTGGCCGACGCCTATGGCCTGCGCGGTTTCAGAGCCCGCGAGCCGGGGGAATTCCGCGATTGCCTGGATGCGGCCCTGTCGACGAGAGCCCCTGCTCTCATCGAATGCGTCATCGATATCGACGAGAAAGTGCTGCCCATCGTGCCCGCAGGCAAGCCGATAGACGAGCTCATCCTGGAAGCGGGAGAGCGCTGAGCAGAAGATAAAGGACGGTGCCTCCCACGATGCTGACGAGGGCGTTGCGCTTCCAAAGATGCAGGAGGATGACGGCACATCCGGCTGCTGCGGCCACCAGGCCTTGTGCGGGCACAGTCCAGTCTATCGAGGTGTAGGACGAAACGGCTAACACCGTCATGGCGACAGCCGGCATGTACGCTTCCACGAAACCCAGCCAGGCGGGAGGTTTCCTGCCCGCGAAGAACAGAAAGGGCAAGGCCCGGCAGGCTATGATGATAAGCATCATCACCGCGGCGGCGAGGAGAGCTTCAGTCATGCCGAGCATCGGTCCCTCCTGTTCCCATTTTTTTCCGCGTCGCCACGAGGCTTGCCATTGCGATGAGAATGCCGACGATGATGGTTCCCCTGTCGCCCACGAGGAATTTTGCGGTGATGGTGGCGAGAGCCGCGATGAGGAAGGGGAGGACTTTTTTCAGTGTGAGCACCTGTTCCACGGCCAGCACGAGGAACATGGCGGTGAGGGCGAAGTCGAGGCCTTCGATCCTGTAGGGGATGAGGGAGCCCGCGAGGGAGCCGATCGCCGTGCCGGCCACCCAGTAGAACTGGTCGAAGCCTGAGACCATGAGAAGGAAGCGGCCGTCGGCTCTGTCTTCTTCGCTGGACGAACTCAAAAGGGCATAGGTTTCGTCGGTGAGCGCGAAAATGAGGTAGGGGCGAAGGCGCGGGTGCCGGGCAAAAGTTTTGATGAGGGATAATCCGTAGGCTGCATGACGCAGATTGACCACAAGGGTGACGAGGGCAATCTCGGTGAGCGAAGCCCCAGCCGCGAAGAGTCCGATGCCGATGTACTGTGCCGCTCCTGCAAAGATGAAGACGCTCATGAGGAGGGCGAACCAGGCGGGATAGCCTGTGTTCACCGCGAGAAGGCCAAAGCCGAATCCAATCGTCACATAGCCGAGGAGGACGGGGATTGTCGCCTTGAAGGCGCGGGAAGCCGAACTGCCGGCATCGCTGGAGATCATATCCCATGAAGAATAGGGAGGAGAGGCAAAGGCGTCAATCGGGCGCTGCGCGTCCAACGATCCGGGGCCCCGCGATCCGGGCTCACCTTGTAAAATGGCCCCTTCTCGGCCATACTGTATCCATGGGAACACAGCTGAGAGGCATCGCGCTTTGCGCCGTCGGCCTCGAAAAAATCGCGTCGCAGGAAATCGTCCGTCTTGGCCTCTCCGTTCTGGAGCGCAGGCCAGGCAGGATCTACTTTCAATTGGATGAGAGCAGCATGGCCAGGGATCTGGCGACCGCCAATATCGGATTGAGAACGGTCGAGCGGGTGCTGCTCGAACTCGGGACTTTCAGGGCAGCGGATTTCGACGCCTTTTTCGAGGGCGTGCGCGATCTACCCTGGGAGCTCTGCTGCTTCAAGGACTCCAAGCTTCACATCGAGCGCGTGCGGTCGCACAACTCCAAGCTGGCTTCGCAGGCGAGCCTCCAGGCCATGGCCCAGAAAGCCGCCTATTCGCGGCTCATGGAGCGCAACAGAATCCGCGAAATGCCGGAAACAGGCAACATCGTCGGCGCCCGCGTCTATCTCGACAATGACATCTGCTCCATCGGCGTCGATACTTCGGGTGACCCCCTGCACAAGCGCGGCTACAGGAAGCGCGTCGTCATGGCTCCGCTCAAGGAGACGATCGCCGCATCCCTTCTCTTTTTCTCCGGCTGGAACCGAAAATACCCCCTCATCGACCCCTTCTGCGGCTCGGGTACCATCGCCATCGAGGCCGCCCTTTACGCCCTCGATTTCGCGCCTGGGCTTATGCGCCGTTTCGATTTCGAGAAAATGCCCTCGGTATCCGCGAAGCTGGTGGACGAAGTGAGAGCCGAATTCGAGGGACGGATACGGCACGATGTTGAGGTGGACATCAGGGCTTCCGACATGGATCCCGACGCCCTCAACGCGGCGCGCGGCAACGCCGACGACGCCGGTATCCTTGACTGGATCACCTTCGAAAACAGAAAGGCCGAAGACCTTTCGCCCTTTGCCGCGAAGGGCCACCTCCTCGCCAATCCGCCCTATGGCAACAGGCTGGGGACTGAGGATGAAGCCAAGGCCCTCTATGAGGGGCTTTCCGAAATGCGGGACCGTTTCTCCACCGGTGGCTGGTCCATGGGCTTCATCACCGCCAGGGAAGATTTCGGGAACGTGTTCGGAATGTTGCCCGATGTCTCCCATCACATCCTCAACGGCGCCGAGGAACAATGGTTTCACTGGTTTCCCGCCAAGGCGGAATGAGGAGGGGCGACCGGCATCATGGAGATTAAATCGGAAAATTACCCCATCTGCAGTCTGGAGGGGAGGGCTTTCGCGCCTGAACCGGCGATTTTCGTCATCTTCGGCGCCACGGGGGATCTCTCGCACCGGAAGATTTTTCCCGCTCTCTTCGACCTCTTCGCTGAAGGGATACTCCCTCCCGACCTTCTGGTCATCGGATTCGCCCGGAAACCGCTCGACGACAATTCCTTCAGGGCCGACCTTATGCAGAGCTGCGCGAAATATGCCCGGCGGGGAAAATTCTCCGAGGAGCAGTGGGGATCCTTCGCCCAAAGAGTCTTCTACCTGTGCTCTGACCTGGACGATCCCGATGGTTTCAGGCGCCTTGCGGATATGATAGACGGCCGGGATGCCGGCTTTGCGGTAAAGCTGAAGGGACATGCCTTGCCTGCCAACGTGCTCTTTTATCTCGCTGTCGGCCCCGAGCATTTCGGCGCGATAGCTGGCCGGCTTGGCTCGGCAGGGCTGGGATCGGCCTCCCTAGGATCGGCGGCCCTTGCCTCGAAGGCAGCGAAGGGCTGGCGCAGGCTCGTGGTAGAGAAGCCTTACGGCCGAGATGGGGAAAGCGCCAAATCTCTCACCGCGAGCCTCCATGCGAGCTTTTCCGAAAAGGACATCTACAGGATCGACCATTACCTGGGCAAGGAGACGGTGCAGAACCTCCTCTACCTTCGGTTCGCGAATCTCGTCTTCGAACCGGTGTGGAACAGAAACCATATCGAGGCAGTCGACATTTCCGTATTCGAGACGGAAGGCATCGGCGGCCGCGGTGGCTACTACGATTCGGCCGGCGCCGCCCGTGACATGCTCCAGAACCATCTTATCCAGCTGATGTGCCTGACGACGATGGAACCCCCCGCCAGCCTCGATCCTGAGAGCATCCGCGACGAAAAGGTAAAGGTGCTCAGATCGATATCCTCGTCGATGCTGGAGGATATGGTTGCGCGATCGCGACGTGGGCAGTATGTGGAGGGCAGGGGAGCGGGCGGCGAGACGCTGCCGGCCTACAGGGACGAATCGCGCGTTAAGCCCGATTCATCGACCGAAACCTATGCGTCCCTGAGGTTTGAACTGGACAACTGGCGTTTTTCCGGCGTACCGATAACCCTTTCCACAGGCAAGGCCTTCGCGCAAAGGTTCAGCCAGATAGTGATTCATTTCAGGCGGCCTCCTTCCGCTCTCTTTGCCGCCCAGTGCGGCGATTCGCTGATGCACAACACACTCACCATCCGCATCCAGCCCGATGAGGGCGTGTGGCTTCGCTTCAACGCCAAGGTTCCGGGCATGCCCGCCATCAAGGCGAGCGAACTGCGCTTTTCCTTCAGGGAAGTCGCCGACTACCTGCCCGAAGCCTACGAGCGGCTCATTGCCGACGCCCTGTCCGGCGATTCCACTCTTTTTATCCGCGCCGACGAGTCGGAGCATGCCTGGCGCATCGTGGACGCGCTGGAAAAGGCCTGGGCATCGGCCGACACGGCCGCAGCGCCTGAAGCCGGCGGCCTCATCCTGTATCCTGCCGGCTCGCCCATACCGGTGTTCCTTCCATGAGCATAGCCCTGCGCCGCTTCTCCGATGATGCCGCATGGATGAATGCGATACTGGCCTGTTTCGAGGAAGCCCTGAGGGCGGCGATTGGCCGCGGGCAGAAGGCCTTCCACGCGAGCCTGGCGGGAGGCAGCACGCCCGAGCCTGTTTACAGGGCTTTTGCTGCATCAGCCTCCCTCTCCGCCTTGAGCGCCGACATCCTCGTTCATCTTTGGGTGGGGGACGAGAGGGACGTGGAAGCGACCAGCCCCCTGCGCAATGGGCTGATGATATCCGGGATATTTTCGGAACGATCGGCTTCGGCCACGATGCCATGGAAGCGGCCGCCCCTTTTGCATCTTTGGCCTGAGGGTGATCGCATGGCAGCCTGTGTCGCCTATGCCCTGGAAATCGAGGATAACCTTGGCCCGCAGCCTGCCTTCGATATCGCCATACTGGGCATGGGTGCCGACGGCCACACGGCGGGCCTCTTTTCGCTTGCCGATGTGGCGAAAAGTTCGGTGGACGAGGCGGGCTTTCCCGAATCCACTACCCTGGCGACGGTTTCGCCTTCGGAACCCCGGCTTCGAATGACCATGGCAGCCGGCCTCATCAGGCATTCGCGCTCTGCCGTGGTTCTCGTGAGGGGCAAGGAAAAAGCCGACACCCTCGATGCCCTCATGAGGGGGGCCCAGTATCCCTTGAGCGCCGTCCTCAATCCAGGCGCGACCATCTTCTACAGGGAAGGATGAGAGCGAATCAGCCGCCTCATGATCGACGCCTTCGAGTCCATGCCGGCCAAAAAAACAGGAGCTGCCCGCCATATCCGGCAGACAGCTCCCTTCGAGGCATCCTCGTCCCTGAACGATTCAGCTCTCGGCGATGAGGAGGGACTTGGTGTCCAGCTTGAGGTTCAGTTCCTTCGGATTTACCCTTTCGTGATCTTTGGCCACCTTGAAGTGGATATAATCGTGCATGGGCTCAAGAACGATGAGCACCGAAATGAGAGGCAGAAGATCCCTCAAAATGATGGGCACGCCGTTCTTGTCGAGGAGGGGATCCTCGCCCGAGAGGGTGCAGGAATACCATACTTCAAGACCCATCTCCTTTATAAAAGCCTTCACCTTTTCGAAACGCTCCACCGACCCGCGTGAAAAGTCGAAGCCGTCGACGATGACGGTCTTGGCGCCGAAGCCGCCTTCGACGATCATGGCCCTGAGGGAGCGGGTGATCTGGTCGACCGAAACGCCTTCCTGGGTGAAGTTCATGATGACGCGGTTGCGCACCAGCTGGTCCTTGAGGTTGCCTATGTCCTCCAGGTTTTTCCGCCGGGCTATCTCATCGAAAATATTCTCGTACCACGAGATGATGTAACTTGTATGGGCGTTGAACGAGACGTGGATAACCTTTTCGCCCTGAATGAGCTTGTCGAGCGCCATCTGGACGAGGACTGAGGTTTTACCGATGCCCTTCCTGCTGGCGATGATCCCGATATTGCCAGCCCCGAGGCCGCCTTCTATGGACTTTTCGAGCATGCGCACGGAGCTTTTCGATATGAATTCTTCCTTCAGCATGTGACCTCCTGCCTTAGTATACCCGCAATTGGGCGGGTGGGCAAAAAATTTCGCCCATAAAATTATTTCTGATGCTCTTTCCTGCGCTTCTCAAGGTAGTCTTCCTTGAGCTGGTCGGAGATCGACGTGGGAACCTTGGAGTATTTCTCGAACTCCATCGTGAACTCGGCCTTGCCCTGTGTCAGGGAGCGGATGACGGTAGAGTAGCCGAACATCTCGGCGAGGGGCACCTCGGCCTCGACGCGGCAGAAGGTTCCGTCCTCGGTGCTCGCGGTGATGATGCCGCGCCTCTGGTTGAGGGAGGCGAAGATGTTGCCCTGGAACTCGTTCGGGCCTTCGACGCTCACCTTCATGATAGGTTCGAGAATGGCGGGCTTGGCCTTGTCGTAGGCTTCCCTGAAGGCGCCGATGGCCGCCAGCTGGAAGGCGATATCGGAGGAGTCGACCGAGTGGCTCTGTCCGTCGTTGACGACGCATCGTACGTTGACGATGGGGAACCCGATCAGGCTGCCCTTCTGCGTGGCCGCCTTGAAACCCTTGTCGCAGGAGGGGATGTACTCGATGGGGATGGCTCCTCCCTTGACCTGGTTGACGAACTCATAGTTCAGCTCGGGCGCCGGTTCGATGTAGCCGGCGACGCGGCCGTACTGGCCCGAACCGCCCGTCTGCTTCTTGTGGGTGTAGTTGAAGTCGGCCCTCTGGGTGATGGCCTCCCTGAAGGCTACCTGCGGCCTGCCGATCTCCACCTCGCACTTGTACTCGCGGCGCATGCGCTCGACGTAGACTTCGAGGTGAAGTTCGCCCATGCCCTTGATGATGGTCTGGTTGGATTCGGGATCGACGAAGGTCTGGAAGGTGGGATCTTCCTTGGTGAAGCGATTGAGGGCCTTGCCCATCTGGTCCGAGGATTTCTTGTCCTTGGGTTCGATCGCGAGGGAGATGACGGGTTCGGGGATGTACATGGAGGACATGGCATAGTTGAGGTCGGGATGGCAGAAGGTGTCGCCCGAGGCGCATTCAATGCCGAAGAGGGCCACGATGTCGCCGCAGTAGCCTTCCGAGATGTCTTCCATGGAATTGGAATGCATTCGGACAAGACGTCCAACCTTGAAGCGCTTGCGCGAGCGGGTGTTGTACAGCTCGGAGCCCTTCTTGAGTTCGCCCTGGTAGATGCGCACATAGGTGAGCTGGCCGTACTGGCCGTCCTCGAGCTTGAAGCCGAGGGCTACGACTGGCAGGCTGGGGTCGGAGACGAGGGTGACTTCCTTTTCGTTGTCGTCGAGGTTGAGGGCGACGTTCGGCACTTCCGTCGGGTCGGGCAGATAGGAGAGGACGCCGTCAAGGAGGATCTGCACGCCCTTGTTCTTGTAGGCAGAGCCCACGAAGACGGGGACGAGCTTTTCGGCGATGCAGCCTAGCCTTATGGCGGCCATCAGCTGTTCGTTGGTGAAGTTGCCGTCGAGATAGGCTTCCGCGAGTTCGTCGGAGAACATCGAGGCCGCCTCCGCGAGTTCTTCGCGGTAGCGTTCGGCGTCGGCCTGGAGATGGGCGGGGATGTCGGCGTAGCGGATATCCTCGCCGGAGGGGCCGTCGAAATAGACGGCGCGCATCTGAATGAGGTCGATGACGCCTTCAAGCTTGTCTTCGAGTCCGATAGGGATCGTGACGAATGCCGGGTTGAGCCCGAGCTTTTCCTGGAGCTGCGCCTTGACCTTGAAGGGGTTGGCGCCTGTACGGTCGCACTTGTTGATGAAGGCGAGCCGGGGCACATGGTAGCGCTTGAGCTGCCTGTCCACCGTGATGGACTGGGACTGTACGCCCGCCACCGCGCAGAGGACAAGGATGGCTCCGTCGAGAACGCGCAGGGAACGCTCGACTTCGATGGTGAAGTCGACGTGTCCCGGCGTATCGATGAGATTGATGGTGTAGTCTTTCCAATGGACGTTCGTGGCTGCCGACTGGATGGTTATCCCGCGCTCGCGCTCGAGATCCATGGAGTCCATGGTGGCGCCCGCCCCGTCCTTGCCCTTTACCTCATGGACCGCGTGGATCTTCTGGCAGTAAAAGAGAATGCGTTCGGAGAGCGTCGTCTTGCCCGAATCGATGTGGGCTGAAATCCCTATGTTTCGCATTTTGTGAATGTCGTTGGACATCTTGAGCCTTCACCTCATTGCACTAGAATGGCGGGCGCTACAGAGCGCCGTTCGTATTTCAAAACGGTACCTGGCAGCATAATCGATCGTTTTCGGGAGTGTTGAAAAAACTGCGGTTTTATCCCATTTGCTAGAAAATCAGCTACCTGAGTAGAGTATAATGAAGAGACCGGGTTTTTTCAATCCCTGGTCAGATGTACTCGATCTCCCAGGCGAGGGGGGCTGTATCCCTCAGCATGGCGCTGACACCGCAGTATTTTTCCTGGGAGAGCGTGCAGGCTTTCCTCACATTGTCGGGATTGAGCTTGTCACTTTGCTTGAACTGGTACACGAGTTTGATGGAGATGTATTTCTTCGGATGTTCCTCGCGGCTCTCGGCTTCGGCCCTCATGGCGAACCAGCTGCAGGGCTCCCTCATTTTCCTGAGAATCGATACCACATCCATGCCTGAGCATCCTGTAAGCGCCGCGAGGAGAAGGGCTTTGGGTCGGGCTCCCGAATCCTTGCCCCCCTCCGTGGCGGCTGCGTCCATGACGATCCTGTGGCCGTTCACATCGGCTTCAAATGCCATATCTCCCGTCCAGGTTGCCGTAACTTCGCTTTTCATCGCTTTCCTCCGGGCATGTCGCCATGATTTTTGTTGCACAAGGTTCGGCTTGCGGCTATAGTGCAACAACATTATGGAACGCTGGCTCAGATCTTTCAATGCCATGCTCGTGGCTGTTCTTTTCGGCATCATCGGCTTCTCGACCTCCAATCCGATAATACCCCTCTATCTTCGCGAACTGGGCATAACCGACCCCGCCGCCCTCAACTGGTGGACAGGTGCTGTCAACGGGCTTTCGAATCTCTTTTTTGCCCTGTTTGCGCCGATTTGGGGAGCACTCGCCGACTCGTATGGAAGAAAACTTATGCTCCTTCGGGCGATGATTGGAGGCGCCTTCATCATGGGGCTGCTTGCCCTGACGACTTCCCCCTGGCAGGTGCTTGTCCTCAAGATCCTCCAGGGATGCATCACCGGCACGGTGTCGGCCAGTACCGTCCTGACAGCCGCCATCGTACCGACGGCGCAGATCGGATACAGGCTCGGTCTTCTGCAGATGGCCATTTTCATGGGCAATTCGATTGGCCCGCTGCTGGGGGGCACAATCGCCGATCTGGCAGGGTCGCGGATGAGCTTTCTCGTCACTTCCGCCCTCCTCTTCATCGCTTCCTACATCGTCTTCAGGAATGTCGACGAAAACTTCACGCCGAAGCCCAAATCCGCCTCGCTGCTCAGGAATGCCATCCCCGATTTCTCCGCCCTGAGCTCCAACAGCGCCATCGTAGCCCTGATCGTCGTCGTCTTTTTCATCCAGTTTGCCAATTCCGTGGCGGGACCCATCATACCCCTCGTCGTTCTCGATATGACCAAGTCCCTCAGGGGTGCCGGATCGCTCTCAGGGCTCATCATCGGTGTGGCGGCCCTGGGCGGAGCCCTCGGCGCCGTGGTGGCAGGCAGGGTTTCGGGGAAGATGGGGTACGGAAAAGTTCTTCTGCTCTGCATCGCCGGAGCCTTTGTCTTTTCACTTCCCCAAGGCTTCGCCACCCAGCCCTGGCATCTCTTTGTGCTGCGCTTTTTCTCGGGCTTTTTCATGGGCGGCACCATGCCGACGGCCAATGCCCTCATCGCCGCCCAGGCCGAACATGGCAAGCAGGGCTCAATCTATGGGCTGTCTTCGGCCATGTCGGGCGCCGGCAATGCCGCCGGGCCGGCCTTCGGCGCCCTGGCCGCGAGCCTTGTGGGCTACCCCGCGGTATTTTTCGCGACAGCCGCAATTCTGGGTGTTCTGGGCCTGGCTGTGTATCGGAAGGTCAATTCGCGGATACAGAGAACATGAGCTGGTCAGTATAGAAGCCTTTTACCGCCGACGGGGGTATTTCGCCGATTTCGAGCGCCACCCTGTGCGAAGGGCTGTTGAATGAGGATTTTCCCTCGGCCGCGAAACTGAACCTGCCGCCCACGGCCGAGGCGAGAAGGTCGCCGAAACGGAGTCTGTAGGGGATGGGCTCGGGATTCGCCTCGGCCGAATTCCTGAGGCTTCCCCCATTCGCGGAATAGACATTGATGCGGTATGAAGATATCAGGTTGGAGAAGAGCCGGGCGTTGCCAAGGTCTATCATGGCTCCCTCATGGATTTCGAATCCTGTCGCTATGCTTGCGGCACTCCTGGCGATAGTGGCGGAGCCGGGCGATGTTTCGTGGGGTATGTACCCTACGAGGCGGGGGTTCAGGTTTTCGGAAAAATCCAGGGAAAGCTTGAGGACAGGGGGAACATAGGCCACGATCTGTATGGAAATCGATTTGGAATTGGAGTTCAGGCCGCTTCCTGCCTGAGGGCTCGCCCTGGCCGCGAGCGCGAGAACGAGGAGGGAGAGTCCGATCCTTCTCCAGTTTCCGCCTGACATCTGCGCTTTTCCTTCCTGCCTTAACTATATGCGGGGAACGGAATGGAAAAGGATCGAGGGAAGCCGTAATTTGGATCAATGAATTCGGTTTTGCCGATTTTCCTGGGCTTGAGTCGGCGGGTTTTGTCCAATACCTCCAATCGTAGGGGCTTTTTTCGGCGAGTCGCCACTATGGCTAAAATGTCCAATGTCTCCAGGAAGGCTGACGCTGGAGGGGGCCTTCCTGTCGATCCTGCGGTCCTGTCGTCCTGTCGTCCTGTCGTCCTGTCGCGTTGTCGCGTTTGTAGTAAATGTGGTTCTGTCGCGCCGCTTTCCCTCGCTCTGCGTTCCCTCGCCAAAAAAAGGCTGCCAGCTGGATTCCAGCCGACAGCCCCCTTCTGCGCCATAAAAGCGGATATTATTTGACGATAGAGGTAAGTTCCATCTCGAAAACCAGGAAAGCGTCCGCCGGAATGACGCCGCTGATGCCCGATGAACCGTAGGCCAATTCGGGAGGAATGACGACAAGACGCTTTTCGCCCTTGCGCATAGTGGCTACCACCTTGTCCCAGCCCTCGATAATCTCGCCTGTCCCGACGCGGAACTTGAATGGACCGCCGGCCAAAGCCGACTGGTCGAAAACCGATCCGTTGAGGAGCATGCCCTTGTAGATCACCGCGACAGTATCGCCCTTCGCGGGAACATCGCCGAAGCCCTTGCGGATCACTTTCTGGAAGATGCCGTTCTCGTCCTTGACGAGGTCGGGCCACTTGACGAGGATGGCAGCCTCGTCGGCGCCCTTCCTGGCCTCGGCCGCCGCCTTGAGGGCTGCATAGGAGGCGATGAGCCTTTCATCCCATGCCTTCTGCGAGGCATCGAAAGCCTTGGCCGCCGCGCCGACCCTCTCGATGCGCACTTTTTTCATTGTATCGCCTGCGGCAATGGCATTCACGACATCCATGCCTTCCACGACCTTGCCGAACACGGCGTGTTTGCCGTCGAGCCAGGGTGCCGCATCGAGGGTGATGAAGAACTGGCTGCCATTCGTATTGGCACCCGCGTTGGCCATGGAGATGATACCGGGGCCGTCATGCTTGAGCTCGGGCGAAAATTCGTCGGGGAACTTGTAGCCTGGTCCGCCAGTGCCGTTGCCGAGGGGATCGCCGCCCTGGATGACAAAACCCGGCTCCACCCTGTGGAAGACGATGCCATCGTAAAAGGGCTTGCCCTTGGCGGCATCGAGCTTGCCTTCGGCAAGGCCCACGAAATTGCCCACCGTGAGCGGCGTTTTTTCGAACTCGAGGGAGATGACGATTGTGCCCTTCGCCGTCTCTATCAGGGCATAGAGTCCATCTGGTCTTTCATTCGTCTGGCAGGATGCCATGCTGGACGCGGCCATCACGAAGGCCACGGTAAGTGCGAGCCTGTTGAAACGCTTCATTGTACCTCCGGATCAAACGAAGCAACCATATCAGAAATGCCCCATCGATGAAAGGTCCGTCGCCGCATTTGTCAGGTCAGTTCGGCTCGTCTTGACGCAAAGGGCTTTGCGGGCAATGATGCCCTGAGCCGAACCAAGGAGATGCCATGGCGGAAAAGAATTCGGAATACAGACGGCCTAGCTGGGACGAGTATTTTATGGAGGTCTGCAATGCCATCGCCAAGCGCGCCACCTGCGACAGGGGCCGCTCGGGCTGCGTCATCGCCAAGGATAACCAGATTCTGGCCACGGGCTATGTGGGCGCGCCCAGCGGGCTTTCTCACTGCGACGAAGTCGGGCACCAGTTCAAGAAGCTCATCCACGAGGACGGGACAGTCACCCAGCACTGCGTTCGTACCGTCCATGCCGAGCAGAACGCCATCTGCCAGGCGGCCCGGCGCGGCGTGGCTATCCGGGGAGCGACCATCTACTGCCGCATGACGCCCTGCCGCACCTGCGCGATGATGATCATCAACTGTGGAATCGTTAGGGTTGTCTGCGAGCGGCGCTATCATGATGGTTCGGAGAGCGAGGAGATGTTCAGGGCTGCCGGCATCGCTCTGGAATATGTCTTCGATGAGGTCCAGAAGTATTCCAATCAGTGAGGAAACGTGAGCATCAATGTCGTTTTTATCGGTGAGATCGCGGGCAAGAGCGGTGTTTTCGCCCTCAAGTCGACCCTGCCCGAGATTCGGGCACGCTACAGGCCTGACTTCATCATAGCCGCCGCCGATTCCACCACGGGCGGAGCCGGTCTGGGCGTCCAGCACGCCGTCTATCTGCGCAAACTGGGCATCGACTGCCTGACGATGGGCGAATGCGCCTACTATAAAATCGACATGACGGAGTTCTATCCGAAAGCCGGCTGGGTGCTGCGACCAGCGAACTATCCCTACGGAAATCCAGGGAAGGGCTGGAGGGTATTCCAGACAGAGGCGGGGAAGATCGCCGTCGTCAGTCTCCTCGGCCAGGCGGGCTTTCCCCGCGTTCACGCCGAAAACCCCTTTCCCGCGATCGACCGTATCCTCGAGCGCCTGGCGGCAGAGACCAAGGCTGTCGTCGTCGACTTCCACGCCGCCACGACGGCCGAAAAACTCACCCTTTCAGCCTATCTCGACGGGAGGGTTTCGGCCGTTATTGGGAGCCACTGCAAGGCCCTCACCGCCGACGCCCGCCTCATGAAAAAAGGGACGGCGGCTCTTACCGATTGCGGGCGCTCAGGCAGTATATTATCGGTGGGGGGAATGGATCCCGATGCCCGGGTGCGCGAGTTCATGACGGCGGTGCGCGTATGGGAAGGCGACGGAACCCTCGGGCTGGAAGTTCAGGGCTGCAGCTTCAGGATCGGCGATTCCGGCCTGGCCGAGAGCATGGAGAGCTTCCGAATCCCCTGCAAGGAGAAATTGAGCGATGAAAGAAACGGGAACGATAAAGAAAATAAACGGTAAGATTGTCCATGTCGCAGTCGCGATGCACGATGGCTGCGAATCCTGCATCAATAACAGCTGCAAGAACGGACGTGGCAATCTCCAGAGCTACAACGCCCATGGAATCGATGTGGCCGAGGGCGACCTGGTGGAGATAGAGGTACCTGGGGCCGAACAGGCAAGGGGCGCCTTTTGGGTGCTCGGTCTTCCTCTCCTGGCCCTCTTCGCGGGCTACGGCCTGGGGCGCGTCCTTTTCTCCACGACGACCGAGGGACCTGCCGTCGCCTCTGCGGGCATCGCCTTCCTCCTCACCCTCTTCGTGGGGGTCATGGTTCAAAAAGGCCGAAAGCTCGAATCTCTCCCCGTCGTCACGAGGAAGTGCGAATAAAGATTTGTTTCTCCAGCCAGAATTCTGCGTTTGACTCCACTTCCGATCGGTGGAATAATGAACACAACCGGCGTCGCCGGCATTCGAGACCTACTCTGGTACATGGAGACAGGCGCATGAAACGATCATATTCTTCGATTCTCATTGCGATGCTGTTGTGCGTCGCGGCCGTCGCGGGCGCCGCGCCGAAATCGGAAGATTTCTATTCCGTCTACGCGGGCGAGCTCACGACCCTCAATTACCTTGTGGTAGCGGCGGAAAATGAACACTCCGTGATCGCCAACGTGATCGACGGCCTCGTCGAATACGACAAGTACGGCGTCCTTGTACCCTCCCTCGCCACCGACTGGACCAACTCCGCCGACGGCAAGGTCTGGACCTTCAACCTCCGCAAGGGCGTGAAATGGGTCGACAACAAGGGCAAGGATTACGCCGAAGTCGTCGCCCAGGACTGGGTGGACGCGGCGAAATACCTCTTCAACAAGAAGAACGCCTCCCTCACCGCCAAGATCGCCTACGATGTTGTCAAGGGCGCCAAGGCCTATTTCGAGGGCAGCCTCACCGACTTCGGCCAGGTCGGCGTCAAGGCTCTCGACAAGTACACCGTCCAGTATACCCTGGAAAAACCCGTTCCCTACTTCCTCAGCATGCTCACCTATGTCTGCTTCCTCCCCGTCAATGGCAGCTTCCTCGAGAAGGCGGGCAGCAGGTTCGGAACCGACAACAAGACCCTTCTCTACAACGGCGCCTATGTCATCGACACGTTTGAGCCCCAGGTGGGCCGCACCCTCGTCCGCAACGACAAGTACTGGGACAAGGACCACGTCTACATCAAGCGGCTCAACTACAAGTACAACAAGGAAGCGAGCACCCTCGGCCCCGAGCTCTTCCTCCGCGGCGAAATCTCCTCGGTGGGCATTCCCTCCTCCCTCATCGATTCCTGGATGAAGGATCCGGCCAAGAAGGCTATCGTCCGCCCCGCCGAGACATCGTCCTATACCTATTTCTATGCCTTTAACTTCAATCCCGCCTTCGAAGCCCAGTATGAGCCCGACAACTGGAAGATCGTCGTGAACAACAAGAATTTCCGCAAGTCCCTCTTCCACGCCCTCGACAGGAAGGCCGCCATGATCACGGCCGAACCCTACGCTCCGGAAAGGCGCCTCCAGAACACGATCACCCCGCGCAACTTCGTCAACGCTGCCGGCAAGGACTTCGTGGACATGGCCGAGCTGGCCAAAATTTCCAAGACTGATACCTTCAACAAGGCCCTCGCCGCCGAGTTCAAGGCCAAGGCCAAGGCTGAGCTGGCGGGCAAGGCTACTTTCCCCGTCAAAATCATGATGCCCTACAACGCCGGCGCCACCGACTGGACAAACCGCGCCCAGGTTGTAGAGCAGCAGCTTGAGAACCTTCTCGGCGCCGACTACGTCGACGTGATTCCCGTCTCCTTCCCGGCCACGGGCTTCCTCGGCGCTACCCGCCGCAAGGGCAATTATGCCATCCAGGAATGCAACTGGGGTCCCGACTACGCCGACCCCGAAACCTACACCGATCCCTTCGTGACGGGCTCCAACTACAACTGGCCCGAAAAGGCCGAGGGCTACAAGCAGGCCAACGGCAAATCAGCCTATGAGAACATGGTCGACGCCGCCAAGGCTGAAGTGGTCAACATCGCCAGGCGCTACGAGCTCTTCGCCAAGGCCGAGGCATACTTCATCGGCGAAGCCTTCGTCATCCCCTACGCGATAGGCGGCGGCGGTTTCACGGCCTCCAAGCTCGAGCCCTTCTCCTATCCCTTCGCGCCTTTCGGCATGTCCTACCTCAAGTTCAAGGGACAGACCGTCATGCAGAAGCCGCTTTCCACCGATGCCTACAACGCCATGAAGGCCAAGTGGGACGGCGAGCGCGAGGAAGCCCTCAAAAAGTCAAAATTCTAAGGCAGCTTGTCTATACTTCGCAAAATCAGCGCGGGTGGGGTAACCCATTCGCGCTGATTTTCAAGGTTCCGGAGCATCAATGTTCAGATATATCCTGAAGCGTTTTGGCCAATCTCTTGTCACTCTTTTTATCGTCGTCTCACTCGTCTTCCTTCTGATGCGGCTTCTGCCCCTCGAAGGCTACTTCGGCGACGGCTACGACAAACTCTCCGAGGAGCAGAGGATTGCCGTGCTCGACAGGATGGGCCTCCTCGATCCCTGGTACATTCAGCTGGGCAATTTCTACGCGAAACTGGCGAAAGGCGACCTCGGCACTTCCATCATCTACAGGCGCGACATCCCCGTCACGGAGGTCATCGCGCCGAGGATTCCCTATTCCATGTATTTCGGCATCACCGCCACCCTATTGGCCCTCGGGGCGGGCTTGAGCCTCGGCGTCTTCATGGCCAGGAAAAAAGGCCAGGCCCTGGACAAGGCGGGTACAGCCTACATCGTGCTGATCAACGCCATGCCCTCGGCCGTCTATCTTCTTTTCATTCAGCTCTACGGCACAAGCTTCTTCGGCCTTCCCATCCTTTTCGACAAGTACAGGGTGAAAAGCTGGATTCTTCCGGCCATTTCCCTGTCCCTGGGAGGCATAGCCGGCTACGCGATGTGGATCCGGCGCTACATGGTCGACGAGCTCAACAAGGACTACATCAAGCTCGCGCGGGCCAAGGGACTGCCCGAAAAGCTCATCATGGTGCGGCACGTCATGCGCAACGCCTTTGTGCCCATGGCCCAGTACCTTCCCGCCGCGATACTTTCGACTATTTCCGGATCGATCTACATCGAATCCCTCTATTCGATACCGGGCATGGGCGGCCTCCTCGTCGATGTCATCCAACGTCAGGACAATCCGATGGTACAGGCCCTCGTCCTCATATTCTCCTCGGTGGGCATCGTCGGCCTCTTTCTAGGCGACATCCTCATGGCCCTCTTCGATCCGCGGATAAAGCTCGTGAAGGGGGAGGCATCGCGATGAGCGGAAAACTCCCCGAAGCCATCGACCCCTCCCTGTTCGAATTCGCCGCCTTCGACGAAAACGCCGGAGAGCGCATCGGCTATTCGGATTATTCCTACTGGCGTTCGACACTGAAGGTCTTTCTCAAGAACAGGCTGGCATTTTTTCTCCTCATCCTCCTCGGCTGCATTCTTTTCTTTACCTTTATCCAGCCTTTGCTTCCGGGCCAGAATTCGCCGACGAAAATCCACATCGACCCCGCCACGAGCGTGCAGATGCGCAACAGGCTCCCGGATTCGACTTTCTGGTTCGGCACCAACTCCATAGGCCAGGACCTCTGGGCCAGAATATGGAGCGGCACGCGGACGAGCCTTCTCATCGGCCTCATCGTGGGATTCTTCGAAATGCTGGTGGGCATCGTGTACGGAGCCCTCTGGGGCTATGTGCGCAAGCTCGACCGCGTTATGACGGAAGTGTACAACGTTCTCAACAACATCCCCACGACGATTATCCTCCTCCTTATGGCATATATCCTGAGGCCCGGCTTCAGGACCATGATCATCGCGATGTGCGCCACAGGATGGCTGGGCCTCGCCCGCTTCGTGCGCAACCAGATCGTGATAATTCGGGACAGGGAGTACAATCTCGCCTCGCGCTGCCTGGGCACGCCGACGGGGAGGATTATCGGGCGGAACCTCCTTCCCTACCTCGTGTCGGTGATCATGCTCCAGACGGCTCTCTCCATCCCCGGCACCATCGGCTGGGAGGTTTTCCTCACCTATATCGGCCTCGGCCTGCCCGTGAGCATCCCCTCCCTGGGCAACCTGGTGAACGAAGGGCGGCTTATCATGATGTCGCCCGATCTCCGCTACCAGCTCATCTTCCCCACGATCGTGCTGTCCATCATCACGATCTCCTTCTATGTGCTCGGGAACGCCTTCGCCGACGCTTCCGATCCGCGCAACCACGTGTAAGGGGATGATGATGGAAACGGAAGCGAAAAAAATCCTCGACGTGAAAGATATCGTGATCAAATTCAGCCTGAGGGGCCAGGTGCTCACCGCCATCAGGGGTACGAGCCTGGACGTAAGCGAAGGCGAAACCCTCGCCATCGTGGGCGAATCGGGCTCGGGTAAATCCGTACTCACCAAATCCTTCATCGGCATGCTCGATAGGAACGGCTGGGTGGATTCGGGCTCCATCCTCTTCGAAGGCCAGGATCTCGCGACATTCAAGGGAGAGAAGCCCTGGCTTTCCATCCGTGGAAAGAAGATTTCCATGGTATTCCAGGACCCGATGACATCGCTCAACCCCTTGAGGACGGTGGGTTCTCAGATAGGGGAGGTATACGCCCTCCATCGCGGCTACAGCGCCAGGCAGGCCGAGGCAGCCGCCATCGAGATCCTGAACCGGGTGGGTATTCCCAACGCCGACAAAAGGCACAAACAGTATCCCCATGAATTTTCAGGCGGCATGCGTCAGCGGGTTGTCATCGCCATAGCGATGGCCTGCCAGCCCCGCATCCTCATCTGCGACGAGCCCACCACGGCCCTCGACGTCACGATCCAGGCCCAGATCCTCGACCTTATCCGTTCGCTTCAGGCCGAGTTCGGCTTCACGACGATCTACATAACACACGACCTGGGCGTGGTAGCCAACGTGGCGGACAGGGTGGCCGTTATGTACGCTGGCAAAATCGTGGAGTGCGGCAGGGCGGAGGAAGTCTACTACGATCCCCGCCATCCCTACACCTGGGCCCTCCTTTCCTCCCTGCCCCAACTGGGGATCAAGGGCAAGCCCCTCTTTTCCATCCAGGGCACGCCGCCCAGCCTCTTCAAGGAGATCGAGGGCGACGCCTTCGCCGCGCGCAACCCCTACGCACTCAAGGTGGATTTCCTGCACGAGCCGCCGCGCTTCGATGTCAGCCCCAGCCACTGGGCTTCCACTTGGCTCCTCGATCCCCGATCGCCCAAGGTTGAGCCGCCCGAGATTATCAGGCATCTGCAGGAATCCTGGCAGGCGCAGAACGTATGGCTTTCAGGCGGAAAATCATGAGCGGGGAGATGGGAAAAAAGCCGATGGAACGCGCGAAAATCGTGGAGGTCAAGGACCTCTGCGTGGATTTCAAGGTGAAGGGCGGCTCGTTTCGCGCCGTCGACAAGGTCAACTTCTTCATCTACGAGGGCGAAACCTTCGGCCTCGTGGGCGAATCGGGCTCGGGCAAGACGACGATCGGACGGGCCATTGTCAGGATCAACGAGGCGAGCGCAGGCGAGATTCTCTACAGGGGAAGGCGCATCGACGGCCGCATAACGCGGGAGCTCGACAGGGAAGTCGTGCAGAAAATCCAGATGATATTCCAGGATCCCATGGCATCGCTCAACGAGAGGGCGAAAATCGACTATATTGTCTCGGAAGGCCTCTACAATATCCACGGTTTTTCGAGCGAAGCGGAGCGGAAGGTTCTTGTCGAAAAAGCCCTCCTCGAAGTGGGCCTCCTGCCCGAGTTCGCGAGCCGCTTTCCCCACGAGTTCTCGGGCGGCCAACGTCAACGCATCGGCATAGCGCGCGCCCTTATAATGTCGCCCAACTTCATAATCGCCGATGAGCCCATTTCCGCCCTCGACGTGTCCATACGCGCCCAGGTGCTCAACCTTCTCTCCCAGATACAGAAAACGAAGGGCCTGTCGCTGATGTTCATCGCCCACGATCTTTCCGTTGTGCGATTCATCACCGACAGGATCGCCGTCATCCATCTGGGGAAAATCGTGGAGCTCGGCGAAACCGAAGAGATTTTCTCGAGGCCCCTGCATCCCTATACGAAGGCCCTTCTCTCGGCCGTGCCTCTGCCCGATCCACGGAGGGAAAAGGGCAAGAAGTCCAGACCATACGACCCTTCCTGCCATGATTACAGCCATGAGGAGCCATCGTGGCGCGAAGCCCTGCCTGGGCACTTTGTCCTGGGCAACGCGGAAGAGATCGAAGCCTGGGTGAATTAGAGAAAGAAGGAGGCCAAGGCAAGAAAGAGAGATGCCGATAGCAGAACGCGCCGAGGGCGTTTCGAGGAAGCCCTTGGAGGCTTGGTCTGCCGCCGCTTCATGAAGGCGTCGTCGCGGAGCCAGAGCAGCCAGGCGATGAGAATGTAGAAGCCCGTGATGGAAGCGGCCACCCATTGAACAAAGTAGCGGTCATGAAGAAGGCGCAGGCCGACGAAATAGCTAAACGCCAGGCTCAATGCTCCCAGGATGATTCCCGAGGCCAAGTTCTTGAATAGGCCTCTGTCGGCAGGTTCGCTGTGCATCGCGGGCATTGTGCCGGTGGACGAGAGATCCTGTCAATCCAATGGGGAAAAAAGGAAGGCTATGGAACAGATCGATTTTCCGGAAGAAGCATGCAGGCGGGTGATGGCCATGCCGGGCAAGCCTCTCTCTGGTCTCGCGGCCTGCCTCCTCAAGGATGGCCGAATAGCCTGGGAAGGCTTTTTCGGCACGCGATACTTTGCCGCCGAAGGGTCAGGGGAAAAGGATCTCCCCGTCGACAGCGAAACAAGGTGGCGTGCAGCTTCCATGTCCAAGCCCGTCGTGGCTCTGGGCGCGATGGTCCTCGTGGAGAAGGGGCTCCTTGAACTCGATCGCGACATCTCCGAATACCTTGGCTATATATTGCGCAATCCCAACTTTCCCGACAGGCCGATAACGGCACGAAATCTCCTCGGCCACACATCGAGTCTCCGCGATGCCGACTTCTACTATCCGCCTCTTGGCCATGCCCTGAGGGAACTCTTCGTTCCCGGCTTCGAATACTATGATGACGGCCGGCACTTTGCCCGCGCCGACAAAGCTGGCGGCAAGGCAGCCGACAGGAGCCCCGGCGCCTTCTACTGCTACTGCAACCTGGGTTACGGCGTACTCGGGAGCATCATCGAAAAGCTGTCGGGCCAAAGGTTTGACCTTTTCATGAAGGGGGCTGTTTTCGATCCTCTCGGCATCGACGGGGCTTTCAACCCCAACCTTCTCTCTGATAAAGGCTTCCTCAACCTTTCGCCCATCTACAGAAAAGGCTTTTCCGGCAGCGAGGCCTGGGATTCAGCGGGAAGCTGGCAGGCGCAGATCGACAATTACCGGGGCTTGCGTCCGCGCATCCCTGTCCGCATCCCCTCAGGCGGTCGCGAGGCCGCCCTGTCGCTTGAAAGCTACGCACCGGGAGAGAACGGCGCGCTCTTCTCTCCCCAGGGCGGAATGCGCATCCGCCTCCGCGACATGGCGAAAATAGCCCAACTCTTCATCGATGGCGGAATCCTTGATGCCGGATCCAAAGTTCGCCTCCTTTCCGATGCGAGCGTGTGCGCCATGATGAGTCCGGGCTGGAGCCGCGCCGAGGATGGGAGGAACGGGGAAGCCGGGTTGAGCAGGGTCTATGCTACAGGTCTGGGCCTCATGCGGCCGACGGCTCCCGGCGGCGGCCCGGCCCTCTGGGGGCACCGAGGCAATGCCTATGGTTTTCTTGGAGGCATGTTCATCGACAGGGAAAATCGCTCCGGCTACCTGTACATGACAGGGGGCACGGGAGCCGACCCCGACCTCGGCGCCAACAGGGATCCAGGGAGCGGCCTCACGGTATGGGAAGAGCAACTCGGGAAGGCCCTCGAATCGGCGCTCAGGTCGTTTTGAAGCGGCGGCGCACCCGGAGCTGCTCGGGTGGGGCCTCGGCGATCTCGGCCATGCGCTTTACCCGCCGGTAGAGAAGCTCCTGGGCTGAGGCGGATTGTTCCCCTACCTGAGGCTTGACGTCTTCCCACGATCCATCGGGGAGCATTCTGTAGGCGTGCTCGTTGTCCTTGAAGTAGGTGTCGAAGATTTCCCTGCAGGCCCGCTGCAGCTTCTCGTCCATCACGGGGAACATGATTTCTATCCTCCGCTCCAGGTTCCTCGGCAGGCAGTCGGCGCTCGAAAGGTAATACTCGTCGGCACCTCCATTGCGGAAATGGAAGATGCGCGAATGCTCAAGATAGCGGCCCAGGATGCTGCGCACTTCTATCGTCTCCGACAGCCCGGGAATACCCGGCAGGAGGGTGCAGGCGCCGCGCACGTTCAGCCTGATTCTCACGTCTGCCCGCGATGCCTTGTAGAGGGCTTCGATGACATCGGTATCGGCAAGAGCGTTCAGCTTGGCCTCGATGAGCCCCGGCGACTCGGGCGAGGAGCGCTGAATTTCCCTGTCTATGAGCGAGAGGATGCGTTTTTTCAGATCGAAGGGCGCTATAGCCAGATGGACAAGGGGCTGGATGGTGGAATAGCCCGTGAGCATGTTGAAGAAAGCCGATGCCTCCCTGCAGAGCTCTTCGTTGGCGGTGAGGATGGAGAGGTCGGAATAGATTTTCGCCGTCTTGTCGTTGTAGTTGCCCGTGGAGAGGTGGAGATACTTGCGGATCTGGCCGTCCTTTGTCCTTCGTATGACGAGGGCGGCCTTGGCATGGACCTTGAGCCGGGCGACGCCGTAGGTGACGATGGCTCCTGCCTGTTCCAGGGTCGAGGCCCATGTGATATTGCGCTCCTCGTCGAATCTGGCCTTCAGCTCCACGACGACGGCTACCTGTTTCCTGTTGCGCGCGGCCCGTATTAGCGCCTTTACCACCGGCGAGTCGCCCGAGGTTCGGTAGAGCGTCATCTTGATCGCCAGCACCGAGGGATCGTCGGCCGCCTCGTCGAGGAATCGCTGTATGGCCGCGAAAGACTCGTAGGGTACGTGTACCAGCCTGTCTCCGCTCTCGATTTCGTCCCATATGCTCGAACCCTCGGTTCCGGGGAGGATGACGGGGCGCCAGGCCTTGTCTCTCAGGCGCTTGCCCACCTTGCTGTGAGTCTTTTCTTCGATTGACGCGAGCTCATAGAAACCCCCAAGGTCGATAGGGCCCCTCAGACGGTAGGTGTCGATGTCGCCGAGACCCAGGCCCTTCTGCAGGACGGCGACGATGGATGCCGCTCTGCCCGACACGCTCAGGCGCACAGGGGTCGAGTTTTGCCGACCGGAAAGCACTTCCTCCATCGCGGAGAGGAAATCCTCCTGCCTGTTTTCGTCCACGCCCGAGTCGGCATCCCTCGTCACCTTGAAGGCAAGGGAGCCGTTCACCTTGTGGCCGGGGAAGAGCCTGGAGGCGAAGCTTATGATGAGGTCCTCGATGAGGGCGTAGCGGAGCTGTTCCTCGGCGTCATCGTCGCGGCGGGGGAGGGGGACGAATCGCCCGGAATTTGTGGGCACCTGGGCGGCGGCATAGACTATTTCCCCATTCTCCTTTTCTAGCTCGAAGGCGCAATGGATGCGCAGGTTGCCCATGGAGAGGAAGCTCTCATCCTCAACCCTCAAAGGGGTCACGAGGGGAAAAACCTGTTCGTTGAAATACACCTCGAGATGGCGTTTTTCGGAAATCGTCCAGCGTTCGGGAGGCACCAACTCCAAGCCTGCTTTCGCGAGGGCTGGCAGGACGTCGTCGACCAGGCAGCCATACTGCAGGGCTGTCATTTTCTTCACGCGCGCGGCGATCATGGCGAGCAGCTGTTCAGGCGTTTTGCCGGCCACGTCGGCGATTCTTTCGGCACGGCGAATCGAGGCCTTGAGCCCCGCCACGCGCACCATGAAGAATTCGTCGAAATTTGATGACACGATGCTGAGGAACTTGAGCCTTTCGAGGAGGGGCCATGTGTCCTTCAGGGCTTCCTGCAGCACGCGCGCGTTGAATTCAATCCAGGAGAGCTCGCGGTTCAATACGGGATATTCGCTCATGCTTCCCTCTAGACTATGGTGGGTTCCAGGCCGAAGACGTCCTCGAAGAGGTCGCCCTTGTCGGCGAGGGACAGCCTCTCGAGCGAAAAATCGAGATTTCGCGCCGATCGTATGATGAACTTGTCTCCGCTTTTTTCGAAGCTGGCGTCGCTCACCCTGCTCGAGTGATTCCTGTCCAGGGCGTCGGCCACGCGCAGTATGGCCGAGAGCTTCATCACGACGATCCTGTCTTCCCTCGGCAGTGAAATGTAATTCACATGGGTAGGCGCGGGAGGCGTTCGCCTGTGGTAGCGCACAACGTTGGAGATGATATTGATGTCGCTCCGGTTCAGACCGAATATCTCGGAATTCGACACGATGTATTCGCCGTGGCGGTGGTGCCCCGAGGAGCGGATGTAGGTTCCGATGTCGTGGAGAATGGCGGCCGTCTCGAGAAGGAGGCGCTCGTGCCCGCCCATGCCATGTTCCTTGGCAAGGGCGTCGAATATGGCCAGGCTGAGCATGCCAACGGAATCCGCGTGGGCGGCGTCGTAACGGTAGCGTTTTCCGAGGGCGCGGGCCGAGGCGACTATCTGCTGCCGCAGTTCCTCCTCCACACCGGGATCGAGACCCCGCACTTCGGCAAGAAGGAGGCCTTCCCTTATGGATACATTGGGAACGATGACGAGATCAGCGCCCGTCCGCGCCAAAAAGAGGGATTCGATGGCGAGGCCGGGAGCCAGGCCTTCCGCCTCGGTCCAGGGCAGTTGGTAGGCGGCTATGCATTCCTCGATGGAGAGTTTCGATATGGAATCGACGAAACTGATAAACTGATCCCGTTCGAGAAGGGAATAGCTTCCATAATCCTTGCCCGAAACACAGTACGCGGCAAACCTGGCATCGGCGCCTATGACGATGAATGACTTGATGGATTCCAGGGCGATATCCTCGGCCATGAGGTCGCAGGCTGTCTTGATGTTGCTTTCGAGGTATTCCTGGAGATAGTTTTTTGAAGCGCCCGCCTCGCGCATCTGCTCGTCGAGCCTGAGGGTTCCTATGTGGAGGCTGTGGCTCGAAACCATCTTGCCCCGTCGCAGGATCATCACCTCTGTCGTCCCGCCGCCTACTTCCAGGATCATGGCGTTTGATCGCGAGAGGAGCTTGCGCTCATCCTGAAGAGCCTGCTGCACGGCCAGATACATGAGGTGGTTTTCCTCTATGTCCTCCACAATTCGGATCTTGAAGCCAGTCTGGAGCGCCACCCTGTCGACAAAGGTGTCCCTGTTGGAGGCTTCCCTGAGGGCGCTTGTCGCTATTACCTTGGTTTCGTCGGGAGAAATGCCATACCCCGAGAGGAGTTCGCGAAAGGACGCCAGGACGGCGATCGTCTCCCGGATAGCTTCCCTGCCGATACTGCCCTGGGTGAATACGTCGCGGCCTATCCTCGAAGGCTTGCCAGCCTTGTCGAGCACCTTGATGCTCCCCGCCGACTCGATGGCGGCTACGAGGAGACGAATACCGGTGGATCCGATCTCGATTGCGGCGATAGGAATGGCCGCGGAGGCGATCTTCGCCTCATCTCCCTTCATTGTTGCTGCTCCTCGCGAAACTGATCCGAACATGATAGCACAAATCCGCGTCGCGGTGTACAATTTCTCCGCATGAAAACAGCCATCAGAAGGTCACTATCCGCTGTCCTCGCTTTTCTCCTCGCAGCCGGCCTCGCAGCCTGCTCCTCCAGGGTCGGTTGGGGCGTCGTCCGGTGGACGGTGAAGGGAACGGGCGCTAAGGCGGGGACGATCGTGCCCATCTATCTCAAATCCAATATCACAAAACAATATGTCATCGGTTTGCCCGATGAAAAGAAAGGCGGGGCTGCGCCAGAAAAGCTTGAAGTACCACTCTGGCAGATCGAGGCCTTCCGTTCCAGGAGCCAGGCCAAAAAGGCAGTGGCACAAATGGGTGATGTAGTCTCCCTGTATCTGATAGCGGCAAGGGATGGCCTTCCGGTGAGGGAAACCCCATCGAATTCCAACACTGTCCGACGCCTGTACCGACTCAAGGAAAACGAGATGGTGAAGGTCCTCGGGCGCGTCGAGGGGGAGGCCGTCTACACCGGATCGGAAAGGCTGCCCGGCGACTGGTATTCCGTCCTCACTCTCGATGGCACGAAAGGCTATGTCTTCAGCTATGCGATGCGCATGTTCGACGAAAATACCGGCGAGGAGCCTGAACAGGTGGCGAAGGAAAGCGATTCGAAAGCCATAGCCGAGGTCCTCTCCCGAAGCTGGCGGCCGGCATGGTATGCCTCGATGCTGGAAGAAGACAGGGTCGACCTGGACTATTTTTCGCTGCGCTTCGGCCTTTTTTCCGATGCCATCAACAGGCAGATCCGCGTGGAGCTTCCCGCCTTTTCGAAGGTATTCGAATACTCGTCGATCTCCCAGGATAAGGACTGGCTGATATTCGAATCCACCGATCTCAGGATCAAGAGGGAAGGCCCTGCCAGCATTCTCGCAACCTGGGGACCGAGCCTCGACACCGAAGAGCCCGATGACCAGGCGGGGTGGCGCGCAAGCGACAGCCTCATTCGATGTATCGATATAAAACAGGATATCCGTGAGGCTATTCGCGCCGAGGAAGCGAGGCAATCAGCCTCCATGCGCGAATTCTTCTCTTCGGCGCAGGTGCTCGGTCCGGGCAGGGAAAGCACTGGGATGCTGGCCTTTTCCTCGCCGGCGGCGGGAAGGCTGGAGCTGTGGCCAAGCGGCATGTACACATGGAAGGATACGGTATTCCTGCCTGCCGGTTTTCCTCCTTCGGCCGACGACAGCAAACCCGAGCAAAAGGGCAGGGTGAGCTTTGGCCTTCGGCTTTCGGAAGGGCTTTTAAAGGAGTGGCATGGCGGTTTCTCACTCTATCCCGACTCGGGGGAAGCGCGGTCGGATTACGTCTACAGGCTTGAACCCGACAAACTTGCTCTCGCGAGGCTTCTCCCTGCGGCGCCCGGACTCGTCGCGGGAGAAACAGACACCAGGTTCGGCGTGGCGATCCTGGAATTCCCAGCCCAATAGCAGGAAATAATGGCTTTTGTACAACTGAGCAATGTCAGCGTGGCCTTCGGAGCCAGGGACCTCATAAAATCGGCGACCCTCACCCTGATGGAGGGCTCGAGAGCCGCCCTGGCCGGACCCAACGGGGCCGGAAAATCCACCCTCATGAAGATAGCGGTAGGCCAGTTCAAGGCCGACTCGGGCGACATCGCCATAACGAAGGGCGCGCGGATCAGCTACCTTCCCCAGACGAATGTCACCCTCGGTCTGGGCTCCGTCCTCGAGGAGGCTGAAACCGCCTTCTCCCACATTTCGGAGATGCTCCTCACCCAGGAGGAGCTGGGACACAGGCTCCAGGCGAAAAACCTCGACGAAAGGCAAACAGGAAGGCTCCTGGAGGAATTCGACGAGATCGGCCGGGCCGTGGAATCGAGCGGCTACTTCCGGCGGGCCGAGCGCATCGCCGAAGTCCTGCGGGGCCTCGGTTTCGCCGACAAGGATTTCCAGAAAAACACCAATGAGCTCTCGGGGGGCTGGCAGATGAGGCTTGCCCTCGCCAAGGTTCTCCTCGAGGATCCCGACATCATGCTCCTCGACGAGCCCACCAACTACCTCGACCTCGAGGCGCGCACCTGGCTCGAGGGTTTCCTGCACGACTACCGGGGCGGGGTCCTCCTCGTGTCGCACGACCGCTATTTCCTCGACGTCACCATCGACGAGGTGTACGAGCTCTTCAACGGCAAGCTTTCGCGCTATCCGGGCAGCTATTCGGCCTATGAAGAGAAAAGGGCAAAGGAGCTCGAGATGATATTCGAGCTCTGGGAGCGACAGCAGGAAGAGATCCAGAAGATAGAGGATTTCGTCCGGCGCTTCCGCTACAAGGCCTCGAAGGCAGCCCAGGTGCAGAGCCGCATCAAGATGCTGGAGAAAATCGTTCCCATCGAAATACCCGAGGGGATGAAGCACATCCACTTCAAGTTTCCCCCGGCGCCCCGCTCGGGCAAGATAGCCGTGCGCCTCGAGGATGTCGGGAAATCCTATGGGAGCCTGCGGGTTATCGACAGGCTTTCGCTCGAGATCGAGCGCGGCCGCAAGATAGCCTTTGTCGGACCGAACGGGGCGGGAAAATCGACCCTCATGCGCCTCATCGCCGGAACCGACAAGGTCTTCGAGGGCTCGATCACCCTTGGCGCTGGCATCGAGATAGGCTATTTCGCCCAGGATTCGGCCGAGAAGATCTCATCGAACAGAACCGTCGAGGAAGAGGCCGAAACGGTCTGCCCCACCGAACTCAACCCCAAGCTGCGGAACCTGCTCGGCGCCTTCCTTTTCCGCGGCGACGACGTGGACAAGCCCGTCTCCGTCCTTTCGGGAGGGGAGCGGTCCCGCCTCGCTCTCCTCAAAATGCTTCTCCATCCGGCCAACCTCCTCATCCTCGACGAGCCCACCAACCACCTCGACCTCACTTCGAAGGATGTCCTCCTCGAAGCCCTCCGCAGCTTCGAAGGCACCGTCCTCTTCGTGTCGCATGACCGCGGCTTTATCGCCGAGCTCGCCGACCTGGTTCTCGAACTGGACGCGGGCAGGACCCCGCGACTGTACTACGGCGATTACGCCTATTACCTGGAAAAGAAGGCTGCGATTGAAGCCGGCGAAACCGATTTCCCAACCTTTTGCGCAAGTCCCAATCCAGCTTCCCCTTCAGCCCCCCTCTCCGCGGCCTCCTGGGAGGATGAAAAAGCGAGGAAGGCGCGCCAGCGCAAGCTGAAGAAGAGGGAGGAGGAGATACTCGCCAAGCTCGAGTCGGTGGCGGCAGGCAAGCGCGCCCTGGAGAACGATATGGCCCAGCCGTCGAACTACTCCGACGGCGCCAAGGTGAAGAAGATTCTGTCCTCCATAGCCGGCCTCGACGAAGAAGCATCGGCGCTGAATGAGGAGTGGATGTGTATCGCTGACGAGCTTTCGGCCGACGAATCGTCGGTTACGGGCTAACCGCTGCGGCTGGGGTTTCGGCGGGGAGTTTGGCCAGCACCTTATCGGTAAGAATTTTCCAGGTGAGAGGGAGGCCTGCGCCTTCGGGGGAGGCATATTTCCCCAGAACGGCCTTGAAACCAGCCCTGGCCGAATCGTAGTGGCCCTGCTTGTATTCTATGAAAGCCAATTCATACATGGCCGATACCACGAGATTCTGATCATCGGGAAACTTCTCGAGCAGAGCCTTGTAGTAGTACTGGGCTCCCTTCCAGTCGTAGAGATCCGAACGTTCCTGGGCCTTCTGGATGATTTCGGCCGAGCTTATGCCTTCGGGGATGGGGGGAAGCCTCGTAGCGCAGGAGACGGACAGAAGAGCAGCGAGCAGGAGGATGGCACCTAAGGCCGAGGAATGCCTGAGGCTCTGAGAATAAGCACTGGAATTTTTACGCATAGGCTCCCCTTCCACATTTCGATTATGCTATACTTCCGCGGCCAGGGTCAACCATGAAGGCTTTTCGCAAGGCCCTGCCAAAGGTATTCAATGTTCGGCACCATCATCAACGCCCTCGCCGTCATCCTCGGTTCCCTTCTCGGCCTCGTCCTGAGGAAAGGCATCAAGGAGCGCTATCAGCAGATAATCTTCGCCGCCTCGGGCATCACGTCCCTCGTCATCGGCATCCAGATGGCCCTTAAAACCACCCACCTTCTCGCCTTGGCCCTCGCCCTCATCATCGGAGGGCTCGTGGGCACCTGGATCAACATCGAAGGCGCCATCATGGACTTCGGCGAAAAACTCAAACACCGTTTCGACAGGAAGTCCGAGGGATCCACCTTCGCCCTGGGTTTTCTCAACGCCTCCGTCCTTTACTGCTCGGGCGCCATGGCCATCGTGGGATCCTTCAAGGCGGGCACCGAAGGCGACTACTCCATACTTCTAACAAAGAGCGTCCTCGACGGTTTCATGTCCATCATCTTCGCCGGAGCGATGGGGCCGGGCGTCGCCTTTTCTGCCATCTCCATCCTCGTGTACCAGGGGCTTCTCACCCTTGTGTCCGTGTGGGTTAAGCCCTTCGTCACCGATCTGATGCTCGCCGAACTCACCGGCATCGGAGGGGCCCTCGTGATCATGATAGGCCTCGGTCTCCTCGACATCAAGAAATTCAAGACAGGGGACTTTCTCCCCGCCCTCGTCGTCACCATCCTCCTCGTCCTTGCTTTTCCCTTCCTGCCCTTCCTATAATTGATGATAGTGAAGGACAGAAATCAGCGCTTCATCCATACGAAGCAGGTTGATGAGTCGGGAGCCTGGTACAGCCTCGACAATGCCGGGGTCATCATGCCCGCCGTCTCGAACGAAGTCGCCACCAGCCTCTTCCGTCTCGAGTTCTCTCTGGCCGAGCCTGTCGACCCCGTCCTCCTCAACCAGGCTCTCGCCGAAACCTCCAACCGCTTTCCCTACTTCAACGTCACCCTGAAGCGCGGCTTTTTCTGGTATTACCTCGACCAGAGCCGCTCCAGCCCCCAGATCTGCGAAGACAGCCCCAGCCCCTGCCAGAAATTCAACATGAACAGGCGAGGGACTCGCCTCTTCAGAGTGCGCGTATCGGACTCTTCCATTGCGGGGGAGTTTTCCCATGCCATCACCGATGGCTCGGGAGCCATGTCCTTCATGAAAACCCTCCTTGCCAGGTATCTGATTTTGAAGGGTATAAAGCTAGGAGCCGAACTGGGCCAGGGGGAATACGCCGACATCCTCGAGGTGGACAGTCCCTTGGATCGTGAAGAATACGAGGATGGATACCAGAAGTATTTCCCCGGAAAACTGCCCGTACCCGAATCCAACCCGCGAGCCTGGCATATGCATCTCCCTCATCTTCCCAAGGGGGAGTACAGGATCATCACGGCCCGGCTCAAGCTGGAAGAGGTGCTTGGCGAAGCAAAAAAAAGAAGGGTGACTATCACCGAGCTCCTGGCTGCCGTGTATCTCGATGTGCTTCAGACCCTGTGGCTCGCGGAGCCCGGAATGCGCAAGTACCATCACATCAGCCTGGAAATTCCCGTCAACCTGCGGCAGTTCTTCAAATCCCGAACCAACCGCAACTTTTCGCTTTTTATCCTTCTCGGAGAAAATCTGCAGCTCGGCGCTCGCGGCTTCGAAGAACTGGTCAGAAGGACTCACCACCAGATGAAGCTGGGCAACGACCCCAAATCCATAGCCCAGCAGATAGCGCGGAACGCGGGCGGAACGAGGAATATGTTCGTGAGGGTAATGCCGCTTTTCCTCAAGGAAGTGGCGGCGAGGATACTTTTCAATACCCTGGGCGAAAATATGCTGAGCGGCTTTCTCACGAACCTGGGTGCCTTGCGTCTGCCTCCGGGCTTGGCGCCCCATGTCGTGAGCGCCGCCTTCATTCCCCCGCCCAGCGTGACGACGCTCACGAACGCCGCTGTGTTGTCATGGAAGGATGAGCTCATCCTGAGCTTCGGAAGCCTGGCCAGTTCCCGTGAACTGGAGCGGCTGTTCCTTCGCCGCCTTCGCAGCCTTGGCCTGACGGCGAGCGTTCGCTGCCGCGACATTGAGGAGTGAATATGGCGTATTGTCCCGATTGCGGTGTAGAGATAGGCGGCGCTCCCTCTTGCCCTCTGTGCGGAGCGCGGAACCCCAGGTCTGATGCCGGCGCGGATTCCGGCTGCGAAGGCCCGGATAAAGATGCCCTCGAAACCAGGCAGGGCGGCTTTCTCGGCGAGGCCGAGATGCTGGAAAGCTTTACTCTCAAGGAAAGAAAAACCATCGCGTGGGAAGTCGTCTCCGTAGCTTTCGCCGTCGCCATACTAGCCCTCTTTTCGATCAACCTCCTTACGGCGCGAGTCCTGTCCTGGGCTCTTTTCCCTGTTTCCGCCCTTATCTTCCTCTGGATAATCATCACGGCCATCCTTGTCCTGGAAAACGCATCCACCCTTCGCTGGATTCTTGCCGCCCTCGATCTGCCCGCCTTTCTCATCGCCCTGGGTTTTCTTTCAGGCGACGTTTCCTGGGCCTGGCGCCTCGCCCTGCCCATAGCGATTTTCGCAGAACTCATCGTCGCCGCTCTCTGCCTCCAGGTAAAAAACGCCAAAAGGAAAGGGCTCAATATTCTGGCATACATTCTTGTGGGCGTGGCTGTCCTGTGCCTTGGAATTGAGATATTCATCGATCTTTTTGCTGGCGGACCCATTCGCCTGGGCTGGTCGGCCGTCACCGCCCTCTCCCTCGTACCCATTGCGGTCTTTCTCCTCTATATCCATTATCGCGTCGCCAAGACGACAAACCTGAGGCGGCTCTTCAAGCTGTAAGCCACCGGCCCCTCGCCATCGCTTGACATTTTTCACGGTTTCCTGTAGCTTAGTGTCAACACGACGCAGGGTAGAGCAGTTGGCAGCTCGTCGGGCTCATAACCCGGAGGTCACAGGTTCGAGTCCTGTCCCTGCTATTCGATAAAGCCGATCCATTTTGGGTCGGCTTTTTTTTCGTTGAACGCATTCATAATTCTCATGAAACAAACGCTTTTTATGTTTCACGAATCGGAACATGGTGCTATACTGTCAAAGCGTTGTTCTAATATAAGGGTTTTACAATCAAGGATTCAGCCATGCAAAAGCTCTACTTCTCTGGCCCCTTGTTCAGCAGAGCGGAAAAGGAATTCAACAAGAACCTTTCCGCGGAATTGGAAAAGCGCGGTTTTTCAGTCTTCCTTCCGCAAAGGGATGGCGCCGAAAATGATCCTGCCATCAATGCGAATCTGACGAAGGATGAAAGGAAGGAAGCCATTTTCGCGGTCGACAGGATGAGAATCCTGGAATGTGACGTTTTTCTTATGATCCTGGATGGCCGCGTGCCCGATGAAGGTGCCTGCGTCGAGTTGGGAATCGCCTATGCCCAGAAGTACCTGAAACAGTCCAAAAAGATCCTTATCGGCCTTCATACCGACTCGAGAGGGGCCCTCATAGGATCCAAGGTGAATCCCATGATCAACCAGGCGCTCGACGCCATTGTCAGGAGCGAGGATGAGCTTTTCAGCTACCTGGACAGCCAGAGAATGGCGGTGACAAGCCGCGGGTAGAGACGGGAGCCGAGATCCTTGCCGTTCGTCGAATCGACCTGGTCGGTGGCGGCGAAATCGGCGCTTCCCGTCCTGAGCCACCGGGCATGGACGGCATCGCGCTCTATGCGCTCGTCCTGCAGCCCCAAGACATTTTCGGCGACATACTGATTCAGGAAAATCTTGCTCAGCCAGGTGTTCCTGCTCGTCGAGGAGAGTTTCCAGCCGCCCGATTCAGCGTCAAGGCAGGAGCCGGGAACGAGTATGGTGTCCAGGTGCCGGGCGAGGGCCTGGACAAGCTCGCCATAGGGGCCCTTCTTGAGGGTCGCCTCGGGCGCGCCGCAGAAGCCCGGGTAGGCGAGGCCTTCGATGGCGGGGATGATCCGCGAGCGGTTGTCGCTTTCGAACACGGCCGGTATGAAGCCTTCGGAATCCAGCATGTTTCCGGAGACCGTGGAGGCGGCAGCCCTGGCCGCTGTTCCGGCCTTCTGCGATTCCGAACCTTCCCTTCCATCCATTGTGCGGAAGAGCGCCTCGAGGCAGACGAGGGCCGACCAGGCTTTCACCGCCAGGTAAAGGTTGTTGCGGGCCTGTCCCAGGCTTATGTCGAGAGAATCGTAGGTGGTTATCTCGGCCCCGCCTTCACATCGATCCGAGTCCCTGTCCATAACCCCGTCGCCGTTGGCGTCCCGGGCGATGATCGAATTCAGGCAAGCGGTAAGGCGCTTCCTTCTTCCCCGCGCCCAGTCCCAATTGCCCGTGAGATTCGCGTAGAGGCAGGCCGATAGCGTCCAGTTCAGGGTTTCCTCGTAGCTCATGAAGCTGAAGCAGTCGGTATAGCCCGGCAGTTCATAGACCGATCGGCCCCGGGGGCTGAAGCAGTCGGCGACACCCTGGTCATGGGTGAAAGCCAGGCCGAGGCCGTCTTCATAGGTCGAGTATTCCTCGAAGGCTTCAAGCTCATTGCGCAGGGTCCAGGGCGAAAACCGGGCTTCCCAGAAAGCCTGGTCGACGGTGAGATCCAGTGTATTCATCATCTGGTACTCACCCTCGTTCACCAGGAAGAGGGGATCCCCAGACTCCGTGAGGAGGAATTCAGTGTTGGCAAGGTAACTGTGGGCCGCCTGGGCGAGCAGGAAGCGCCTGTCAGACGAAAGGCCCGAGGCTTCGAGCATGGCATCGAGCCTTTGGGCCCTGAAGAGGGATTCGGCTTCCTCGTCGAGGGCACTCTCGAGGACATCTTCCAGATCCTTGAAGAGACAGCTGTAATAGGTGTGGGTTTTTCGGCCCGATGTCACGATGCCATCACGGAACACAGCGAGGGCTATGGTGTAGTCGGCCTTCGTGCCGGGGGCTATCGTGAAACGCAGGCCGCCTTCGTTGGCCAGCCGGCGCAGGGGGCGGTTGCCGTCGAAAGCGGCGTCGACCACGGACCAATCCAGGATTTCTTCTATCTCGGCGCAAGGGCGCATCGCGAAACCAAAGCAGGTGTCGGAAGCCATGCCGATGAGGGCACCCTCCGAGGAATCGGAGAGGGGACGCCGTATGCCCTGCATGCCGAAAAGGCCCGTCATCGGGCCCTTGCCCTTCGTGTTGTCAAAACTGAGGCAAAGGAGGATAGAGGGGCGATAGGCGGTTCGGGCCGAAGATCGCGTTATCGTGGCCGGGTCGGGCACTTCCCCGAAGAAGGAGACAACCCTGAAACTCATCAGGCCCGCGCGCCATTCCTCGCCCGAAAGGAAAGAACGCCGCTCTATGTCATCGGAACCGAAGCAGAATGTCCGCTTCAGACTGCTTTTTGTCTCCGATGCCGCGTCATAATGGTATGATGCGGCGCCCAGGCCGAAATGGCGTCCGGACGCGAAAGGAAGAAGGCGAGGTTCCTCGCTCCCGACGCGATAGCCGACAAACATGCCGGTTTCGGGAGGCCGGACATCGCCGATGACGATGCCCGCGCCTCTGCCCGCCCGACCGAGGACAAGAGAGGCGTAGGCGCCCCACATTCCATGCTGGGAATAGAAATCCGTCTCAGGCCGTATCGCTTCCATCGTTTGCTTTCCTCGCAGCCTCTATTCTAGCCCTTTCCGACCGTACTGCTTATAGGGATTGTGGCCATTTCACCCATCGGCCTTTTTACCTAGCTCTGCATAAAACTCCCTGCTTTATGCGCGGTTTGTCCATTCTACGGCAAATTTCCGCACATCGGCTGCCGAGCTCAGGGAAAGCTTGTCCTTGATGTGGTCGCGGTACGCGTTCACGGTCTTTACGGAAAGGCAGAGCTTTTCGGCGATCTCGGCGGCGCCGCAGCCCTTGCCTATGAGGGTAAAGACCTCGAGTTCCCTGTCGGACAGCCGGCTCACGGGATCAGGATTTGTGTTCCCCCCGACAAGGCTTTCGATCATCCTCTCCCTGAGTTCCTCGCTCACGGCTATCCTGCCGGCGAGCACTTCCTTCACGGCGCCGAGAAGGATGCTCGGATTTTCGTGTTTCATCACGAAACCGCGGGCTCCAGCCTTCAAGGCCCGCTCGCCATAGAGGTTTTCCTCATGCATGGAGATGACGAGGACGAGGGTGTCGGGGTATTCATTCTTGATAAAGTGGATGAGTTCGAGACCGTTTTGTCCTTGAAGGGAAATATCCACGATCGCGAGACGGGGTTTTGCGGCTGCCAGAAGCTCGACGGCCTCAGGCACTCCGCCCGCCTCGCCCACACAGGTGAGATGGAGCTCCTGGGCGATCAGCGTTGTCACCCCGTGCCGATAGAGAGGATGGTCATCCACGACGATGAATTCAGGCTGCAATGAAGCCATTTGCTACCTCGCTACTCTGCAGGTTATGGTAGTACCCGTGTCGCTTGATCTCACCCTCAGCTCCGCGTCTATTACCCCCGCCCTGTATTTTAGTATCTGCAGACCCATACCGCCCTCCACCTGGGCTTTCTGTGAAAAACCCTTGCCGTTATCGGCCACTTCCACCGTGATATTCTCGCGGTCCATGTAGAGGCCCACCTTGATCTCCTTGGCCTTCGAATGCTTGAGGGCGTTGCTCAGCGCCTCCTGAGCCATCCTGAACAGATGGAAGGCCTTCTGTGAATCCTTGACGGTAAAGCCTTTCGAGACTTCGAGCCTGAGGGAAGCCGAGCTGCTCTTCCTGGCCGCGGCCACCAAGGTTTCGATGGCCGTGACGATGCCCTTCGCTTCCAGGTCGACGGGATAGAGACCCCGCGCCATGTTCTTCGCCTTGGCCGCCGTCAGGCCGGCGCTGCGGGCTATGGCCGCGGCCTCATCGCTTTCGGCGATGAGGCCGGAACGCGACAGCTTGCCCTCGAGGACGGCGCCCATGATTCCCAGCACGGCGATATCCTGGCAGAGATTGTCGTGTATATCCCTTCCTATGTCGTCCATAATGAGATTGGAGATGGTGAGGACTTCCTTTTCCAGGTCCTTTCTCCGCGTGATTTCCTCGATGAGCCGCTGGTTGGCTGTCGAAAGCTCGAGGGTGCGCTGGCGTACCTTGCGTTCGAGGTCCTTCTCCCTATCCTTTTCGGCAGCCATCAGCATGGCTCCCTTTATAGCGCTCGACACCTGGTCGCGTAGGGCTCCATACATCCTGTGATCCGAAGAATCGGCGGTACATATCAGGTAACCGAGGCTGTCGTCGCCGAAGCGCAGGGGCTCGCAGACATAGAAGTTCCATCTGTTCGGCAGTCCGCCCGGGACAAGCTCGGCTGTCCTGAAGCGCATGCCCTGGGGCGAGAGGATGCGCAGGCTGTCGCCCTCGGCGCTGAGCATGAGTTTCGACCATTCGGGGGAAGGTCCCCTCGACTCGAAGAGGCTGAGCCAGCAGCCGCTGATGCCCAGTTCCCTGATGCCGTGGGCCGTCTTTTTGAGGATATCCTCCATGCCAAAGGAAGCCACGAGGGAGGACTCTATTTCCCTGAGAATATCCGTTCTCTTTTCAGCCAGAAGGCGCCTGGAGGAGAGATAGCGGCACTCGCCTTCGGCTATCGTCAGCAGGGCCTTTTCCCGCTGTTCGGGAGGTATGGCGTGTCTGCGCAAACGGCCTGGATTCCTGCCCGCCCTTATCTCGCGCTTCACCGCTGCCGGAATCGATTCCATATCCTCGAAGGAATTCCTCTCCTCGAGCCTGGGTTCCTCGATCTCCGAGGCGTGGGGGCATCCGCAGGATTCCCTTATGACGCAGGAGACAGGAAGGCTGAGTCCGGCTTCGGCGGGGATGAGGCCAAGCTTGATGGCGATTCGCCGTACCGCCATCCGGCCCAAGTCCGATGCAGGCTGCCGCACGGTGGTGAGGGAAGGCGTGGAAAAGCGGCTGTCTTCGGAATCATCGAACCCTGTGAGCGAGACTTCGCGGGGAACGTCGATGCCTCGCGCCGAGAGCGCCGACAGGGCCCCGAAGGCCATATGGTCGTTGGCGGCAACGACGGCGTCGATAGCCAGAGCCTTGGCGCTCCCCCTCTCCAGAAAGCGCTCAACCTTGATACGCGCGTCCTCTTCCGTAAAGTCGCCGTAGATGATGTCCGGGCGCGCGTCGGGGAGAAGTTCAGCAAGGCTGGCCACAAACTCATCCTTGCGAGCCTCCGATTCCCCATGCCCCTCGGGGCCGGCGATAAAGAGAAAGCGGCTACGTCCGTGCGAATGGACAAGATGCTCGGCGATAGACCTCATGCCCCCCGACGAATCGACGCAGATGCCTTCGATGCCGGGGTATTCGACCCCTACGGTGACCAGATCCATGCCGGCGAAACCCTTGAGGAAGGCCAGCTGTTCCTCGCTGGATATGTAGGTGCCGATGACGTTGGACATGACGATAAGGCCGGAAATGTCGCTGCGTTCGGCCAGATCGAAGGCTATATTGTCGAGGGCCTCATAGCCGATGGGGCTTTCGATGCGCTGGCCGCCGAAAAAGACGAGGGAAGTACCGAGCCTGGCTGCCTCGGCCACGGCGCCCGACCAGACGGAGTGCTGATACGCTTCGTCGAATCGGGCGGCGATGAAGCCGATGACCGGATTTTTATTTCGCATATGAGCTGGACTTATTCCTTTATTGCGCCAGCCAAGGTTCCCCTGATAATCCAGCGGTGGCCGATGATGTAGAGAATGAGGGTAGGCGCCGCCGAAATTATAGCAGCCGCCGCGTATCTCGGCATCCTGTCCGTCCCGTAGTTGTTGAGAAAGGCCGCCACGCGGAGCTGCATCGTGAAATTCCTCTGGTTCGACAGGAGAATGAGGCTCAGGAGGTAGTCGCTCCAGGCTCCGATGAAGACGAGGAGCATCGCGAGGATGGTGGCGGGGCGGGCGAGGGGAAGCATCACCCTGAAAAGCGTCGTCCAGTGTCCAGCCCCGTCGATGCGGGCGGCTTCGGCCAGTTCGTTGGGCAGACCCTTGAAATAGGAACGGTAGATGAGAACCCAGAAAGGTATGCCGAAAGCCCCCATGGGCAGAAAAAGCCCATGGAGGGTGTCATTCAGTTTTAGGGCCACTTCCATCTTGTAGAGCGGCACAAGGACCATCTGCGCGGGAATGAAGTAGCCGATGAGCACCAGATAGAAGACAATCTCGGTTACCCTGCTCCTGTAGCGGGCGAAGACGTAGCCGGCGAGGGCCGCGGGCGGGATGGTGCAGGCGATGGCGCCCAGGCAGACGTAGAGGGTGTTGATGAGACCCTGATCGATCCTGACCGCCTTCCAGGAATCGATGAAGTTTTTCGGGCTGAAGCTTTTCGGCCAGGCCCAGGGATGGTAGGCGTATTCCAGCTGGGTCTTGAAGGCGAAGAGCAGGGGTATGAAGAGGGGGAAGATAACGATTACTGCCAGGAGCACGAGGACTATGGTGACAATGATCTCGGCCGCGCTGTGGCGCCTCCGCGAACGGGATAGGGAGCCTGCCTTGCGCATTGTTCCGTTCATGGCGTCTCGTCCTTTTTTTTGCCGAGGGTGAGCTGGATGAAGGTGAAGGCGAGGGAAAGGACGAAGATGACGACGCCGATGGCCGCCGCCTTGCCGTAATTCCAGTTGATGAAGCCGTGGTTGTAGAGGCTCAATCCCAGGGTGTAGGTGGCGTAGCCGGGGCCTCCCCAGGTCATCAGTTTGGGCAGGTCGAAGAGCTTGAGGCTCCCTACCGTGCAGAGAACGGCGCAGATGCGTATGGCATAGTTGAGGTCGGGCAGAACGATGCTCCAGGCATAGCGGAGCGCCGAAGCCCCGTCCAGTTCGGCCGCCTCGCGCAGGTCGCGCGGAATCTGCTCCATCCGCGACATGAAGTAAATGATGTAGAAGCCCGTATATGCCCAGGTGGCTATGGCGAAAACCGCCCAGAAGGCGAATTTCGGGTTGCCCAGAAAGTCGGCCTCGGCCAGCCATTTCCACCCCAGCAGTTTGCCGACAGATACCACGATGCCGTTCTTGGGAGCGAAAACGAACTTGCCGAGCATGGCGGTGATGGCCGAGGGCAGGATATTGGAGAGATAGAAGATAGCCTTGAGCGGATTGGAGAGTCTGTTCGAGTAATAGCTCAGGCCGAAGGCTATGAGAAAGGCGAGTGGCAGCTGTATGACGATGCTCCAGAAAGCCCAGGTGAAGACATGGAGAAGTCCGGCCAGAAATTCTTCATCGGCGAAGAGCTTGCGGTAGTTGTCAAGGCCGACGTAGATCTCGTCGGCCATGCCGCTCGTCTTCATCTGGGAAATCCTGAAAGTCTCGACAATGGGATAATAGAGGAAGACGGCGAGGAACAGAAGGGCGGGGAGGACGCAGAGGAAGATAAAGAGGCCTCGGCCTGGTTCGCTTTTTCGGCGCTGCTTCATCTGCATCCTCTCCTTCACGACTTTTTATTTTTTAACCGGGCCCATGTTCTCGATGCAGAGAGCCTCGTAGGAATCGAGGGCTTTCTTTACGTCGGTATCGGCAAGGAAGAACTTCTGGATCGTCTCGTTGAGGGGCGTGGTGACGGAGGGAGGCAGATCCTGATCCCACCAGAAGGTGACGGTTTTCGCCGAGGCGAAAACGGCCGATGCCTGGGCGGTGAGGCTGGATTTGGCCTTTACGCCGGGCACGGAGCAGATGCGTCCGGGCTCGAACTGGCAGGCTTCGACGCTCATGGCGTACTTCATGAACTTGACCGCCGCGTCCTTCTTCGATGCAGCCACTTTGGTGGCAGCGAAACCGATATCGGTCATGCCCATGATGTCGGTAGCCTTGCCGACGCCGCCCGACTTGAGGGCCGGGAAGGCGTAGAAGCCGATGGTCTGATCGGTGAACTCGGCATTGGCGTACTGGGCGCACATCCATGAGCCGGTGATGTGCATGGCGGCCTTGCCCGTGGCCATGAGCTGCTGAGCGTCGCCGTAGCCTTCGCCCAATGGGGTGGCTCCGAAATAGCCTTTCTTTACCCAGGACTGGTAGAGCTGTCCGGCCTTCACGAAGGCTTCGGAATTGTAGGCGAGCTTCCTCGCGGCTGCCTTGGCGGAGGCGTCCCCGCCGTAGCGGTTGGTGAGGTACATGTAGAGGGCGAGGCCGGGCCACTTGTCTTTTTCGCCGCAGGCGAAGGGCTGGATGCCTTTCGCGAGGAGGGTGGCGCAAACCTTGTCGAATTCCTCTACCGTGGCGGGCACTTTCAGATTGTTGGCCTTGAAGATGCCTTCGTTGACGAAGATTCCGGCAACGGCGAAGAAGGGCGCGACGCCGTAGATCTTGTTCTTCCAGGTCATGGCCTGCTGGGCAGCGGCGCTTCCCGGAACGCCTTTGAGCTCGGCGGTGAGATCGAGGAGTTGGCCCGCGTCGGCGTAGCCGCCCATCACGGAACCGCCCCAGGACTGGAAGATGTCGGGAAGACCGGAGCCCGCGGCCATGGTGATCTTGGTCTTGTCCATGAGCCCGGGGTCGCCGAGGGCTACGTAGTCGATCTTGATGTCGGGATACTTGGCTTCGAATCCCGAAATCAGGTTCCTGATGTAGAGATGGTCAGCCGAATCGTCGGGGATGTCCCGGCCCCATACCGTCAGCGTGGTATTGGCGGCGAACAGAGGCGAGGCGATCAGCCCGAACATGAGACAGGCGATGGCAAAAATTCCGAGTTTCTTCATGCGATTTCCTCCGGTTTCGACATTTGATAGACGCGCGCTGAATGCCGCAGGTCTTCAGCATCACAATAAGCCGCATAAACAAATCCCAAAATAGGGTAAACGCCGCATTGGGGGATAGGATGTTTTACCTATAATACACGCTTGGCGCCCTATGGCAATACGAAAGTTTTTCCCCGATAATGAGACGCATGTGGAAGGGGACAGGAGTGCATGCCGTTGATTGACATGAAAAAGGGTTATTGCCTCGTACTGTCGGGGGGCGGAGCCAAGGGCGTCTACCATCTCGGCGTCTGGAAGGCGCTCAGGGAACTGGGGATAGAGGTGGACGCCTTCGTCGGCACCTCCATAGGCGCCGTGGTGGCCGGCCTCCTCGCCCAGCCCGGGATCGGTTCCCTCGAGGGCTTCGGCGAATCAATACGGGTGGATTCGGTTGTCGCCCTCCCGGATTCCTTTATGGAGGAAGGCAGGATCAGCATCGACAAGGAGTCCCTCTCCGAAGCCCAGAATCTCTTCCTCTCGATAGTCCAGAACAAGGGCCTCGACACCAGCCCCCTGCGTCACCTTCTGGAGTCCCACATCGACGAAGGGATCATCCGCGGCTCGGGCAAGGATCTCGGCGTCGTCACCATAAACCTGAGCGACTTCAAGCCCCGGGAGATGTTCATCGAGGAAATGGAAGAGGGAACGATGATCGACTACCTCATGGCGAGTGCAGCCCTGCCGGGTTTCAGGCAGCCCGTGATCAAGGGCAAGAAATACATGGATGGCGGCGTCTGGGACAATATTCCCTACGCGATGGCGAGGCGTCGCGGCTATCGCCGCATCATAATCTCCGACATCTCGGGGCTTGGCCTGAACAGAAAACCCGACATAGAAGGCAGCATTACCGTCTACATCAAGAATTCCATCAATATGGGGGGCGTTCTCGATTTTGACAGGAACTTCATGAAGGATTTTGAACGCTTGGGCTACCTCGACACGCTTCGCGTTTTCGGGATGCTCGAGGGGCAGTCCTATTTTATCGAACCCGAAGGAGAATCTGGCGGCTTCCCGGATCAAGAAAGGAGCAAGGCGCTCAAGAGGCTTGAATGCGCGGCGTCGATTGTCGAAGTGCCGCGGATAGAACGGTACAGCCGCGATACCCTGGCCTCGGCTATCCAGGAATGCCGGAGCGGCGAGGAGGGGAAAATCGCCGATATCCTGGAAGGCGGCTCGGACAGGAGGGCAGCGATCGCGGCCATGATCCGCGAATCCATGAAGAGCGGCATTTTCAAAGGCAGCCCCTACTACTACCATCGCCTCATCGAGGAATTGATGCCGAAGCCCGCAACGAGAATGATGGTGAAAGCCCTTGCCAGCCTGTTCCCCGACCTGAGCGACGGCATGGAGTATATGCGAGCATGACGATGACGTTGGCTGATTTATGCAAGTCTCCGATTTCGTATGTGGCGTATAACGCCAAAAAGGAGTTGTGCGATTCTGGCGTCGCGGAGTCGAGGAAAAGCCTTGTGGCTGATCCCGCCATAAAGGCGCTCGTGAATGAACTGCAGGCCTGGCCGGGGCCGCGCATAAGCAGCCATAAAAGCGCTCAGCAATTTTTTCACAAGCTGAATTTTCTTGTTGATGTCGGGATGAAAATCGATGATCCCGGCATGAGAGCGATAGCGGACAGGATTCTGGAGTCCGTCGACGAGCATGGAGTTCCCTGTATCACGATGGATATTCCCCTGGCATACGGCGGAAGCGGCGAGGCCCTGAAGGCCTGGGCGCTGTGCGACGCGCCCAACGTCCTGTACGCGCTGAAGACCCTTGGCGTCGTCGATGAAAGGCTCGACAGGGCCGCGCTTTGGCTGGCAGGGCAGGGCAATGCCTTCGCCTTCGGCTGCGTCGTGTCCAAAACGCTTGGAAGCTGGAGGGGGCCGGGGAAAAAGGACGATCCCTGTCCCTACGCAACACTCATAATGCTGAAACTGCTGCTGGTGTACGGGGAGGCTTTCAGGAAAGAGATAGCTGCATGCTCAGAATGCCTCCTGGATCTCTGGGCATTCAGCAGGACAAAACATCCCTACATATTTTACATGGGGAACGATTTCCGCAAACTGAAGCTGCCCTACATCTGGTACGATATACTCCATGTCGTCGATACCTTGAGCCAGGTTAAGGAGGCGCGGACCGATCCGCGCTTTCTCACTATGATCGATGTCATACGGGCGAAGGAGAAGCCTGAAGGCTTCGTGCCCGAATCGATATACCAGCCCTGGAAAGGCTGGGACTTCGGCCAGAAGACCCAGTCCTCGGACTGGATGACCCTGTGCGTCAGAAAAATCGAAAGGCGTCTTTTCGAGGAGGATGGAGCGTGAAGTACGCCGTATGCAACGAGCTCTTCGGCAGCCTTGAAACCGGAACGGCTGCGTCTATGCTTCGACGGGCCGGCTACAGCGGCGTCGAGTTCGCGCCCTACACGGTTTTCGGCGACTTTTCCCCTTCGGCCATCGGCGCGGGGGTAAAGGAAATCGCTCGGGCCCTGGGCGACGAGGGCTTGGCCTTCGTAGGTTTTCACTGGCTGATGGTGGGTCCCGAACCCCTCCACCTCACCACGCCTGATCCGCTACTCAGGAACCGGTCGCTGGATCATCTGCGAAGGCTGCTGGACGCCTCGGCCGAACTGGGCGGAGGGGTTCTCGTTCTCGGCTCGCCCCGCCAGCGCTCTTCCCTGCCCGGCTGCGACAGGGCTACAGCGACCAATACCCTCGCCGAGGATCTTTCCCTTCTGGCCGGCCATGCACACGCGTGCCGATCGACCATCCTTCTCGAAGCCCTCTCCTCCGACCAGACCGATGTCGTCAACACCCTGGCCGAAGCGAGAGCCCTTGTAGAGGGCATAGGCTCGCCCGGCGTGGGAGGCATGTTCGACTTCCACAACGTGGGCGACGAGACGGAGAGCTGGGAAGCCCTCATAACGAAACATGGCGATTTTTTCGCCCACGTCCATATCAACGAAATGGATGGACGGCACCCGGGTTCAGGCTCCTCGGACTACGGACCGGCCTTCGATGCCCTCAAGGCGATTCCCTACTCGGGCTGGATCAGCATGGAAGTTTTCGACAAACCTGCCGACCCCGAAGCCACAATACGCGAGGCGATGAAAGTATTCGCCCGATACGACAGGGAGGAAAGATGAATTTTGGAATTGTTGGAACGGGACTTATCGCCGAATTCCACGCAAAGGCTCTGGCCGAGATTGGGGGAACGAGTTGTGCCGCCTGCTTCGATATCGATGCATCCCGCGCCGCGGCTTTTGCCGCCCGATTCGGCTGCGCCGCCTACTCCGAGATGGGGAGCTTCCTGCGCCATCCGGGCCTTGAAGTCGTCAATGTCTGCTCCCCGTCGGGCCTCCACCTCGATGCCGTCCTCCCCGCGGCGAAAGCCGGGATGCAGCTCATCGTCGAAAAA
>CAYXUF010000013.1:0-51782 GCA_964468155.1 uncultured Treponemataceae bacterium
GGATTTCATAGCCGTTCTTGTAGTGCTCGTCGCGCCACCAGTTCTCGAGGGCCACGCGGAAACGGCCTCCCTTGGGATGCCAGTAGATGAGGCCGGGGCCGGCTTCCTCGTGGGTGGAGAAAAGGTCGAGCTCCTTGCCCAGCCTGCGGTTGTCCCGCTTCTCGGCTTCCTCGAGCATCTTGAGATAGGCTTCGAGCTCAGGCTTGCTGCCGAAGGCGTAGGCGTAGATGCGGGTGAGCATGGGACGCTTCTCGTCGCCGCGCCAGTAGGCGCCCGCTATCGTCTTGAGCTTGAAGGCGTCGGGCCGGATTTCGCGTGTGGTCTCCAGGTGAGGGCCGCGGCAGAGGTCGATGAAACCATCCTGCTCATAGATCGAGATCGTGCCGTCATCGAGGCCGTCGATCAGCTCCAGCTTGAAGGGCTGGTCGGCGAAAAGCTTCCTCGCCTCATCCTTGGACACTTCACTGCGTACGAAGGGAAAGCCGCCCGAGATGATCCTGCGCATCTCCTTTTCGATGGCGGGCAGGGTCTCGTTGGTGATGGGGGCGGGAAGGAGAAAATCATAGTAGAATCCGTCGTCGATGGCCGGTCCGATCCCGAATTGGGTGCCGGGGAAGAGGTGAAGTACCGCTTCAGCCATGACGTGGGCGGCCGAATGCCGAACTTTGCTGACATCGATAGCCATGGAACAGCTCCTTTTTTCGCCTGGGCCGCCCCGCGCATGGCGTGGTGCCGGCGGCGAGTATCCGAATATGACGAGGCCCCCACAAGCAATACGCCCAGACGGGAAGCCGCGCTTCGCGTAAGGACGAATTCCGTGGGGGCCTTTGCGGCGCGGACGCTCTATTGAGCCGTCCGACCTTGGGCTTCACGACAATCCGCGGTGCCACCTTACTTCGGCTCCCCGCGACGGGGGCCGCTCTCGACGCCTTTGACGGAAGGCCGCCGGTTCCGGCTAATCGCGCATCGCTGAAGCGCTTTCACCGCAACTGCTACGGAGTGGTTTTCTTCGGCGCCGCGACAGGATCCTTCCACCCGGGAAGTTCGATCGCAATCGAGAAACTTCCGGGATCCCTCTCTGCGACGCGGTATGGCCGAATACTCTTCTCCATCATCGCATTTTCCTAAATATCATACGATGGAAGGCCGAATGTCAAGCATGGAGATCCCGACTTTCCTTGCACCTTGTTTATAAATAGATTCATGGATATTTTATGAACAGCATGAATGGACATACAGCAAACGAAGGTGAAGTGGCATCCCTCGAAGAAAGGGCAGTCGAGACGAAGGAGCCGGAGGAATACAGGGTTTTCCTCCTGAACGATGATTTCACGACCATGGAATTCGTCGTTTCGGTGCTTATGACGATCTTTCACAAGACCCTGCCCGAAGCGACCAAGATAATGATCGATGTGCACAGGAAAGGCAGGGGGATCGTCGGCGAGTACAGCTACGACATCGCCGCCACGAAAATAAATCAGGTGCATCTGTTGGCGCGGCAGATGGGATTTCCGCTGCGCTGCACTATGGAGAAAGTATAAGGTATGAAGGTAAGTCAGGAAGTACAGGCTATTTTCAACGCGGCCTATAACGAAGCCAAGCTCAGGAATCATGAATACCTCACGCCTGAGCATATTCTCTATGCCGGGATGTCCTTTGAGAAGGTCAGGCTCGTGATGGAAGGCTGCGAAGCCGATACCGACCAGCTCAAGAGGGGCATAGAAGCCTATTTCGAGCAGAAAGTGCCCGTCGTCCGCAACAACGCGGAACCGGTGCAGACATCCTCCTTCCAGGCCGTGATCGAGCGCGCGGTGATGCAGTCCCAGGCTTCCGGCAAGGCAGAGGTCGAGGTTTCCGACCTCATCGTATCCCTCTACGACGAGGAGCGGACTTATGCCGGCTACTATATGCGCAAGCTGGGCATCAAGCGGCTCCAGCTCCTCGAGGTGCTCTCCCATGGTCTCGGCGATGCCGAGGACGAGGACTATACAGGCGGAATCGATGAGGGCGAAATAAAGGGCGATACCGAAGGCAAGGACAGGAAAAACGCCCGCCCCGGACCTCTCGAGCGCTTTGCCACCGACCTTACGGCCCAGGCTTCCGAGGGCAAGCTCGAACCCGTGATCGGCAGGGAAGCCGAAATCGAACGAACGATCCAGGTTTTGTGCAGGCGGCTCAAGAACAATCCCATCCACGTGGGCGACGCAGGCGTCGGCAAAACGGCCATCACCGAAGGCCTTGCCCAGCGCATCGTCGCCGGCCAGGTCCCTCCCCTCCTAAAGGGTTACACGATCTACAGCCTCGACATGGGCACCCTGCTTGCCGGCACGAAGTTCCGGGGCGACTTCGAGGAAAGAGTGAAGAAAGTGGTCGATGTCCTCCTCAAGAAGGAAAAGGCCATCCTCTTCATCGACGAAATCCACACGATTGTCGGCGCGGGAGCCGTGACTGGCGGATCAATGGACGCCTCCAATCTTTTAAAGCCGGCCCTCACCTCGGGCAAGCTCCGCTGCATCGGCTCGACCACCTACGACGAGTACAACAAGATTTTCGAGAAGGACAGGGCTCTCTCCCGCCGCTTCCAGAAGATCGACATCGTCGAGCCCAGCCAAGCCGAGACGGTGGAGATTCTCAAGGGCCTGCGCCCAAAATATCAGGACTACCACAAGGTTTCCTATTCGGACGAGGCGCTGGAAGCCGCCGTCAAGCTCGCGGCCCAGTTCATCACCGAACGCAAGCTCCCCGACAAGGCTATCGATGTGATCGATGAGGCCGGTGCCCTCGCAAGGATGAACGCGTTCAAGATGGGCGAAGAAAACGAGAGTTCCGTCATCGACATCAAGGTGCCCGAGATCGAAAAGGTCGTGGCCAAGATAGCGCGCATCCCCGAACGGTCGGTGTCCTCCTCCGAGAAGGACAAGCTCGGCAGCCTTGAAACCTCGCTGAAGAGCGATGTCTTTGGGCAGAACCCCGCCATCGAGGCTGTCGTCAAGGCCGTCAAACGCAGCAGGGCGGGATTCAGGACTCCCGACAAGCCGGTGGCGAACTTCCTCTTCGTGGGCCCTACGGGTGTCGGCAAGACCGAACTCGCCCGCCAGCTTGCCAAGCAGCTGGGCATTGTCCTCCACCGCTTCGACATGAGCGAGTACCAGGAAAAGCACACCGTGTCGCGCCTCATCGGTTCGCCCCCCGGCTACGTGGGCTACGAGGAGGGGGGCCTCCTCACCGACGCCGTCAGGAAGACGCCCCATGCCGTCGTTCTCCTCGATGAGATCGAAAAGGCCCACTCCGACATCTACAACATCCTCCTCCAGATCATGGATTACGCCACCCTCACCGACAACCAGGGCAGGAAGGCCGATTTCAGGAACGTCATCCTCATCATGACGAGCAACGCCGGAGCGAGGGACGTGGGCAAGAACCTGATCGGTTTCGGCGACAGGACGATGACCAACGCGGCCCTGGATGACGCCGTCGAGAGGGCATTCACTCCCGAATTCCGCAACAGGCTGGATGCCGTCGTCCATTTTGGCAATTTGCCCATGGAAATAATCGAACGCATCGTCATCAAGGCTCTCGACGATTTCAGGGAGCAGCTGGCCGAAAAGAAGGTGAAGCTGATCGCGAGCGAAGCCGTCATAAAATACCTGGCGGAAAAGGGCTATTCCAGGGAATTTGGCGCCCGCAATATCGGTCGCCTCGTCGAGGACAAGATCAAATCCTTCTTCGTCGACGAAGTGCTCTTCGGAAGGCTGGAGAAGGGCGGCACTGCTTCGGCCGACCTCGTGGGCGGAGAAATCGCCTTCAGCGTGTTGCCTGCGGCGACAAAGGATCCGGTCGAGGGCAAAGCAGAGACGGCCGAAGCGCGTTCCTAACCTTACGATGATACGCTTTCTGCGTTCCGTTCCCTGGCTCGACGAGGGCTGTTCCTACACCTTTCCCCCGCTGGGAGAATCATCACCGGAGGGTATAGTCTGTGCGGGGGGCAATCTTTCGCCGGGCATCCTCCTCTCAGCCTACAGGCAGGGCATTTTCCCCTGGTATGAAGAAGGCGGACCCATTCTCTGGTGGAGCCCCGATCCGCGTTTTGCCGTATTGCCTGAAACATTCCACGTCCCGGCGAGCGCTAGTCGGCTCCTGAAGCGCCGGCCTTTCAGGCTTACGGCCGACAGGGCTTTCAGGCAGGTTATGGAGTCCTGCGCCTCTATCGACAGGCCCGGCCAGGACGGCACCTGGATTGTCCCCGATATGATCGACGCCTATGTGAGGCTGCACGAGCTTGGCTATGCCCATTCCGTTGAAGCCTGGGAGGGCGAAGAATTGGCGGGCGGCCTCTATGGCCTCGGCCTGGGCGGGGCTTTTTTCGGGGAGTCGATGTTCAGCGCCACGAGCGGCGCCTCCCGCGTCGGATTTCTGAGCCTCGCGCAGGCCCTTTTCGAAAAAGGCTTCGTCCTCATCGATAGCCAAGTACATACGGACTATGTGGCGGGCATGGGTGGCGTCGACCTGGCCCGCGGCGTTTACATGCGCCGTCTGCAGACGGCTTTGTCCATGCCCGACAAAAAGGGCTCCTGGGGCGAAATTTTCGGCGGACCATAGAATGTTTCGGGTTTTTCCCCTACAGTGAGACGTGAAGGATAGGATATTCAGGACATGAAAATTACATTTGTGCAGCTTCCCGTCCAGGATCCCGACTGGGACGACGCGGTCGCAAACGTTCCTCTCGCGGCGGGCTATCTCGCCGCCTATGCCGAATCCCTCGACCTCCTCCAGCGCTCCGAGTGGAGCATACTCGATAAAGATGTCATGAACTGCGGCTCCGACTCGGCGATCATAGAATCGCTTACGGCATCCGAGCCGGACATGGTGGCCTTCAGCCTCTACGCGTGGAACCTCGAGAGGAGCCTTTTTATCGCCGGCAAGGCGAAAGAGCGGCTTCCGAGGACACGATTTATCGCAGGCGGTCCAGAAGTTGTCGCCGGCATGCCCATCATGGATCGATCGCCCTTCAATGCCCTTGTTTCGGGCGAGGGCGAGCTGCCCTTCGCCGAAATCCTGCGCGACGTGAAGCAGCACAGACCCCTGTCGAGGCTGTACAAGGCCGAAGATCTTCTCGATCTGGCCACCCTGCCGAACCCCTACCTCGCGGGCACGCTTCCCATGCTCAAGGATGCCCCCCTCCATATCGAGACGATGCGCGGCTGTCCACACCGCTGCGCCTATTGCTTCTATGGAAAGAACTATCCCACGCTGCGCCGCTACCCGCACGAGCAGGCTGTCGAGCTGATAAAACGAGCCTCACAGACGGGAAGCTCCGAGCTCTACATCATGGATCCTTCCTTCCAGTTCGGCGCCGACCTGGAGCAGCGGCTCGTCGACTTCGCCGATGCCAACACCGCGGCCATTCCCATGCACACCGAAATGCGCCTGGATTCAATAAGCGAAAAGCTGGGCTCGCTGATGAAATCGGCGGGAATAGCCTCCATCGAGGCGGGTCTGCAGAGCATCAACCCCAAGGCCCTCGAGGCCGTCAACAGGACGATGGACAGGGACGGCTTTGTCCGCGGCGCCGAAATCCTTCAGAAGCAGCACATCATCATCAAGACAGGCCTCATCCTCGGCCTGCCCTTCGACGGCTACGAGCAGGTGATCGAGACCTTCGATTTCCTCGGCATGCATGGGCTGGGCCAGGAAGCCGAGCTCTATCCCCTCTCCTTCCTTCCCGGCACTGACGCAAGGGAGAGAGCCGATGAATGGCGCATGTCGCGGATGGAATTGCCCCCCTATTGGGTGACGAGCAACGACTGGATTTCGGGCGACGACATGATCGACGCCGTAGCCTCCTTCGAGGAAAGCTTCGATGTCGAGTGGGCAGCCCCGCCCTCGCCCCATTTTACAGCGGAAAATCGTGGATTCAGAACCTTCGTCGACACGCGAAAGCTGGAAAATATAGACTGGATGCGCCTCAATCCGAACCGGCTGGCCAATTCGGTCACCCTGCTGGCCGACGCCGACGATCCCGAGAGCCTTTCGCGCCTGGTGCGCGCGGCCCGCGACCTGCGCAGGGACAACCCCTACACCCTTTACCAGATCGTCCTCACGAGCGACACCCGCATACCCTCGGAGCGCCTCGTCGAACGCATCCAGGATGCCTTTATCTATCCTGATCACTATTACGAGCTTTCACACTTCCTCTCGCCCGACCCGCAGGAAGGCTACCAGACCCGCATGTTCTTCGCGACGAAAAACTTCACCCTCGCCTACCGCGCCATAGAGGAAGCCCAGGATTTGGAGACAATGGTGATCATCTCCGGCAAGGGCGGCTACAACGCCGAGCGCCTGAGCGAGCTATTGCCCTATGTGATCTTCGACCGGGAGCACATCCCCTTCGACAGGCTCTACGAGCTTCTGACCCTCTATGCCGATTTTCCGCACATGCTGATCGAGGCGCACGAAGGCCTTTTCTAGTACATGGCTTCCAGGTTGGCCTCGCTTTCGCAGGAACCCTTCAGCAGCCACTCGGCTATATTCCCTACGGTCATATCGACGGCTCGGCCGGTGGCCTGGTTTGTCGTCCCTGCCACATGGGGCGAGAGGATGACATTGGGCAGTTCATGGATCGGGAAACGCGAGGGTGCGCCTTCCCTGCCCGATTCAGGATGCTTGTACCAGACGTCCAGGGCGGCGCCCTTGAGGATTCCATCCCTGAGGGCGAAATAGAGCCCCTCCTCGTCCACGATCGAGCCCCTGCCCACATTGACGAGTACTTTACCCTTCATGGAGGCAAGAATCGCCTTAGAGAGGAGGCCTTCGGTGAGGGGCGTGGCCGGCAATGCGATGTAGATGATGTCGGCTCTGGCGATGGCATCTTTCAAATCCGGCAGCACTTCATCGAATCCTGCGGGGCATGGCAGCCCGGACCGTCGGCGCCAGCCATAGACCGTGCAGGAAAAAGCCTTGAGCAGCCTGGCCAGTTCGACGCCGATGGCGCCGGTGCCGAGAATCGTGCAGGTTTTGCCATAGAGGCTGTCCCAGTTGTCCTCCGCTCCCCTGCGAACCCAGAACCCGTGCCAGACACAGTTCCTGAGATCGTTGTGGTATTCGACGATGCGTCCAAGATAGGCCAGACTGAGGGCGAGCGCCTTTTCGGCAACATCGAATGCGTTGGCATGGACATTGTAGACATGGATGCCGCGGTCCGAGAGAGCCTTGAGGGGCAGATGGTTGATGCCGGTAAATGCCTGGAATATCGCCTTGAGCCGGGGCGAGGCGAGATAGGTTTTTTCGGGCAGCATCCCAGCGAGCAGTGCATCCAGTCCGACTACTTCCGGCGATTCGGGCTTCAACCCATGGAGAAAACTGTGCTCGGGGAATTGCCTCTCAAGCGCAGTGATGCGTTCATCCCAGACTGAGTGCAGGGGCATGAATGAGCCTATTACCATCATTTCCTCCGTAGAATTGCCTATGCTCAGGATATGGGGGACAGGTTCCATTATCAAGCGGCGGTATGATGGACTCGACACTGCCCGATACGCAAATCTGCCGCGCCGCGAAAAATGTGATATAGATAAGCAAAGAGATTTGGGCTCAGGCGTATACTGCCGATAAACAAAAGAGATATCTCATCAGTTGCATCGACTTCCAAGGAGAGGTGGACGAATGATACAGAATGAAAAGCGGGGAAGATATGCGCGTTTTGCCCCATCGGCCACAGCCTCCCTGGCTGCCATCGCCCTGGCGACGGTCTTGCTGGCCACATCATGCGCGAGCGCACCTCCCAAGAAGGAAGTCACCCTCACTGATCTCGTCGTAGCCGGAGACGTGACGGCCATCAAGCAATTCTATGCCAATCAGGAACAGCTCAACCAGAAGGACGGACAGGGGCTCTATCCCCTCCATTATGCCGTCCAGAGGGGCGACGCCCAGGTGGCGGAGATACTTATCGTTCTGGGCGCCAAGCCCGATCCAAAAGATCCGGCGGGGAAGACTCCCTTGCGCTATGCCATCGACCGCAAGCAGATTCCGATGGCGCGCATGCTCGTGGACAGAGGCGCAGATCCCTTTATCGCCGACGCGGCTGGTTCCACACCTGCCGAAGCTGTTCTCGGCGCAGGCCCCGACATGACAGGGGCTGTCTTCAACGCCAAAAACATCGATGGATCAGGACAGGACGGAAGAACAATCCTCCACATGGCCGCCGATCGCCTCCTGGTGCCCGAAACCAGCGCCCTCCTGGCTATTGGCGCGTCGGTGCAGAAAAAGGACAAGGCGGACCGTACGGCCCTCGACCTGGCTCTCCTCTATCCCGATCAGAAGAACGCGGCCATCATCGCGGAAAAGCTTATCAAGGAAGGGGCCAACCCCTCCTTCCCCGAATTCTCCTGGTTTGCCACCACCGTTCGATCGTCCGACTACAATACGGTGCGCTTCAGCAACGGCAACACCCCCCTTCATGAAGCGGTGTCGCGGTTCCAGCTCGGCTTTGCCGATTTCCTTCTATCGAAAGGGCTTACCCCCAATATTAAAAATATAGGCGGCGACGCTCCCCTCCACAGCACGGTAAAGACAGGCTGGATCGACGGCGCGGAACTCCTCCTGAAGAACGGCGCCGATCCCGACATCAGGGATGGCCGGAACAACACGCCCCTCCACCTCCCCGCGCCCCAGAGCTTCCGCCTCACGATGACCCAGCTCCTCCTGCGCTACAAGGCCGACCCTTCCCTTAAGGATCAGGACGGCAATACAGCTCTCCACAAGGCCGTCAAGCTGGCCTATGAGCCGTTGATAATAGAAGAGCTTCTGAAAGCCGGATCGCCCGTCAACACCGCCAACCTCCAGGGTGACACGCCCCTCATGATCTGCGTGAAAGCCGGCAATTATCAGTACGCCGACGCTCTCATCGGAGCCGGAGCCGACGTTTTCCTCCGCAACCTGGCGAACGAAAGCCCGCTGTCCATCGCCGTAGGACGCGGTACGGAGGCTGTCGACAAGATCGTGCTGAAAACCAACGTCCTCCAGCGCGACAATCTGGGCAACAGCGTTATCGCCACCGCCGTGGGCATGAAGGGAAGCCCCGAGGTCGTATCCCTCATTCTCGCCAAGGGTGCCGATCCCAATACCCGCAACAATTCGGGCGACAACGCCCTCCACGTGGCGGTGCGGCTCAATCTCGCGCAGCAGGGGCTTCTCCTCATCAACGCGAAAGCCGACATATTCGCTTCCAATGCGACAAAGGACACGCCCGTGTTCCTCGCCCTCGCCGCCACCGACGGTCCTTATGATTGGTTCTTCATCCCCTCGGTCATCACCGCCCGTGATTCCAACGGAGACACCGTCGGCCACCTTGCCGCACGAAGGGATCTTGCCGACGGCCTCGAATACCTCCGCTCCAGAGGCGCCGACCTCGAGTCGGTAAACTCGGCGCGGGAAACCCTCGTCCATGCCGCCGTGCGCAGCGACGCTGCCGAAGCGACCCGCTACCTCATCGCCAATGGCGCCTCCCTGTCGGCGCGCGACATAAACGGCGACGCGCCGCTCAACGCCGCCGTGCTCTCAGGGGCAAAAACCTGCCTCCAGGTTCTCGTCCTTTCGGGCGTCGATCTCGACGCGCGCAACTTTACAGGGGAAGCGGCCCTTCATCAGGCGGTACGGAAGCAGAACACGGCCTTCGCCACCTACCTCGTCGACAGGGGCGCGAAGCTGGAATCCAGGGACAACAGGGGGCTCACCCCACTCGCGGCGGCGGCGCGTGAAGCCCAGACGCCGATAGCCCAATACCTCGTGAAGGCCGGAGCCAAGGTCGACGCCCGCGACTATGCCGGCTCCACTCCCCTCTATCAGGCTGTGGAAACGGGGCAGCTCGACCTCATCCGCATTCTCGTGCAGGCCAATTCCGACATCCTCGCGCGCAACGCTGCGGGCGACTATCCTCTCATCGCTTCGCTCAAGAAAGGACAGTCGGTGCTCAGGGAAGTGCTGGGGAACGGATCGATGGACAGGGCCGATTCCGAAGGCCGGACACCGCTGCGCCTCCTCGTCGAGACGAAGGCTCCCGCCGACATGCTCAATCTTCCCTTAAGCCTCGGGGCCGATCCATCCTCGAGGGACAGATTCGCCAATACTCCTCTCCATACAGCCATCGGACAGAAGGATTATGCCACAGCCTCGACACTGCTCGCGGCCAAAGCCGATCCCTTCGCGCCGAATCATCAGGGAGAAACCCCCATCAAACTGGTTCTGGGCGATCTGAACGGTTTAAGGGAATTCGCCAAGGCCGCAGGCATCGATGCCGCCGACGTCCATGGCGCGACGCTTCTCCATTACGCTGTGAGGGAGGGGAAGGTCGATGCCGCGAGGCTCCTCATTGAAATGGGAGCCAACAAGGAAGCCAGGAATATATCCGGCGAAACGGCAGCCGACATAGCCAAAGCCAAAGGTGATGCGTCCATGAAGGCTCTTTTCGGGCTGTAGCCGGCTCAGCCCCCGCACTCTGAAAGCTCCTTCCGCAGACGGAGCTTTTCGAGGGTTCGTTCCTGAATCTGCCGCACCCTCTCGCGGGTAATGCCGAGAGCATTGCCCGTCTCCTCGAGGGTGTGGGTGGATTCGCCGGACAAGCCGTAGCGCAGCTTCAGTATTGTCGTCTCCCTCTCGCTGAGATCGTGCATGACACAATCCAGAAGATCCTTCATCGTCGTCGTAAAAGCCGCGGAATAGGGATCGACTCCTGTCTCGTCGCTGAGGATGTCGGAGAGCGAGCTGGAGTTGTCGTCGTCGATCGCCGAATCGAGGCTGGCCGTATTCTGGGAAAATTCCATCACCTTGAGCACTTTCTGCCGCGTCATGTCGAGGCGCAGGGCTATCTCGTCCACCTCGGGCGCCCTGCCCAGTTCCTGGGTGAGCTGTTTGGATGCATAGTAGCACTTTCGAATGGTGTTGAGCATATGCACAGGAATACGGATCACCCTCCCCTGGTCGGCAAGGCTCTTGATGATGGCTTGCCGTATCCACCAAGTGGCATAGGTGGAAAATCTGTAGCCCCTTGAATAATCGAAGCGGGCGACAGCCTCAAGCAGACCTATGTTCCCTTCGTCGATGAGGTCGAGGAGACCCAAGCCCCTGTGCTGGTAGCTTTTGGCCACGGAGACCACAAGGCGCAGGTTCGAGGAGATCATTGACTGCTTTGTCTTCGATAGCTCCTGCTCAACCATGGGGATTTGTGAAGCCTGCTCACCGCGCTCTTCTCCGGCAGGGGCTGCCTTGAGGTCCTCAAGCCGCTTCGACAGGTCCTGGATGGATTTCCCCAGCTGCTGTTCTTCGGCGGCGCTCAGAAGCTTGAATTTCGCAATTTGGGAAAGGTAGAGGGAGAGGGGATCCTTTTCGTCGTGCTGTGGCTTTTTCCTTTCGATGTGAATACTGGCGGAATGGAAGGTTCCACGCTTCGACTCTGCCATTGACGATAGAGGCAGGCGCGAGCCGTCAACAAATTCTTTTTTATCCATGGCCCTACTTTTTGAATGGAATGCATTGAATAGCATACAAATAATAGCATGGTATCCCTGAGAAGTGAAGACTAAAAATCAAAAAATGTCAAAATCAGATGTTTCAGTCGCGAGGCGCCAATGCGGGGTCGATGGGCTGGCCGTTTCTGAAGACGAAAAAATAGGCAATCGGCGAGCCGTCCTTGGCATCGATTCCGATCGTGCCTATCTCCTTGCCCGAGACAACCTGATCGCCAGTTTTCACGAAGAGGGCATCATTGCCGCCATAGACGTATACATATCCCGATTTGGCCTGGATGAAGGCAACCTGGTTGAATCCCCTCGAAGGCCCTGCCGAAACGACGGTGCCAGAGGCTATGGCTTTGGCCGCTTCGCCCGCCTTCACTCTTATCATCATGCCTTCAAGCTTTCCATCCAGATACATGGCCTTGCCGGGAACAGGCCACTCCAGCTTCATGTCGACCACTTTGTCCTGCGTTTTTACGGGTTCCGGGAGCTTGACGGCGCTTGAGCTTCCTGCAGAAGGCGTCTTGTTGTTGACGCTGCCCGGCGTCGCCTGAGTTGTCGTCGTCGAAGAAGTCGTGGCTACCGGCTGAAGTGTTGTTGATGTCGCAGGGACGGATGATGTTGTTGCGGGGATTGCCGTGGTGGCCGGGGTCGTGGTGGTGGCCGTGGCGGCTGTAGCGGGAGTTGCCGTAGTTGCGGCGGGTTGGGCCGGTATGATAAGCGTGTCGCCGATTTTCAGGACATAATCCTGCTTGAGCTTGTTGGCGGCCAACAGTTCGCCAATGGAAATCCCATACTGTTTTGAAATCCCGAAGAGGGTTTCGCCCTTGGCGACCACATGGACGGAAGGGATGATGAGGATGGTGCCGATCCTCAACTTTGTTGGGTCGGTGATCCCGTTGGCAGCAGCCAAGGCTTCGTAGGAAACCTTGTATTTCCTTGATACTGCGTAGAGGGTTTCTCCCTTGCCCAGGGTGTGGGTGGGGGGATTCTGCGCGAATGCGGGAAGAGCCAGCGCAATGAGCAGGCAGGCGGTCAGTGTTCGTCGTGTGAGTTTATTCATCATGCTCCCATCACCAGTATCGGCAGTAAAACCCCGGCGATTGAGAAGGGATTGGAAAAAAGCGCCTTCGCTGCCAGACAAATCGGCCCGGCGGCCAATGATGCCTTTTCATTTTGCCTTTGAACAGGTAGAATTGCTTATATTAATCCTCAGGAGACTTCAGGTATGTCCGATCGTTCACCGCTGAACAATGCTCGTTTTGCCTACATCCCCAAAATGCCCGAAATCTATGCTTCAAGGATTGCCGGGATCAAGGCCGTACCGACCGAAATCATAGAGCCGGCATACGACAAGGACAGCCTCAGGGCGATATTCACGCACAGCTACGGAAAACCCGCCGTCAAGTTTACGGCGGGTGAAAACATGGCGGCTGCCAAAACCCTCATCGTGGGCGTCCTCCTCTCGGGAGGTCCGGCGCCCGGTGGCCACAACGTGATAGCCGGACTCTTCGACGGGCTCAAGCGAGGCTCGCCTGAATCGAGGCTGATAGGATTCAAGGGCGGCCCAGGAGGACTCGTCGACGACAAGTTCATCGAGATCACCGCCGAGCTCGTCGATTCCTACCGCAATACCGGCGGCTTTGACATGGTGGGCTCGGGCCGCACCAAGATCGAGAGCCCCGAGCAGTTCGAAAAAGCCCTGTCCACCGCCGTCAGTCACCATCTCGACGCCCTTGTCGTCGTCGGCGGCGATGACTCCAACACGAACGCGGCTCTCCTCGCCGAGTATTTTTCCTCGCACGGTACATCCATCAGCGTGGTGGGCGTGCCCAAGACCATAGACGGCGATCTCAAGAACGAGTGGATAGAGGCTTCCTTCGGTTTCGATACAGCCACCAAGACCTATTCCGAACTTATCGGCAATATCTGCCGCGACGCACCCTCGGGAAGGAAATACTGGCACTTCATCAGGCTGATGGGCCGTTCCGCCTCCCACATCGCCCTCGAATGCGCCCTCCAGACAAGGCCCAATGTCACGCTGATCTCGGAAGAAGTCGAAGCCCGGAAGATGAGCCTCGCGCAGATCATCGACATCATCGCCTCCTCTGTGGCCTCCCGGGCCTCCAAGGGTGAAAATTTCGGCGTCATCCTCATCCCCGAAGGGCTGATCGAGTTTGTGCCGGAAATGAAAATACTCATCGCCGGCATCAACGAACTGCTCGCCCACGAGGGCGATCGGTTCAGGGCCCTTCCCACGGTGGAGGCGCAGAAAAACTTTATCGCCGAAAGGCTGCCCGGAGAATCGGCCCGGCTTTTCACTTCCCTTCCCGGCGATATCAGCGCCCAGCTTTGCTGGGACAGGGACCCGCACGGCAACGTTCAGGTTTCGCGCATCGAGACGGAGAAGCTTCTCGTTGCCATGGTGAAGACAAAGCTGGCCGCCATGGCAGCCGAGGGAAGCTACAGGGGCAAGTTCGACTACCAGACGCATTTCATGGGCTATGAAGGCCGCTGCGCCTTCCCCACCAACTTCGATGCCGACTACTGCTATTCCCTGGGCTTTACGGCCTACCTTCTGGCGCTTTACGGTTTCTCGGGCTATATCGCTTCCATCCGCAATCTCGCCTCTCCTGCCGGCGAATGGATTCCGGGAGGCATCCCCCTCGTTTCGATGATGAACATCGAGCACCGCCACGGCATGGATAAGCCTGTCATCCGGAAGGCCCTCGTGGAACTGGATGGCAAGCCCTTCAAGTACTTCGCTTCCCAGCGCGACAAATGGGCCCTCTCCTCGGATTACCGCCTTCCGGGCAGCATCCAGTATTTCGGACCGCCGGCTGTCACCGACATGCCGAGCCTGATTATCCAGATTGAACGGAGCTGAAGCGCATGAAGAAAACTTCCGCCATCTTCCTCCTCCTCGTCCTGCTCGTCCTCGCCGCGGGCGCTCAGGATTTCCTGACAGCCGAGCAGTTTTTCACCAAAGTTTCGGACAGGTATTCGTCTATCGAAGACTATGAGGCATCCCTCGCCATATCGAACGCAAGCCAGCCGATGAAGGGCAAGCTGTATTTCAAGTCGCCCTCCCTCCTGCGCATCGACTTCAGCCAGCCTCCCGAGCAGGTGATCGTCTTCAACGGCGAGCGCCTTATCGTGTACATTCCCCAGTTTCGGGCTGTCCTCCAGCAGGACACGGGGAGCGCGGGCCTCGGAGCCGCCGCCGCATCCATGGCTTCGAGAGAAGGCCTTTCGATGATGAAACGCAACTACACGATAGCCTGGGAAGCAAGCCCCCAAGCCGTCGCCCTCGATCCGGATTCCTCCGAAATGGTCCACAAACTGATGCTCTCCCGAAAGACCGTGTCCGAAGGGTTCAAGACAATCCGGATTTCCGTCGCCGAATCCAGCCTGCTGATCCGCAGGATCGAAGGCTGGACCGTCGCCAATGAGAGGATCGCCTTCGATTTTACCTCGATAAAACAGAACCAGAATATTCCCGCCACGAGGTTTCTGTATGACGCTCCTGCGAGCGCCAATGTGTACAATAATTTTCTTTTCCAGTGACGAGGGGTGAAGAGGCTCCGATGGCTAAAATAGGATCCAGAATACAGGAAACCCGGCTCAGGAAGGGGCTCGCTCTCGACAGGATAGCGGATGAAACCAACATAAGCCTGAGGTTTCTGTCCAAGATCGAGAATGACGACTTCACCGGATTCCCCGGTGAGCCGTATATCGTCGGCTTTATCCGCAACTACTCCGAATACCTTGGTTTGGACCCAGACCTCATCATCGGTCTCTATCGTTCCAAGGATGATGAACTTGCTTCGAGTATGGCCGAGGTTGCGACGGAACAAACGACGGCGAGCCCTGAGATTTCCACAAAGCCTGAGGTTCCCACGTCGGAGACGGCTGTCGGGGAAGCCTCGCCAGGCGAGCCTGAGGCCTTGGAGCCCAAGGCAGGGATGACCAAACCCAAACCACGAAACCACTCTTCCGCCAGGACGAAAAAAGCGCCGACACGAAAACTCGAAATGCGACTCGCAGCCCCCTCGCCTCCAATTGAAGCTGTAAGGAAAAAGATAACTTTTTCCACAGTAATGCTGAGTCTTCTCGCGATTGCCATTGTCGTGGTGGCCGCGCTCTGGATTGTCGCGGGCGGCATTGCCAAGCTGACAAAACAGGAAGACGGCGGAAAAGCTCCATCCGAATACAGAGTCGAGGGCAGCACCTTTGAAAGGCGTCTCTACATCGACGATAGCCTCCTTGTCCCCCTGGGCAACGACGTCTATAAAATTCGCCTCGCCGCCATCGGCGAAACCGTGGATCTGGAAACCCCCTTCGGACTCTTCAGGCTGGCCCTTGGCGAGAAGGCTCCAATCGATCCCGACAAGAATGGAACAGCCGATGCTTCGATCATAATCGGAGATTTCGAAAAAAACCGCCCCGCTTCGGGCGCTCTTTTAAAAGTGGATTTTCCGCTGCCGGAACAGGGTGAGGGCAGTGGAAGCGAAATCACCATCCCGGAGACGGCAGGTTCAGCCGCTGTCGGGAGCCCGACGATCTCCAGCACGCCCAAGGCTGATGAGATCATCATCAAATCCACCCGAGGCCCCTACCCCTTTGTCGTTCAGGTGAATTTCAGGGGAAGCTGCCTGTTCCGCTATGAGGCTGACCGGAAGGAATGGGTGGAAAAGTACTATTCCAAGGGCGAAAGCATCACCCTCAACGTGACGAACGCCCTCACGGTCTGGACCTCGAACGCCCAGGCCGTCAAGATGAGCTTCCAGGCTTCGGGCGGGAAGACGGCCGACCTGGAACTGGGCCAGCCGGGCGAAATCGCGGTGAAAAGGATATCATGGTCCCAGAGCGGCGGTTCATGGGCTCTCGTTTCATCCAATCTCGACTGAGGATAGCGCGTGAAATTTTTCATTGACCAACATGGCTGCGCCAAGAACCAGGTGGACGGCGAGGAAATCGCCGCTCGCCTTGAGGACGCCGGCCATGAATACACAGCCTCCGGAGAGGAAGCCGATCTCATCATCGTCAATACCTGTGGCTTCATCGAATCGGCCAAGCGCGAATCGATCGATGCGACGATCGCCATAAAGTCGCGATGGCCGGACAAGAAGGTTCTCGTCGCGGGCTGCCTGGCCCAGCGCTATCCCGAAGCCCTCCTCGGCGACATGGCCGAAGCCGACGGCATCTTCGGCAACGCCGACCTCTCCCTCGTGGCCGAATCCGTTTCGGAAACGATGCGCGGTGATCGCAAGGCTATTGCACCCGAACAGCCTGGAGCTGCCCAGGGCAATTATTACTCGCGGAAAAGGCTTTTCGACTTTCCCGGTTCGGCCTTCGTGAAGGTTACCGAGGGCTGCGACAACCGCTGCACCTACTGCGCCATCCCCCTCATCAGAGGCGTCCTGCGTTCCAGGCATGTCAGCGACATCGCCGACGAGTGCCGCGAACTCCTCCAGCGGGGCATATTCGAAATCAACCTCATAGGCCAGGATCTTGGCGCCTACGGCAGCGACCTGGCCGACGGCACCGACCTTCCCGCCCTTCTCGCCTCCTTGAGTGCCATGGAGGGCGATTTCCGGATTCGCGTCCTCTATATTCATCCCGATCATTTCCCCGAGGGCATTCTCGGGGTTATGGCAAAAGACAGGCGCATCCTCCCCTACTTCGACCTCCCCTTCCAGCACGCCTCCGAAACCATCCTGAAGGCGATGAACCGCAGGGGATCGCCCGAAAAATACCTCGCGCTCATCGCGAAGATCAGAAAAGCCCTCCCCGAATCCATGATTCGCTGCACCTTCCTCGTCGGTTTTCCCGGTGAAACCGAGGAGGACTTCGCCATCCTGCGCGCCTTCCAGGACGAAGCAAAACTGGACTGGATGGGAGCCTTCGCCTATTCCCGCGAGGAAGGCACGCCGGCATACTCGATGAAAGGCCGTGTCAGCAAGAAGACGGCAAACGCGCGCAAGGCCCTCGTCGAAGCTGCCCAGGAAGCCATCACCGCGGAGCGGCTGCGGCGCTTTATCGGCGCCGAGGTGGTAGTGCTGGCCGAAGAATCCATCGAGGGAGCCGAGCTCAGCCTGGGCAGGGCCTGGATGCAGGCTCCGGAAGTCGATGGCCTCACGGTGGTAAAGGGCAGGACGGTGCCGGGAAGCCGCCATCGGGTCCGCATCGTCGCCGTCAATGGGGTCGATTTTGAAGGCGAATTGGTGGAGCCGGCATTGCCGGCGATGCCAGGCAGAGGCAGCCATTGATGGCGGGAGAAAAACGCCTTCCCTCCTATCTTGCCTCCCTCAACCCCGAACAGCTGGAGGCGGTTCTGCATGAAGGCTCGCCCCTCCTCATCCTGGCCGGGGCCGGTACGGGAAAAACCAGGGTCATCACCACCAAAATCGCCTATCTCGTAAAGGAAAGAGGTGTCCAGCCCGAATCCATCCTCGCCGTCACTTTCACGAACAAGGCCGCCCGCGAGATGCGCGAGAGGGCGGCCAGCCTCGAGCCCCGCTGCGAACGGGCCGTCATCCGGACCTTCCATTCCTTCGGCGCCTGGTTCCTGCGCAGGAACGCCGCCGCCGTCGGTCTCGACTCCAACTTTGTCATCTACGACGATGCCGACTCCTCCGAGCTCATCCACGCCGCCTTTCCGCAGATTCCCAAGCCCGAGTGCAGGCGCTACGCCTCCCTCATCGCCCGGGCCAAGGATTACAGCCTCGACCCCGATTCGCCCAACCTCAACTCATCCATACGCGACCAGGATTTCAGGCGGATCTACGCCACCTATGAGGAGAGGCTGAGAGCCACGGGCAACGTGGACTTCGGCGATCTTATCCGCCTGCCGTCCAGAATCCTCGGCGAGGACGAGGCAATAGGACAGCGCACCCGCCAGCGCTTCAGCGTCGTCCTCGTCGACGAGTACCAGGACTCGAACGTGGCCCAGTTTCTCCTCCTGCAGAGGATCGTCGGGCCCGGCACCTACATCTGCGTCGTCGGCGACGACGATCAGTCCATCTACCGCTTCCGGGGCGCCGAGATCAGGAATATCCTTTCCTTCTCCAAGATTTTCCCCGGAACGACGACGATAAAGCTGGAACGCAACTACCGCTCCTATCAGACCATACTGGATATCGCTGGCGACGTGGTGTCGCACAATTCGGGCAGGCTGGGCAAGACCCTCAGGGCGACAAAGCCCGGAGGCGCCAAACCACAGCTCGCCCTCCTCGACGACCAGGACCAGGAAGTGGATTTCTGCGCACGCATCATACGCGCGCATATGAAGCAGGGAGGAAGCCTTTCCGATATCGCCATTCTCTACCGCACGAACGCCCAGTCCCTCGCTTTCGAGAAGGATTTCCCCCGGAAAGGCATAGCCTACAGGCTTATCGGCGCTCTCAGGTTTTACGAGCGCGAGGAGGTGAAGGATACTCTCGCCTACCTCTCCCTCATCCTGAATCCCCGCGACGAGATAGCGTTCAGGCGGGTTGTCAACAAACCTGCCAGAGGCCTTGGCGACACCAGCGTGGAGACGATACTGGAAGACGCTTTCCACAGCGGGCGGTCCGTCCTCGACGCGTCGCGGCAGATGAGGGATTCCCTTCGCGGCAAGGCCAGGGCGGGGCTCGATCTTTTCCTCGCCTTAATCGACCGCGCCGCCCTCAGCCTGGGCGACCCCAAAGCGGCGGAGAATCCCGATTCCGGCTCCTCCTCTCTGGGCAATCTCCTCGAAACCATAATCACCGAGAGCGGGCTCGCCGGCTACCATAAGGGCCAGGACGAGATCGCGGGCACGCAGAAAATCGCCAACATGGAGGAACTCGTCAACGCCGCCTCCCTCTATCCTCTGGCTCGGGAAGGGCTCGCCGAGTTCCTCGAAACGGTCGAGCTGGATCGGGGTTTCCAGACTGGGGATGGAGCTGAGGACAGGGACGCCGTTTCCCTCATCACCATGCACAACACCAAGGGGCTGGAGTTTCCCCTCGTCATCGTCACGGGTCTGGAGCAGGGTCTTTTTCCCCGCGACGAGGAGGAGGGCGATGACCTGGAGGAGCAGAGGCGCCTTTTTTATGTCGCACTGACGAGGGCCAAGGACAGCCTCTATCTTTCCGCCTGCCGCTGGCGCCGCATGAGAGGGAGGATTTTCGAGACGAGCCCTTCCCGCTTCCTCACGGAGCTGAATCCCGAAAACTACCAGTTCTGGAAAAGCGGATCGAGCATTTCGAGGCCTATGCCCGGGCACTTCCCGCGATCTTTGCCTGCGTCGGGCGCCCTGTCTGCAGTGGGCAGGAACCCCGCGCCAACGGCCCCGGCGGGTTCGGAGTGGAAACCGGGACAGACCGTGTACCACGATGAATACGGCCAGGGTTCAATTCTCAAGGTGAGCGCGACGGAGAGTTCCGGCTCCCTCGTCATCGTGCAGTTCGAGTCGGGCAAGGTGGCCCAGTTTTTCCCCAAATACACGCGAAAGCTCGAGAGGATAAAAGAATGAAGTTGCAGCTGTCCCGCGAAGCCCGCGTCCGCCTTTCGGCTCTTCCCGTCATCGCAAGGGCGAGGGGCTGGCGGCTCTACGGTTCGAACGGGAAACGATACCTCGACCTCTGGGCAGAAGGAGGCCGATCCATCGCCGGCAGGCGTACAGGCGCCTCGGGCAGGATCGCCAAGGAATCCATCGACAGGGGTCTTGACGCGTCCTTCCCCTCATTCTGGGAAGGACGTCTGAAGAAGGCGATTCTGGCATGGTTGCCAGCCTACTCGAGCCTGAAGTTCTTCGCCTCGGAAACCGAGGCTCTCCTCGCCCTCGCCGCTGCCGATGGGAATTTCGTCGCGGGCACAGGCGGCGGAACGGGTTTTCAGGCGGCTTTGAATGGCTTCGCAGCCAGGCTTCGCGTGGAATCCCCTTTCGGAGCCTACAGGAGAGACTTTGCGGCGGACGCAAGCCACACAGCCTTCGGCGGGAGCCTGGCCATCGCCGTTCTTCCCCTCGCGGACGCGTGGTGCTTCGGCGTCGTTATAGGAAAAGAACCCACAGCCATCGATAAGGCAGAGATGTTCCGGAGCATGGAGCTCGGCACCCCGGTGCCGGCGATCAAGCTGGCCACGGCGGCCAGGGCCCTCGCTGATTTCAGGGCCTTCGAGGCAGCAAGCGATGAAAGGAAATGGTCGGCCATCGATCCCCATATCGCCGGAACCTTCACGCGCAGCGGCCCCTGGCTCTACCCGGTCTATCCCGAATCCGACCATGACAGGGTTTTTTCGAAGTGCCTCGAAAAAGGCATCCTCATATCCCCGGACTACGACGAACCCTCCTCGGTTCCCGGCGAGTTCGACTCAGGCGAGGTTGCAGCGCTGCGGTCGGTATGGAATCCTTGAACTAGTTTTTTTTTGTCGAGAAGAGGCGCAAGGCCACGACCCCTCCTATGATGAAAAGCCCTCCCCAGAGCCTGTTCATGGTCAACTTCTCTCCAAGCAGCAGCGCCGAAAGCAGGACGGTGCTCACGGGTTCAACCGTGCTGAGGAGGGAGACGTTCGCCGCTCCCGCCTTTTTCATCGCCACGAAGAGGGTTGTTATCGGCCAGACAGTGGCCACGAGAGCGATTCCCACGACAGGGAGCCATTCGGAAAAGCCCGCGGGCACTCGGGGGGGCAGGCCCGACACAAGGGTGAGAAACCAGTAGAAAACGGCCGCTACCGTCATGATCACCGCTGTCGAATAAATAGGATCGAAGCCGGCCAGTATCCTTTCCCCGAAAACCAGGTAGCCGGAATAGGTGAGGGCTACAAATACGCCGAGGAGGAGGCCTGCCAGTGGGTAATTCCCCGGCGAAAAGAAGGTGACGATGCAGCCGAGGAAACTCATGGTCAGGGCGATGAGCTGGCCCTTTGTGGGCTGTCGGCGGAAGAAAATGGCGGAGAGCAGCAGGACGAAGGCCGGATAGAGATATAGAAGGAGGCTTGTAATGCCTGGGGCAAGCATCTTTACCGCGACAAAGAAGAGGCCGGCCTGTGGGGTGAAACCAAAGACGGCAAGGAACATGAGATTCCGGAAGGAATGCCTGCCCTTCCCTCCGGCCAGTATTTCTGGCCGCAGGATCTTTCTGGCGCCGAGGACAATCCACAGAAAGGCCGAAGCTATGGTAAAACGCCATGCGAGGGTTTGAGGAACCGAAAAGCCTTGGGCATAAAGACTGGCGGCGAAGATGCCGAGGGTGGAGAAGCCGAGTGCCGAGATGAGGGCAAAGGCTATTCCCGCAGCCGTGAGCTGCCGGCTTTCACTCATCGGTATCGAAGACGGCTTTCCCCGGCGCATAGGAAGCGCCATCGATGCTCGCCCTCAGTCTTTCTGCTTCATCCTGGATTCTTGCCACTTCGGAAAAACGATAGCCGCCATCAGCAGGTTCGGCTCCCGACCATGCGGCGAGGCGCTTTGCGATCGTATCCGCAGCCCTTGAATCCGAGGGCCTGGCCTCGTCCAGGGGCGCAGTGACGCTCTCTGGCCTAAAGACTTCTTTCGTTCCCAGGATGTTGCGGTACACTACCCTTCTGAGGTTTTCGAATTTGATCGATTCATCCTGGGCTTTCTGCCTGATGGACCTAATGACGGGTATGCCGAAGAAGAGGGCGGAAAATGCCAAAGGCACAATGCCCAGCCCCCAGAACATGCCGGGTATGGGATTGGACGCACCGAGCATCTGGAAGAGGTAGCCCGCGGCCGAATAGATGACGGGAAATCCGCCCCGCAGCGCGAGTCCCTTCGGCGTGTTTATGTAGATGGCCTGACCAATCGTGAGGGCGTTGTAGAGGAAGTAGCCGCCGAATGCCAGGTTGAAGACATTGATGAGCCTGAAGACATTGTCGGCCTTGGGGGTATTCATTGAAAACTTGTTGAGGCGCTTGAGGGCAACGCTCGATGCCATGATATCGGGCGTGGTGCCGACACGGGCGAGAAGCTTGGGAAAGCTGAAATAGAGGGCGCCCGCTTCGGTGACGCCGGGGCTTCCCTCGAACTCGAGCAGGTATTTGTTGATGGCGAGCTCAGCCTCGACAGGGTCCATGCCGGTGATCGCCATGAACTCGGCCATGGTGATGATGCCCTTGTGGGTCTGCAGGAAGGCGACGACGGCTTTCTTTTCCACTTCTGGCCAGTTGGGATTGGGATCCCCTTCGCCGAAAACGTGGGAGAAGACGGCCTTGTGAAGGGGCTTGCGCTCGCGGCGTCCCAGCGCCTGCCTTTCCCTCGATTCAGGGCTCTTGAACAGTTCGGAATAGAACCAGATGCGTATGAGGCTGTCGAAGAGCCTCCCGGTGAGCCAGAGACCGCCCAGGCCCCCGCCGCCCCTCCTGGAACTCCTCGAATCCCTGCCGTTGCCGCCCTGCTGGATGGCAACGGAGGCCACCATGGCGAAGAGGGCAAGAGCGATGAAGAGCACGAAGTATCCGACGAGCATGACGGCGATCCATGCCTTGAAAATCGTCTTCCCGACCTCTACAGCTACCTTCCCGAATCTGCGGAAAAAACGCTTCATGGTCGGCCCGAAGCCTCGGTAGCGGCTCTTCATGCCGTTGGGGAAGGAATAGAGTATCTCCCCTTTTTCGGTGACCCTGAGCCTTGCCCCGAACTCGTCGGCCAGGGCGGGAAGCTCGGCCTCGATCTGGTTGAGAGGCAAGCCGGTGAGGCCGGCGAGATCGGCAACCGTGGATTCACTGCCTGCCGACCTGAAGCCTCCACGCAGCTTCGCCTGCACGCTTTCCCTGTTGTAGTCGTATATTTTTCTGTCTTCGTCTTTCGCCACTATCGTATCCTTATAGGAATTTCGACTTTTTCAAAGCCAAAGCCCTGCCATAGAGCGCCGTGTATTCGCTGGCCGATTTTTCCCAGGTAAACTCGCGGGTCATGGCCTTTATCCGCATCAGGTCGATATGGTCGCGGCGGTTATACCATGCCCAAACAGCCCAGCCTATCGTGTTGAACAGGGCACGGGGGGTCAAATCGTCAAACATGAAGCCCGTGCCGTCGCCCGTTTCCTGTACGTAATTTTCCACCGTGTCGGCCAGCCCCCCCGTCCTGTGGACGATAGGCAGGGTGCCGTAACGGAGGGAGTACATCTGGTTGAGACCGCAAGGCTCATAGCGGCTTGGCATGAGGAAAAAATCCGATCCCGCCTCTATGAGGTGGGCAAGCCCTTCATCGTAGCCGATTTTCGCCTTGAAATTGGGAAATTTCGCAGCGAGGGATAGCAACTCCTCTTCGCACCAGGCATCGCCCGATCCGACGATGGCGAGCTGGACATTCATAGAGGAACAGACGTTGGGTATGGCTCCGTAGCCTTTGCCGAACATTTCGCCAATGCCCTTCTGTTCCGTGAGGCGGGCAACCATGCCGATGAGCGGCACCTTGTCGTCGACAGGCAGGCCGAATTTTTCCTGCAGGGCTCGCTTGCATGTCGCCTTTCCCGAAAGATCTTCGACCGAAAACCTGGCCGGGATGTACTCGTCAACCTCGGGATTCCAGACTTCCTTGTCGACGCCGTTCAGAATGCCTACAAGATCGCGGCTTCTGTGGCGCAGGAGTCCGTCCAGCCCGAAGCCATAGGGGGATGTCTGAATTTCCCGGGCATAGGTGGGAGACACCGTCGTCAAGCTGTCGGCCGTCGTGATGCCGGCCTTGAGGAGGTTGAGCGCATCATGGAATTCAAAGCCGAGGCTATGAAAAAAGGTCCAATCGAGACCGAAGAAAGGAAAATGCTCCTTGGCATAAACACCTTGATAGCCAAGATTATGGATAGTCAGCACGCTGGCCGTCCTGTCGAAGCCTTTGTCCCTCTCTGCCGTTGAAAGATAGGCGGGCACGAGGGATGTTGGCCAGTCATGGGCGTGCATGATGTCGGGTGTCCATTTCAGTTTTCTGCAGAGCTGGAAGGCTGCTCTCGACAGGAGGGCAAAGCGTTCCGGATTGTCGGGGTATTCGCTCTGGCTCGACTGGCCGTAGACGCCGCTTCGCCCGTAATACGCTTCGTAGTCAAGAAAATACACGGGGACGTTGGAGGAAGGGAGGTTCGAGGCGTAGACTTGCGTCCACTTCTCCACGTCGCCCACCGGGATGCCCATTGGATCGTCGAGCATGGAAAGTTTTTCGCGGGGAATAAAATAATATCGCGGCATGAGGAGGCGTACATCGTGTCCGAGCCGGGAGAGGGCGATAGCAAGGGCCGACACGGCATCGCCCAGGCCGCCCGACTTGGCGAAGGGAACAGCCTCGCTCGAGATCATAAGAATCTTCACCGCAGGTCCTCCAGAAATTCGTGATACAGGGCAACTTCACTGTCAATATAGCAAAGATCCGATCGGCTCGGTAACAAGGCGATTATACAAATACTATCCGCATGCCGCAATGAGGAAGGAACAGCCATTTTGAAGCGCCGGGCTTCCCTGCGTGCGCCTATGGTGCGGAGGCAGGTATGCGAAAAGCATTTGTGTGTTTTGTGTGCATGATGGCAGCGATGGCGCTCGCCCTTTCCTGTTCTGGAATGCAGAATTCCAGGATGGGTACGCTGGCGCTAAGCCTGCAGTGCGACAAGGTCTTCGCGAGAGTTCGTGCGGTTCCGAACGGCAACCAGAAGCCGGCGTCCATCGAGCCGGAAGAAGACTGGAGTCCGGCCCGCTTCACTATATCCGGCACAGGTCCGGGAGCTGCGGGCTTGTCCCTTGATGGGTCAGCCATGGCGGTTGAAGAAAGGCTTCCCCCTGGCGAGTGGGCAATCGAAGTGAAAGCCTTTTCTGCGGCCGGGAAGGAAGTGGCGGCGGGCTCGTCGCAGTGCCTCCTTCAGCCGGGCAGGACAACATCGGCGAAAATAATTCTCTATCCCATCGATGGATCAGGAAATTTGCTGCTCAATATCACCACGTCCTTGGCCTTGCCGCCGGGAGGACGCGTCACGGGAAATCTCAGTTTCAAGGGTCTGCCGGGAAAGAACGCCCCCCAGCCTTCAGCGACAATTCCTATCGATATACCTGCCGAACAGGCTACGCTCGGATTTGAAGGACTCGGCGCCGGACATTACGGCCTCACCTTGAAACTGCTCGGTTCGGATGGGGTCGTCTCGGGCGGCTGCGCCGAGACTGTTCTGATCGTGGCGGGATTTCAGACCAAGGGAACCTGCGCCTTTGAATTGGGAATGCCGGCCATCGATCTTTCGGCTTCCCTTTATCCCTCGTCTCCCCTGCCTGCTCCGATACTTTCTGCCGGACACAGCTTTGCCGAGGATGTCATGCCTTTGCCGATTGCCATCAGCCGCTACGCTCCCCTTGCGGGAGAAACAATGCGGCGGCTCTGGTACCAGAACGGCGACGAGGCGGGTACGGCAATCGAACTCGTAGGCAACCGTGGGCTTCTTCCCGCGGGAAGCTTTGTCCTCCCGCGTCTGCCAGTTTCATCTCCACTCTCTACCGTGCGGATCGACTTCGTCGAAGAATCGCTGCAATCCTTCCGAGCGGGTTCGTCATCCGCGACCCTCGACACAGGAAGGTCGACAGGAATTTCTGGATTCAGGTGGAGGGCAAGCTACGACTTCAAGGCGGCGATGGGCAGATCCCTCGGCGAAACGACGGGATCTTTTACCAATGGAACAGGCAGCGCAAGTTCTATCAAGGCTATCGCCAGCTCGCCTTCGGGGTTAGTGGCTGTTTTGGGTTTGGATGATACAAGCGCCCTTCATGCCTTCGCGGCGGCATATGGGGCCGAATTGGACCCAATTGCCAGCCCTGGGGCAACGGCTCTCTCTATCGACGCATCCTGGGTTCGGCTCTGGAGAAACAAATTGTATGTGGACAAGGACTATAAAAACGCCGACCGAATAGCTGTGTCGAATGATGGGCGCTTCATTGCGGCAGCAAATACGGTTTCCAGCTGGATTTGGCTTGGAAAGCTTGATGAAGGGGGCCTTTTTCTCGACGCTTTCGAGACGATGCCCGGGAGCAGCACCCCAGCCGAAATGACTGGCATGGGTTCCATCCGCGCTCTTTGCTTTTCGGCCGACGGCCGAAAACTTTACGCGGTCGCTAAGGCGAACAAGCGTGTTTACGCCTTCGACGTCGATGATGGGGGCCTGGGCTACTCCTCGATCTGCGAGCTAAACCAGGAACCTTCAACATCTACGTTACAAGATGTTAAAGCTACACGATCGGGAAGCATCGTCATAAGCGCCGAGACGACATCGAGGCTCTATGTGATCCAGAATGATTCAAGCTTCTCCACGCCATCAGAAATAATCGGCAATTCCGAATCCGGTCCTTACCACCCAACATCGATCGCACTATCAGAGGAGGGCGATGCCTTCTACGTTCTCTGCGACGGGAATGATATCCTTTGTTTCTCTCGTTCGGATCCATCAAGCCCCTATACCATGGAATCTTCCTTCAGCCTTCCGTACGAGGCACAGAACGCCAACGCCATAGCAGTCGGGAAATCACCAGCCGATGGAAGCTGCGAAACCCTGGCGGCTGCGGGCGGCAACAGCCTCGTATTCCTCGACATGGGGCCCGACAGGATGCCGATTACCCAATCTGTCATTCCGTCTTCATCCTGCACGCAGGCAGGAATAGCTGGAGCAAAAACGCTAAGCTATATCAGGGGAGCCTTCATCATGGGCAACAGCGGCAACAGCGGTATAGTATCGGTTTTCGGCAGAGACTGAAGCGGGTTAATCACGAACTCACTGGCGCAACTCCCTGTTTTCGCTATAAGATAAGGCACTCAGGAGTTAGCCAGTGTACGTTCTGGAAGACTTTACTCTCGTCGGGATGATCGAGAAGAGCGGGAAGCGCTATGCATATCTGCCAGCCCTGTCGATGGTCGGCGGCGAGCGCTTCACCTATGGCGATATCGAGAAGCGTTCAGCCCACATGGCAGCCGCCCTGGCTTCGCAGGGCATAGAGAAAGGCGACAAGGTAGCCCTCCTCGCCGAGAATTCGCCTCATTGGGGCATAGCTTATTTCGGAATCCTGCGCGCGGGAGCCATCGTCGTCCCCATACTCACGGATTTTACGGCCGAGCAGATAAAGAACATCATCATCCACGCTGAAGCGAAGGCAGTGATCTGCTCGGACAGGATGTACCAAAAAATAAGAGCATTGGAACTCGCGGCAATCCTCCTCGATACCGTCAACGCAAGGCCGAGGAATCAGTCGAGCGCGGGCGCACCGACCACGGAACCCCGACACCCGAATCTTCCGGAACTGAAGATTCCAAGGCCTGATCCCGACGACCTGGCGATGATTGTCTATACATCGGGCACCACAGGGCTCTCGAAGGGTGTCATGCTGAGCCACAGGAATATACTGTCGGATGCCATAGGCTGCCGATCCATCATCATCCTCCACAGGACGGACCGCCTCCTCTCCATCCTGCCCCTCGCCCATACTTACGAGTTCACCATCGGATTCGTCATTCCTCTCCTCTCGGGATCCCATATCCACTATCTGGACAGGCCGCCATCAGCCACCGTCCTTTTACCCGCCCTCAAGGCCGTGCGCCCGACGATCATGCTCTCAGTGCCCCTCGTCATCGAGAAGATCTACCGTTCGAACATCAAGCCCACGCTGGAAGGCATGAAGCTGTACGCAAGCCCGCTCTTCAAGCCCCTCCTTATCGGCTTCGCCGGCATCAAGCTCAAGAAAACCTTCGGAGGCAGGATGCGCTTTTTCGGCGTCGGCGGAGCCCCCCTCTCCGGCGATGTGGAGGACTTTCTCAAGCGGGCGGGCTTCCCCTACGCGATCGGCTACGGGCTCACCGAATGCTCGCCGCTCATAGCGGGCTGTCCGCCACGCCGGACCTTCCTCCATTCGACGGGGCCCGCATTGAAGGGCGTCGAGATACGGATAGCCAATCCCTCCGCGGAGACAGGCGAAGGGGAGATTCAGGCGAGGGGCGAGAATATATTCAAGGGCTATTTCAAGGATCCGGAGCGCACAAAGGAAGCCTTTACCGAAGACGGCTGGTTCAGGACAGGCGACCTTGGCTATGTGGATGCCAAAGGACGCATATTCGTAAAGGGACGGATTAAATCGATGATCCTCGGCGCATCGGGAGAGAATATCTATCCCGAAGAGATAGAAGCTGTCCTCAACCTGTCGCCCTATGTGGCAGAATCCCTCGTCGTCGAAGGTGAGGCTGGCCTCACCGCTTATGTCTACCTGAAAAGCGAAGTGCTCGAAAAGCTGGAGGCTCGGATACAGGACGGCCTCGACGCTGCCGAAGACATCTCATTGCGGATGGGAAATGCCTTGGTAAACGCGGAAAAATCCGTCGCCCATTCCCTGGGCGAAACCTGGGCAGGAGCGGGGAAAAAGGCCGAAAGCCTCCTGGAGACAATCCGCAGGGAAGCCAACGCGAAGCTGAGCGCTTTCTCGCGCATAAGCTCCATCAAGCTGCAGGAAAGCCCCTTCGAAAAGACGCCGACCCAGAAGATAAAGCGCTTCCTCTATTCCAGATCGGGAGAACCCAAAGCCAAGACCTGAGCGTGCTATTTGGGAAGACTGCCGCCCCTGAACGCCCCGCGATTGATATAGCCGAAAAACAGGCCAATGAGGAGGAGGGCGCCACACTTCAGGCCAAAGCTCCATGCGCTTCCCATGAAGAGTGTGCTCATGGCGGCGAAGGCGAGAAGACTGTTGATCCCATAGATAATCAGGAGCACAAGGCTCGTGGATTTTACTTTTCCAAGCAAAATGTGGTGAAGATGGCCCTTGTCGGGCGTGAAGAAAGATACATGGGCCCTCGTCCGCCTGAATATAGCCGAAAAGGTATCGAAGACAGGGATGGCGACGGTTGTGGCAGCAGCAATAATGCCTATTTCGGCTTTTGTCTCACCCTGACCGAGGAGGGGAAGAATAGCCATACAGAAGCCGAGGAAAAGGCTGCCCGAATCCCCCATGAAAATCTTTGCGGGAGGCAGGTTGAAAATGAGAAAACCGGCTACCGAACCGGTGACGGCAAAGCAGATCTCCGCTGATATTATGGAACTCTGGGACCAGAAGAGTATACCGAAGCTCAAGGATGCAATAAAGGCGATTCCCCCGGCAAGACCATCCAGGCCATCGATGAGATTCATGGCGTTGGTGATGCCGACGATCCAGAGGAAGGTGATCGGATAGGAGAGAAGCCCGAGATTCAGACTGCCATCGCCCCAGGGTATCATGATCATCTTGAAGCGGAATCCCCAGATTATCAGGAAAATCGCTATCAAGGCTTCTATGAGGAATTTGAACTTCGCCCGCAGATCGAGGAAATCATCGATGAGACCAATGGAAAATATCGCGATACCGGATACCAAAATGGGCCAGATTCTATACTTATTGCTGAACTCTTCGGCAAGGGGTTCCTGAAACAGCTTCATCACGACGATGGTGGCTAAAAACGCCACGACTATCCCGACTCCTCCAAGGCGGGGAATGTTGCCGTTGTGGATTTTCCTCGCGCTGGTTTTATCGTAGATGCGGAGGCTGTGAGCGAAATAGAGGATGGCCGGCACAAGGGTCGACGCCAAGGCACAGGATAAAAGGACAAAAATCAGCGGCACATAGCCTCCAAACATATTTTATATTTCAGTAATAGCGAAAGTAAAGCACGGTGTCGATGCCGAGTAAAGGCATCTCAAGCCAGGCGCTGAAAAAAAGAGGCAGTCGAGGAATCGCTTCCTGACTGCCTCTCCTTCCTATCTCAGCCCCTGTAGCAGAGGACGGGGCTGCGGGCTGCCGCCACCTCATCCATGCGGCCGACAGGCGTCGTCGAAGGCGCGGCATGAAGGAGTTCCGGCTTCGTCTTCGCCTCCTCGGCTATGGCAAGCATCGCCTCCACAAAGGCATCGAGATTACGCTTGCTCTCCGTCTCCGTCGGCTCGATCATAAGCGCCTCGGGCACGATGAGGGGGAAGTAGATTGTCGGCGGATGGAAGCCATAGTCGATGAGTCGCTTGGCGATGTCCAGGGTATGGATGCCGGGAGCGATATCGCCCATCGCCACGAATTCGTGCATGCAGCTGCGCGTGTACTTCAGCTTGTATGTTTTTTCAAGGCGAGCCCTCAGATAGTTGGCGTTGAGCACCGAATTCTCGGCGATCCGCCTCAATCCGTCGGCGCCCTGCATCCTGATGTAGGTGTAGGCGCGCACGAGGACGCCAAAGTTGCCGTAAAAGGCTTTTACCCTGCCTATGCTCTTTTCGGGCATTGAAAGCGCGAATTTCCCGCCTTTTTTGACAGCGACTGGTCCTGGCAGATAGGGCGACAGGATCTTCACTGCGGCAACCATCCCCGAGCCGGGGCCTCCGCCGCCGTGGGGGGTCGAAAAGGTCTTGTGCAGGTTGAAGTGCATGACATCGATGCCGCTCTTGCCCGGCTTGAACACCCCGGTTAGAGCGTTCATGTTGGCGCCGTCGCCGTAGACGAGGCCGCCCGCCTCATGGACCATACGCGCGATCCTGCCGATGTTCCTTTCGAAGAGGCCGAGAGTATTGGGATTGGTGATCATGATGCCCGCGACCGTGTCATCGAGGGCTGCCGCCAGGGCCTTGAGATCGATGTTGCCGTCGCGCCCCGAGGGGATGGTCTGGGTGGTGAAGCCCGCCATGGTGCAGGAGGCGGGGTTGGTGCCGTGGGCCGAATCCGGAATGAGCATCTTCACGCGCTGCCCCTGCCCCTTGGCCCGAAGGTAATCGCGTATCATGAGGACGCCGGAAAGCTCGCCATGGGCGCCAGCGGCCGGCTGGAGGGATACGGCATCGAAGCCGCCGATTTCCGCGAGGCTTTTCTGCAGCCGCCAGATCAGCTCGAGAGAACCCTGGGACAGAACGTCGCCGGCGAGGGGGTGGGAGTTGCGCCATCCGGCCATGCCGGCCGCTACCTCGTTGGCCTTGGGGTTGTACTTCATCGTGCAGGAGCCGAGGGGGTAGAAATGCGTATCGATGGAGTAGTTCTTCTGGGAAAGCCTCGTGAAATGGCGCACCACGGTGAGCTCATCCAGCTCTGGCAGGGCGAGGGATTCACGCTCGAGGCCCTTCGGGAGAGGGGCTTTCGGTACGTCGGAGGCAGGAAGGGCGCAACCGATGAGGCCTGGGCTTGTGAGTTCGAATACGAGAGGTTCGTGGACGAGATTCATGCCGAAACCTCCTTGAGCGCGGCCGCGAGCCTGTCGATTTCCGTCCTGGTGTTCATCTCGGTGACGCATACGAGGAGCTCGTTTGTCCTTGACGCGTCGTAGCGCGAGCAAGGGAATCCGGGCACGATGCGGCGCTTCGCGAGCGCCGCATAGATTTCGGCCGCGGGCTTGGGCGTCTTCACGAGGAATTCCTTGAAAAAGCTCTTCGGAAGCACCTTGAATCCGGGAATCGAGGCGATGGCGGCCGCGGCATAGTGGGCCTTGTCGTGGCAGAGGGATGCGACAGCCCTCAAGCCCCCTGCCCCCATTGCAGCCATGTAGATGCAGGACTGGAGCATGGTCAGACCCTGGTTGGAACAGATGTTTGAGACCGCCTTCTCGCGGCGGATATGCTGCTCGCGGGCGGTCAGGGTCAACACGAAACCCCTCCTGCCATCATGGTCCTTCGCCTCGCCCACGATCCGGCCGGGCATCTTGCGCATAAGCTTTTCGGTGCAGCCCATCATGCCGAGGAAGGGGCCGCCGAAATTCATCGCGTTGCCCAGGCATTGGCCTTCGGCGACGACGATGTCCGCGCCCTGGGCTCCCGGACTCTTGAGGATGGAGCAGAGGAAGGGATCGGCCGCGACGATGAAAAGGGCGCCCGAAGCGTGAGCTTTTGCCGCTCCCGCCTCCAGCGGATATATCTCGCCCGAGAAGCAGGGATAGCCAGCCACGAGGCAGGCGGCTGTACCGTCCACGGGCGCCGTCTCGGGAGCCCCTTCATATTCCACGATTTCCACATCGAAGGAAGAGAAATAGGTTTTCACCACATCCTTGTATTCGGGATGGAGATCGACGGGAAGAAGGATGCGCCTGCGGGCCTCGTCCAGCTTCCAGGCCATGAGGATAGCCTCGGCGAGGGCTGTGGCCCCGTCGTAGTGGGATGCGTTGACGACGGCCATGCCGAAAAGCTCGGCCGCCATGCTCTGGTATTCGAAGATAGCCTGGAGGGTGCCCTGGGACACCTCGGGCTGGTAGGGCGTATAGGCCGTGAGAAATTCGCCCCTCGAGGCGAGGGCCGGCACGAGGGCCGGGATAAAGTGATTGTAGGCTCCCGCGCCGAGGAACCAGGCAGCCTGCCCGGCGTTCAGGTTTTTCGCGGCGAGCGCCTCTATTTCCTTAAGCACCTCGAGTTCTGAAATGCCCTGGGGCAGTTTGAGCGGAGGAAAGCGGCGGCCGGCAGGGATATCGGCGAAGAGAGCCTCGACGCTCCCCTTCCCCACCACCTCCAGCATGGCCGCCCTATCGGCGTCGGTATTGGGGATGAAGGGCATGCCTCATGCCTCCCCTGTCGATTTCGCGTAGGCTTCTGCGCTCATGAGCCCGTCCATCTCGGCGAGGTTCACGGGCTTGACCTTGATCATCCAGCCGCCCGAATAGGGTTCCTTGTTGATCAGTGCGGGGTCGGCCTGAAGAGCCTCGTTGACGGCGACGATCGTGCCGCCTACGGGCATGTAGAGGTCGCTTGCGGCCTTCACCGACTCGACAGTGCCGAAAGCCTGCCCCTTGGCCAGGACCTTTCCCACCGCGGGAAGTTCGATAAAAACAATATCGCCCAGCTCTGCCTGTGCATGGTCGGAGATGCCCACGACGACTATTCCGGCTTCGACTTTCGCATACTCATGGGATTCGGCATATTTCGCCGCAGAATCGATACTCATGGCTTCACTCCTTTTAGTTGACGCAAATCTGTTCATGCAAATCAGGGCTCCACTACGGAGCCCGCATTACCTTCTGTAAGCAGGGATATAGAGCGGGCGCTTCACCACGACCGCGTCCTTGGCCTGCCCGCGGATGATGACCTTGAGGGCCGTGCCGACCTTGGCCAGCCCCGGTTCCACGAAGGCGTTGGCCGCGTACTTCTTCACCGTCGGGCAGAACATGCCCGCCACACAGTGCCCGACTATCCTGCCTGACTCTTCGGCTACCTCGTAGCCTTCGCGGGGTACGCCTCCGGTCACCTCGAGGCTGACGAGCCTGCGCGACAGGCCCCTGGCGGCGATTTCGGCCAGGGCACCCTTGCCGATAAAGTCCTTCTCGAAATCGCAGGCCCACTTGAAGTTGGCCTCGAGGGCGTTGATGGAAGGACTGATCTCATGGCCATGGAGGGGCATTCCCGCCTCGAAGCGCAGGCTGTCGCGGGCGGCGAGCCCAATGGGCATTGTCTCGATTCCCAGGGCCTTTCCCTTTTCAAGGAGATAGTTCCAGAGCATCCCGGCTTTTTCGGCGGGGAAAAAGAGTTCGCCCCCATCCTCTCCCGTGTAGCCTGTTCGCCCAAAGAGAACGGGTACACCCGCGATGGAAATCTTCCCCCAGGTGAAGCGTTCGAGGGCCGAAACTGCTGGGCTTCCCGACGCGTCGAGGAGTTCCATTGCCTTCGGTCCCTGGACGGCTATCATGTAGGTTTCGTCGGATTTGTCGACGACGGAGACATCCTTGCCGGCATGAGCCTTGAACCAGGCGAGATCCGTGGCCCTGTTGGAGGCGTTGACGACGATCCACCAGAAATCGGGCATGCGATAGAGGAAAAGATCGTCAATGACGCAGCCCTTCTCGTCGAGAAGGAGGGAATAGCGTGCCATGGGAGGCTTCATGTCGTCGATCTTCGCGCTCACGAGCCTGGATACAAAGGCATCGGCTCCAGCGCCCCTCACCTCGAACTGACCCATGTGGTCTATGTCGAAGAGACCGACAGAACGTCGGGTGATGGCATGTTCCTCGATGGCGCCTGTGGGATAGGAGATGGGCATGTCAAACCCGGCGAAGGGAGCCATCTTGGCTCCTCGCGCGATGTGCCAGTCATGCAAGCCTGTTGTCTGCGTACAAGCCTCCTCGTGAAAAGTTGATGGATGGGCAATTATACCATCAAAACAGGCTTGCGGCAATTGCGGAATAACGACAGGACCGCCACCCTCAGAAGCTGTTGCGCGAAAGAGGCTTGCCGATATAGACGCCTTCACCGCCCAGATAATCCTTTTGTTTGCCTTCGACAAGAAACTGGACATCCTGGACAGAAGGGAATGAAGTAGCCGTGTAGACGATCTGGCGCAATTGGGCGGAATAGCCTTCGACGCCGTAGTGATTGTAATTGAAGGCGTCGCTCAGGTCGATAATGGCGGTGCTGCCCCTCAGCGCTATGCTCAGCAGCTTCGTGCCGCGGGGGATGAGAGAAACAAGGCCGCTGCGTATTTCCCCCTCGCTGGGTCCGGCGATCAGGGCATTGATGGCATCGGTGAGCGGTGAATCGCTTGCGGGGATATTGCGCTTCACTTCGCGCCGCGAGATCACGCCGTCTTCATCGATGTTTACGAAGAAAAGGCTTGCCTGTCTTGTCTGTACCGCGGGAACAGCGGCCTGGGGAGAACCTGGGGCGAGCGTGGACGGGGTCGTGGACAATGAGGTCGAAGTGGGAGCCGAAGCGGGAGCTGGAGCCTTGATGGGCCTGTCCACCGTCGTGGTCGTAACCGGAGACTTCTGGGGCCTGGTAACCGTCGTTGTCGTGGTCTGACGATTCTTGAGCGCATCCAGAAAGTTCGTGTCGTCCAGCGTCTTTTTGATGTCGGGGAATTTTATCGCGAAGACGACGAGAAGGATAATGAACCCCGCCAGAAAGATGAGACAACCCAGGTTGGAAGAAGCGTGGGAAGATTTCCTTCTTTTTTTCGATGCCATAGTTGAAAAATACTAGTGTTCCCGATCCCGATGGTCAAGACCGACCTGAGGCAGTGCCTCGAGGAAAGCCGGGATTCCGCCTCCCTCCCCCACTTCGTACAGGGTCGCCCTGGTGGTCTCCATGGCTTCGCCATTGTCGATCCATGCGAACTGCCGGCGTTCCGGATTATGGATCTGGACGAGCCTGCCGGAGGCGCGCAGGGCGTAACTGCCCCTCACCGAGCGGTGGCCTGCGATCCAGATGCCTTTACCGGCCTCACTCCCCGGAAGGAAGGTTGAGAGACAGGCATCGGTGGAGCCTTCCTCAGCCTGATCATTACCCGTCCAGATAAGGGCGGCGACAATGTCGGCCCTGTTCCTGTAGTCCAGAAGCCCATCCAACCCAATGGCAAAGGCCGGTTCGGCATGGCTTGCGCAAAAACGCCTGCCTGCTGCCACAAGAGGAAGGAGCCTCTCGTAGCGCCGTATCAGACCCATGAGATCCTCGCCGTAACGAAGCCTGAACCACTCCGCTCCCATAGCCCCCTCGAGGGCGTATTTGGAGAAACCGGCATCCCCATCCATGCTCGTGTTCGAGATATTGTCGTGGTTGCCCTTGAGGCAGTGGAAGCTGGAGCCAAGCCTGGCTTTCAAAAGCATGACGAGGCCGAGCGTCGCCATGGAAACGCCCATCTCTTCGTCCATTTCCGGGCCAAGCAATCCCTCCAGCCCGCGTGAATTGACAAGCCGTAGAGCAGCCCCGCCCCAGCGGTCAGCGGCCAGGCGCCCCTCGCTGTTGAGGATGTCGCCCAGGCAGATTATGGCGAGACGGCCATCCAGTGCCATATCAAGCATCGTTTCGCCGGCTGCCCCAGGTGCGGACGAGGCCAGCAGATCGACGAGAAAGCCGAAACGAGCATGCAGGTCGGGGATGGCGACCACAAAGGGGGCCGTGATGCGGATGAGGCCTCCGGGCTCCCCTGCCGGAGAAAGCGGGCGGATTCCCGAAGGCTCGGACATGAGGGCCATAATGGCGTCGCTCGCGAGCTCCCTCAGAAAAGGGGGCTCCGGATATCCTTCGGCCGCGCCGGAGGTGCCTGCTCCGCGGATAGATCGGGCGCGATCGAGGAGTTCATGGGCCAGGGATTCAGTCCTCATCGTACTTTCTCCGGTGAGAGGGAGGCTTCGCTAGCCTGCATCCCCCACTTTCTCTATCCAGTCCTTGGCCAGCGCGTCGTTGGGATCGATGACGAGGGCGCTGCGGAAGAAGCCGAGGGCTTCGCCCTTCTTGCCCATCCTGAATGCGAGAGCTCCCAGATTGACGATGATCTTGACGTTTTCAGGCTCGATCCTGAGGGCTTTTTCCAGGCTCAAACGCGCCGCGGCAAAGTCGCCGAGCTCTATCTGGCAGAGCGCCATCTCGTTGAAGGTGTCGGTTTCCTGGGCGCCAAGGTCTACGGCGCGGATAAAAGCCTCCAGGGCATCCTTCCATCGGCCCAGTCTTCTCTGCGCCCATCCGGCCAGAAACCAGCCGTTCCAGACAGCCGGGTACCTGCCGACAAACGCCATGGCTTTTTCGAGTCCCTTTTCCTCTTCCCCCATCTGGATGAAGTCGTAGGCTTCCTTGAAGGTCGTGTCCAGATAACCCAGATCCTGGAGCTTTTTCAGCACTTCCTTGGCGCGGGCAACCTTGTCCTCGTCCTCGCTCAGACCTATGAAGCTTGTAAAAAGGGATACGGCGCGGTCGAAGCCGCGCTTGCGTATAAAGAAGAATGCCGCATGATAATACGCAGGGGCGAAGGGCGGCTCCATGGAAAGCAGTTTTCTGTAACAATCATAGGCGAGATCGTCCTCGCTCTCGGCCTTCGCCTCTTCCGTCTCTTCGCGGTAAAGCTTGGCGTGTTCCTCCCTCAGAAGGGCGAGATCGAGCAGGGCTTCGGGAGCATCGGGATAGAGGCCGACGAGGGCGAGGAAAATCTCCTCTGCTATATCCCATTCCTTTTCCTGCGCCTTGGCGATGCCGGCATCGGAAAGCTCGGCGAGAAGGCCAGGCCTGAGGGACCGGACGATCTGGCGGTAACTGTCGGCGAATTTGTTGTCCGGCTGCCACGCGAGAACCCTGAGCATGCCCGCAACGATGCTTTCCACATTCACCATCGAGGCGTCAAAGCGGGCGATCGGACCCTGCGTCTGGACCGGGATGGTCGCGCCGCCGCTCAAGCCGGTTATACCGAGGGATTTCAGCGTTTCGCCGGGCAGCTGTATGAACACGATGGATGAAAGGGCTTTCTCGGCTCTCTCCTTTCTCTCATCGATACGATCCTGGCGCTGGCTTGATATCTTGGTTGTGTCAGTCTTGGCATTGTTGGAGCGTGCGGGCGGCTTGAGGCCCGGCTCCCTTCGCGAGGATTCCTTCATTTGCCTTCCTTCCATGGAAATATCATGCCCTTAAGCGTGCGCTCCCCCACCATTTCCTTCTCCTCCGCGAGGATTTCAGCCCATGGCAGGTGCTTCTTCTGCGCTCCGGGGTGCTGTTCGAGCCAATTGTACTTCATGAGCCTCAGCTTGACGGCATCGGCCGAGGCGAGGGCTATTCCGGCGAAGCCTGGAGCCATGAATGCCATGAGGGTGGAGATAACCAGGCTGAGCGTGTTGTATAAAAACAGAAAGAGAGTGAAGCCCGGATTGTCCAGAACCAGGATCATCGCAACCTTGACATTCTTCCTGAAACCGCCGCCCCTGCGCGCTTCGAGAGGAAGATAATACTGGGATGCCAGGAGGGCGACAAGGCAGGTCCAGAACAGGAGGCTGGCCAGGAAAAGCCCCAGGATCCCCGCCTGGGACAGATAGAAGGGGATACCCACGGTGAGCGAAAACCAGAGCCCCACATTGACGGCGCCCACGACAAGCCCAGGTTTCCAGGATGAGGGAAAATGGGCGAAGCTGGCCTTGAAACCGGGGGAATGGTAATCGGAAACCCCATTCATGGCGAAGGCGGTTATCGATTGCCACTGCGCGATAGCCATGAAGCCGAGGATTATGAAGAGCATGGAAAGGGCGTTGCCTATGCCAAGGGAGATGGGGAGAACGATGAAAAGAAGGAGGAGGGCGAGATGGACGATGTTGAAGGCAGCGATGGCGAAGAGATTGTCCCAGCCGTCAAAAAATGCCTTCTTGAAGAAAAATCCTATCATACCATGTTAATACTACCTTCTTGACCTTTGGGCAAGTAGATCAGTATTGTTGGGTCTGGATACGTCGCCGGGCCCCGGTATGACGGATCGCCCCCGCTGGAACCTTCAGGTTGCGCCGGGTCAATCAACTACGTGAAAGGGGTACGGCAGTGAAAGATCAGTACCACTTCCCGCTCGAAAACTTCATGTCCAGAGAGCGTTTCGAGCGCATCAAGGCCTTTTCGGGAGACAAGGAAACCCCCTGCCTCATCATCGACCTCGATATCATCAAAAAAAACTACGATGATCTGGTCAAGTATTTCCCCTTCGCCAAGATTTACTACGCCGTCAAGGCCAACCCCGATGACGCCGTCGTCTCCCTTCTCGCCGCACTCGGATCGAGCTTCGACGTAGCCACACGGTTCGAACTCGACCAGCTCCTGCGCCTGGGCGTCTCGCCCGACCGAATGAGTTTTGGCAACACGATCAAGAAAGAGAAGGACATCGCCTACTTCTACGAGAAGGGCGTTCGCCTCTACGCCACCGACTCGATCACCGACATCGACAAGATCGCTCGGGCAGCCCCCGGATCCAAGGTCTTTTTCCGTCTCCTCACCGAGGGCTTGGGCGCCGACTGGCCTCTGTCCAGAAAATTCGGATCCCACCCCGACCTTGCGCGCCAGCTCATCAAGACAGCCATCCGCTTCGGCCTCGTGCCCCACGGCATCTCCTTCCACCCCGGCAGCCAGCAGCGCGACGTCGGCCAGTGGTCGACGGCCCTGACCACAGCCTCACAGCTCATGGCTTGGGCGCGCGACGATCTCAAGGTCGACATGAAGATGATCAATATGGGCGGCGGCTTCCCGGCGAACTACGTCGAGCCCACCGACACCCTCGGCCAGTATGCCGACGACATCAAGCGCTTCCTGGACAACTGCTTCAAGAACGACTGGCCCGAGGAGATCATCATCGAGCCGGGAAGGTCCATGGCGGGCGACGCCGGAGTCATTGTCGCGGAGATCATCAACATAGCCAAGAAATCGGTGCACGAGCGCTATCCTTGGGTATTCCTCGACATTGGGAAATTCGGCGGCCTCATAGAGACCCTGGATGAGGCGATCAAGTATCCCATCCTCTTCGAGGGCGAAGGCACGGCCGTGGACGTCATCCTGGCCGGCCCCACCTGCGATTCGATGGACATCCTCTACGAGAAAACCCAGTACATGATGCCCGAAACGGCGCGGATCGGTGACAGGGCCTACATTTTGACGACCGGCGCCTACACGCAGTCCTACTCGTCGATCTATTTCAACGGCTTTCCGCCACTTAAATCATACATCCTGAAGTGAAGCCGGGGCGTTTTCGCGACAAGGCGGTCGCGGGCCTGAGTTTTCTCACGCTTGCGGCCGTCGTCGCCCTCATTGCGGCCGCCTTCGCCGGCGGCCCGAAGACCGTTCTCCTCCAAGCCCAGGAACAGCCCGCAGCGCCGGCGCAAACTTCCGACCCCAAGGCCGCCCTGGCTCCGGCCCAAGCCCCAGCCCGAGAGGCACCAGCCCCCCTTGCCTCATCGGTTAAAATTGCCACCTGGAACGTTCGCGACTGCGCGGCCTCCGACGCGAGCACGGGCAGCAGAATATCCCTCCACGACGAGGTCGCGCTTACAATTAAGCAGGCCGAAGCCGACATCATCGTCCTCGAGGAGATCCAGTCGGACGAAGCCAAGGGCGGCGACATCGCCCTTCTCTCCGTCGCCCTCGCCCGCGCCGGCTGGGCCATGCCCTTTGTCGCCGTCGTCGACACGAAGGGCGAGGACGACCTCGCCGTATTCTCCCGCTACAAGATTGTGGAACAGGGCCCGGTTCTCGAGCCTGGCCAGGCTGATTCCTGGCCGAGGTCGGGCATTTACGCCTCGATCGATATAGGCGGAAAGAGCCTGGACCTGCTGGGATTCCATTTCAAGGCCATGGGGGACGAAAAATCGGAAGGGACGAGGCGGGCGCAGGCCCAAGCCCTGGGCCTGCATCTCACGGCATCCTATGGGGCGGATCTGACGAAGAAGGCTATCGTCCTGGCAGGGGATTTCAATACGGCGAACGCTTCCGACCTGGGCGCGAAGGCTTCCACCCTCAGTGCCCTGCGCCTCGCCGACGACGCCGACCCAGCCAACGATTTTCTCGCCACGAACCAAAGCTTTCTCGGAGCCGAGCCAACCTTCGTCGACTCACGCTACTCGAGCGTTCTGGACCACATACTCATCTCGCCAGCCCTCGCCGCCGGTTTCGACAGAACCCGCGTGAGGGTGATCCAGCCCGCGGCCGGGAAAGGGAAAATCCCGACTTCCGACCACAGGCTCGTCCTCGTCGAAATCACCCCTTAGCCGTCGCCACGACAGCGTCCAGGAGGGCGGGAACCTGATCCTCCTCGACGCTCGAGAAGGCGATGCGCAGATATTTGTCCTGCATTGAAATAGTGCCGATTCCCAGTTTTTCGAGCAGTGCGACCCTCAGCTTTTCGGCCGAGATCCCCCTGCACTCGAAGCTCATGAAATAGCCCGAGTTGAAGGGCAGAGGAACAAGGGATTCGGGCAGCTCATGCGAGGCAAGATAGGATTTCATCGCCTTGTAGCGCCCTTCGAGAATCTTTCTGTACCTCGCCTTCTGTTCCTCGTAGCCGGGATACTGCAGGGCCTTGAGCAGGAGATGCTGGGCAAGGCCGCTCGAACTGGACACCGAGGAGCGGATGACGCCCATGAGCTTCTTGGAGAGGGCATCCTGCATCTTCTCGTCCAGACCCTTGCCGCCGAAGCTCACGAAACCGACCCTGAAGCCCCACACGTAGTCTTCCTTGGTCGGTCCGTCGGCCTTCACGGCGAGGATTTTCTCGTGGGCATCGACGAGGCGCGCGAACATCGATTCGCGCAGGAGGCCATCCTCGTACTGGAGACCGAAATAGGCGTCGTCGGCGATGACGAGGAGGTCGATACCCTCCTTCGCGAGCTTGAGGAGCATGGCGACGATGGCGTCGGCTTCCTTGAGGGTGAGGGAATATCCCGTCGGGTTGTTGGGGAAGTTGAGGATGCAGACAGCCTTGCCCTGCCTGGCTCCCGCCTCGCGGAGCCTGGATTCCAAGCCTTCGATATTGTAGCCGCCCTTGGAAAAGATCGGGAAGGTGAGGCCGGAAGCCATCTTCCTTTCCTCGATGATGAGCCTGTAGTTGGGCCAGTGCATGTCGGGAACGACGACGCTGTCGCCGGGCTGGATAAAAAGGTCGCAGATATAGGAAACGGCGGCGGTGAGGCCCGGTACGACAACGGGGAGGGAAAAGGACTTGCCGACAAGAGAGGGATTCTTGCCGGAGAGAGAGGCCTTCCACTCCTTGCGCAAAGCCATGACGCCTCCCGTGGAAGCGTAGGCGACGGCCTCGGCGGGGCTGAGTGAAGGCAGGGCTTTCCTGAGCGCGTCGAGCATCATGGGCTGGCCTGCCTCGTATGCCATGCCTATGGTGGCGTTGAAGCGATGCGCCTTCTCCGTGGCTTCGGCGCTCTGGGTGAGAATGCCCTTGGGAAAGTACATTCTCCTCCCCATCTCCGAAAGCAGGCGAGCCGCTGTCGTATTCGCCAGGATGGAGTTGAGTTCTTCGGCCAATGGATTCATCGGATACTCCTGAGGTCCGCCGGATACATTCGAATCCGCGGGTATTGTTTTTCAAGATTATGGGGCTTTTCCCAGACTGTCAAGGAAGAGCCGGAGATTTCGCTCTGTGGAGTCCGGCAGCATTAAATCCAGAAAATCCTATATAGATCTCTTGTCATAACCTGGGAAATCGAGCTATTATAATCGTGGATTTTATATAGATAGCATTAAAGCTATACTATATATTACAAAGTATATAGTTCTTTTGGAGGGATTCTATGAGAAAAATCTGTCTGCTGGCACTCGCGCTCATGGTCGCGACCGCCTCGGTTTTCGCCCAGGTTGACCTTGCCAAGGTCAAGGATGGCTTCTACTTCGCCCAGGATGGCAAGTTCGCCAGTTCAGGCTGGAAAGAGCAGGTGGTGATTGAGGTGAAAGGCGGCAAGATCGTCGCTGCCACATGGAACGGCGTCTCCAACATCGCCGGCGCCGCCGACAAGCTCACCTACTCCGCGGCCGGCAAGTACGGGATGGCGAAGGCCTCCAAGATCAAGGCCGAGTGGAATGCACAGTCCAAAGCCGCGAGCGAATACCTCGTCAAGACTCAGGATGTCAACTTTTCCAAGTTCGACAAGGACGGCAAGACGGACGCCATCACCGGCGCCACCATGACGGTTTCCGTCTTCTACGCCCTCGTCAAGCAGGCCCTCGCCTCAGCCCCGGTCGCCAAGGGTGCCTACAAGGACGGCTGGTACTACGCCGCACAGCAGGACTTCGACAAGAACTCCGGCTGGAAAGACACAGCCCTCGTCACGGTCGTGAACGGCTCGGTGGTGGATCTCGTCTGGAATGGCATCTACAAGGATCCAAGCAAGAAATCCAAGATCGTCGAAGCGGTGTCGGGCAAGTACGGCATGGCCAAGGCCGCCAAGAAGGGCGAATGGAACGTTCAGGCCAACGCCGTGGAAGCTGCTATCGTAAAAGCCGGAGATCCCGCCAAGATCGCGATGAAGGCCGACGGCACCTCGGACGCTATTTCGGGCGCTTCCATCCACCTCACGGTCGTAAGCCTCGCCATCGACGCCCTGAAGGCCGCGAAGTAACGATTCTTCCCCGCCTTCGTAAAAGGCGATCGTTCATTCAAGGCGGCCGGGTTTCGGCCGCCTTTTTCTTGCCCGAGCCAGTTCTTTAAGGGTTGACGACGAGGCCTGGCTAAGACGATCCTTGAGCCATATGAAAGACAAAGACCAGGGGGCTGCAGGCCCTTCGTACATCGCGCCGAGCGCGTCGATCACAGGGGAAGTATCCATCGGCCAGGATTCGTCGGTATGGCACAACACGACCCTGCGCGGCGACATGGCTCCTATCGTTATCGGCAAGCGGTCCAACATCCAGGACGGGGCCGTGCTCCACGTCGCCGACAATCTGCCCTGCATAATCGGCGATGACGTCACCGTCGGCCATGGGGCTATCGTCCATGGCTGCAGGGTGGGCAACCGCTGCCTCATAGGGATGGGATCCATCATCCTCAACGGGGCCGAAATAGGGGACGAATGCGTTGTCGGCGCCGGGGCCCTCATCACCGAAGGCAAAAAAATTCCCGGCCGAAGTCTCGTCCTGGGCAGCCCCGCCAAGGTCGTTCGGACAGTGGGCGACGAGGAAATCGTGAAGATAATCGCCAACGCATCCGAGTACCTCGAGCTGGCCCAAAAGGCCGCCTTGGCCCAGGAAACCCTTCATGGACAAAAATGATCGCAACCATGGTATCGCCATACCCCTTCCCCTCCGCCTTCCAAGGCTCGGCTCGCCGGCCGAGCTCTACGATCCCGATGTCTTGAGCGCCCAGAGCCGCCGTTACGCGGGAATCCAGCAAAAATTTTTCGCGAACTTCCCCGACCTGGGGAAAAGCGGAAGCCTGTGGTTTTTCTCGGCACCCGGCAGAACCGAGCTTTGCGGCAACCATACCGACCACAATGGGGGTAGAGTGCTCGCCGCGGCGATACAGCTCGATGCCGTCGCCGCCGCGGTTCCCCGGAAGGATCGAATCGCGTGCATCGTGTCGGAAGGATTTGGCTCCCTGGAACTCGACCTCGCCGAACTTGGCGTCCATGCAGAGGAAAAAGGCCAGTCCGCGGCCATCGTGCGCGGCATGGCGGCTGGATTGTCGAGACTGGCCGGCACGATTCGCGGCTTCGACGCCTTCATTCAATCCGAAGTCCTCCCAGGGTCGGGTCTGTCCAGCTCGGCCGCCTTCGAAATCCTCATTGGAGCGATGATCGCCGACTTCTCCGGAATCGACCTGTCGCCCGGCGAACTGGCCAACATTGGCCAGTTCGCCGAAAACGAATATTTCGGCAAACCCAGCGGACTCATGGACCAGATGGCCAGCGCCCTCGGCGGCGTAACGGCTATCGACTTCGGTGATCCTGCCGCCGCGAAAGTGGAACTGCTGCGCTTCGATCCCGCCGAATACGGGTATTCCCTCGTCATCGTCGCCACGGGAGGCAGCCACGCCGACCTCACCGACGATTACGCATCCATTCCGTATGAGATGAAGCAGGCTGCGGCCGTACTCGGCAGGACGAGGCTTGCGGGTACATCGAGGGCCGAGCTCCTATCCAAGGCTGCGCTGATCAGGAGGAACTGCGGCGATCGGGCTTTCCTGCGAGCCTGGCATTTCGCCACGGAGACGGAGCGTCCCCGCATCCTGTCCGCGGCTATCGAAGCCAAGGATATCGAAGCCTACCTGTCGGCCATTCGGGCCTCGGGCGATTCAAGCGCCAAGTATCTCCAGAACATTTTCTCGCCCCGGGCTCCCGGCGAGCAGGGGCTCATGGTAGCCCTCGCCCTCACCGAGGATTTCCTCGCGGGCGAGGGAGCCTGCAGGGTACACGGCGGCGGCTTCGCCGGCACGATCCAGGCCTACATCCCGACCGCGCGGCTGAACGGCTATCGCAGCCTCATGGAACCGGTTTTCGGCGCCGGCTCCGTTTTTCCCTTGCGAATCCGTCCCTACGGTGTAGTATGTATCGAAAACGTGAAAGGAGAGCCCGATGAACGCTGACAGAAAAGGCTTTAAGCCCTACATGAAACTGACTTTCCTCATCGGTTTCGGTTTCTTCACCATGGGCCTGATGGATCCCCTCTACGACACCTATGTGCCGATATTCCTGGGCAAGTATGTCTCCTCCATGACCCTGATCGGCTTCATCATGACCCTCGACAATATCTTCGCCCTCTTCCTCATCCCCCTGTCGAGCGTCCTCTCCGACAGGACGAATACGAAGATCGGCCGCAGGATGCCCTTCATCCTCACCCTCCTGCCTCTCACGGCGATATTCTTCGGCTCGATGCCCTACGCGGCCGGAATTTCCCTCGGCGCCCTCATAGGCCTCATTTTCTGCCTCAACCTCGTCAAGCAGGCGGCGCGCGGACCCGTCGTCGCCCTGATGCCCGACATCATCCCCGCCGAATTCCGGTCCGAAGCCAACGGCGTCATCAACACGATGGGCGGCATAGCCACTATCGTAGGCACCATAGGCCTCGCCCGGCTCATGGACATCGACATCGTGCTGCCGCTTCTGGGGCGGACGAAGGACAGGCTCCCCTTCCCCCTCGCCGGCCTCCTCATCGTCCTGGCTGTACTCCTCCTCTTCTTCTTCGTCAAGGAAAAGGGGAAGGACGGGGATTCAGAGAAAGAAAAAAAGGAACCTCTCCTCGCGAGCATCAAGGCGATAGCAGGACAATCCGATAAAAGCGCCTTCTATATTCTCGTCTCTCTCTTCCTCTGGTTCCTCGGCTACCAGGGCGTTCTCCCCTTTATCGGGAAATATTCCATCGATGTCCTCAAGACATCCTCGGGAACGGCGGCCCTCGCCGCGGGCATGGTCGGCATAGCCTATGCGATCTTTGCCATTCCTTCCGGCTACATAGCCCACAAACGGGGACGGAAGAAGACGATACGCACGAGCCTCGTCGCCATAGCTGTCCTGACCGTCATACTTTTCTTCCACGGACCGCTCACCGCAGGCCTTTCCGGAAGCCTCCGCCTCTACAGCTTCTGGCTCATCATGTTCGTGTTCGGGATGTTCTGGGTTTCCATCGTCACCAATTCCTTCCCCATGCTCTGGCAGATGGCGAGCTGGGGTACGATGGGCATCTACACGGGCCTCTACTATACGGCGAGCCAGGGGGCCGCCATCCTCGCGCCAGTCCTAACAGGGGCTATCATCGACATGGTCGGCTACAGAGGCATTTTCCTTTTCTGCTCTGCCTGCATGCTGGCCGCCTTCTTCGTGATGGGCAAGGTGCGTTCGGGCGAGGCGGAATCGAAAACGGCCTGAAGGGCGTTGATAAATTGAGATATCGTGCCGATAATAGGAACAACACGACGCGACGTTCATAAGGAGGAAAGCATATGAAATCGCAGGATAAGCCAAAATCTACGGACAAGAAAAAGCCGCTGAAGACGCTCAAGGAAAAAAGGGCGGAGAAGAAGGCAAAAAAAGACACCAAGACCGAAGACTGAAAGTCAGCCCGGGAATATAAAAAGGCCGCCTCGGGGCGGCCTTCTATATTTCCCGTTCACCGTCTATTCTTTTATTCCGGGCCTCGTATCGATATCGTCCACATAGGCGAGCGCTTCCCCCCCCCTCTCTCCAGTCCGTATGCGTACCACATCGTCGACAGGGTATATGAAGATGATGCCATCGCCCTCCTTGCCGGTTCGCGCGGCTTTTACGATGGTCTCTACCGACTTTTCGACATTCCTTTCGCTCAGGATGATGCTGAGCATGATCTTCGGGATCATGTCCATCTGGTAGGCCGTGCCGCGCCAGGAAAGGTTGATACCGCCCTGCCGCCCATGGCCGCGCACTTCCACGACGTTCATGCCGACAATTCCTATCGAACGAAGCGCGTCCTTGACTGCATCAAGGGCTTCCTCTCGAATGATCGCTTCTATTTTCTTGATCATAGTTGGCTCCTCTCCGTTTAGTTCTTGTGCCCGAGAACATGGGGCATCTGGGGGGTAAGGCGGGCGCCATGCATGCGTATATCGACGTTGTTGTAGCCGAGACTCCCCATCTCCGGTACATCGAGGCCCTGTATCTCATCGTGGGGGTCGGAACGCAGGAGCTTGAAAGCGTTGAGGACCTTGAAGAAGACCAGGGAGAGCCCGAATACGAACACGATGATGGAAAAGGCTTCCGCAAGCTGCGCGAGAAATTGGCCTCCGTTTCCATAGAATAACCCGCGCACAGTGCCGGCCACGCCATTCCAGCCGGCGGAGGCGGGATTTCCGTTCGCGAAAAGGCCTGTGGCCAGGACGCCCCAGAGGCCGTTGCAGAAATGCACCGGAATCGCGCCGACCGGATCGTCTATGTGGAGCTTTTCCAGGGCGAAGCTTGCCAGGCATACGAGGATGCCGGCGACGATGCCGATGATCGTGGCAGCGATGGAATCGACAAAGGCGCAGGATGCGGTGATCGCGACAAGGCCAGCCAGTATCCCGTTGACGGACATGGAGGGATCCGGTTTCTTCGATGGGCCGAACCACCACATGAAGAACATGGCGACGCAGCCGCTGACTGACCCCGCTATGAGTGTGTTGACAGCCGCGTTCGCCGCGAGCTGTCCGCCGGCCCCTACGAAAGCAAGGGATGATCCGGGGTTAAACCCAAACCAGCCGAAGAAAAGGATGATGGTGCCAAGGATTCCGAGAGGGATGTTGTGTCCGGGCAGGGCGTTGGCCGTGCCGTCCGCGTTGAAACGACCAATGCGCGGCCCTATGACGATGGCGCCCGCGAGGGCGACCGATCCGCCGATCATATGCACCACCCCGGAACCGGCGAAGTCCACGGCCCCATTGCCGAGACCGGCGATTCTTCCCAGATTCTGGAGCCATCCGCCCCCCCAAACCCAGTTGCCGGCGACAGGATACAGGATCATGGATACCCAGAATCCCATGAGCACGAAGCCTGAAAACTTCAAGCGCTCGGCCATGGAGCCGGTCGGAATGGTGGCGGCCGTATCCATGAATACCATCTGGAAAAGGAAGTAGGCCAGCACGCCGGTATTTCCGGCCAGACCGACAAGGAGGAATCCGGACCCGCCGACAAATCCCCATTGACCGAACTTGAGCAGGGATGTCGAAAGAAGGCTGCCCCAGTCGCCCAAGGTAAGGGGCGAATGAGCCCACTCCCCGGCGACCGCCCCTGCCGTGGCCACTGTCGGGTAGGCCTCGTTGACCGAACCGAACTGGAAGGCGAATCCCACGAGCCAATAGCCCACGGCCCCGATGCAGAATACCATCATGTTCATCATCATCGTGTGGGCAACATTCTTTGTGCGGGTGAAACCTGTTTCGACAAGGGCGAATCCAGCCTGCATGAAGAAAACGATGAACCCGCAGACCAGCATCCACATGATGTTGATGGCCGTTGTCGCGTCCGCGACTGAAGCAGCAAGGCTGCCCTCGTTCAGCTCCTGCGCGAAGGCTTGCGCGCCGAAAAGCGTCAAAAACACCGTCGCCATCAGCACGATGACGAATCTCTTCCCAAACGAAGGAAATGCGCGACTTATTCCTCTCATGCCTGATATTGGAACCGTAGCCATATCACAGACCTCCTGTTGCCCTGTAATACAGCAAAAAGCGTGCCCAGCTCATAAATATCGTCCAAATAGTATCCATTTCTTACAATAATCATACATACTTGTCGTTTTACTTCTAAAATTGTCGCACATGAAGGTATATCTCGAAGTAGAGATCGATTTTTTGGTAATTTTTGAGAATTATACAGAGCTAAATTATTACAAATATGTACTTTTATGACATTCTTAGTACACGAATGTAGTTAACGCGGACGACACGATGACTGCGCTGCCCCTGCCATCCGTCCTCAATTCAGGACATCAAACAAGCGCGGCACAAGGTCGGAGGCCTTCTCTTTCGCGCAGAAAAATACGGCTGCGTCCTGATCCTCCCCGATCCGCCCATCGACATCGAAACCAATTTCCCTGGCCGATTTCCTGACAGAAGCAATTCTCCCCGCTCCCTGGCCTGCGGCGAAGACAGCTGTCACGCGCGTCCTCTCCTGCGAAGCCGCGCTGGTGGCGAGCCCGAGGAAGGACGGAATCGTATCGCCCTCGCGTGGGATGCCTATACGCGTCCCCTCGCCGTCGTCGAAGGTGGAACGGACGCGCATCGTGAGTGCGCCGGACTTGGCGAGGAGGGCTGACTTGTCGTGCAGCACCCTCGCACCGTGGTTTGCGAGCCTGAACATCGAATCATAATCGAGGAACTTCATGAAAGGAGCCTTCGGGACAAGCCTGGGATCGGCTTTGGCCACACCCGGCACATCCTTGTAGATATCGACAAAATCGGCGCCCAGGGCGACCCCGATGGCCACGGCGCTCGTGTCGCTGCCGCCGCGGCCGAGAGTGAGTATGGCGCCCATGGAGTCGACGCCCTGAAAGCCCGTGACGACGGGAACCTTCCCGGCCGCCAGCACTGCCCTGAGGCGCGACGGGTCGATCGCCGAGGGCGCCGCGTCCCCGAAGGGACCTTCGGCCCCGATGCCAGCCGAAAGCGCCGTCATGGGTACCGCCCCGATGCCTCTGGAATTCAGGAGGGCGGCTATCACGCAGGCCGAAATCACTTCGCCGCAGGAGGCCAGAAGGTCGCTGGTGAGCCCATCGGCGACGCCGGCTGCGTTGGCGCCGCCTGAGTATTCTCCCAGCAGATCGAGGAGGGTATCGGTGGCGTAGGGATCGCCCCTCCGCCCCATCGCGGAAACGACGAGGACGATTTCGTCCCCCAGGCTCCGCGCCGCACCAACTTTTTTCGCGAGCATCTCTCTCGCGGCTGGGTCTGCCAGTGATGTTCCACCGAATTTCTGAACGATCAACGCCATCTATAGTTTCCTTGGCTCGAGCCCCCGCGCCGCCAGGGTTTCGGCGATCTGGACCGCGTTGAGGGCGGCGCCCTTCCTCAAGTTGTCCGACACCACCCAGATATTGAGCCCGTTGGGTACCGTCGGATCCCTGCGGATACGGCCGATAAAGACTTCGTCACGGCCTTCGCAGTCCAGGGCTGTAGGATACACCAGGTTCGCAGGGTCGTCCATGACGAGGATCCCGGGAGCCTTCTTCAGCAGCGCCACCACCTCGGCGAGCTTGAAAGGTTTTTCAGTCTCGATGTTGATCGACTCCGAATGGCCTCTCGTCACACCGATGCGCACCGCCGTCGGACTCACCAGAATGGCTGGGTCCAGCATCTTGTGCGTTTCGTGCACCATCTTCATCTCTTCTTTCGTGTACCCGTCGTCCATGAATATATCGATGTGCGGCAGGGCGTTGAAAAGAATCTGTTTAGGATAGACCGCCACCGTGAGAGCTTTGCCCTCGGTGTATTCCTTCGCCTGGTTGTGCAGCTCGGCGATGGCCGCCGCGCCTGTGCCCGAGACAGCCTGATAGGTCGCCACCACGATCCGCTTGATCTTGTAGGCATCATGGATGGGCTTGGCTGCCATGAGCATCTGGATGGTCGAGCAGTTGGGGTTGGCGATAATGCCCTTGTGCCAGTCCAGGTCCTGGGGATTGACCTCGGGGATGACGAGGGGAACCTTGGGGTCCATGCGCCACTGGCTGGAGTTGTCGATGACAATGGCGCCTTCCGAGGCCGCCGCCGGGGCGAGGATTTCGCTGGCTTCGGCGCCCGCCGAGAAGAGGGCGATGTCGACGTCGCCGAAGGCGCCCGGCTTAGCCGCCCTAACCGTCTTTTCCGCGCCCTTGAAGCTCACTTTTTTTCCGGCCAAGGCCTCGACATCCATGGGGATGATCTCCGCTGCCGGAAAGTTCCTCTGTTCGAGGGTTTTCAGCATTTCAGTTCCCACCGCGCCCAGGGCGCCCACCACCGCGACTCTATAGGATTTCATGATTCCTCCGCATGCTGATGACATTTTCGACAAATTCTTTCGGGAACTCGGCCGTCACGACGGCCGTCCTGTTGTTCCGCGCGGGGTTGATCGCGGCTATTACTACGCCGGGGCAGACCACCTGTCCCTGCCGGTCCACCATTTCCACCTGCTGTCCCTTCAGCGGAAGCGGGAGGTACTCCCAGGGGAAACGGATTCTCGCCCTGTCGCCGTCGACGCTTTTTATCGTGATCGCGAGGCCGGGGCAGGCAGCGATACAAAGCCCGCAGACGGTACATATCTCCCGATCGATAAGGGGCAGGTTCGTGATGGGCGTACCGACGGTGAGCGCTCCCTGGGGGCAGCTTGTTTCGCAGGGATTGCAGGGAATTTCCTCGACGCATTCGATGCAGAGACAGGCTTTTTTCTCCAGATCCGCGAGGGTGACCAGCATGCCGGCCGCGCGCAGCTCTTCAAGGGATGGCGCTCCTGTCGTTTTCAGCGTTTGGTTGTCACTCATTGGGCAGCTCCCTTCTCCAGAATCCTCTGCTTCGCCGCGAAACGTTTTTGCCCGAATACGCCCTGCCTGAGGGAACTTAAGCGTTGTACAGTTTCGTCCGTCATGGCCTTCATCGCGGCTTCGTCCAGATATCCCATGGCGTAGGCCGCATGGATGCCGGCGAGCCTCCCCTCTTCCATGGCCGTGC
>CAYXUF010000014.1:0-50089 GCA_964468155.1 uncultured Treponemataceae bacterium
CCGATGGTACTGCCTTCGAGGTGGGAGAGTAGGTCGTCGCCAGGCTTTTTTATTCAAAGAGCTCACCGCAAGGTGGGCTCTTTGAATATGGAAGAGCCTAAGATGGCCTGGCAGTATTTGAGCGCAATGAACATCGCGGCTATCGCACAACGTTGTGCGAAAATACTGCAAAATGAACGCCTCAGGCGTTCATTCGTTGCCAGGCTTTTTACCCGTTTAGCTTTCTTCGCCCTAATACTTCCAGAAAGACCTGGTGAAGATGACGAGCACCGTATAAACCTCAAGCCTTCCTACAAGCATTAAAAACGCGAGCCAGATCTTGATCCACCAGGGAAAGATGGAATAATTAGCGGCCGGTCCGACGAGGCCGAGCCCAGGGCCGATATTTCCGAGATTGGCGAGAGTGGCGGTGACGCTCGTCGTGAGATCGAATCCGCTCAGACCGATGACGGCGAATGACAGGATCATGATACCGAAATAAAGGAAAACCAGAGCGGCTGAATCGTACACGACATTCTTCCGCAGGGATTTTCCGTTGACGAATATCGCGTAGACGCCTTTAGGATTCATGAGGTAGCGCATCTCCGTCGTCGCCATCTTGAAGAGGGTGATGATCCTGATAACTTTAATGCCGCCAGCCGTGGAGCCGGCGCAGCCTCCGATGAACATCAGAAGGAAGAGCACAGCCTGTGAAGCCGCCGGCCAGAGGGCGAAATCCGCGGTTGCGAAGCCTGTCGTTGTCAGGATCGAAGAGCTCTGGAAACCCGCGTAGCGGAGAGCGTTGAAAATATTCCCGAACTTTCCATGGGCACGCAGATCGATGGCGATGAACAGGGTTGCCAGGCCGAAAATAGCCAGGTAAGTGCGCAACTCAGGATCTTTCAGCACCGTTTTGCCCTGATGCCTGAGCAACCTGAAATAGAGGGTAAAATTCACGCCGGCCAAAAGCATGAATAGAGTGATCACCACATCGATATAGGCAGAACTGTAATAGCCGACGCTCAAATTCTTGATGCCGAAACCGCCCGTTGCCACGGTGGCGAAGGTGTGGCAGATCGCGTCGAACCAGGACATGCCGCCGAACATGAGGAGGATGGTCTGCAGCACAGTCATGCCGAGGTAGATGAACCAGAAAATCTTCGCAGTGCCTGAAACTTTCGGGGTTATCTTGTCGACCGAAGGTCCGGGGGCTTCGGCTTCCATGAGCCGCAGGCCACCAAAACCTAAAAGAGGAAAGATCGCCACCGTAAGGACGACGATGCCCATGCCGCCAAGCCAATGCGTGGTGGCGCGCCACAGTATGAGAGATCGCGGGAGAACCTCGACATCCCTGAGAATGCTGGCTCCCGTGGTTGTAAAGCCGCTCATCACCTCGTAAAAGGCATCGATGTAATTCGGGATGAAGCCGGACAGGACGAAGGGGAAAGCCGCGAGGACGGAAGCCATGAGCCAGCTGAAGGTGACAAAGAGAAAACCTTCGCGGTTCGTGAAAAAAGGCTTGCCGTCCTTCCGGCAGATAAACCACATGAGTCCAAGAAAGAAGTAACCTGCGGCGGCCGGAATGAAAAATGACAGAGCCACGGCCCAGGGCTCTGTCTCCACAATTGAAAAACCGCCTGTAACCGTCATGAAGACGGAGAGGATGCCGGCAATTATGGAGAGCATGCGCAAGAGGGATCGGGGATGCATCGTCAGGCTCCGAACAGGCTTTCAAGCCTCAGTATCTGCTCTTTCGGAAGCACGAGGCCGACGATGTCCCTCGCCTGGATCAGCGTGTCACCCGTGGGAATTATTGTCCTGCCATCATGGATGACAAAGGCTACAAGGATGCCCTTGGGTAGACCGAGATTTTTTATGCGTTTATCTTTTTGGCCGAATTCGGCTCCAATGCTCAGTTCCACCAGTTCGTAATCGCCTTCGGTGAATCCATGGAGCCTGCGTATATGGGCTTTGCGCACTATGTCGAGTATGGCGCCAGCCGCTACGGCTTTCTGGTTCACGAGGGCATCGATGTCCACGCCGCCTTCCAGCCGCATGTAAAGATCGCCAAAGACGACAGCGAGGACACGATTGGCTCCAGCCTGCTTGGCGATGAGCGCCGTGGAAAGATTTTCGCTTTGGCTGGCGGTGAGACAGAGCACTATATTGGCTTTGTCGATGCCTTCCTCTTCTATGAGAAGTTCATCGGAAAGGCTTCTGCAGACAACATCGACATCGGGGAATTCCGCGGAGATAGCCTTGGCGCTGTCACGGTTTTCATCGATGACTTTGATCGAAGGATTGCCGAGGAGGGAAAGCGCGCTCATGCCCACATCCGAGGTTTTTCGAGCCCGTTTTTCTTCGGATCCAGGAACGCCGAGTTCCTTGAGAACACGACGACTCAGGGCTCCGGCACCGAAAAAGGTAAGGCGCTTCAGCTTCAATGTGGATCGGGTAGTCCGGCCAAACAACCTGTCCAGCTCCCTCGGTTCGCCAAGAAGGTAGAGCATGTCGCTCGCCTCCAAAACGAATTGGCCTGTCGGGGTGAGCAGTTCTCCTGAACGTATGACGGCCGGAACCATGAACTCCTGGCCTATATCCGTACGGATTTCCTGCAGCGACCGGCCCGGAAGCCTTTCATCACGGGAAGCGACGAGTTTTCTCAACTGAATGCCGGCTTCCTTGACATCGATCGTTTCGGGCGACATGCCGCGGAAAATGATGCGAGCGACGGCATTGGCCGTCTCGGCTTCGGGGTTGAGTATGTGGTCGACGCCCAGTATGCGTTTCCGGCTGCCATGAAATGAACCGAAATAATGGCTTCGTACGCGGGCGATCGTCTTGGGTCTGCTGTAGGCTTCGGCGACCAGCCCGCAGGCGACTATGTTGGCGTCATCGCTGCCCGTGAGGGCGATAAACCAATCCGCATCGGCCAAGCCGGCGCTGGAAAGAATATCCAGATTTTCTCCGTCGCCTTCCTGGACCATGCAGTCCAGCTCGTTGGCAATGCCCTTGGCTATGTCGGGATTCCTTTCGATGATGACGACGTCCCTGTTCTCCGCCACGAGTTCTCTGGCCAGCTGTATGCCAAGCGTTCCGGCTCCCAAGATGATTACTTTCATTGAATGTTCACTATAATACAATGATGCCTTTATCGCAACACGAGACAGGTATCCCCGTCCCATAGCCTCGTTTGCGCCGACATGGTACAATCCGCCCTCGGAGCAACGCTGCTTGAGTATAAGAATAGGCCGCGATCGTACCCTCCTTCTGGGGTATTTCCTCGGGTTGATCTTACTCGGATCGGTCCTCCTTGTCCTGCCTGGATCATGGAAGGGACAGGGCAGTCTCAGATACATCGACGCTCTATTCACATCGACGAGCGCCGTCTGCGTCACTGGGTTGATAACGGTGCCAACAGGCGATTTTTCGCTCTTCGGTCAGATTGTGATCCTTTGCCTCATACAGATGGGCGGACTCGGCCTCATAACCTTTGCCACCCTCTATCTGGCCCTTCCCAGGCGAAAAATATCGATCGTGTCCCAAGGACTCATAAGCGACTATACGCTTACGGAGGTCGAACATCAGCCCAAGCGGATAATCCGTTCTATCGTGGGGCTCACGCTCGCTGTGGAAATTATTGGAATGCTCCTGCTGAATACCCGATTTGGCGCCAGGGGATACCCCTTTTTCGTCTCCATTTTTCACGCCGTGTCGGCCTTCTGCAACGCGGGATTTTCACTTTTCCCGGATAATCTCGAAGCCTATGTCCTCGATCCTGTCGTGAATTTTACCATTATGGGATTGATCGTCTCCGGAGGGCTAGGCTTCATCGTGATGAAAGACATAGGCAAATTCATCTCCAGGGAAAGGCAGCATCTCAGTTATCATTCCGTTGTCGTCCTGCAGACAACGGCTGCATTGATCCTCGCGGGCATGGCATCCATACTGGTGCTGGAATACAATCTGGCGCTGTCGGGCATGAGCCTCGGACAGAAGATGATGGCTTCCCTTTTTGCCTCGATTACACCGCGCACCGCGGGTTTCGATACGATCATGCCCAACAAGCTCAGCATGGGCTCCATAGTGCTCACCATCATTTTGATGTTTATCGGGGCTTCGCCTGCCTCGACGGGCGGTGGCGTGAAAACGACCACCTTCTTCATTTTGATGATGACGGCATTCAGATACCAAAACAGTTCCAATTCCGTGGAGTATCGCAGACGCGCGATCAGCGGGCATACGATTTTCAAAGCCGTCGGCGTCGTCGTGAAGGGGCTGCTGATCATAGTGGCGGCTTCCATCATCATAGAAGTTCTGGAGCGGGGAAGGGGCAATACACTGCCTTCGCTGTCGGCAATATTTGAAGTGGTATCGGCTTTCGCCACGGTGGGGCTAAGCCTCGGAGTGACAGCGAGCCTCGGCGAAGCGTCCAAGCTCATCCTCATTTTTACCATGTTTGTTGGCCGTGTGGGCCTTTTTGCGATGGCACTCCCCAGGATTGGACGGAGAATTGAAGGATACGCCCGTCTGCCAGGGGCTGAACTCATCATCGGCTGAAGGAGTAAGTGATGCGGCAATACGCGTTTATCGGATTAGGCAAGCTGGCTCTGAGCATGCTCGAGAGCATTTCCAGAGTGACCGACCAGATTGTTGCAGTGGATAAAAATCCCGCCCTGATCGACCGGGTGAAAGACATGGTGAAGACAGCCTTTGTCGCCGATGCCATGGAGGAAGGGGCCCTCGAACGCATCCTGCCCGAAGCCCTGGATGTGGCGGTTGTCGATATGGCCGACAATCTCGAGGCGGCCCTTCTCGTAACCCATGCCCTGAAGCGGCTGGGGGTCCCCGAAATAATCGTGAAGACAAAGACCGACGAGAGCAGCGAGGTGCTCAGCATAATAGGCGCAACACGCATCGTGAATTCCGACAGGGAAGCGGCCGCCCGCATCGTACCCTTGATTCTATCCACATCCCTCTACAACTTTATCCCGATCGGCGGGGATCTGGTGATGGCCGAGGTCCATGTGCCCGAATCGCTGCGGGGATTGACGATCATTGAGGCCGACCTGCGCAGAAAATTCGGCGTCAACGTTGTGGCTATACACGACGAAAATTCCACGTCCTACCGCAATTCCGACAGGGACTATAAGCTCACTGGCAGCGATCTTCTTCTCGTGGCAGGGACGGAGAAGGATGTATTCGCTTTCTCCGGAGTTCCCCTCGCCCCAACACAGAAGCAGAAGAATTCGACGATAGCATCCATTTTCAGGACGGTGTTCAAGCCTCGCAGGAAAAGCGGCCGCTTGAGCTGAGATTCCTTCTCGATTTTCCTCTGAAGATCCTCGATTGACCCCTGTGCTCTATACCCGCTAGAATAACATCCGCACAAAGGCGACGATAATCGGCCTGTGCCCTTGCCGTTCCGGCAACATCCGGCGGCGGCGATTTTATCCGTGCGGGGATCAACTCATGCGCGGTACCGGAGGTCCTTCATGGACATCTTCCAGAAATGCTTTGCCTGGGATCTGGACAAGCAGGCGATGGAAAAGGGCATTTACCCCTATTTCCAGGCTCTCGACGGTTTGGAGGGAACGGAAGTTTCCTACCAGGGCCGCAAAATCATCATGATCGGCTCGAACAACTACCTCGGGCTGACTACTCACCCCAAGGTCAAGGAAGCCGCGATGAAGGGGCTCAGGGACTTCGGTCCCTCATGCACAGGCAGCCGATTCCTGAACGGCACGCTGAAGCTGCACATAGAGCTCGAAGAAAGGCTCGCGGCCTTTCTCGGCAAGGATTCGACCCTCGTCTTCTCGACGGGGATGCAGACAAACCTGGGCGCCATCTCTTCCCTCGTGGGACGCGATGACGTCGTAATCACCGACAAGGAAGACCACGCATCCATCGTCGACGGCTGCAGGCTGGGCATGGGCGAAATCAAGCGCTTCGTGCACGGCGATCTGGCCCAGCTCGACAGGATTCTGGGCAAGATCTCAGACTCCAAAGGCACGATGGTTGTCGTGGACGGCGTGTTCTCTATGGGCGGCGACATTGTCGATCTTCCAAAGCTGGTGACCATCTGCAAAAAGCACGGCGCGAGAATCTACGTGGACGACGCCCACTCCCTCGGCGTCCTCGGCGGCGGCCATGGCACAGCCTGGCATTTCGGGCTTACCGATGAAGTGGACCTCACCATGGGCACCTTCTCCAAGAGCTTCGCCTCCCTCGGCGGATTCGTGGCAGGCGACAAGGATGTCATCAACTACATAAAGCATACGGCACGATCCTTTATCTTCTCCGCTTCCCTGCCCGCCCCCAACGCCATGGCGGCTTTCGCCGCCCTCGAGGTGATGGAGACGGAGCCCTGGCACATAGAGAAGCTCTGGGAAAACGCGGCCTTCATGCTCAAGGGCTACCGCGAACTCGGCTTCGATATAGGGGCTACGCAGACACCCATCATTCCCATCATCATCGGCGACGACGAAACCTGCTTCCGGCTCTGGAAGGAACTTTTCGATTCGGGTGTCTACTGCAACCCTGTCGTGTCACCCGCCGTGCCCCAGGGCATGGCCCTCCTCAGGACCTCCTATATGGCCACCCATACGCGAGCCCAGCTGGAAACAGTCCTCGGCCTCTTCGAGAAGGCGGGCAAGAAGCTCGGCATCCTCAAATAAGGCCAGCCTGGCCGTAACCAGCTTAGGTTTGCGTTCCTCACTCGCTCGAACAGGGCGTGATGAGGCCATGTTCGACGAAGCTGTAGTATGAGGAGTGGCAAAAGATAAGGTGATCGAGGACGGGGATACCCAGGGTTTCCCCGGCCTCCCGCAGCCGTTTGGTGATATCGATATCCTCCTTCGACGGTTCTATGCTCCCCGAAGGATGGTTGTGAGCGACGACGATGGCACAGGCCCTGTCCGTGATGGGGTCGGCGAAGATTTCGCGGGGATGGACGACCGTCTTGTTGACGAGCCCTGAGCTTATCTGCCGTATGGCAATGACTTCATGCGCCCCGTTGAGGGAGACGCAGAGAAAATGCTCCTGCTTGCGATCGGCGAAATGGGTGATGAGAGGAAAAACATCCTTGGGCATGGCGATCCTCCTGTCCTTCGCCGAGTAGAACCTGCGGCCCAGTTCGATTGCCGCGGCAATCGAGCAGACTTTGGCGCTTCCGAGACCGGGCATCTCCCTCAGCTTTTCAAAATGCATCTCCTGATTGCCGAAGTCGATGGCGTCACACACCTCGTGGGAGAGAAGCCTTACCGATTTCCCTGCGCATCCCGAGCCCAGAATGGCGGCAACTAGTTCGCGGTCCGCGAGGGATTGAGGCCCGTCGCGCAGCATGCGTTCCCTCACATCCGGCTGGCGCTTTCCCTTTTTCAGCTGGAGGCGCTTCTCAAGCACATAGACAGCTTCCATTATCACTCTCCATCCTGCTTACGCCCTCATGCAGCGACCTTGCTTTCATTTTCCGGATTTAATCGGAATTAGTTTGCATGAATATTGGAAATCCGATATAATACCCGCATTAATTCCGTAATGCAGGAGGTTTTGCATGAAGAGCATTAAAGGTTCAAGGACAGAAAACAATCTGATGGCGGCTTTTGCCGGCGAATCCCAGGCGAGGAACAAATATACATACTTCGCGTCGAAAGCCAAGGAGGAGGGCTACATCCAGATGTCCCTCGTCTTTGAGGAAACCGCCAACCAGGAAAAAGAGCATGCCAAGCGGCTCTTCAAGTTTATGGAAGGCGGATCGACCACCATCACCGGCACCTTCCCCTCAGGAATAATCGGCACGACGCGCCAGAACCTGGAAGAAGCCGCCGGCGGCGAGAACTACGAATGGAAGGAAATGTATCCTTCGTTCGCGAAAATCGCGCGCGAGGAAGGTTTTGACGCCATAGCGACGGTATTCGAGGCCATAGCCGTCGCCGAAAAGCAGCATGCGAAGCGCTATGAAGGTTTTGCAGCCAACATCGACGCCGGAACCGTGTTCAAGAAGGAAAAGGCGGCCGTCTGGAGATGCATCAACTGCGGATTCCTGTTTGAAGCCGAGAGTGCACCCAAGGCCTGCCCTGCCTGCGCCCATCCTCAGGCTTATTTCGAAGTGCTCGGCGAGAACTGGTAACCAGGTTCCGACCGAATCGCCATACGGCTGTCGATGGAGGGTATCATGATCGAGAAGAAACAGATCTATAAGTGCGAAGTGTGCGGCAACATCGTGGAAGTCCTTTTCGCTGGCGGCGGTGAACTCGTCTGCTGCGGTCAGCCGATGAAGCTTGTTGTCGAGAACACCGTTGATGCATCCAAGGAAAAGCACGTCCCCGTGCTCGAGAAATCCGCCGAAGGCTGGTGGGTCTCCGTAGGATCGGTGCTCCACCCCATGGAGGAGAAGCACTACATCCAGTGGATAGAGCTCATCGCCGACGGCAAGGCCTGCAGGGCCGAGCTGAAGCCCGGGGATCAGCCTCGCGCATTCTTCCCCATCAAGGCGGAGAAAGTGACCGCCCGCGAGTATTGCAACCTCCACGGACTGTGGAAGGCCTGAGAAAGCAGCAAAAGTTTCCATAAAGGAGCATGACATGAAGAAATACGTGTGCGAAGTATGTGGCTACATCTATGATCCCGCCGAAGGCGATGCCGACGGCAAGATCCCCGCGGGAACGGCCTTTGAGGCCCTCCCCGAGGACTGGGTCTGCCCGATGTGCGGCGCCGGAAAGGATTCCTTCTCTCCCGTTGACTGAGCGGAAAACTGCCATGATCGCCAGGGAAGATTTTATATTCGCCATAGGCTTCGAAGGTGCCTCTGCCGTCGTCGACGGCAAGGCGAAGAAGGAATTCGGCAGGCTTGACACCATGCAGCTCGCCGAAAAAGGTCTTTTCCGGGCGGCTTTCTCCTCGGCTCTCTATTCCAGGAAACCCGAGGAGATGAAGGCCTTCATCAATTTTTTCAATGCGAAGGCCGGCACGAACTATACCGATGCCGGACAGCTGTCGAGGCTGTTCGGCGTCTATCTCGAAGAAGTCACCAAGACTATGATTTTATAAAACTTCAATAATCCTGCATTTCAAATACCGCGATTCCCCGTACCCTGACACGATGGGATGATCCAGGTCCTGTCCTCTTTCCTCGATGACGCGGAACCGGCGGCCGCAGTCGGAGGCTGCGTCGGCCAGCATCGTGTCGAAGCGCTCGGGGAAAAACCAGTGCGAGCAGGAGCAGGTGACAAGAATGCCCCCCTGCCCCAGGAGCCGCATCGCCCTCACGTTGATTTCCTTGTAGCCTCTGTACGCCGACTCTACCGTGGAATGGCTTTTTGCGAAGGCGGGCGGATCGAGGATGACAAGATCGTATTTCGATCCCTCTTTTTCCTCGGCTCTAAGATAATCAAAAGCGTTGGCCTCGATCGTCGAAAAGCTGCCTGCGGCGATACTGTTGAGAGCGGCGTTGTTCGTGGCAGCAGCCAAAGCATCGGCGGAAGCATCGACAGCCTTTACGCTTTTTGCGCCGGCAAGGGAGCAGAGAATGCCGAAGCCCCCCTGGTTGCAGAAGACGTCGAGAATGTTTTTCCCGGCGGCGAAACGGGCCGCTGCGGCACGGTTCGCCCTCTGGTCCAGAAACCAGCCGGTCTTCTGCCCTCCCGCGATATCCACCGAAAACGTGGCGCCATTTTCTTCCATAAATATGAATGGGGGAACGGAGCCGGCCAAAATGCCCAGGGAGGGGCTGAGGCCTTCGAGGGCGCGCACGGGGGCATCGGAACGCTCCGCTATTCCCTCGGGGGCGAAAACCTCCTCGAGGGCAGCCATGATGTCAGCCTTGCGCTTTTCGACGCCGAGGCTGAGGAATTGCGTGGAAAGCCACCGGCCGGGATGGTCGGCATTGCCGGCGAAAAGATCGACGATGAGACCGGGCGCTGAATCAGCTTCGCCGAACACAGCCCTGAAGCTCTGCCTTTCGGTATCGAAAAATCGCGAGCGCCAGGCCAGAGCCGCCTTGAAGGTGGCAACGAAAAAATCCTTTTTCGGCGTTTCTTCCGTTTTTGAATAGAGGCGAACGCGGATTTTTGACGCCGGGTTGAAGAACCCGAAACCGAGAGGCTTGCCCCATGAATCCAGGGCCCGCACCACGTCCCCGGCTTCAGGATTGCCCAGGACTGCGGCGATTTCGTTGTCGTATATCCAGGGATGGCCGCGGCGAATCCGGAATTCTTCGCGGGGTTTTAGTTTTACCGTCGGAACTGCCATGGATGTAAAGTATCGCGCCTTGAGCGCAAAGGGCAATGGGATTGAGGAAGGTCCCTTTCAAAGGCCAGCGCCGGGGGCTACAATTGGCCATGGATCGACAGAGTGATGTGCATCCCAATCCAGCTTTCGCCCGGAAGGATTGGCTTTCCCTCGACGGCCTCTGGCATATCGAACACAATGGCAGGGCAGCCGAGATCAGGGTGCCCTTTCCTGTGGGAAGCGAAGCATCGGGCGTGGATTTTCCCGATAGGGGAAAGTTCATCTATTCGCGCAGCTTCAGACTGGAGAAGGCTTCGGGCGAGAGCAGGTATTTCATCAATGTCGGGGCGGCCGACTATTTTTCCGAGATGAGCATAAATGGCATATTCCTCGGAGGCCATATCGGGGGCTATGCATCTTTTCGCTTCGACGCCACAGAAGCGCTGAGGGATGGCGACAACGAAATAAAGATAATCGTGCGCGATTCCCACCATCCCGGACAGGTGAGGGGCAAGCAGACCTTCCTGAAGAATCCTTTTCTCGTCTGGTATCAGGGCTTTGCCGGCATGTGGCAATCCGTCTGGCTCGAGCGCACGGGACGGGCCTGGATAGAGAGTCTCGGCATTCGGCCGGATTTCGGTTCCAGACGTATTCTGGTGTCGGCCAACGTTGCTTTCGCCGGCCGGGGGTCGGCGAGCGGCGATGGGGCCTTGAAAATGGCGTTGGAAATCGTGTCTCCCCGGGGTATGACATATTCCTTGGAAATTCCATCGAGCGATGGGGCTCTGTTTTCCTGCGCAATTCCTTTCGATGCCGTCGGCGAATGCCTGTGGTCGCCCTGGAGTCCCGATCTGTATCGCATAACCTTAATAATCGTCGACCGCGACGGCGACAGCGAACTGGACAGGGTGGACAGCTACTTTGGGCTGCGGAATGTGGAAGCGCGCGACAATGGCATATACCTCAATGGTGAGGCCATTTTCCTGAGAATGGCACTTGTCCAGGGGTATTATCTCGGCGGCGGCTACACGCCTGTGAGCCCTGAGGCGATTGAAGAGGATATCAATGCCCTCAAGCGGATGGGGTACAACGGAGCGCGCATCCACGAGAAGATCGAAAGCCCCCGCTTCCATTATCTCTGCGACAAGCTCGGCCTTCTTACAACCTTCGAGATGCCTTCGTTCTATTGGCCTTCGCGCCGTGCGTTTTCAGCCTACGAACAGGAACTTCGCGAGATTGTGGGGAGGGACGCGATGCATCCTTCGTCCATTGCCTGGGTATTATTCAATGAAACCTGGGGTGTGTGGGGCATCTATCGCAAGGGTAGTGCAACCAGGCGCTTTGTCGAAAGAATGCTCGCTCTCGTAAGGAGCCTTGATCCCGATCGCCCTGTCATCGAAAACTCAGGATGGGAACATTTCGATACCGACATCGTGGATTTCCATCATTATCTGGGCAGCGCGGAGCTGGCTGCATCAGTGTACGCAGCGTTGAAGGACCGCGATCCTGATACGACCTGGCGCTTTACAATAAAAAAAGCTCTTGGCATCTACCTCGGAAAGGGAATTGCGAAGACGACGAAATCCGTTTTCTTGAGTCGTGACGCGGCGATAACTGCCGACGCGAAAAAATCGCCCTGGCTGTTGAGCGAATACGGAGGATTCGGCTGGTACCTGTCGAACGAGGCTGGCTCAGTGGAAGACAAGATCGAGCGTTATACGGACGATATCGTCAATTCGGGAATTTTCGCAGGATATTGCCTCACGCAATTATACGATGTGGGGAATGAAACGAATGGTCTGCTCACCGCCGACCGTCGATCCAAGGTGAACGAATGCAGAATGCGGAGGATCAACGGCCGCGATGATTGAGCCGATGAGCCCTATTTCTTCTGCTTGGCGGGCCTGCCACGCTTGACAGCCTTCGGCGCCTCTGCGGCGACGGGCTTTTTTGCAACCGCTTTCGGGGCTTGTTTTACAGCCTCTTTCGGTGCTTCGGCGATCTTTGGCGCAGCAGCTTTCTTCGCGGGGGCCATGACTGCAGGAGCCTTTTTTTCGACAATTTTTTTCGCTGCGGGTTTTTTTGCAGGCGCCTTTTTGGCGGCCGCGGCTTTTACGGCCGGCTTTTTGGCTTCCTTGACTTTTGGGGCGGGTTTCTTGGCTGCAGGCAGCGGTGCCGACTCGGCCGCAATCGTCTCATCCAGGATGAGCAGATACTTGTTCATGATGTCGACAAGAGCGTGGCCATTCTGTGTGAGTTTCTTCAACGACGCGAAAGCTTTTTTATCCACGATATTCCTCCATATCACCAATGATAACGCATAATCTCGAAAAGGTAAAATAATAAAATTAAATAACTCTTCTTATATGTACGGCAACGCTGAGCAGGGCATGAATCGCTCAACGATATCTGGATGAATGGTGCGCGGGCGAAGGCCGCCCTCTTCTCGGCCCTCTATTGAAGCGATACCCAGTCTCGGGTACGATGGAAGGGTTATGAAGAGACAAAGCACGGTGCACCGCTGTACCAACTGCGGCCATACCGAACCCAAATGGCTTGGGCGATGTCCCGAATGCGGTCAGTGGAATACGCTCAAGGAACAGAGCGTCGCGGCCGGTGCCGGAAAGGCCGAAATAAAGGGCGAAACCTATTCCCTGCCCATTGCCGCCATCGATCCCGCTTCGGGCACCCGCCTTCCTTCCGGAAGCACCGAGCTGGACAGGGTGCTGGGCGGCGGCTTTATGAGGGGCTCTGCCATACTGCTGGCGGGCGAACCGGGCATAGGGAAAAGCACCCTTCTTCTGCAGGTCTGCGCCCGGCTCAAATCGAAGGGACGGGTGCTCTATGTGTCCGGCGAGGAGTCGCCGGCCCAGATACGGATGCGGGCCGATCGCCTGGGCGCCCTCAAGGATAACCTCGAGGTTTTCTGCGCCTCCGATCTCGACAGGATAATGTCGGTGCTCGAGGCCGTCCGCCCCGTCCTCATCGTTATCGATTCGATTCAGACCGTCTATTCGCCCGAAGCGGGCGTCGTGCCCGGCACGGCCAACCAGATAAAATACTGCACCATGGAGATGACGGAATGGGCGAAAACCCATGACGCCATCATTATCTTCGTGGCCCACGTGACAAAGGATGGCCTCATAGCCGGACCCAAGGCCGCCGAGCACATTGTCGACGCGGTTCTTGCCTTCGAGCAGGCGGAAGGCGACCTGCGCGCCCTGCGCGCTTCGAAGAACCGCTATGGATCGACCGATGAGCTGGGCCTGTACAGGATGGGTTCGGGCGGCCTCTCCGAACTATCGGATCCTTCAGGCATCCTCCTCATCCAGAGGGCTGGTGAATTGCCTCCGGGCGTCGCCGTGGCTATCGTCCACGAGGGTTCGCGCGTACTCCTCGTCGAGATACAGGCTCTCACCGTGCCGGCGAAGGCAGGAATAACCCGCGTCTATTCGGACAGGATCGACGCTTCGAGGGTTGCGCGCGTCGCGGCCGTCATCGAAAAGCAGACGGGGCTCAAACTGTCGGATCAGGATATCTATATCAATGTGGCCGGGGGCGTACGCCTGACCGAGCCGGGCATAGATCTCGCCCTCGCGGCTGCCCTCTACTCGGCCAGAACGGGGCAGGCCCTGCCCAAGGAAGCCGCCCTCGCCGGCGAGCTTTCCCTGGCGGGGGAGGTCCGGCCGGTGAGGCAGATGGCCAAGCGGGCGAGGGCGGCGAAAGCCCTCGGCTTTTCTGCGGTGCTGGGACCTGCGGAGACCAGGCGGGATGACGGCGACGATGGCGAGCCAAAACCCGCCGCGCGCTCAAGCCTCAAGCCCGATTGGGCTCAGGCAGATTCGCTGAAGGCGTCCATCAGGGCGCTCTGGAGATAGGACATGAAATTCATCAATATGGGGAAGCGGACGACGGGGCTGGCCATTCCCCTGCTTTCCATACGGACAGGCCAGGGCCCCTGCGGGGAATTCCCCGATCTGGCCAGCCTCGCAGGCTTGGCCCGGTTCTGGAACATGGATATTGTCCAGCTTTTGCCGGTGAACGATACGGGCTGGCAGACATCGCCCTACAGCGCCCTCTCGGCCTTCGCCCTGAATCCTGTCTATCTGCGGATCGGTGACATACCGGAAGCGGAGACCATGGCGGCCTCAGGCGTCGCGAAGGCGAAGGCCCTTGCTGCGGAGTTTTCCGCGTCGGCAAAGGTGCCTTATTCCAGGATACTTGAAGCCAAGCTCGGTATCCTGGAAGATCTGTGGGCTGCCGTTTCCTCGGGTCAAGCAGGCAGGAAACTCATCGGTACCATCGAGGCCTGGGCCGACAAAAACACCTGGGTAAAGGCCTATTCATGCTTTGTAGAACTCAAGCGCCGCTTTGACGGCAAGGCCTGGTGGGAATGGCCGGAGTACGGCGATGCCGACGAGGCGCTCGTGGAAAAACTGTGGAACAGCAAGGAGTTTTCCCCGGGCACGCGCTTTAGAACCTGGATTCAGATGCGCGCGGCCGAGCAGTTCGCCTCTGCCTGTGCCGAGGCGCGCGCCCTCGGGGTGGATATCATGGGCGATATTCCCATCCTCATGAACGCCGATTCGGCCGATGTCTGGTACCGCCGGCATCTTTTCGATACGGAACGGTCGGCGGGAGCTCCTCCCGACATGTATTCCCGCCTCGGGCAAAACTGGGGTTTTCCCCTGTACCGCTGGGACGCCATCGAGAAGGACGGCTTCGCCTTCTGGAAGGAGAGGCTTGCCTGCGCGGATCAGTTCTACACGATGTACAGGATAGACCATGTGCTCGGATTTTTCAGGATTTGGGCTATCGACAAGCGCGAGAATGACGGCTTCCTGGGCCATTTCGTGCCGGAATTTTCACTCTCCTACCCCGACCTGGACGCCCTGGGTTTTGATACGGGCAGAATACGCTGGCTTTCGCGGCCCCATCTGCCTCAAGGCGCTATCGAAGATGCCATGTCAGGCCTGCCCTGGCAGCTGCGGGGCTCCCTCGTCGAGAGGCTCTTCACGCGCATCGACGGCGAAGCCCTCTATCTCTTCGCTCCCGAGGTCGGAGGAAGCGCCGATATCGCCAGGATAGTCGGATCCTGCCTCGAAGCTGGCCCTGCGGCCAATCGCTGCATCGACATCCTTGGTTCTTGGTGGAGGAACCGGACCCTTCAGGAAGTCGCCCCCGGCCAGTTTGTGGCCACCTGGGAATACAAGGGAACGCAGGCCTGGGCCAGCCTTTCCGACTACGAAAGGTCGAGGCTGGAGGCCCTGATTACCCTGAGGAAGAATGAATCCCTGGCCCTCTGGGAGAAGACAGGACGAAAGATTCTGAAGGTGCTGGCGGCGAGCGTCGACATGCAGGCCTGCGCCGAGGATTTGGGAGCCGTTCCTCCCTGCGTGCCCGAAGTATTGGGCGAACTGGGCATCCCTGGCCTGCGCGTGCTTCGCTGGCATCGGGACTGGGACAAGGAAGGTTCCCCCTATGTTCCCCTCCAGGACTACCCGGAGGACTCGGTTGCCTGCATGTCGGTCCATGATTCCACGAATCTCCGCCAGTGGTGGGAGGAGGAGGCGGACAGGCCGGCTCTCTGGAATAGCGCCAGGGAGGCGCTCGCCAGGGAGGCGCTCGCCCGGGATGTGCGGCAGGATATGTCGCAGGATGTGCCGAAGGAGGCGCCCGCTGTCCTCGATCCGGATGCCGCCCTCTTCCTGATGAAGGCTTTCGCGACCGCGCGCTCGCGCTGCCTTGTTTACCCTCTGCAGGACCTGCTGGCCGCGAGCACGCTCTACCGCGAGGCAAATCCGGCCGACGAGCGCATCAATGTGCCGGGGACGCTGAGCGACGCAAACTGGCTGTACAGAATGAAGCCCCGGCTCGAGGAACTGGAGGCCGACGAGGCCTTTGCGGCGAGGATGGCAGAGCTGTCCTCGGAAAGGCGCTGAACGGCGATGGACACAAGATTGACCCACAGGATAAGCGTGGCCCTGCTGAAGGGCGGGCGTAAATCCGTTTCCACGATCCTGTTTCTTCTCAAGATTATGGTGCCCACCAGCCTCGCCGTCGCCCTCCTCGGCTGGAGCGGCTTTCTTCAGGTGATAGCAAAATTCCTTTCTCCCCTGATGCGCCTGATCGGTCTGCCCGGCGAGGCCGCTCTGGTCTTTATTTCGGGGGCCCTCCTCAACAACTACTCGGCCATCGCCGTCATGGGTTCCCTTCCTCTCACGCTGCGGGACGCCACCATCCTCGCCATGATGAGCCTTACCGCCCATAACCTCATAGCCGAGACGGCGGTGATGAAATCCGCCGGTTCCTCGGCCCTTAAAATGGTCTTTCTCCGCGTCGGCACGGCCATATTCGGGGCCTTTGTCCTCAACCTTCTTTTACCCGGATCCCTGGCCGGAACGGCGTTTTCCCCGGGCATAGACGCCGAAAAACTCGCCTTCCTCGCCATGCTGGGCAATTGGGCTGTATCGACCCTCGGTCTGGTGGCGAAAATCGTCCTGTACGTCATCTGCATCATGCTCATGCAGAGCCTCTTTGACGAATTCAAGGTGATCGACCTTCTTTCCAGGCTCCTGGCGCCCTTCATGCGCATATTCGGATTGCCCGCCGAAGCCAGCTTTCTGTGGATTGTCGTCAACACCGTGGGATATGCCTACGGGGCGGGGATCATCAAGTCGGAATACGAAGCGGGCAGGATGAAAAAGCAGGATGGCGACCTCTTCAACCATCACGCGGCCATTTCGCATTCCCTGCTGGAGGACACGATCCTCTATTCAGGCATAGGACTGAGCGTTTTCTGGCTCATGGTGCCGCGTCTCTTTTTCGCCACGCTCATCGTCTGGCTCGAGCGCTTCAGACGCAATCACTTCAAGAAATCGTTCAAGGTTGGGACGATCTAAACACTTCTTCTCCTTCTATGAAGGTGGACGCTATCCTCAGCCTCTCCTCATCCCCGCCATAGTAGAAAAGGACAATATTGGCCTGCTCGCCCGCCCGGAGCATCCCTGAAAGACTGGAAGAGGGAACGAAGGCGGCGGGATTCCTGGTGCAGAGGCGGATCGTCTCGCCCAGGCTGGAGCCCGTAAAGCGCATGAAATGCGGTATGTCCCAATCGAGAAGATGACCTGCCCCTGCCAGATAATTGCTGTCCGAAAGCCCTACATGGCCGTCGTCGAACACCCTGACCTCGAGGCTGCCCCATCTGTAGAGGCCGGGCTTGCAGCTGCCGGGCCGGGAGACGTCGCTTACGAGAATGAGCCGATCCAGGCCCTTCGCCCGCGCGATCGTCTTTACCACAGCCGGAGGAAGGTGAAAGCTGTCCGAAATGATGCTCGCGTGGAGGCTGTCGGCGGCCATCTGTTCCCAGACATAATTCTTCAGCCTGGGCAGGGTCGCATGGCTGCCGTTTCCCAGATGTGTCGAGAGCCTGCAGCCAGCGGCGACGGCTTCCGATATCTGTTCGGGGCTTGCCGCCGTATGGCCTATGGCAGCGATGACGCCCGCGGCAGCCAGTTTCCGGATACATTCCAGGGCGCCTTTCTTTTCGGGGGCGAGGGTGACGATGCGGATGAGGCCGTCGGCAGCATCCTGCCACTCGAGAAACTCATCGAAGTCGGGATCGCGTATGGAGGCGGGGTCATGGGCTCCCCGAGGGCCTTCCTCGGCCGATATGAAGGGCCCTTCGATATGGATGCCTGATATCGCGGCCCGAATCCTCGGCGATTCCCTGCGCGCCCGGGCGATTGTCCGCAGATTTTCGACGATGAGCCTTCGGGGACGGGTGACGATGGTGGCCAGATGCTGGGTGGTGCCGGCGGCGGCGAGGCTTTGGACGATGCTCAGGATCTGGCTGGCGTCCAGACCCTCCTCGCTGTAGTCGCTGCCCCTGTAACCGTTGACCTGGATGTCGAAAAAGCCATGGCAGAGGTAGGGCAGGGCATCTGGCCGCCGCTGCTCGCTGCACTGTCCCCCTTCGGGCATCGCGTTCGGGCCGCAATCGTTTATGGCTTCGATAGTTCCATTGTGAAGCCTGATTTCCAGCGTCCTGCCCGAGGAAGGATCGATTCCACGCAGCGCATCAGCCATCATGGACGCCTTTTGAGGATAAGACTGGCCGATGCCATATCGAGCAGGAGATGGCAGTTGGGATGGCTGCGCAGGATGGAGCAGGGCGCCTCGGGCGAGATGGCTGCGTTGAGCGCCATCTCGACGGCTGCGGCCTTGCGTTCATCGGGCACCGAACAGACGAGGATGGCCGACTTCATGATCTGCCTGACGCTCATCGAGACAGCCTGGGTCGGCACATCGGCCAGGCTTTTGAACCAGCCTTCCCCTACCTGCTGCATCCTGCATTTTTCGTCGAGATTGACGACGATGTAGGGATCTTCCGTTTCGAAATCGGCGGGGGGGTCGTTGAAGGCGAGGTGTCCGTTCTCCCCTATGCCGATAAAGGCCAGGTCGATCGGGCAGGCTCGGATGGCTTTGTTCAGGCTATCGATTTCCTTCCGGAGCGGCAGGGCGTCGGCCCTGATATAGTGGAATTTTCGCAGGGAGGGAAGCCTTTTTACGACGCGTTCCTTCATCTGGAAACGGAAACTGGCAGGATGACTCTCGGGTATACCGATGTACTCGTCGAGATGAAAGCAGGTGATGCGCGACCAGTCGATGCCGGGTTCGCGCACGAGGCAGTCCAGCATGGGGAACTGGCTTGCCGCCGTGGCGAGGATGATGTTCGCTTCGCCTCTCGCCGCTATGGCCTCGCGGATCGCCCGGGCGCCCAGATCGGAGGCTTGCCGTCCCAGGGCTGCCGAATTCTCGAAAATCCCAATATTCATGGTCTGTTTCTCCTGCTGTGGCCGATGGGCAATTATTGTCGAATTTTCGGGGAAAAGCAAACAGGGAAAGCGACAGCCCTTCCCTAGAAGCCCGTGAAGGTGAGCCAGCCGGAAAGGAGGGCCAAGGTGGAAAATGCGCCTGCAGCCTCCGCGAGGGCGAGGACAAAAGCCAGCAAGGACAGGGCTGCGGCGATGAGGATGGAAAGCCTCACTCGGGATCCGTTCCTCCTTGCCCGGCGCAGGACGGCGGCGCAAAATGCCGCGAAGGCCGCTCCGATCGAAGCCCATAGGACAGCCCCGATTATTCTGGCCGCTCCCGGCCGCGCCTCGACAAAGGCTTCAAGGCTGTATCCGGCCTTGGCCGCGAAGGCTGAGACCGAGCCCAGGCTGCCTGCGGCCATGGCGATGCCGAAGACGATGAGGACAAGGCCCGATACGATTCGCACTTCCTTGCCCCGCCTGGTGAAAAACGCGAGAAGGGGCTTGAGCCTGTCGAAAAAGAGGCCCGTCGCGAGGAAGGGCAGGGCGAGGCCCAGGGAATAGGAGAGGAGGAGGATGGCCGCCCTCGGAATATTGCCTTCCCTCCCGGCAAAAAGCAGGATGGAGCCGAGGATGGGTCCTATGCAGGGCGACCAGCCCGCGGCAAAGGCGAATCCCAGGAGGATGGCCCCCGATATCCTCGAGTTCTTTTTCCCTGAGAATGCGGCGATGAGGCGGGTATCGATGTTCAGGAACTTGACGAGGTCGAAGATGAGATTGAGCCCGAGAAAGATGACGAGAATTCCCCCGGCGATGCCGACGTACAGCGAAGCCTGGCTTCGGCCGACAAACATCGCTCCACCTGAAAAGGCTATGCCGAGGATGGTGAAGGCGAGGGTGAATCCCGCGGAAAACGCGAGGCTCCGCACGAATATCCTGGAGCGCGCACTGCCTGATCCGAGTTCGGCCACGCTGGCGCCCGAAATGAAGGACAGATAGGCCGGAATCAGGGGGAGGACGCAGGGCGACAGAAAGGAGAGGAGGCCTGCGAGTCCGGTCGACAGGATTCCCGGAAGATTCATCGCTTCGCCATCTCGTCGAGAAGGCTTGTCAATTCCGCATCGGCGTAGTTGTAGCCGCCCACGATGCCCGCGATAAAACGGCCTTCCTTGTCGAGGAGATAGGTTGTGGGTATGCCCTGGGAAGCGTAGGTGCGGGCCAGGCTGTTCCTCGGGTCGAGGTAGACGGGAAAGCTCATTTTCTGCTCGGCGACAAAGGATTTTACCGTGGCCGGATCCTCCCCGAGGCTTACGGCCATGATATCGAAATTCTTGCCTTTCATGGACCTCGAGAGGGATTCTATCGTCGGGATTTCCTCCTTGCAGGGCGGGCACCATGTAGCCCAGAAATTCAGGAGAACAATCTTGCCCTTGAGGCTCGATCGCGTCTTCTCCGGTCCGGCAAGGCTTGCCACCTTGAAGTCCTGATAGGCCATGGGAGGGTCGAAAACATAGAATCCGAGCTTTTCCAGCCTCGGCGCGTACCAGGCCTTGTCCGCCGCGGCGGCGGGGGACAGCGACAACAGAACAAGCGCGGCGGCAGCCGCGGCGACGAAAAGCTTTCTGCCTGCCATTACATACCTCTCATAGAAGATATAAAAAAGCTAATATAATGAAGGGGTTCAGGCAAGTCGCGGTGGCACGTGCCGGCCTGTTGTCCTGTGACGCCGAAAAGGAGTATCTTATGCTCGCATCAAACAACAGATATGGAGATCCTATGAGAGCTATTGGCACCCTCATCGCGTCCGATGAGCCGGAAAACGAAGAGAAGAAAAATACGGCGAAGCCCGAAGACCTGATGTCGGAGCGCTTCCTGAAGACACGCACTATCCTCCTCACGGGAGAGATCGACAAGGATCTGTCTGAAAAGGTGATTCGCCACCTTCTCCTCCTTGAAAGCATCTCCTCCGAGCCTGTCACGATACTTATCGACTCCCCAGGCGGCGATGTGTACGCCGGCTTTTCTGTTTTCGACATGATCCGCTTCATCAAGGCGCCCGTGCGCATCGTGGGCATGGGACTCATCGCCAGCGCCGCCGCCCTCATCCTCCTCGCCGTCCCCAAAAAGATGCGATACGGCCTCCCGAATTCCTCCTACCTGATCCATCAGCCCCTTTCGGGCATTCAGGGCGTGGCCACCGATATCGAGATCCATGCGCGCGAACTGGAGAAGACGAAGGAAAGGCTCAACGCCATTATCGCCGAGGCTACAGGGCAGAGCCTCGAGCGAGTTTCGCGCGATACCGACCGCGATTACTGGATGAACGCGGTGGATGCCTCATCCTACGGTCTTATCGAAAAAATAATCTCCACGAGGGATGAACTCCCTCTCTGATCTGAATCAGAAGCCCTCAGCGCGCGCGTTCCTTTTAGTAGACTCATCCTCGGGGAGGTCAACCAAGGAATGCGCGCCCGTCTTCTCTTTGCCATAGTCGCCGTCTGGCTCTGTGGATTCCGCTGCTCCCTGCCCTGGGAAGGCCGCGATCCATCGGAACTCGTGATCGTCTCCTACAATGCGCACAATCTTTTCGATGACAGCGATGACGGGGGAGAATATCCCGAATTCAGCCTGAGCGCCGGCAGGTGGAACGCCGATCTTTACGCGAAGCGGCTCGAAAACGCCGCCGCGGCGATAGGGAGCTTTTCGCCCGGGGATTCGCCCGGAAGCCCGCCCGTCGGCGGAAGGCTGCCCGACATAATCTGCCTGCAGGAGATAGAGAACGGGAAGGTGCTGGCCGACCTGGTCAATGGCCCCTTGAAGAAGGGGGGCTATCGCTGGATCGCCCTCGGCGGTCCTGCATCCTCGGCCATAAAATGCGGAGTGATCTCCCGGTTCCCCTTTGCCGCGCTGCGGGCTCACGCTCTCGCCGACGCCTGGGGTTTTGGCCCCGCCAGGGAGATGCTGGAGCTGGAGCTCGACCTCGGCTCGGACAGTCCTGGATTGACGATTCTAGTATGCCACTGGAAATCGCGCAGGGAGGGGGAATCGGCGACGGAAGTGGCGCGTCGCGGGGCTTCGATCCTCGCCGCCTCGAGAGTGGCAGCGATACATGCCGAAGATCCGGGGCGTGCCGTGATAGTGTGCGGCGATTTCAACGAGTCGCCCGACGAGTTCGACAGGGCGCACCGTGCCTATCCCACCGCCCTCATGCCCGACGGGGAGGAAGGCATTCCCGAGGCCTGGATGGAAGGGGTTATGCGTGTTTCATCCCTGCAGGGGAAGGCCTCCATCGACGGGAAGACTGTCACGCTCTATTCGCCCTGGGCTGGCCAGGAAGGCTTCAGCTACATTTTCGGCGGGGAAGCCGAACGTCTGGACGGCTTTCTCCTCGGCCCGGCACTCCTCGACGGCCAAGGCCTCGAGTTCGCCGGCTTTGCGGTGAGCGGGGATCCCTCGCTTCTGGATGCGAAAGGCGAACCTTGGGCCTGGAACGGCAGCTCCGGCTTTTCGGATCATCTTCCCGTTGCGCTCAGATTGAGGGGCATCCCGGCGATCCCGTAGCCCTGTACATCGGAGCGGTTTTTATGGGACAGTATAGGGATGCAGAGTTTCCTGTCGAATATTTTTGAGCGTTTCGGCCTCAACGCCTACATCCAGGGCGATTATGCGAGGGCCGAAAAATGGTTCCGCAAGCTGGAACTCAGGGAGCCCAACGCCATAAGCGTGCTTCGGAATCTGGGCATCATCCTCATGGCCAAGGGTGACGCCGAGGGCGCTGAGCGCTATCTCCTCAAAGAGGAGAAGCTCTATGGACGATCCTTCCACCGCCACGCGGCTATCGCCGATATCGCCTATTCCCAGGGCAAGCGCAAGGAGGCGGCAAAGCGCTACAGCCTTGCCCTGGCCGAGCCGGAATGCGCTCCTGGCGGCAAATTCCTGCTGGCCCGCCCTCTCATGGAGCAGCGTCTGGCGATATGCTCTAACGATGAGGCCTTTGCCAGAAGCCGACAGGCGATGAGGGTGTTCGGGGATGCCCAGGCTTCCCGCGATCGGGGTGAATACGAAAAAGCCATAGAAGAATTCCTCGAGTCGGCAAGGCTGGATGAGACGAATTGGCCGGCCTTGAACAATGCCGGTTCCATCTATTTCAATACCTTGAAAAAGCCTGAACAGGCTGTTCCGCTCTTTGAAAAGGCCCTGGCCATTTCGAGAAACCTGCAGATTGCCGGCAACCTGAATCTCGCGAAGAAGAGCCTGGAAAAAGAGAATAAAGGGAAAAGGCGATGAATCCTGTCGAAGACGCGAAAGAGATTTTTCTGAAGGGCGTCGAGCGCGTGAATCCGCGAAGCCTCCTCAACCATGCCCTCTCGCTCGAGGGGAACAGGCTCAGGGTTCGTCATGCCGAAGGCAGCTTCGAGTACGATCTGGCCGGATTCAGACACCTCGTCGTCGTCGGGATGGGCAAGGCCTCGGCTGTCCTCGCCCAAGGCCTCGAGGGACTCCTTGGCGATCGCATCGACGAGGGATTCGTCGTCGCCAAGCATCTGGCCGATAGCAGCTGCAGGCGCATCCGCCTCGCCGAGGCCGGCCATCCTCTGCCCGATGAGCGGTCGGCCGAAGCCGGCCGCCAGGTTTTAGCACTGGCCGAAAAGGTTCGCGGCTGGGAGGCGGCCGGCGAATCAACCCTCGTCATCGTGCTGATTTCGGGGGGCGGGTCAGCCCTGCTTTCGGCGCCTTTAGCGGGCATAAATCTTTCTGACAAGGTGACGGCGACAAGGCTCCTACTGGCGAGCGGGGCCACAATTCAGGAGATGAACGCCGTCAGGAAGCACCTTTCGGCGCTGAAGGGAGGAAGGCTGGCGGAAGCCTTCGCCCCGGCTGCCCTTCTTTCCCTCATCCTCTCCGATGTCATAGGCGACGACCTCGACGCCATAGCCTCCGGCCCGACGGTGCCCGACTCCTCCACATGGGCGGCCGCCCAGGGCATCCTTCAGGACCGCGCCGTCTGGAAAGATCTGCCCGAAGCCGTCCGCAGGGTATTTGCGGAAGGCCTGGCCGGGAAGCGCCCCGATACCCCCAAACCCGGGGCGAACTTTTTTCGTTCCACCCGGATCGTCCTTGTCGGCAACAACATGCTGGCTTTGAAAAGTGCCGAGGAAGCGGCTCGGGACCTCGGGTACAACACGCTTCTCCTCAGCTCGCGCCTCGTGGGCGAGGCTCGCGAAGTGGCCAGGCTTTTTACGTCCCTCGCGAGCGACCTGGCCCAGTATGAGCTGCCGCTCAAAAGGCCTGCCTGCATCCTGACGGGAGGCGAGACGACGGTGACCCTGAAGGGCAAAGGCCTCGGAGGCAGGAACCAGGAAATGGCTCTCGCCGTCCTCGCGGCCTTGGATCCTTCGAGCCCCGGGCATGGACAGCTGCTGTTCCTGTCGGCCGGCAGCGATGGCAACGACGGCCCCACCGACGCGGCGGGAGCCTTCGCGAGCCTCGCGCTCGCACAAAAGGCGAAGGCCTTGGGCATCGATCCGAAAGCCTACCTCGCCGACAATGACTCCTACCACTTCTTCGAAAAAACAGGCGGTCTTTTAAAGACCGGTTCGACGGGGACGAACGTCTGCGACATGCAGATACTCCTCCTCCGGTGAGAATCCGATGAACGCGATGCCCAGCCAGGAACCGATGATCGTCCAGGGTGATCTCTCCATCCTCCTCGACGTGCACGCGCCACGCTTCGAGGAAGCGAGGGAGGCCTTGGGAGCCTTTGCCCTCCTGGAGAAAAGCCCCGAGCACCTCCATACGTATCGCATAACGCCCCTTTCGCTGTGGAATGCGGCCGCGGCCGGCCTTGGACCAGGGGACGTGATCGCTTCGCTCGAGGAATTTTCCCGCTACGATGTGCCCAAGGACATCCCCTACATCGTGAAGGACACCATGGCCAGGTTCGGCGCCCTCGTGCTGCGCGACGATGACAGGGCAGATGAAGAGCCGCGCCTCATCCTCGCCTGTGCCGACCCTCTCCTGGAAAGGCAGATACGCGGCGACAAGGGCTTGGGCAAATGGCTGTCCCCATCGAAGTCCCCTGCCGGCGGCGGGAGCTTTTCCCTTCGCCTCGTCGACAGGGGAACGGTCAAGATCGAACTCCTCAAGCGCGGATGGCCCATTCGTGATGAAGCCTCGCTCAGGGAGGGCTCTCCCTGTCCGATAGCCCTGAAATTCGGGGATGGCGACAGGGCCTGGGAGATGAGGCCCTATCAGACCGAGGCTGTCTCGTCCTTTATCGGAGGCAAGCGTCCGGGGAACGGCTACGGCGTCATCGTGCTGCCCTGCGGATCGGGGAAGACTATCGTCGGCATGGCGGCCATGGCGGCTGTCGGGCAGTCGACCCTCGTCATCACGACCAACATTGCGGCAGTCCACCAATGGCGCGAGGAGCTTCTGGCCAAGACGGACATCGATCCGGACATGATCGGGGAGTATACGGGCGCCGTGAAGCGCATACGGCCGATCACCATCGCCACCTACCAGATACTCACCTGGCGGCCCGACAAGAATTCGGACTTTCCCCATTTTGCCATGCTGAGGAAGGAGCCCTGGGGACTCATCATCTGCGACGAAGTGCACCTTCTGCCGGCGCCGGTATTCAGGGTTGTCGCGGAGCTGCAAGCCGTCCGCCGCCTGGGCCTGACGGCCACCCTCGTCAGGGAGGATGGCAAGGAAGAGGATGTTTTCTGTCTCATCGGACCCAAGCGCTACGATGTTCCCTGGAAGGAACTGGAGAAAAAAGGCTTTATCGCCGAAGCTTGGTGCAAGGAAATTCGGATTCCGATGAGCGACGATACGCGGCTTTCCTATGCCGTCGCCGCGCAGCGCGCCAAAATCAGGATAGCCGCCGAAAATCCCATGAAGGAAGAGGTGGCGCTTTCCCTCGCGGAGCATCATGCCGGTGAAGGCATTCTCGTCATCGGACAGTATATCCGTCAGCTGGAACGTTATGCGGCGCTTTTCAAGGCTCCAATCATAACGGGCGCGACGCCGGAGGAGGAGCGCGAAGCCCTGTACGCCGCCTTCAGGGCGGGGGATGTGAGGCTCCTCGTCGTATCGAGGGTGGCCAACTTCGCGATCGATCTGCCTGATGCCTCCGTGGCCATCCAGATTTCAGGCTCTTTCGGAAGCCGTCAGGAGGAAGCCCAGCGGCTCGGACGAATACTGAGGCCCAAGAGGCAGAACAGTTTCTTCTATTCCCTCGTCTCCCGCTACAGCGTGGAGGAAGAGTTTGCCGACAATCGCAGGAGGTTCCTCATCGAACAGGGGTATCGTTATGCGATCGAAACATGGGATGAGTAAAACGTGAACGAAAGTACAATGCTGAAAATGCGGTTGTCGCAGTGGCGGGAAGCCATGATGGGCGAGAACTCCCTGAGCCTGCGCGTCCTGGCGGAGAATTACCTGGGCCAAAGCGATCGGGGCAAGCGGGACGCCGAAAGGATTGTCGGCGCACTGGCGGCCATGATGGATTCAGCCGAGGTGCAGGAAGCCGCTCTGTCGATGATGGATAGGGAAGACAAGCTCATCCTGGGAGCGATCCATTTCTCCGGCGAGGCTGACAAGGCTGCCCTGCAGAGGATACTGGCGGGGGAAGTGTCCTTTCATGAGCTGGAATACAGGCTCGCCAACCTGGATGAGAGGCTGCTCATTTTCAGGACAAAGGCCGGCAGCTACGCGGTGAACCCGCACTTCGACAGGGCCGTTCGGGAAGGGGCGGCACGGGCCGACGTCCTCTTCGGGGCGGAGGAGGCAGGGGAAATTCCCGTCGCCGAAAAGGCCTTCGAACGCGATGGAGCCCAGAGTGCCGCGCATTCGGTGCAGGACCTCGGACTCGTCGCCTACGCCCTTTTAAAAGAGTATCATGACATCCTTCTCAAGGGAGGCAGGCTTTCGGTCAAGGCCAGGAAGAGGGTAGCCCTCCTTTTCCCCGGCGATGCTTCGGCGCCGGACATCTTCGAAGGCATCATCCGCAGCCTTTTGTCGGCCCGGATCGCCACTCTCGGCGAGCAGGGCCTCTCCGTCGATTTCAAGGCATTTTCCGAACTCCTCCTCGCCCATGAGGAGGAGTTTGCCTTCGTCCTGATCGGCTCCATGTCGGGATTTTCCGGCAGCCCATGGCCCAGGCAGGCAGCCCTTGCCTTCGCCCCTTTCCTTGAACGGCGGTTCATCTTTTCGAAAGAAGGACTGGCGCGCTTTTTGCGCCTTGTTCCCGGCGTGGCTCCGGGCGACGAAACGACGGAAACCTGCATCGAAGCCCTGAAGGCCCTAGGCCTTGTGAAGGAGAGCGAGGCTGGCCTCGTCTGTTCTCCCGAACGCGTCGCTTCATTTTGGCGGGCGAGCCCGGAGGGCGGTAGTGGGGCTGTGTCCATCGATGGGGCAGGCCTTATCCATGCTCTTCCCTCGGCTACCCTCCGCGATCTGCTGATCCTCCTCGATATCGGCATCCTCGAATCGGCCTCGGGCGCCTGGACGCTCAGGATCACGCGCGCCTCGGCGCGCAGGGCCTTCGCTTCGGGCAGGTCGATGGAAGACATTCTGCAGCTTCTCGGGCAGATGAGCGGCATGCCCATCCCTCAAGCCCTGCGCTTCGACATCGAAAGATGGGAGGACGAATACAACGCGATAAGGCTGTTCAGAGGCTATATGCTCTCGGCCGATCCGGCCTCGTCCAGGATTATCGAACAGAGCGGCCTGCTCGCGCGCTTTCCTCACGAGAGGCTCGGAGAGGGGCTCTACTTTTTTGGCAACATCCAGGCTGCGGCGATCGAAAAAGCCCTGACAGACGTAGGCTTGCCTCCTCCTGCCTTGCGGAGTTCGGCGAGGGGAAGCGCGGCGAAAAGCCACCGCGCGCCGCCTGTCGAGGCCGGGCGACTGAGCCTGCCGCCCGAAGCGGCGCGCGGGCCTGGACCTGATAAGCCTAGGTCTGCGGCTGCGCAGAAGCCTGGACCTGATGCTCCCGCTTCCCAGCCGCCGGATTCGGCAGTCTCTGCCGTGGCAGTCTCTGCCGTGGCAGCCTTGGAATTTGCCGATAGCGGCGCTTTTTTATCCGCGGGAAAGGGCGATTCTTCGCCGGAAGAAATCCTGGCGACCGAAATCGAGAGGCTCCAACTGCCCGCCGCGAGCAGGAAAAAGCTGGAGAAGAGGCTGAAAAGAAAGCTGATCTATACCCTCGGCCAGCTCCATGCTATGGTCAAGGCTGAAAGTGCGGGCGCTGTGGGGTTCTCCCCTTCGTCCGAAGCGGGGTTTTCGGCCCGCGGCCTGGATTTCAACGGTAAAATTCGGATAATCCAGTCTGCCCTCAAGGCCAGGTACTCCAGGCTCGATATCCGCTGGGCACGCTCAGGCGAAGTCGTTTCGGTGGCCCTGAGGCCCGTGAGCCTTCAGAAAACCGACCGCGACTACGTCCTCGAAGGGGAGGATGTGTCGAGCGGCGCTGCCCTTTCGATACGGGTAGGCTCCATCATGCAGGTAAACCTGCGCAAGGGATTCCTTTTAGGAGAAGAATGATGAAAACGGAACAGAGCCAGCTGAAGCTGGCCGTCCTCATAGACGCTGACAATACCCAAGCCAAGATCGTCGAGGGCCTCCTGGCCGAAGTGGCAAAGTATGGCGTCGCCAGCGTGAAGCGCATTTACGGCGACTGGACGAACACCAACCTTCGTTCGTGGAAGGACAAGCTCCTCGAATTCGCGATCCAGCCCGTCCAGCAGTTTTCCTATACGCAGGGAAAGAATTCCACGGACAGCGCCATGATCATCGACGCGATGGATCTCCTTTACACGGAAAGTCTGGACGGTTTCTGCGTCGTCTCGAGCGACTCGGATTTCACGCGGCTCGCCGCCAGGCTGAGGGAGGACGGCAAGCTCGTCCTCGGATTCGGCCAGAGGAAGACGCCCAAGCCCTTCGTGGCCGCCTGCGACAAGTTCGTCTACACCGAGATCCTGCGCGAGGATGAAGATGAAAAGGAAAAAGAGACGAAGGCTGAAAAGGACCAGCACAGCCGCAACCAGATCCAGAGCCAGAACGACATCAAGACGGACCGCAGGATGACAGCCCTTCTCGAGAGCGCCGTCGAGGACGCTGCCGACGAGTTCGGCTGGGCCTATCTGGGCGCAGTCGGCACCTATATCGCCAACAGGCAGCCCGAATTCGATCCCCGCAACTACGGTTTCAGGAAGCTGGGGGATCTTATCAAGGCATCGGCCCTCTTCGAGATCGACGAGCGCGCGAGCCCCACCGATTCAGGCAAGCAGGTCTACCTGCGACTGAAGGTCAAAGGGCGCTGATCGACTGGATGAGGGTCGAAATTTTCACGGCGCCTTCCCCGCCCGCTCTGAGGATGCAGGAAGCTTCGCAGGGAGCCCTGCCTCCGCCTGAGGCGACGCACTTCGCACAGGCCTGACCCTCTGTCGCACGCTTCGCTCCCGCGATGTTGTTCGCCTCCAGCCTCCGCATGACGCCCGGTATGTCGAAGCCCGCGGGGCAGGGCGCGGAGCAGGGCGGATTCTCGCACCATCGGCATCGCGAAGCCTCGATTCCCTCGGCGGTAGCGGGTATGTTGCCTCTTTCTCCCTTGGGGATGATCCGGACTGCCTGAGCCTTCAGCCCTCGCCTGCCCGAAAAGGGTTCCAGGCCTGATTCCCTCAGGATTCTGTTGGCCGCCGAGATGCCGGAGACGGTCACCGCCGGCGTTCCCGTGCCCATCACCGTCGATTCGCCCGCAAAATAGAGCCCCGGCAGGGGTCCTCGCGAGCCCTGGCGGAAAATAAGGTGCTGGCCCATCTTCTGCTTGGTACCTGCCACCGAACCCCCCGTCTTGCCCAAGTATCGCCATATCGTGGTAGGGCTTGCCTCCACCCTGCCGCGCAGACCAGCCATAAAGCCGGGCATGCGGCGCTCGACAAGGGCGAGCATCCTGTCGGCCTCTTCTTTCTTCGCTTTCGCGTAGTCCGCGCCGCCGTACTCGGGCGAGCCGGGCTCGGGCCAGGCCCTGAGGCTGGGGCCGATAAGGAGGAAGGTGGAGAGCCCTTCCGGGGCGAGCCCCGGATCCTCGAGGGATGGCAGGTAGATCGTGACATCGCCCTCGTCGAGTGCTTCCTTGTTGTCGACGAGCATCTGGACGGGCAGGGTGCCGGCCGGCAGGGCCGCCCTCGCTACCGTACCGTAGACGACAAAGCTCGGCATCGTCATCTCGAGCCTGAGGATTTTTTTCTTCCAGCGGGAGGGAAGGAGACCAGCCGGATCCAGTGATGCCGCGAAGGCGCGCAGCGATCCTGCGAAGAGGACAAGATCGGCCTTCAACTCGTCGCCGCCTTCCGTGGCTATGCCGGTGATCCGGCCTTTGTCGCCGAGAACCGCCGTGGCTTTCGTTCTGTAGAGAAAACGGCCTCCACGCGCCTCTATGGCCTTTTCGAGCCTCGCCGCGAGAGCCATGGCCGATCCGGCGGGGTAGGAAGCGCCTCCGACGTGATTGTCGATGAACATCGTCGCGGCGAGGACGGCCGGCGTTTCCCTGATTGTCGTGTAGCAGTAAGTGGAGGTGAGCTTGTCGAAAAAGGCCCTCGCCTGGGGATCGTGGATGAAGGGCCGCATCATGGATTCGGCGTTCCGGAAGAGGAGCCCGACCATGGCGAGCTGGGCCTTGAGGCCGTTTTTCGCGTTCCGGCGCATTTCGGAAAAGGGCATGTCCTTGGGTGCCTCGAATACGGTCACCGGCGCGATGACTTTCTCGTAGAGATCGCCGATGTAGTCGTAAAAGGCCCTGATCTCCCCTGCTGCCTGGGGGAAGAGCTCTTCGAGCTCGCGGATGAAAAGCTCCCTGTCGGCATGGAAGGTGATCGGCTTTTCGCCGTAGAACAGGCGGTACATGGCTTCGTGCCTGTACATATCGATGGGTTCGCCCAATTCGGCCATAAGCCAGTTGTGGGGATTGAAGCCCTTTTCCCCGAAGCCGAAAAGCATGGCGGCGCCGATGTCGTAGGTTGTATCCCCATGGCGGAATGCCGAGGCGGCGCCGCCCGGCCTGTCGCACTGCTCGACCACGGTGACCTCGAGGCCCCGTTCGGCGAGGAGGGCCGCCGCCGTCATGCCCGAAAGGCCCGCACCGACGACGATGACGCTTGCAGACTTGTTCCCCGATGTCTTTCCGGTGTCCGATAAGGGCATCATCAACCTCTCTCTTAATTGTAATTTTTCAGGCTCAGGGGCTGCTGCGTCGCCTCCACGGCATCCCGCCAGAGGCTGCCTTCGGGATCGACGAGCTTGCGCCTGGAGACAGCTTCATCCATTGGAATATGGACGAACTCGTTGTTGACGAGACCTATGATGAGTTTCGTCTTGCCCGCCATGGCCGCGTGGACGGCGTTGTTGCCGAGGCGCTCGCAGTACATGGAGTCGATGGGTTCGGCGAGGGCCGATCGAATCATATAGCTCGGATCTATGTATTTCAGGTTTATCTCCATCTTTTTCGCGTCGAAATAATTTTGGATCTTCTCTTTCAGGAAGAGTCCGATATCGCTCAACTTCCTGTTGCCCGAGGCGTCGAGTCCGCCGGCCGCGGCGAGGAGTTCCTGCCCCGCTCCTTCGGCCACCACGATGACGGCATGGTTGCGCCTGACGAGCCTCTGCTCGATATAGGCGAGGAGGCCATCGGGCCCTTGCAGATCAAAAGGCACTTCGGGGATGAGGACGCAGTTGGCCTCGTGGACGGCGAGGACAGTATGCACGGCGATAAAGCCCGAGTCGCGTCCCATCAGCCTAACGAGTCCGATGCCATTGATCTGGGAATGGGCTTCCATGTGGGCAGCGGCCACGGCTTCCGAGGCTTTCACGACGGCCGTGTCGAAGCCGAAGGTTTTTTCCACGAACTCAATGTCGTTGTCCACGGTTTTCGGGATGCCGATAATGGCTATCTTGAGATGCCTTCTCTCTATTTCGTTCGCTATGGCTAGAGCTCCCTTCTGGGTACCGTCGCCGCCTATCGCGAAGAGTATGTTCAAATTGAGCTGCTCGATCGTGTCGACGATATCCGATGTGCGCTCGCCTCCTCCCCGCGAGGTGCCGAGAAGGGTGCCGCCTATCTTGTGGATGTCGTCGACAATGTCGGGATCGAGGTGAATGACATCATATCCATAATCCGAAAGAAAGCCCTTGTAGCCATAGCGGATGCCGGTGATGCGCCGCACGCCGTAGAGATACCAGAGGCTGCGGACAAGAGCCCTGATGACGTCGTTGAGCCCCGGGCAGAGCCCGCCGCAGGTGACGATGCCCGCGTGGACGTGGGAGGGGCTGAAATAGAGCTTCTTCCGGGGCCCCGCGGTTTCGAGGAGTTCCTTTCCGTCGACAGGCTGCTGCTCGCCCGGCGACGCGTCGATTCTGTAGCGTATGAGGCGGCTCTCCGAAACGAAGTTGGGGACTTTGTCCCCTATGGAACTCGACAGCCCTATGGGCGAATCGATCGACGACCTGCCCAGGGTCTCGATGGTGAAATCTGGCATGGCGTTCTCCCTAGGCGACTATAATCTGTCCTGAAAAAAAACGTAAGTGACCGCGATCCGAAACGCCTGCGGCCCACTTTCGCCAGCCTGTCCCATGGGCTATCATCCCGGAAGACGAGAGGCAGCATGAAACGAAGCATTGACGCGTTGTCGGGCACTGAGGTGGCGATCCTGGCGGGGATACGAATGTCGGTGACGGCCCATCTCGTGGCCGAGGCCGCCGCGGTGGACGAAAGCCTGGCCGCTCTCTGCGCAGCGCCCTTTTCACTTTCGCTGGCGGCCTTCGGCTTGCCAGCGAAAGCGAGGCTGATCTGCGGCGAGGGAAGGGTATCGGCCTGCTTCGGCTATGGGCAGGGCGGTTCGGCCAAGGGAGCCGCTGGCGGCATCCTTCTGTTCCCGAACGCCCGGGCCTGTTGCGCATCCCTCGCAGGCGGCCGCGCCTCGATCATTCCCATCCCTTTGGGGAGATCTTTTCTCAAGGCTCTCAGGTTTTTCAAGGCAGCCGCCAGCCGAGCCCCTGAGCTGCTGAAATCGCCCGAGCTTCCCGCGCAGACGAAAGCCCGGCTTCTTCTCGCGGCGACGGTCCATGGACTTGTCGCGGTGGCCGGCGACCCCTGGCTGGAAAAGCGCATGGGTCATTTCCCCGATGGCTCAGTGCGCATTGTCGCGGGCGAGGCATTTTTTCTCCTGGAAAAAATGGGAGCTTCGATTCGGCTGCTCGATAGCCAGGAGGGAGTAGAGGCAGGCGTCGGCGCGGAGAATGCCAGGCTCAGCTTCGACAGCCCCGAATCGGCCATAGCCGTACTCTCGGGCAAGCGCCAGGCTGTCGTGGCCCTGGGCGCGGGCGAAGTGGCAATCGCCGGCCTCCTCCCCCTCGTCCAGGGGCTTTTCGCCGTGCTGGACAGATTGTCCTGGTATCTCGGTGTCGCTATCGGGGAGGATGGGAAATGAGGGCGGACACAGGAAGATTCGCGAAATCCCGGGAATATTTCGAACGCGCCGCCCGCGTCATTCCCGGCGGCATCTACGGATCCAAGAGCCCGGGCTTTCTGGTGCCGGGGCATTTCCCCTATTACCTTTCGGGCGCTTCAGGCTGCCGGATCAGGGATGTCGACGGCAACGAGTTCATCGACTATCTCTGCGGCTACGGCAGCCAGATTGTGGGCTACGGCAACCCCGAGGTCGACCGGCCGGCGCTCGAACAGATAGCCAGGGGCGATCTTTTGAACCAGCCCCATCCTGTCATGGTGGAGCTGGCCGAACGCCTTGTCGGCACGGTGAAGGGCATGGATTGGGCCGTATTTTCGAAAAACGGTACCGACGTGACGACCCTCGCCACATCCATCGCCAGGGCCGATACGGGAAAGCAGATCGTGATCGCCGCCGAGGGCGCCTACCATGGCGCTGCCAACTGGTGTTCGAGCAACGTGTTCCCGGTTTTCGCCAGCGAGGAGCAGCGCAACATCGCCTTGTTCCAGTACAACGATATAGCCGGCCTGGAAGCCCTATTCGCCCTGCATCGCGGGAAGATAGCCTGCGTCATCCTCACGCCCTATCACCATCCCACCTTCAAGCCCCAGCTTCTCCCGAGCCCCGAATTTTTCCCCGCCGTCGAGCGCCTCTGCGCCGCCGAGGGCGCCTACTTCATCATGGACGACATAAGGGCCAATTACCGCCTTCACGCGGCCGGAAGCCACGTTCGCTTCGGCGCACATCCCCATATGGTGACGATGGGCAAGGCTATGGCCAACGGTTATCCCCTCTCCGTCCTCCTCGGCCGTAAGGATCTGGCCAAAACGGCCTCGGGCTTTTTTATCACGGGCACCTACTGGATGTCGGGCGCGCCCATGCTCGCCGCCATGGCAACCCTCGACGAGATGGAGAGAATGGGCGGCCTGCCGCGCCTCGAAAAGCTTGGAAGCATGTTGAAGGAAGGCCTGGAGAGTCTCGGCGCGGCAGCCGGCTTCGGCGCCCGCGTCTCCGGACCTCCCGCCATTCCCTATCTCACCTTCGACGAGGATTCAAACCTCTATCTGAACCAGCGCTTCTGCGCGGCGATGGCCGACAGGGGGGTCTTCATGCATCCCCACCACAACTGGTTCATATCGCTGGCGCTTACCGAAATGGATCTGGAGATGACGCTTGAGGCCGCGCGCGGGGCTTTTTCCCAGATGGCGGCCGGGCGCTGAAGCTTCCGCGCAGCTAAGGCCCTAGCCTCCGATCGTATGGAGGAGTTCGGCCAAGGCTATGCCGAGATAATTGCCCACCGCGTATCCTATGATGCCCGTCGTGATGCCCGGAACGATCAGCTTCCGTGCCTTGATGGCGACGGCCACGACGCCGACGAAGGGCGGCGAGCAGATGGCCGAAGTGGAGACGATGAGCATTGTGTCGACGTCGATCCTGAAGATTGCGCAGAGCAGGGCGTGGAGGATGAAGGATCCGAAGAGGACGATCGCCACGTAGATGAAATAGGTGGGAGCCCCTGTCAGCAGGGTTGAAAGGTTGCCCATCGCGCCCACGGCGATGCAGAAAATATAGAGAATGTATTCTCCCGCCGAAAAGGTCATGGGAATCGACCGCACCGAAGGCAGGAGCGAGGCTGAAAGCGACAGGGTCGTTATGGCCAGGATGACGATCATCGTCTGAAAATCGGCGGGGAAGAGCATGGAAAGCCCGAGGGAGGCCGCCACGATTGCTGCAGTGATGCCGAGGGCGGCCAGGAGCCTCGTCCTCGTCCCCTTCGCGAAAAACCTGGAGAGGCTCGCCTCCTCGCCGACCCCGCTGACGGCGGCGATCCCTGAATCCCAGTCTTTTTTGGGCAAAATCCTCGAAAGAAGGGGCTTGGCAACGGTCATCACCGCCAGAAGATAGAGGGCCGATATCACCATGTCCGAGGTATGGACGGCTATGTAGACATTCCTGTCCACATCCAGGGCCGTCTTGATGGCGGCCAGATTGGGCGTTCCGCCCGTATAAAGGCCGACGAGCATTCCCGCCACCTTCCACGACTCGGCCGCCTTCGGGGCAAAGAAGAAATGGGTAACAGCTGCCACCAGGCCCACAGAGAAGGCGGCGAGGGCGAAGGCGAGGATAGCCTTGCCCGACAGTTCCTTCCATTTCCGTATATCCACCGAAAAAAGCAAAAGGGGGATGGAGAAGGCCACAGCGATGGTGGAGACAGTGTCCAGCAGGCCCAGCGCCGATTCGGGGAGAATGCCGATATTGCCGAGGGCGAGACCCGCGACGTAGCAGACGATGAGGGGACTCCATTTCGCGAAACGCCGGATCCTCTCCTTCGCGTAAAGGGTGAGGGCGGGAAAAAGCAGGACGAAAAGAATCAGCAGGGCCGATGACATACGCTGCTCCTGATTGGCCTATAAGCCGCCATGGCGGGTTATGGATTTCACGAATATCGAGGGGAAATGCCGCGACAGGAATACGCCGAGCCGCGCCTTGGCGTGGAAGGCCACCTTGAGTTCGAGCCTGCCCGATTCGATGGCATCGAGAATTTTTTTCGCGCTGAGCTCTGGATCCTGCCCCGACGCCTGGAGCGGATCGAGGATTCCATGGGGCGAGCCGTCGCCGGAGAGGGCATTCCGCGAAATAGCCGTTCGGACAAAGCCGGGAAAGATCATGGCGACATGAAGGCCTGAGTCCGAAAGCTCGGTGCGCAGGGAGGAGAAAAATCCGCCGAGCGCGTGTTTCGACGCCGAATAGGCCGTCCGCCAGGGGGCGCCCATGAGGCCTGCGACGCTGGAGACGCAGGCTATGGTGCCCGACCGCCTTTCGATCATCCCGGGCAGGATGGCGCGGACGAGATCGACCGAGGCGCTGAAATTCGTTTCCATGATGCGATCGAAAACTTCCGGGGAAGTTTCAGCGAATCGGGAACGTTGGCTGACTCCGGCGTTCAGGATGAGGCAGTCGACGCGGCCAAAGCGCTCCAGCGCTTTGGCCGCGGCTTCGCGGCGCCCCGTTCTGCCGGCCAGATCAAAGGGGAGGATGGCGATGCGGTCGGGGCTGAAGTCGGCTGCCAGCGCCTCCAGGGCGGGCAGGTTGCGTCCGGAAAGCACGATGAGGGCTCCACGCCGATACGCTTCGCGCGCGAGGGCGGCTCCGATGCCCGACGATGCGCCGGTAATCCAGAGAACCTTGTCCTTCACCTTTTCCGTACTCATGACCCTATGATTTTCGCCGCGAAAGCCGCGGCGTCCTCCAGGTCGGCCTTGTTGGGATGGCCTTTCATGAAGAGGAAGAGCTGGCCCTTGCAGAAGAAACTCTCCTCTTCTACCACAAATCCGCGTTCCCGAAAGGCCTGACGCAGGAGCCCTATCGCGCCACCTTTCTTGAATCCTGTCGCGAAGAGGGCGATGCGCCCCCGGTAGCCCGAGGCTTTCAGTCTGTCGGCAAAGATCCGAATCGATGGATGAAGATTGTGGTCGCTCGTCGCGTAGACCGCACCGCCGACGAAAATGAGGTCGGCGTCGATGACGGGGGGATCCTGCTGGGCTTGCCGCGCTTCGCAGCCTGCCGCCTGGGCGATGGCGTTGGCGATCTTCCTTGTGTTGCCCGTTGCGCTATAATAGACGACATCGGTTTTCATGGCGCGATTATCGCATACTGTCGGATCGAAAGCGACGGCTTTTCATTGCGCGGAGCGCGATTTCGACGCATACTGACAATCCACTACAGGAAGGTATCGATGAAACGATGGGCAGTGATTTCATGTCTCCTCCTCACTTTGGGCGCTGGTGTTGCGTCGGCCGACGGCGGAGAGGCAGAGGGCATCTCGGCCCTCGTCGGCAGCTGGCTGGGTACGCTCAAGCTTGGCTCGGCATCGTTGCGCATTGTATTCAATGTGGAACTCAAGGATGGCCTTCCGCTGGCGACGATGGACAGCCCGGATCAGGGTGCCAAGGGCATTCCCGTCTCGAAGGTAACGCTGATCGATTCGGTGGCTGTTTTCGAGGTGAAGGCCATCGGCGGCGTATTCGAGGGCAGGCTCTCGGCCGATGGCGCGAGCCTCGCGGGAAGCCTGAAACAGAGTGGAGCTGCTTTTTCCCTCATCCTTCAGCGAACGGAGCCGAGCCCGACCCCCACCCCGACCCCGACTTCGACCGCGCAGGGCACTGCCTCGACCCCGGGGCCATCGCGGCCGCAGCTGCCTGTGTCTCCTTATCCCTACGATTCCATCGATCTGGAGTTTCCCAACAGCAAGGCGGGCATCAGGCTTTCAGGCACCCTGACCCTTCCCGAGGGGCGGGGACCTTTCCCGGCCCTCGTCCTTGTCTCGGGCTCGGGGGCGCAGAATCGCGATGAGGAGATCATGGGGCATAAACCCTTCCTCGTTATCGCCGACTATCTTGCGCGGTGCGGCATTGCGACACTCCGGTACGATGACAGAGGAGTGGGCGCCTCGGGCGGCGCTTTTCCCGCGGCTACGACTTTCGACTTTGCGGATGACGCCCTCGCAGCCGTCTCCTTCCTCTCGGGCAGGCCCGGGATCGACCCGAAGCGCCTCGGCATCGTCGGGCACAGCGAGGGCGGCATCGTCGCGGCCATTGCCGCCTCACGGAACCCTTTAGTTTCATTCATCGTCATGCTGGCCGGCCCCGGCATTCGGGGCGACAAGCTTCTCCTCCTGCAGAACGAAGCCCTCGCCAGGGCTTCGGGCGCCGATGCGGTTGTAATCGCCGAAGCGAAAGCCCTCAACAGTTCGCTCTATGCGATCGCGATGAAGGATCTGCCTGAGGCCGAAGCGAAGAAAGAAATCATTGCGCTGCTGAAATCCTTGGCGGGGGCTGGCGGCGGCGAAGATGCGGGCGGCGCTCTCGACGCCGAGGCCGAGCGAATCGCGGCTCAGCTTCTCAACCCATGGATGAAGGCCTTCCTCTCCATCGATCCAGCCATCTATCTGTCCGAGCTGAAAATCCCCGTCCTCGCCCTGATAGGCGGGAAGGATCTTCAAGTGCCAGCCGAAGAAAACCTCGTCGCGATCGAAGCGGCCTTGAAAGCGGCCGGAAACCTTCGCTACAGGCTCCTCAGGCTCGAAGGGCTCAACCATCTCTTCCAGCATGCAGCGACGGGGAGTCCCGATGAATACGCATCGATCGAGGAAACCTTCGCGCCCGAAGCATTGGCGGCGATGGGGGATTGGATGCAATCCATCGTTCAGGGAGGAAAATGATGGCTCAAAAAGAGATCACGAAGCCCCTGGAACTTCTGGGCGACGATGGACGGCTTGTCGAGGAAGGCTGGGCGAGGCAGCCTTTCTGGCGCTACGACCGCTCCAAGGTCGCCGCCTCGCCCCTGAGGCTGAAGGAATGGGACTATTACTATATTCTCTCCCATGAAGGCAGGTACGGGATTGCCTTCACGATCTCCGATCTCGGCTACCTGGGGCTTTTTTCCATCGCCTGGATCGACCTTGCCTCAGGCAAGGTTGCCCAGTCGCAGGACATGAGCTTCCTGCCTCTCGGAAAGACGGGATTCTCCGAAGGATCCGAAGAAACCGAACTGCGGCACGAGGGCCCGAACCTGACAGTCGCGTTTTCCGTCATGAATGGGGAGCGCCGGATCAGTGCCTCCTGCCCCGGCTTCGCCGCTCCCGACGGCTCGAAAGGCCTCGTGGCCGACCTTGTCCTTGCCCAGCCGCCCGAGGCCGACAGCATGAACATCGCCACATCCTGGAAGGAGAACAGAAAGGCCTTCTACTACAACAGGAAAATCAACTGCATGCCGGCGAGCGGAACCGTCAGGCTGGGCTCGCGGAGCTATGTTTTCAAGCCCGATACCTCGTTCGGCGGCCTCGACTGGGGCCGCGGCGTCTGGACCTATAAAAACCGCTGGTACTGGGGCTCGGCCTCGGGCCTGCTCGACGGCGTTCCCTTCGGGTGGAACATCGGCTACGGCTTCTCCGACCGCGGCCCGGCATCGGAAAACATGCTGTTCTACGGAGGGAAGGCGCATAAGCTGGAGGAGGTGAGCTTTAAAATCCCCGGCGGCCCCGGCGCTGCCTTGAACTACCTTGAGCCATGGAAGTTCGAGAGCTCGGACGGGCGTTTTGAAATGGATTTCCAGCCCGTCGCGGACAGGAGCAGCGCGACCAATCTGCTGTTGCTGAAATCGATCCAGCACCAGGTTTTCGGCTATTTCTCCGGGCGGGTGATACTCGATGACGGCAGGGCGCTCAAGGTGGAGCGCTTCCCGGGCTTCGCCGAGGACGTGCTGAACTGGTGGTGAGGCTTCACCAGCCGAGGATGCGCCTGCGGTTGGCCGCACCGATGAGGGCGAGCCGTTTCAAAGGATCGAAGCCAGCATCCTGAAACTGCTTGTATTCTAAGGCAAACTGGTTCATCGAAAAATGTCTGAAAACCCAGACCTTTTCACGGAGGGAAGGGGAGGCGCCGCTGTACAGCCTCGTCGTCTCCTCGGCCCAGGCCGCGAACAGTCCCTTGGGTCTTATTTCCCCATAGCCGGATATCCAGAGGACGCAGCCTAGGCAGGCGTGAAGCCGGAAGGCAAAACCCGCCATGGTCCGCTGGCTCTCATCGAGAAGGCGATCCAGCTCGGCCAGCCTCGCCGCCGAAACCCCTGCCGCCAGGCGTCGCAGCGCCCCTATCTCGGCTGTCTTGGGCGTGTGGATGGGCGTCTTGTTGATGATGATGCTCGCCGCCCTGAAGTCCATCCCCAGTTCCTTGAGGAACCAGCCCTGGGCGAGTTTGCCCGACTGGCCGACGAGATAGCGGCGGTTGGAGGCCTTCTGCTCGTTCTTGCCGGGATTGTCGGCCACGATGATAAAGCGGGGCTTGTCGCCTGCACTCAGGTCGTCGAGGGCTTCGTTGTAGACGACGGGCGTCTCGATCCGATAATCATCGTAGCCAAGGGAGGCTCGCAGCGCTTCCTGAAGGCCTCCCAGCCAGGGCGCCCTTGCGCCGAGCGATGCCGCGTAGTCCCTGAACTCGCCGCGTATCGCGTCCAGTTCGTCGAATTGTTTCTTCGTCATAACCTCTCCCCAGCCTTCGTGCCGCCGCGCATCCCGGCTATCCTAGCAGGATGGAAGCCGGAGCGCAAAGCCCATTCCCAGGTCTAGACCCGGGCCGGGGCGCATCGGCTATACTGAAGGCCATGAAAAAGGCGCTTCTGACCTTCGCCTGCTGCCTCGCCCTCCTCTCTTCGGCGGGCTGCGAATCGGCCCGGGCGGCTCGAATCCGAGAGATGAAAACGATAATCGCCGCATCGGGCATCGACGCCCCAGCCGCTGCGGCCCTCGCGAAGCGAATAGAGGCGGCGCCCGACCGCTTTCTCTCCCTCATTGACGCTATCCGCGTGGAAATGGCCGCCGACCCCGCACTCCTGCGCCGCGCCGACAAGCAGAAAGGCCTCCCCGCCGATTTCGAGCCTTCCGACCTCGTTGCCCTGGATGGATCGGGCCTGTCCGTCTCGCGGACCGGTCACAGGCTGCGCAGACCCGCCTTCGAAGCCCTTCGCGCGATGAGCGCCGCGGCCCGCGCCGAAGGCCTCACCCTCCTCGTATCCTCGACCTATCGAAGCTACGACTACCAGAAAAATCTCTACGCTCGCAACGTGGCCGAGATGGGGGAGAAGGAAGCGGCCAGGGTGTCGGCCGCCCCGGGCACGAGCCAGCATCAGCTCGGCACGGCCATGGATTTCGGCTCGATCACCGACGCCTTCGCCGCGACAGCCGCCGGAAAATGGCTGTCCGCCAACGCGGGGCGTTTCGGCTTTTCCCTCTCTTTTCCCAAGGGCATGGAAGCCGTGACGGGCTATGTGTGGGAGAGCTGGCATTTCCGCTATATCGGCAAGGAAGCCGTGGCTCTTCAGGATGAGTTCTTCGGCGGCGTCCAGCACAATCTCATGCTCTTCCTGGACGCCGTCGCCGCTAAAGCTTCCTCAGCGCCACTGAAAAAATGAGGTCGGCGACGGCGTCCTCCTCGTTCGTTTTTTCCGAGACGACGCGGGCTATCGCCTTGATCGCTTCAAGGGCATTGGCGGGAGCGCAGCCCCAGCCCGCGGCCTTCACCATGGAGTAGTCGTTCATCGCATCGCCCACGGCCATCACCGCGTCCATGGGGATGGCGAGCTGAGCCGCGAGCCTCTGGAGGGCCGATCCCTTGTCGGCCCCGAGGGGAAGAATTTCCAGGAAATAGGGCTTCGAGGTGACCACCTCGGCCTTGCCCTCGTAGAACCGCGCGAATTCCTCGTAGAGCTCTGCGATGCGTTCTTCCTCTCCGGGAATGACGAATTTGATCTGGCCTCCGCGGAAAAGCTCTTCCCTTGAGCTCACTTCCACGGCCTGCTGACCCGAAAGCCTCTCGTCGAGAAAGGCCCAGGGGTTGAGGGTGGAGCACCAGATTTTTCCTCCCATATACACTTGCCACTGGAAGCCGTGATCCTCGATGTTCTTCGCGGCTTCATGGCAGAAGGGTTCGGAAAGAAAGAGCCTGTCCCTCACAGCGCCGGTTTCGGCCTCCAGAATCTCCGCGCCGTTCGAGCAGATGAGAAAATTCCCCGGTCGTCCAAGGCCGAGGAAATCCACATAGCGCTTCATGGCCGCGTAACTGCGGCCCGAGGCGAGGACGAGCTCGATGCCCGCGTCCTCCGCGGCCGCGATGGCCTTTCGGTTGGTTTCGGAGATATGGAGGTCCGACCGCAGGAGGGTGTCGTCGAGGTCGAGGGCTATCAGGGCGATTGGAGCTGTCGGGGGGGTCGTATTCATGGATACTGATATACTACGAGCCGCTCAATCTTGATAAGCCCGGGCTAAGTCGATATCCTGAACGAAAAGGACGGCACAATGCAATTCATCGATTTCCGCAGCGATACAGTGACCTGGCCGACTCCGGCCATGAGGGCGGCCATGGCGGCGGCACCCGTCGGCGACGATGTCTACGGCGACGATCCCACGGTGAACGAGCTCGAAGCCCTGGCCGCCGCGATGGTGGGCAAGGAAGCCGCCCTTTTCGTGCCCTCGGGAACCTTCGGCAATCAGCTTGCCCTCTTCACATGGTGTCCGCGCGGCAGCGAAGTCATCCTGGGCGAACAGTGCCACATCATCCAGCACGAGGCCGGAGCGGCTTCCGTCATCGCCGGCGTGCAGACGAGGACGATACAGGCTCCCGACGGAAGGCTGCCTCTCGAAGAAATAGAATCCCGTATCCGCGGCGACGACATCCACTATCCTCCCACCTCCCTCATCTGCGTCGAGAACGCCCATTCATCGGGAAGGGTCGTCCCTCTCGATCACATGAAGGCGATATCAGCCCTCGCGCGTTCCCGGAACCTGCCTGTCCATCTCGACGGGGCGAGGCTCTTCAATGCCGCGGCCTCCCTCGGCTGCCAGGCCGCCGATATTGCCGCCACAGTCGATTCCCTCATGTTCTGCCTCTCGAAAGGCCTCTGCGCCCCCGTGGGCTCTATCCTCGCCGGACCCAGAAGCTTTATCGACAGGGCGCGCCGCAAGCGAAAAATAATGGGCGGGGGAATGCGGCAGGCGGGCATCCTTGCCGCGGCCGGCATTATCGCCCTGCGCGACATGACAGGCCGCCTCGCCGAAGACCACGAAAATGCGCGCTATCTGGCTGAAAAACTGGCGGCCCTGCCCGGTTTCGCCGTCGACATGAGCGCCCGCGACATCAACATGGTCTTTTTCCGGCTGCCGTCATGGGTGGATGGATCGGAGCTTGCCGACCACCTCGCCGGCTACGGCGTCAGGGCGAGCCCGCCGGAGAACGGACTCGCCCGTTTCGTCACGCACTATTGGATCGACAAGGACCATATCGACAAGGCTGTCGGCCTCCTGGCGGCTTTCATGGCGGCCAGGCCCCGCGGCTGAGCCCGGGAATACATGCACACGAACGACGACAAAAAGATGGTCCGCGACGCGGGCATGCTCTCCGTCCTCACCATGATATCGCGGGTGCTTGGCCTCCTGCGCGAGATGACGAAGGCGAGCTTCCTCGGCACGGGAATCCTTTCCGACGCTTTTTCCGTCTCCTTCATGATTCCCAATTTCATGCGGCGCCTCTTCGCCGAGAACTCCATCTCGGTAGCTTTTATACCCACCTTCAAGGGCTACCTCAACGACAGGGACGATGTGGCGACGCGGCAATTCCTCTCCGCCAGCCTCACCGTCCTCAGCCTCCTCGTTTCCAGCGTGGTCGCCCTCGGCATGGTTCTGGCGCCCTGGATAGTCAGGGCCTTCGGATCCGACCCGACCGAAACGGCGATATTGACGCGGATGATGTTCCCCTTTCTCGGCCTCGTTTCGATCGCCGCCCTCTTCCAGGGCATCCTCAATTCCTACGGCATCTTTGCCCCTTCGGGCTTCGCCCCCATCCTCTTCAACGTCTGCTTTATCGTCGTACCCTGGGCCGTGTCCCGATGGATGCCCAATCCGGCGCGGGCCATGGCCGTGGGCGTCGTCCTGGGAGGCATGGCCCAGGCCCTCTGGCAGCTTCCGGCTGTCATCAGGACAGGATCAAGATTCGGCTTTATGTCGCCGGCGCGGGCATTCCGCAATCCCGGCATGCTCAAGGTCTTCGCCCTCATCGGCCCCACCATACTCGGCATGGCCGCCTATCAGATCAACGACCTCGTCTCCACGGCCCTCGCCTCCCGGGCGGGCACGGGCATAGCCTCCAGCCTCACCTATTCCATAAGGCTTCAGGAGCTCATTCTGGGCGTCTTCGCCGTATCGGCGGGAACCGTTCTCCTGCCCCGCCTCGCCGACGCCGTGAAGAAGGGGGAGTGGGCGGGATATTCCTCTGGTCTGGGGCGGACGCTCAAAACCCTCTCGCTCACGACGATACCCGTCGCCGTCTTCTCCATGATCACCGGCAGGGAGATAGTCACGCTCCTCTTCAAGCGCGGGGATTTCACCGCCGAATCGGTAGCCCTCACGGCGTCGGCATTCTTCTGGCACCAGACGGGTCTGGCTTTTATAGCCGCCAACAGAGTCATATCTCCCGCCTTCTACGCCCGATCCGACTCGAAGACGCCAGCCTTCGCCGGCATCGCGAGCTTCGCCGTCAACATAGGCCTCGTCGCCCTTCTCGCCACCCGCTACAAGGGGCCAGGCATAGCGCTTTCGCTTTCGCTCTCCAGCCTCGTCAACACCATCATTCTTGTCCTCGCCCTCCACAAGCGGAAGACGGAAGGCATGGATAGAGCCCTCGCCGGAGCAGGCCTCTACGGCCTCAAGCTCCTCGCCTTTTCCCTGGTTGCCGCTGCTCCCGTCATCCTTATCCGGAAACCTCTCCTCGCGGCCTTCGCAGGTTCCCCGTCCACTCTTGTCCAGGCGGGAATTCCCTTCCTCATTCTGACCCTGCTCTTCGCCGCGATCGGCCTGGGCCTCCTCGTTCTCTCCAGGGATGAGACGGCAGAGACCCTGGCCGGCCACTTTGGGCGAAAAGGCCGCACACGCTCTTGACATCATTCCCTATGGATGGTAAATTCCCTCTGCTCTAAGCCTCGCCCCTGTAGCTCAGACGGCAGAGCATATCCATGGTAAGGATAAGGTCAACGGTTCGATTCCGTTCGGGGGCTGTTACAGATTCTAGCAATCCAGGCGCGCAGAAGAATGAGTTGCGTCGCGAAAGGACAATACAATGGCCGGAAAGAAACAGACGGTAGAAGTGATCGCCCTCCAGTGCACCGAGTGCAAGCGCCGCAACTACACCACGATGAAAAACCGCAAGACGATGCAGGAAAAGCTCGAGCTGATGAAGTACTGCAAGTGGGAAAGGAAGCACACCCTCCACAAGGAAACCAAGGTCAAATAAGACGGCTCGCGAGGGCTGATCTTTTTGCTATAGAAGTATTGCGCAGGCCTGAAGGGTTCGCGCGATTCACCCTAGGCCAGTAGCTCTAATGGTAGAGCGCCGGTCTCCAAAACCGGATGTTGAGGGTTCGAGTCCTTCCTGGCCTGAAGCCAGCGTTTTTTGGGTATCAAGGAGCCGTCATGAAGAAGATCATTCAGTTCTTCAAGGATAGTTACGCGGAGCTGGCCAAGGTCGTCTGGCCGAGCAGGGAGGATGTCATTTCCTCCACAAAAGTGGTCGTCATCTCCACGATCGGGGTAGCGCTGCTTCTTGGCTTGCTCGACTTCCTCCTCGTGCTGGGAATCGAAGTTGTTTTCCGTTAAGGCGGAGTGAGGATGGCAAAATCCTGGTATATCCTGCATGTCTACTCGGGGTATGAGAACAAGATAGAGAAGACAATCCGCATGATGATCGATTCGGCGGAGCTTTCCCGCGACATCGTCACCGACATCAAGGTGCCCACCGAGGAAGTGACCGACGTCAAGGACGGCAAGAAAAAGACGGTGACGCGCAAGATCCTGCCCGGCTACATCCTTATCGAAATGGATCTTCCCGACAACGGCTGGAAAGCCACCTGCTCGGGGATCCGCAAGATCACGGGCGTGACGGGTTTTGTTGGTTCCAACCTCAGCAACAAGCCCCAGCCCATTCCGAACGAGGAAGTGCGCCGCATTCTTCAGCGCTCGGGCGAGCTCAAGGGTGATCGCCAGGTGCGCATGAAGCAAACCTACTCCCAGGGGGAGCAGGTCAAGATTGTGGAAGGACCTTTCGAATCCTTCTCGGGCGTCATCGAAGAGGTGAACCCGGAAAAGAATCGCCTCAAGGTGATGGTGGGAATTTTCGGCCGCTCCACTCCAGTGGAGGTCGATATGACCCAGGTCGAAAAGGTGTAAGGCAGCGATCGGGGCGCTTGTGGCGCCGCCCGATCTTGGAGTTCTTTTAAAAGCGATCTGACAGGAAGCTTTCGGCTTTCTGCCTGGATTTCTCAGATAAGGGGTTTTTACTCCGCACGATGGGAGTTTCGCGGGCAAAGCATGCTTTGTTCACGGAACGCTACCCCGGGCGCTTTGAGCGTTCGGGTACACCACAGAAGGAGAGCGGCTATGGCCAAGAAGAAGATTACTGCGATCGTCAAGTTGCAGTGCCCCGCCGGCAAGGCGACACCAGCTCCGCCCGTAGGTCCCGCCCTGGGTCCGCACGGCGTTTCGGCGCCCATGTTCTGCACGCAGTTCAACGAGCGCACCAAGGGGATGGAGGCTGGACTCATTATTCCCGCCATCATCACCGTTTACCAGGACAAGTCCTTCACGTTCATCCTGAAGACTCCGCCCGCCAGCGTCCTTATCAGGAAAGCGTGCGGCATCGAAAAAGGTTCGGCGATCCCCCAGAAAGACAAGGTAGCCAAGCTCACCCTCGAGAAACTCGAGGCTATTGCGAAGCAGAAGATGCCTGACCTCAACGCCAACGATATCGGCGCGGCCATGCGCGTCATCGCCGGCACCGCCCGTTCCATGGGCGTAGAGACGGAGCTGAAAAAATGAAGCACGGCAAGAAATATCTCGAAGCAGCGAAGAAAGTCGATCCCGCCCAGGAATACGAACTGGCAGCCGCCTGCGCCCTCGTAAAAGAGCTCAAGTGCGCCAAGTTTGACGAAACGGTGGAAATCCATGTCAGACTCAACCTCAAGAAGAGCCAGTCGGTGCGCGACACTGTCGTTCTGCCCAACCAGTTCCGCGGGGAGAAGAAGGTTCTCGTGTTCTGCAAGCCCGAGCGCGTGAAGGAAGCCCTGGAGTTCGGGGCGGCCTACGCCGGCGAAGCCGAGCTTATTGAGAAGATCAAGGGCGGCTGGACGGAGTTTGATGTCGCCGTCGCCACCCCCGACATGATGAAGGACGTCGGCAAGCTCGGTATGGTCCTGGGCCGCAAGGGCCTCATGCCCAACCCCAAGACGGGCACCGTCACCAACGATCTTAAAGCCGCTCTCGCCGAGCTCAAGAAAGGCCGGACGGAGTTCAGGTCGGACAAGACCAACATCATCCACCTCGCCATCGGAAAGGCTTCGATGGAAGCCAGCCAGATCGCCGAGAACGTCACCGCCCTCATCGATGAGATCAACAGGAAACGCCCCGCCGACGCGAAGGGCGATTTCATGGGCTCCGTATTCCTCGCTCCCACCATGGGTCCGAGCGTGCGCGTCGTAATTGCCAAGAACGAGAAGAGGTAACCCTATGGCGATGAGAGCTACTAAACTACAACCCACGAAAGTTGAAGCCATCGACGCGCTCAAAAGCATGATCGGCGGTTCCAGCGACTTCGTCTTCGCCGAATACCGCGGCCTCACGGTCGAGCAGATCACCTCCTTGCGCAAACAGCTGCGCGAAAAGGGCGCCGAGCTCCATGTCATCAAGAACAACTTCGCGCGGATAGCCTTCGAGGAGCTGGGCTTCACCAAGGATGTGGAACCCGTGCTCGCCGGCCCCACGGCCGTCACCTTCGTCAAGTCCGATTCCAACGAGGTGGCCAAGGTTCTTCTCGGTTTCGCCAAGGAAGTGCCCAATCTCAAGATCAAGGGTGCCGTGGTGGACAAGAACTTCATGGATCTCGCCCAGGTTGAGGCTTTCTCGAAACTCCCCGGCCGCGGCCAGCTCATCGCGATGTTGATGTCGGCGATGAACGGTCCCGCCCAGAACCTCGTCTATGTCCTCAACGCGATTCCCACCAAGCTGGTGCGCGTGCTCAAGGCCATAGAAGAAAAGAAAGCTTCAGAAGCTTAAAGCGAATTTGACCCTCAGGCTTCGGACTGCTGCCGTTCCTGTCGGTCTTGAAAAGAAGGCTGCCCGTATGGGCGGGCCAGTGTAGAAAGAGGAGAAGATAATATGGCAGCGCTTACCAAAGATCAGATCATCGACGCTATCGCTTCGATGACGGTTCTCGAGATCGCCGATCTCGTGAAGGCCATGGAAGAGAAGTTTGGCGTCACCGCCGCGGCCCCCGTCGCCGCAGCCGCCGGCCCCGCCGCCGCGGCCGCCGCCCCCGTCGAGGAAAAGACCGAGTTCACGGTCGTTCTCAAGTCGGGCGTTCCCGCCGACAAAAAGATTTCCGTCATCAAGGCCGTCCGCGCCATCACCGGTCTCGGCCTCAAGGAAGCCAAGGATCTCGTGGAAGCCGGCGACAAGGCCCTCAAGGAGAACGTCTCCAAGGAAGAGGCCGAGAAGGTCAAGGCAGCAATCGTCGAAGCCGGTGGAGCAGTCGACGTCAAATAAGGCATCGCGGCTGCCCGAGACCGCGCTTTGCGCGCTTTCGGGCGGTCCACAGTTTGTACTCAAGCGCTTCCTTTCCGGCAGCGGCGCCTTAGCGTCGTTTCTGGAGAGGAAGCGCGGTTTTCCGGAGGCATTCGCGCGATCCGATGGATCGAAGTGCCTCTCGATGACCGCAGGTTTCTGATCGATCGCTGCGCGATGCGCGCCGCGCGCCCATGGCGCGGCGACCTTCAGGCGCAGACCGAAGGACCCGCGCGCTTATGGCGCGCTTCAGGAGAGGTAACGGATGGCATATACCGAGAACAAGATCCAGCGCCGCTACATTGGCAAGGATTTTCAGGAGGCGATGGAACTCCCCGACCTCATCGATATCCAACTCTCTTCCTTCGAGCGCTTCCTTCAGAGGGAAACGCTCCGTCAGGGCCTTCCTCCCGAAGAACGAGGACTTCAGGAAGTATTCAGGGGCACCTTTCCGATAGAGAGCCAATCGGGCGACATGATCATCGAGTTCGACCGCTACAGCCTGGACGAGAGCGCGATGAAGTATACCGAGCTCGAGTGCAAGCAGAAGGGGCTCACCTATTCCATCCCCCTCAAGGCCACCGTCAACCTCGTCTTCCAGAGGACGGGCGAGATTCGCCAGAAGGAAATCTATCTCGGCGACATCCCCCTCATGACCGACAGGGGCACTTTCATTATCAACGGCGCCGAGCGCGTCGTCGTCTCGCAGATCCATCGCTCGCCGGGCGTCGTGTTCAGCCATGAAAAGGGCGTTTTCTCTGCCCGCCTCATCCCCTACAGGGGAAGCTGGCTCGAGTTCGAGATCGACCAGAAAAAAGAGCTCATTTTCACCAAGATCGACCGCAAGAAAAAATTCCTCGGCACCCTCTTCCTCCGCGCCATCGGCTTCCAGAGCCGCGAGGAAGTGATCGACGCCTTCTACAAGACAGCCAGCATCGAACTGGGCGATACGGCCGAGGCTCGAGAGCAGGTCGTGGGCAAGGTTCTCGCCAAGGCTATCTACATAGAAGTTGACGGCGAGAAGAAGAAGCTCTTCCGCGCCGGCGAAAAGCTCCATCTGCACGAGATCGACGAGCTCGCCAATCTCGGCATCGACGCGATCGACATCATCGACTTCCAGCATCCCGATTCCATGCACAATGAGATGATCCTCCACTGCTTCAACAGGGAGGACGTCAAGCTCGAGAAGGAAACGGTCGAGCAGGACGAGCCCTCCAAGGCCGACGCCCTCGCCGCCGTCTATTCCACCCTCCAGCCGGGAGAGCCCATCACCGTCGAGGGCGCCGAGCGTGACCTCACCTCGATGTTCTTCTCGCCCCGCAAGTACGACCTGGGCAAGGTCGGCCGCTACAAGCTCAACAAGAAATTCAACTACGCCACGCCCTTCTCCGAGTTCA
>CAYXUF010000015.1:0-47821 GCA_964468155.1 uncultured Treponemataceae bacterium
CGGCGCCGACGCCGACAGGCCGCACAGGATCATCTACAGGAAGCTGGAGCGCTGAGAAAGCTGATCTAGCTTTTTTCAGTATCTGCTTTCTCCTCATCAAGTCTCGGCGCTGGGTAGCAGCGCCGGGATAACCGTTTTAATTTCTATTATGATATATAGATATCTGACATAATGATAATTAATAAATATTTGATTGACAACTATCATTTGGTCGACTATTATAAAGTATGGGTTGTACCAGTCGGCACGAGATATAGTCTCCTGCTCGAAAAACCCACAAAGGGAGCAAACGTATGAAAAGAAAAGGCTTGATTGTTTTCATGCTCGTTCTTGTCCTTCTAGGGCAGACCGCCTTGGTTGCGAGCCAGGCAGCCAGCAAACCAGCGCTTGCCGAGAGCAAGTTCAAGGATGTCAAACCTGATTATACCCTGAAATTTTCACTCCAGGAGCCCAGCTCGGACAATCCCGAATTCAATGCAGCCAATGCGTTCAAGAATTATGTTGAATCGCAGACAGGCGGCAAGGTGCAGATCCAGATCTACTCGACAGCCCAGCTCGGTAACGAGAGGGAAGTCATCGAAGCCGTCAAGGCAGGAAATATTGACCTTGGAACTTCAGCGGAAGGTCCTGTCACTGGGTTTGTTCCCGAAGTATCCGTTCTCGCAATACCCTACCTCTTCAAGTCCGGTCCTGTGGCCTGGAAAGTGCTGAGCGGCGAATTCGGCAATGATCTCAAGGATCTCATCTATACGAAGGGCAAGCTCAAGGTCCTGGCCTTCGGGGAAAACGGATTCAGAAGCTTCACCAATTCCAAAAAACCGATCCGTAAAGTAGAGGACCTCAAGGGTCTTAAGATCCGAGTTATGCAGGATAAGACCTATGTTGTCATGGTCAACGCCCTCGGAGCGATGGCCACGCCGATGGCTGGAGGGAACGAATTGTACAGCGCCCTGCAGCAGAAGGTGGTCGATGGCCAGGAGAACAACCTGGACGGAATCTACGCCTACAAACTCTATGAGCAGCAGTCATACATCACGGTGGATGCACATACCTACAGCACGAAATTCCTCTTTGCCGCCGACAAGAAATTCGCATCTCTGCCGCAAGATTATCAGACGGTTCTCTATGACGGAGCCCGTGTCTGGCAATCTTACCTGGAAGGACCGAAAGAAGCCGCCTCGGTCGCCTCGTTCTTCCTGTTGAAGGATCTGGTCAAGGAAGTCTATCCTCTTCCCCCGAGCGAGAAGGAGCGTTTCAAAGCAGTGGCTCAGCCGGCAGTCATCGATTACATGAAGAGCACCATTGGAGCCGAATGGGTCGATAAGGTACAGAAAGCTGTAAAAGAAGCTGAAGCGGAAATCTACGGAAAATAAGCGTATCGGATTCTAAAGCCGGAAAAGGCATCTTCAGCGAGATGCCTTTTCCGGTACTTCTGACCTTCATGAAAACGTCCTGCCATCAAATTCTGGAGCACCAACTGTCACTATCCTGCAGGGAGGAGAAATCGCCATGAAACGGCTTGCCAGCATTTTAAGTTCAATTACGGAAAAGGTTCTCTTTGTTTTGTTGACAGCGATGACCGTGATAGTATTCGGCCAGGTTCTTGCACGATACGTTTTTCAAAAACCGCTGTATTGGTCGGAAGAAGCCGCGCGATATCTCCAGATTTGGATAGTGTTTCTTGGCGCCAGCGTCGGTATCCGCCGAGGAGCCCATCTGGGTTTTACCTGGTTCATTGAAAGAGCCCAAACAAAAGTGAAAACGGCATGCGCTATAATCTCCGCAGTGGGACTCTTTGCCTTTTCAGTCAATATTACATACTACGGTACTATTATTGCCCTGCAAAACATTGATCAGCTTTCACCTGGCTTACAGATGCCGATAGCAGCTCTCTACGCTTGCCTTCCTGTAGGTGGAATCCTCTGCATAATACAGCTGATACCTATCCTGAAAGACCTCATCGCCCTTACCAAAACCGCAAAAGCCAGCCAGTCGTGAAGGAGAGGCAAGAACCATGATTATTATATTTGTAGTTGCAGCTTTTGTCATATTATTGCTGGTTGGAATGCCCATTTCCTTCACCATCGGCCTTACGTCCATGATCGCCTCCTTCGTCGGTGGAGGAGTAGTCTCCCCGACGGCTATCACGACGAAGCTGGTCACTGGAATCGACACCTTCCCCCTGATGGCCGGGGCCTTTTTCATATTGGCCGGCGACATCATGGGTACAGGCTCCATCATCCAGAGGCTCGTGGAATTCTCCAAGCTTCTCATCGGAAGGATTCGAGGCGGCACGGCGTTGATCTATGTCGCGGCCAGCTGCTTCATCTCCGGGATAAGCGGCGCTGGAGTGGCGGATCTGGCGGCTCTCGGATCGATGTTGATGCCTGCCATGAAGGAAGAAGGTTACGATGACGACTTTGCCACCTCGCTTCCCGTCGCAGCCTCCGTTATCGGACCGATCATCCCTCCAAGCACCATCATGGTCATCTATGCCATGGCCACGGGTACCTCTGTCGGCGCTCTCTTCATGGCAGGCATGGTTCCCGGCATCCTGTTCGCCCTGGGCATCGGCGGATTGGCCTACTACTATTCGGTCAAGCGCAAATACCCGCGGAACGAATCCCCCTTCCCCAGGGGAAAGGCGCTGGGTGATATACTGAAAAGATCCTCGCTTGTTCTGGTCATGCCGATCATAATCATGGGCGGCGTGCTGACAGGGATCTTCACCGCTACCGAGTCGGGGAATATCGCCGTTGTCTACGCTCTTTTCATAAGCATATTCGTTTATCGCGAGATGAAGTGGAAAGATCTGTACAAGATTATGATCAATTCCGCCGTGACAATTTCCATTGCCCTCCTCGTCATCTCGACCGCTTCCAGCCTTGCGTGGATCTTCTCTGTCATGCAGCTGCCCCAGAAGGCGCTTGCGCTGATGACGACATTCTCCGATAACAAGTATGTCTTCCTGGCAATGCTGAACGTGCTTCTCGCGATCGCCGGGATGTTCCTTGACCCGGGCGCCGCCATCATTCTCCTCGCTCCCATGCTTGTTCCTCTGACAAGATTCTTCGGCCTGGATCCCTTGCATATGGCGATCGTCGTCGTCCTTAACCTTTCAGTGGGCTTGATAACGCCGCCGGTTGGCGTCTGCCTCTATGTCGGCGCCGGCATAGGCAAGATTTCGATCGAACGTGTTATAAAAGGCGTTACGCCCTTCATATTCATAGAATTCGCGATTGTCTTGCTGATCACCTATGTGCCCATCATCGCAACCTGGCTGCCGCGCATTCTCGGATTTTAGGCATTTCTGATCCGGGCTTGCGGTGTAGGCCGGACTGAAGGAGGACAATATGAGCAGATTGGCGGGAAAAGTCGCGGTGATCACAGGCGCGGGTTCGGGGATCGGTCGCGGGACTGCCCTCCTATTCGCGAAGGAAGGCTGCAGGGTGGTTGTGGCTGATCTCAATCTTGCGGCAGCCGAGGAGACTTGTGCCCTGATAAAGAATGAAGGCGGGACATGCATCGCCGTAAAGGTCGATGTCAGCAAGGCTGCAGATGTCCAAACCATGTTCGCAGTGACGATGGAGTCATTCGGGCAGCTGGATATCCTGTTCAACAACGCCGGCATTCCGCAGACCAACCAGAAGATCGAGGACTATCCCGAGGAGCTGTTTGACCGGGTCATCAATGTGAACGTCAGGGGCGTGTTCCTGGGATGCAAATATGCCGTACCCATCTTCAAAAAGCAGGGAAGGGGAGGGGTGATAATCAACACAGCCTCGATAGCCGCTTCGCGCCCCAGGCCGGGACAGAACATTTATGCCGCCTCCAAAGGGATGGTAGTCACGCTGACCAGGGCTCTTGCAGGCGAATTGGCCGAAGACCATATCAGGGTTGTCGCAATCAATCCCGTGGCTGTCGATACTCCCATGTTCTTCGGTTTTATCGGCGACAGGGATGAGGCTGAGGCTAGAAAAAGCTTCAAGGCATCCATTCCCCTCGGGCGCTTCGCCCAGCCTGAAGACATCGCCAACGCAGCCTTGTATCTCGCTTCGGACGAGGCGTCGCTTGTCACAGGCACTATCCTCGATGTCGACGGGGGACGTGGAATTTAATTCCCGGGAGGTGGTTCATGGTACGAAAAGGATCGGAGATGCGTTCCGAAATGCGCTCCGAAATGGGCGGAGGCAAGGGCTCCGTTGAGGTCATCCAGATTATGGAGCGGGATGAGTTCAGGGGCAAGGGCAGGCTCTTCGCTCGCAATATTCTGAAGCCCGGCACTTCGATCGGCTATCACAAGCACACCGGCGATTTCGAGGCGTACTTCATCGCAAGGGGCGAAGGCGTTTTTAATGACAATGGTACCTTGATACCCATCAGCGCCGGTGATGTCGGCATCATCAAGAATGGGGAAAGCCACGCCATCGAAAATACCGGCAGCGAAGAAATGGAAGTGATCGCGCTGGTGCTTTTCGACTGAGCCCATTATAACCGAACAAAAAAGAAGCAAGGGTGAATTTCACCCTTGCTTCTTTTTTGTCTTGATCCCTGGCTGCATCTGCAACCAGGGTCAGATAGTATCGCTTCAGCCGCGCATCGTCTTGATTTCCTGAAGGACGGCATTCCATGATTTCAGGAACATGCTGCGGAACAATTCGACAGGGCCGAACTCTTCGAACTCGTGAACCGACAGGCCCTTGTTTTCCCACCCTTTTCTGAAATCGGGCAACTTCTCAAGGAGTTCGTCGATAACGAGAGGTGGCACGGGATTGAAGAACTTGTGGACGACATCGGGATTCTGCTCGATGAGCAGATCGGCGGCGCCCTTCCAGTTGATCGTCACGACCTGATCGCCACCTACCATATCGGTGAAGTGGCGAAGCTGCCGCGCTCCCCCGCCGATGATGGTCACCTTGTATCCACGGTCCTGGATGATGCGGTACATCTTGCGCGTCGCTGCCATTCCCGCCTGCCGCACGATGTCCCCTTCGATGTCGACCTTGTTGTCGCGCACGTAATTTTCCAGATACTCGTCGTATATGCCGGTGATGAAGCTCAGCCAGAGCGGAGGCGCATACTTCAGCTTGGCCGTGATGGATTTATGCATTTCGCATAGCTCGATCCCTTGCGATACCGACATTATCTCCGTCGCGTTGATGGGGTAGCCTTTGACGACGAGCGTTTCCATTGCAATGAGGCCGGCTTTCGTGCAGGGGATTTTTATCGCGATATTTTCGCCCAATTCCCTGTTCTTGTGAGCTTCGTTTATGATGACGTTGGCGTCGTCCTCATGGATGGGATCTCCCTGGATGCTCACATAGCCGTGCCTGCCCTGACTCTGAACCCATATCGGATAGAAGATTTCCTGAACCTGCTTTACGAGCTTTCTCTGATAGATGGCAGCGGCCTCATCGTCGTCCCTGCTTTCCCTGACGGCCTCCTCGAGGAATTTCCTCGCCTGGGCGGCTTCCGATGGCTGCTGCAGCATTTTATGGCTGTACGAAGGGTTGTTCGTGCATCCCAAAGCCCCGTTCTCAATGGCGAGGCGGGCTTCCTCACGTGTCGGATTGTTGATCCAGAACACGGTGGGCGACATCCTGTGCACTCTGTGGAAATATCCGTTATTCATCGTATTGCACCTCTATTACTTTGTCTAAACTGTATGCATCGGCAATCGGCCGAGAAATATGATTTCGCACAACTTCCTAGATGCCTTCCAACTGACGTTCCACTTCAGCGATGGACTCGTCGAGTATGAAAAGCATATCGTTGACTTGCTGCTCGGTGATGACCAGGGGCGGGCCCAACATGACCATGTGGCCCTCGACTCCGTCGATGCTCCCCGAGCAGGGGAATATTACAAGCCCGCGTTTCAGGGCCGCCTTCTCCACCATTTTGCTGACGTTGGCCGATTGAGGGTAGGGCGCCTTGCTTGTCCTGTCTTTTACAAATTCAAAACCTACCATCAACCCCATACCGCTCACCCTTCCGATAGAGGGGTGCTTTTCTGCAAGCTTCTCCAGACCGTTGAGGAGTTGCTTGCCTCTCGCGGCGGCTTTTTCCGTCAGATTGTTCTTTTCCATAAAGTCGATGGCCGCAAGCGCAGCGGCGCTGGCGATTATGTTGGCGCTTAAGGTATGGCCGGATTTAAATGGCGATTTGTTAGCTTCCAAAACAGCCCAGATGCTTTCCTTCGCGATGAGGGCAGCGATCGGTATATATCCCGAGGTCATTCCCTTGGCAGTGGCCAGGATATCGGGCGTTACGCCCCAATACTCTATCGCCCAACGCTTTCCCGTTCTTCCCCAGCCTGTCATAACTTCATCGGCTATGAAAAGAACCTCGTATTTATCGCAGATTTCCCTGATCTTCTGGAAATAACCTGGAGGCGCCGGAACCGCGGCGAGCGCTGCCCCTACCATTGGTTCGGCGATAAACGCCGAGACATTTTCCGGCCCCTGCTGGCGGATTGCCGTTTCGAGGGCTCGCGCGCAGAGGAGATTGCATTCAGGGTGCTTCTGTTCATAGGGGCATCGATAGCAATAGGCGGGTGGCAAATGGACGGAGTCCACGAACATGGGCTGGAACAGTTTTCTGCGCGCGGAAATTCCGGAAAACCCGGCTACCGCGATGTTGTTGCCATGGAAGGCTTGCCAGCGTGAAATAACCTGGAATTTGGAAGGTTTTCCTTTTTCCACCCAATACTGCCGCGCCAATCGCACGGCGTCGTCGGTGGAATCCGTGCCAGTACAGGAAAACCAGACACGGCAGTTGTCCTTCAGATCGCCGGGAGCGACGCTCGCGACCTTTTCGGCGAGCTTTACGACGGCTTCGCCGGTAAAGGCATGAGTAGGTGCGTAGGATATTTTCTTTCCCTGTTCATACATAGCCTCATAGATTTCCTTGACGCCATGGCCAACGGAAGTGCAGATTGAGGATCCGCCGGATCCATCGATGTACTTATTGCCTTCGGTATCGTAGAGGTAGATTCCATCCGCCCTATCGATGACAGGGTATGTCTTGCCCCAATCGCGCATCACCGCAGCGTATTTGCTGTCGCTCATAGTAACCTCCCGAAATCTTCGGTCTATGAACTTTATAATAGTCGACTAAACGCTAGTTGTCAATATTGATTATCGGATTTTAAACGTCTTCCAGGACTATGACAGCGGGGATGCAAGATCCAATAAACTTTCTTATATGGAATGAGGTGAGGAAGCCAGGATTCCAATTTTTCTAAAAGTGAACTCGGCTCTTACTTCTGGTTGCTGAAAGAACTCTGGAAGGTGGTAAGCCCATATTTGATATGTTCTTCCATCAACGCTTTATAGCCGTCGGGAGTCATATCCCTGGTTTCCAGGTGTTTGACCAAATCGTCGTGCGTATGAAGGTCGTTGCTGAGGTTCATATTGAGAAACTGAAGCCGATATCTGATGTTCTGGATGCGGAGACTCTTGCAGAAATCGATCAGTATGACATTTTTGCTGTTTTCCGCGAAAAACTCATGGAATAGATCGTGGGAATCCAGGAAGGCCCGTATATTTTTTTTCTCCGAAGCTTCCTTCATCATGTCGTAATACGACTTCAATTCCCCGACCGCTTCAGAGCTCACCTCCTGATAGGTGAGCTGCGCCGCCAGTCCTTCAAGCGTGGTTCGAACCAGGTAATGATCGATGACATCCTTGGCTGAGATGGTTTTGACATAGCAGCCTCTTCTCGGTTTGTACTCGATCAGCCCGACCTTGATGAGCCCCTGCAGGGCTTCCCGAACGGGGGATTTGCTGACGGAAAACTCCTGCATGATATCGTTTTCGACAATCTTCTGACCGACTTTATATTTTCCTGTCAGAATGTTCTCCGCGATTTTATCAAATAAAAATTCCGCCAGGTTCTGGAAGTGTCTTTCGTCTTTTTTCATGGCTGTTATCCTATAGTATCGTATAGCGATCAACGCTAATATGAAAAATCCCGGATGTCAACAATATTAACCATGGTGCGTACAGGCCTAAGCCGCCAGAAAGAGCTATGCCTTCTCCTTTAGAAAAGAGTATACGGTCCCGATGTCCTTATCCCCATAGCCGGCATCGCTTGCCTCATTGAGTATTCTGTAGAGTGTGTCGGTGACGGAAAAGCTGAAGACATCCCTGCAGTAGCCGATGTCTTTCATCGCGAGTCCTAGCTCGAATTTCTTGCTGAAGTCGCCGGTCGTGATGCGGCGCATCATCAATTGAAAACCACCGCTGTTCGCGCTGCTCGCGCTCAGGAATTTTATGTACACATCGTTGGGGACATTATTTTTTTCGAGCACGATGGCTATGCGGGCCGTGACCGCCTGATCCAGGATGGAGAGGTAATTGTTCGCCAATTTTACCATGTTGCCCGTCCCGTGCTCGCCCGCGTAGAGAACCAAGGCGGCCACGCTCCGAAGGATACTCTGATGGCGTTCGAAGGTCTTTTTGTTTCCGCCCACGATCAAATTGAGGGTGCCTTCAGCCGCTTCCCGGACGCTGCCCGTCATCGGAGTGTCCAGCATTTCGATGCCTTTATCTTCAAGAATAGCTGCTATCTTCCTGGTGGAATCCGGATGGGAAGTGGAGAAATCCAGGACGCATTTGATGGAGGGGTGCGCCTGTTTCGCTAACCCCTCTTCCCCTATGAGAAGATCTTCGACGATCCGTGAATTGGGAAGGCATGTTATAAGGATTTTCGCGGTCCTGAAGAGTTCTGGAAGGGATGTGGCGACCGCGGCGCCAAGGGATTCGAGTTCCTTGGCGGCAGCGGCGCTGGAAACCGTGTCGCGCCTGAATGCGACGAGAGGATAACCCGCCTTGATCAGATTCCTCGCTATGCCATTGCCCATGGCACCGATGCCAAGCACCCCAATCATATCCATGACGATGCTCAGTTCAGCAGGAAAGGCAGCGCTGCGTATATTTTCGCGGCATTGTAAACATCAGTGAGGCTGACACGTTCGCGAGCCGTATGGGCGTCGCTCACTTCTCCAGGGCCAAAAAGGATCGACGTGACGCCCGCATCGCTCAATACTCCCGCGTCGCCCCAGAAGGGAATACCGACGATTTCCATTTCCTCGCCGGATACTGTCTTTCCGGCCGCCAGCATCGCCTGGACGATCGGATTCCCGGCGGGGACATCCAAGGGCGTCTTGCTGACAAGGAGGCTGTATGGCATCGAGGTGAAGGTAATGGGATAATTATCATAGCCTTTGTTGCATACATCCACGATCTGCTGCAGCTCCGCGGTCACGCTCTGAAGCGTTTCTCCGGGTATATACCGTCGTTCGATCTGAAGATGAGCGTCGCCTGGGACTACGTTCGGCTGTTCTCCGCCCCAGACCTTCCCGAGATTCACGAGGGAGGAACCCAGCAATGGGTGAGTGCGTTTTTTCAGCTTCGGCTCGAGCTCCTCGTTTATCAGGGTCATAAGCTGGTTGAGCCTTTTGAGGGCGTTGATGCCCTGCGATGAAACGCTCGAATGGATCCTTTTGCCCGGGATGTTGAATTCGAACCAGTGCAGACCTTTTTGGGCCGAGCCGATCTTCATGCTGGTGGGCTCGCCGCAGATGCCATAATCGGTGAGTACGTTATTCTTGACGTAATGCCTTGCCCCGAAACTTCCGTATTCTTCTCCCACGACGGCTGTCAGCACTACGTCGCCCGGAGGAGTGATGCCTGAGCGCTTGATCGCTATCATCGCGTAAGCCATGGCGATGATGCCGCTTTTCATGTCGCAGGCGCCGCGGCCATACATATAATCGCCTTCGATTCTCCCTGAAAATGGCTCCGTGTGATCGAAGGGCGGAATGCTGTCGATATGCCCGTTGAAGGTTACGCTCTTCCCTCCGCGGTTGCCTTTGATCGTCGATATGACGTTGGGCCGCTTGCCTTCGACGATCTGCAGTTCGGTGTCAATGCCCGCCGCCCTCATCTTCTCGGCGATGAAAGCTGCGATTTCCTTTTCCTCATCGGGGTATTCGATGTGGCTGGGTGTCTGGATCGCCTTCTGCAGAAACGCGACAAGCTCATCCTTGTCGACCATGTCGAAAAGTCTTGAAAAATCGATGTCTTTCATTCCAGCCTCCGCTATCCATACCTGATAAAAATCGCAATATGTTTATGATAGTCGACTATTTTATAGTTGTCAATCGTACTTTTGTTTCCGATGGCGGCAGGGTCGGGAATATGGGCTTGGGCAGTATCCTTGTTCGGCGGCGTCTAAAAACGTACAATGGCATCATGAAACAGAGTTTCCTCTCCGCCACGATTCTCCTCATCCTCATTACCGATCCGCTGGGGAATATTCCCCTCTTCATAGCCGCCCTCAGGAAGGTGGATCCCTCGCGCAGGACCCATGTCATCCTGCGCGAATGCGCCATCGCTTTCTTCACTCTTGTCGTGTTCCTGATATTCGGAAAAGCCTTTCTCAACGCGGTCAAGCTTTCGGACGAGAGCCTGAGAATCGCGGGAGGAGTGATCCTTTTCCTTATCGCGATCAATATGGTGTTCCCGGATTCGGGCGGCAAGCTGGTGGAGGATGAATCGGGGGCCGAGCCCTTCATCGTGCCTGTGGCCATCCCCCTCATCGCGGGGCCCTCGGCCATGACGACGGTGATGCTCCTGTCGAGCTCGTCAGCATCCCTTACCATGGAGTGGATCGGGTCGATTTTCATCGCCATAGCCGTGACAACGGTGGTGTTCTTCGCCTCACAGAAGCTTGAGGTGTGGCTGGGCAAGCGCTTCCTCAGCGCCATAGAGAAACTGATGGGATTGGTGCTCACCGCTATCGCCGTCGACATGCTGCTCGGCGGGATCGCTACCTATATAAAAATCCTCCAGGGCTAAAGCGGAAATGCCAGGCCCAGGCCCTGGCCGATCTGCTGCAGCTTTTCCGCCACCTTCGCGGTGAGGGGAACTCCGATCCGGTCGCTTAAGGCCTCCGATTCGTGCTCCTTGAGCCCCGCGTAATAGACGCGCTCGCAGCCTTCAGCAGGCTCCGCGCCCGTGAGTTCGGCGAGCATTCTGTCCATATCGGTCTTGAGTTCCTCGGGATCGCGGAACAAATCCAGGCGGATCGCGCCGAAAAAATGGCATACGCGCGCCGACGTGGCCTCGCTGTCCATCACCGACTTGCCGAAAACTCCCCCCGAAGTGATAGCCGTCATGATGTCGACGAGGACGGCGAGGCCATAGCCCTTGTAGCCGCTGAACAGTTCTCCTTCGCCGCCCAGTGGCAGAAGGCCGCCGCCGCGCTGGAACAGCATGTCCTCCAGGAGGCTGTGGGCGTCGGCCGTCTCCTTGCCCTTCGTGTCCACAGCCCAGCCGAGGGGGAGTGCCTTGTTTTCGCGCTCGTAGACTTCTATCTTGCCGCGGGTCACGCAGGTGGTGGACATGTCGAGGGAGAACATCCGCCCCCCCAGCGCAGGGATGGAAACGGCTATTGGGTTTGTGCCGAACATGGCGCTGCGTCCGAAGGTCGGCACGCCCAGGGCTGCCGTGTTCGTCATGCAGATACCGATCATGTCGCGGCGCGCGGCCATCTCCGTGTAGTAGCCCGCTATGCCGAAGTGGTTGGAATTGCGTATTGAGGCGAAGGCCGCGCCGACGGCTTGGGCCTTGCCGATCACCTTTTCCATGGTGTGCTTGCTCAGGGAAAGGCCCATGGCTCCCTGGGCGTCGAGAACGAGGGACATGGGCGTTTCGCGCAGGACTTTAGGCTGCACGCCGCTTGCCATAATGCCCTTCTTTATGCCGTTTTCGTAGCGCCAGAGGCGGCCGACCCCATGGCTGCCGATGCCGCGGGCGTCGGCGGCCACCAGGATCTCGGCCGAATCGGCGGCTTCGCCGCGGGAAAGGCCCAGCTTCATGAAGACATCGGTACAGAACCTTTCCAGGTCTTCGCGTTTGATCCTGATTCCTTCGCTCATGTGACGCTCCTTTCAGACAGTCCTTGCTTATATACCCTCAGCGCTCAGTCTGACAATAGCGCGGTGGGATTCGCCCGGCGGCAGGGTGATGGGGCATTCGAGGCATTTGGCCGTTTCCAGGCATACTAAGCGATTCCCGGCCTCGCGGTTTTCGGGATTGGCGCCGCCTGCGGCGGGGCCCGGACTCCACAGCACCAGCGCGTCCATGCCATCCTGCTCAACACGTATCCGCCGTCCAATGGAGTGGTCGAGCAGTTCGCTCAGCGCCGGGACGCCCATGTAGGCCTTCACCATCTCTCCCTCGAACCTGGCCTTGCCCGACTGCAGGGCGCGCGTGTCGCCCTTCACGCGGTCGATGTACCCGAGGCCATCCAAGCCCAGGACTTCGCAGGCCGCGGGATCGCCGACGCGTAAATAGGTATGGAAGGCTTCCTCGAATTGGAGCGCGGATTTGCCCCGGTTCATCACCTTGAGCTCCATTTCCAGCCTCTTGCCAACGATGACGGTAAATCTCAGGCGGAAGCCGAACGGCCATATCGTACGAGAATTCTCATCATCGCCGAGGGTAAGACTCAGGCTGATCCTTCCATCGTGGAGCAGCGATGTCGATTCGATATCCCAGGCGCGTGTGCGTACGAGGCCATGGAGGGGCAGGTCGCTCCTTGTGCGGTGCTTTCCAAACCAGGGGAAGCAGAGGGGTATGCCGCCGCGGAGGGGTTTCCCCTCCTCAAAAGCGCTGTAGGGACTCATCCACAGCAGTTCCTCGCCGCCAGCGGGGCAAAAGCTGGCCACATGGGCTCCATGGGGATAGACCGAGCAGTTCCCCTTCTCGCCGTGAAGGCACAAGAGAGGAAGGCCGCCCGCCCCTTCCTCCACCATGATGCGTCCTGGTATGAGGAAAGGATCGAAGGCTGGAAACTTCGTCTTCATTTTTCTTTTGACAAATCCTTTATACCAAGATATCATCTATCTAAGATATCAGCAAGATCGAAAAGCGATCCAAAAGGAGGCTTGTTGTGAAGCGAAAGATGACGATACTGGTCGCCCTCATCCTCGTCCTTGGGCTTTCATTCGTTTCAGCCCAGGGCGCGGCAAAGAAGTACGTGCTGAAGTTCAACCATGTTTTGACTACCCAGGATCCCTACCACAAGGCTTTCCTGAAATGGGCAGAGGCCGTTTCGGAGAGGACAAATGGCAACCTCAAGATCGAGGTTTTCCCGAGCGCCCAGCTGGGCGTCGAGGAGGATATCCTCGAACAGATCCGCCAGGGGGCTGGCGTAGGCCAGAATACGGACGCGGCGCGCCTTGGTCAGTACGTGCCCGGGATAGCCGTCATGAACGGCCCCTATTTCGTCGAAAGCCTGGAGGAAGTGGAGAAGCTGAATACCCTGCCTTCCGTTCTTAAATGGAAGACCGAGCTGGAAAAAACGCAAGGTTTCAAGATCCTCTCCTTCATGTGGGTGCAGGGATTCAGGCAGATGATAACCAACAAACCCATCAGGAAGCCCTCCGACCTGGCCGGCCTAAGGATTAGGACGCCTCCAGCCCCGATCTGGCAGGAATCGATCCGCGCCATCGGCGCCACCCCCGTGGCCATGGCCTACGGCGAAATGTATTCCGGACTGCAGACGAAGGCTATCGATGGCGTCGAGCTCTCCTTCACGGCCTCGGCCAGCGGGAAATTCCAGGAAGTGACGAAATACGCCTGCGAAACCAAGCACATCCTCCTCATCAACTTCGAAGTGATTAGCATCAAGTGGTTCAATTCCCTGCCCGCGGAATACCAGAAAATACTGGAAGAGGAGTGCAACAAGGCTGGCCTCGAGGTTTCGCGCAGCTATCTGAACGACATCGATCCGAAAAACCTCGCTCTGCTCAAGGCAGCGGGCATGACCTACATCCCCGAGTCCGAGATCGACATGGCAGCCTTCAAGGCGGCGGGCGAAAAAGCCTATCAGAAGCTGGGCATCCTCGATGTGAGGAATCAGGTGTACAGGGAACTGGGAAAAATAAAATAGATGGCTGAAGGAAGCCCCTCCTGAGGGGCTTCCTTCCCGGCCTAATCCGCATAACAGGAAACGCGATGAAAAAGCTCTACGACTTTATCGGCAGGGCCGAAGTGTCCATTTCGGCCTTTTGTTTCGCCTCCTCATGTCTCGTTATTTTCATGGCCGCGATCGCCAGGACCTTGCGACATCCAATCAATTGGTCCCAAGACCTTTCCCTCTTCCTCTTCACCTGGAGTGTCTTTCTCAGCGCCGATGTAGCCTTGCGCGCCGACAAGCTCGTAAATATCGATCTTCTGGTGAAAGGCTTTTCAGCACGAACGAAAAAGATTCTTTCAGTAGCCAATTACTGCATCATCTTCGCTTTTCTGGCCGCGCTTTTCTTCTATGGCATAAAGCTGAGCCTGTTTTCCCGACGAAGAGTATTTCAGGGAATACCCGGTTTCAGTTACAGCTGGGTAACCTTGAGCGTAGTGGTCGGGAGCCTGCTTCAGATGGCCACTGTCATCGTAAAGTTGAAAAAAATTCTGTCAGGGAATTCCCCACAGTTTAAAAAGAGCGAGGCCTGACATGTTCATCACCAGCCTTCTTTTTTTGGTATTTCTAGCATTCGGCATGCCTGTGGCCTTCGCGATCGGAATATCCGGCGTCGCCTTTTTTCTTCAGCATCCCGAGCTGCCCTTTACCATGATCATCCAGCTGCCGGTAGCGCAAACGCAGAATACGACCCTTCTTGCCGTACCTCTCTTTATTCTCGCGGGCAACCTCATGAACACATCGGGCATTACCAACCGTCTTTTGCGCCTTTCCTCGGTGCTGGTGGGCCATATGAGAGGGGGGCTTGCCCAGGTCAATGTACTGCTTTCCACCCTCATGGGCGGCGTTTCGGGCTCGGCCATAGCCGACGCGGCTATGGAAGCACGGATCCTTGCTCCCGCTATGATAAAGCAGGGCTATTCTCGAGGCTTTACCGCCAACTGCACTGCCTGGACAGGGCTTATCACCGCCACGATTCCTCCTGGAGTGGGGATCATTCTCTATGGAACTACAGGCGATGTCTCCATCGGCCGCCTCTTCAGTTCTGGGCTTGTCGTCGGCATGATCATGACGGCAGCTTACATGTTGACCGTATGGATTGTCTCGAAACGTCGCGGCTATAAAGCCGAACGTGAAAAAGCGCCAACAGTGAGCGAAATTCTGTCTTCGTTGAAGGAAAATATCTGGGCGCTGCTCTTTCCAGTCCTTCTTCTCGTCGGACTCAGAGCGGGGATTTTTACCGCCTCGGAGATAGGGGCTTTCGCCTGCGTCTATGCTCTCTTTGTGGGATTTTTCGCCTACAAGGAGCTAACCCTGGCCAAATTTGTGCAGACTTTAGGCGCCTCGGTGCTCGACATGGGCGGCATCATGTTCATCATCGCCCTATCGGGAATTTTTGGATATGGTATACCCTTCGAAAGGATTCCCGATCTGATCACCAAAGTCTTCCTGGGGATATCGGTAAATAAATATATCGTAATGTTCCTCATCATCATAATCATGATCATACTCGGGATGTTCATGGATGGATCGGTGATAATCCTGCTCTTCACGCCGATCTTCCTGCCCCTGGCACTCAAGCTGGGCTGGGATCCCGTCCATTTTGGCATTCTATTCTGTTCCATTATCACGATGGGCAATATGACGCCGCCCGTGGGGATGGCGATGTACGCGGTCTGCTCGGTGATGGACGTGCCAATGTCGGAGTATGTCGCCCATATGTGGCCTTGGCTGCTCACTACGGTGGCGATGATCGCTATCCTGGTATTCTTCCCCCAAATCACCCTGTTCCTGCCTAATCTGCTCTTCGGACGATGAGGAGGCCCTGTCACATGAAACTGAAAGGAAAAGTAGCCCTCATAACAGGAGCGGCGAGAGGCATAGGCAGGGAAATCGCCATCAGGTTCGCGGAAGAAGGAGCCAGCGTCGTCGTCATCGATGTTAGGGAAACGGCGGATTTGGTGGGCCAGCTTTCGCTTTTAGGCTTTGATGCCATGTCCCTTGCCCTCGATATCACAGATATCAATGCGGTGGAAGAGGCGACGCGGGCGATTGTCGCCCATAAAGGAAGGATAGATATCCTCGTGAACAACGCGGGCATCATCGCGCGGGAGTCCATACTGGACTTGAGCCGCGAGCAGTGGCTCAAGGTGATGGACGTCAACGTCAACGGCAACTTCTACCTCTGCAGGGCGGTGATCCCCCACATGATACGGAGGAAGGGCGGGAGCATACTCAACATCACCTCGATCGCCGGAAAGATGGGCGATATCACCGCCTCCCCCGTCTACGGCAGCTCCAAGGGAGCCGTCACGACGCTGACCAAGTCCCTGGCCCGCCAGCTGGCCGAATACGGCATCAGGGTGAACGCGGTGGCTCCCCACGCCATCGAAACCGATATGAGCGCGGAATGGTCGGAGGAAAAAAGACGGGCGGTGATCGACGCGATTCCCCTCAAGCGCATGGGAACGGCTCGGGAAGTGGCGGAAGCCGCCCTCTTCCTAGTTTCGGAGAGTGCAGCCTTCATAACGGGGGAGACGCTCAACATCAACGGCGGATTCTTGATGGACTGAGGGCCGAGGCTAAGCCTCCGCCGCGAAAAACGCGCCGCTCATGATGTTCTTCCTGCTTATCCGCAGATGCTTTTCGATGATATCCACGGCCTGAGGTGAATGCTTCGCCAAGGCTTCCACAAGATCCTCATGATCCATGAAAGTCTGGGAAACATTGGGCTGAATGCCGATATCGTACATGTAGTTCATGTTGAGGTGGATGTTCAGCTCTTTGTAGGACTTGCTGATGAATTCATTGTCAGCCAGGTCGCATAGGGTTTTATGGAACTGCCAGTCGTATTTTATGTATTTTTTGAGATCTATCGGCTCCTCGGAGAGGGCTGATCGCATCGCGACGATGAGCCTGCGCAGATCCTTGAGCCGGGATTCCTCTATCGTCGCGTAAAAGGTCTTCACGCAGTAGACTTCGAGAAGTTCGCGCACGGCGATCGCCGAGAGTATGGTCTTTTTCGTGGGAGTGCGGAGCATGCACATGGAACGCGGCCGAATTTCCAGGATGCCGTCCATCTCCAGCCGCTTGAGGGCTTCCCTGATGGGCATCATGCTCACCTGGAGCTCTTCGGCCAGTTTCTTGGTGCTGATGGTCTGCCCGTACTTGAATCTTCCTTCGCTGATCGCGTTGCAGAGGTAGAGATATACCTGCTCCGCGAGGCTTCTTCGTTCGATTGCCGTGGTTTCTTCTTCTTTCATGGAGATACCCTTTCCATCGAGCCGTGATAGGCGGAATTCTGTGATCTGTTATCTATTATATCTGATTATTGACGAAAAGGCTACGCTGAAAAGCTGGGAGAAATGGGGAGGGCGAGAAGGCGCCGGTCGGCGCCTCCTCCCCCTAATTGTTGTATTTAAAGCGAGGCGAGAACCTTGGCCGCGAAGGTTTCAGCCGTAAAGCCGAGATGGGCGGCCACCTCGTCGCCGGGACCCGATTCGCCGAAGCGCTCGATGGAGAGGATGTGGTCCGATGGCGCTATGTTCTCCCAGCCCATGGCTATGCCGGCTTCCGCGACAAAGACCTTGGCTGGCGGCGCGAGGATGGCGGCACGCACGGGGGCAGGGGCTCTGAAGAAGGCGTTCCTGTCTGGCACCGATACGACGCGAATTCCCAGCCCTGGCTTTTCGGCCGAGACGAGGTCGGCAGCCTTCATCGCGAGGGATACTTCCGAGCCTGAGGCCGCCAGGACGATGTCAGGCTCCTTGGGCGTGTTGCGCAGGACATAGGCGCCCAGGGCCATGGTGTAGGGCCATTCGGGATCGTCCTTTTCGAGGACGGCGAGATTCTGCCTCGTAAGGATGAGGGCTGTCGGCCCATCCGTCTTCTCCATAGCCATGCGCCAGGCGACGGCCGTCTCCTCGGCGTCGGCGGGGCGGATGACGTTCAAACCCGGTATGGTTCTCAAGGACGTGAGGGTTTCGACGGGTTCGTGGGTCGGCCCGTCCTCGCCTATGTAGATGGAGTCGTGGGTGAGGATGTAGATGACGGGCAACTTCATAAGGGCGGCGAGGCGGAGCGAGGGCCTCAGGTAGTCGGCGAAGACGAGGAAAGTGGCCACGAAGGGGCGCAGGCCCCCGTAGAGGGCGAGGCCGTTGGCGATGGCGGCCATGCCGTGCTCGCGCACGCCGAAGCGGATGTAGCGGCCGCCGGGGTTGTCGGCCGTGAAATCGAGGGGAAGGCCCGAAGCGTTGGCCGGAAGCTGAGTGACGTTGGGGCCGGTGAGATCGGCCGAGCCGCCGACGAGATTGGGCCAGGCCTTGGCGACGGCCATGATGCATTTACCCGAGGCGTTGCGGGTGGCGATCTTCTCGCCCTTGGCAAAGGCCGGCAGATCCAGCTCGGCCTGCGGACGGTTGAAGAACCAGGCGCTCAGCTCTTCCGAGAGGGCGGGGTTGGCCTTTCCCCATCGTTCGAAGCTCGCCTGCCATTCGGCCTTCGCAGCCTTGAGCTCCTTGCGCCGCTTTTCGAAATAGGCATAGGCTTCGGGCGCCACAAAGAAGGGACTGTCCGTCGGGATTCCGAGAAGAGTCTTGGCCTTGACCGCTTCATCCGCGCCCAGGGGGGCGCCGTGAGCACCCGCCGTGCCCTGCTTCGCCGGCGATCCCTTCCCTATGATGCTTTTAAGGATGATGAGACTCGGTTTTTTTGTCTCCGCCTTGGCCTTGGCGGTGAGCTCGGCCAAGCCCTTGAAATCGTACATGTCGCCGCGGAGCACCTGCCAGCCGTAGGCCTCGAAGCGCTTTCCCGCATCTTCGGAGAAGGCGATGCCGGTCGAGCCGTCGATCGTTATGCTGTTGTCGTCGTAGTACGCTATAAGCTTGCCGAGCCCCAGGTGGCCCGCGAGGGAGCAGGCTTCGGAGGCGACGCCTTCCATCAGGCAGCCATCGCCCACCATGGTGTAGGTGTAGTGATCGAAAACCCTGGCTTCGGGCCTGTTGAATGTGGCCGCCATCATCCGCTCGGCGATGGCGAGGCCCACGGCGTTGGCGATGCCCTGACCCAGGGGACCCGTCGTGGTCTCGATGCCCGGCGTTACGCCGTATTCGGGGTGGCCGGGGCATTTGGAACCGATCTGGCGGAAGCTCTTCATATCGTCGATGGAGACTCCAAACCCCGCCATGTGGAGAATGGAGTAGAGGAGCATGGAGCCGTGGCCTGCCGACAGGACAAAACGGTCGCGGTTGATCCAGGAGGGATCTTGGGCGTCGTACTTCATCTCGACGCCATAGAGGTAGGCCGCGAGTTCGGCCGCGCCCATGGGGAGGCCGGGGTGGCCTGAATTGGCCGCATTTATTGCGTCGATGCTCAGGCTGCGTATCGATAGGGCGATTTTCTCAAGTGAATGCATATCCATGGACAGTTCTCCTTTTTGCGAAATGCTCATCGTCAATAATGCCCAACAATGCGGGCCCGGGCAAGCCCGCCTGGCTGAGCCGCGCCCCATCGCTAGGCCGGCGGGGCTAGCGGCCCAGATCCCTCCCCAGGGTTATCTTCGATTCGGAAAAGTTGTCGACGCTCTTTTTCTTCTCATGAAACTTCGGCATCGAGGCGATCATTGTCCCTTTTTGGTAGAAGGGGTCATCCTGCTTCAATGGAAAGCTCACCGGCATGCCTGTTGCCGCGGACTTGTAGATGCCCATTATCACTTCGATCGTTTTTCTTCCGGTCCTGCCGTCCAGCGCTATCGATTCAGTCCCTTTTATCGCATGCAGGAAGTTTAAAAGCTGGGCGTCGTGACCTTCAAGACTAAGGTTCGGCATGGAATGGTAGAGCTCCTCGAGGGATTTTTTATTCTCACCATCCTCCCGGGGAAAGCCGTTGGGCAGCGACTGATTGGCCGATACAGCCCAGGGGACGCTGACCGATGCCTTTTCCCCTTCTACCGTGATGCTCTGCCGCTCCCCGTTGCTCACCAGGGAGCAGGTAAAATGGATAACCTTGTCGGGGTAATCGAAGACAGCGAATCCCAGGTCCTCGCATTCCGAATTGTCGTGGCCTACGTTTCGAATGGAAGCAGTTACCTTGTCCGGCATGCCGAAAAGATAGTGCATCAGGTCCAGATAATGGACAGCGTGGCTCATAAAGCAGCCCCCCGACTCCTGTGCCCAGGTGCCCCGCCACCAGAGATCGTAGTAAACGGGTGATCTCCACCAGAGCGAATCGAAATTGGCGTAGGAGACCTTTCCCAGCAGGCCCCGGTCCAAAATTCGCTTGAGCTTGTCCACGGGGCTTTTGAAACGGTTTTGGCTGACGATCCCAAGGATTTTTCCGCTGGCGCGGGCGGCCTCGATCATCTGGTCGCATTCCTCCAGCGAGCCCGCCATGGGCTTTTCGACGAGGACATGCCTGCCAGCCTTCAGCGCGTCGATCGCCACGGATGCGTGGGTGCTCGGCGGCAGGCAGATGGAAACCGCGTCCACGGCCGGATCCGAAAGGAGTTTTTTATAGTCATCGTAGGCCCTGGCCTTCAGCGATTTTCCCGCGATCAAATCCTCGGCTTTCGCCTTGAAGGTATCGCAGACGGCCCTGACTTCGCATTCCGAAGCAAAACGCTTGAAGCTGTCGACATGGACCGAGGCAATAGCCCCTGAACCAATTATTCCTATTCCAATCATTCCTTGCTCCTATACGGTTAGGCCGCGGCGCCCAATAACAGATCGGGCAGGAAGGTGACGATCTGCGGCACGAAGAAGCTGATCAATATCGCGATGATGATCGTGATGATGAAGGGGATCATGGGCTTGACAGATTTTTCTATCGGCAGCTTGCCTATAGCGCAGGACACGAAGAGGAAGGAGCCGACAGGGGGCGTGATGGCGCCCAGCTGCATCATGATCACCATGACGACGCCGTAGTGGATGGCGCCGAAGCCAAAGGAGTTACCTATGCTGAGGATTGTGGGAGCGAGCATGGCGATGAGGACGGTCGGGTCGAGGAACATGCCCAAAACAAAGATAATCAGCATGAGGAAAAGCGTGCCGAAAACCGGATTGCCGATGACGTTGACCACGTAGTCGGTGACGTTGGCCTGGAAGCGCATGCGCACGAGGACGTTGGACAGGGCTCCCGTGGCCGCTATGGTGATCATGACAACGGCGGTGGTGAGGCCCGAGCTCTTCAGGATGTCGATGAGGTCGCGGGGTTTAAGCTTTTTCGAGATGAAAAAGCCGTAGATGAGGCCGTAGACAATGGCAAGGACGCCCGATTCGGTGGCCGTAACGACGCCCGAAATGATGCCGCCTATGATGATGATGGGCATGGCCATGGCGCCGACGGAGCCGACGAGGGTCCGGCCCACTCGCTTTATGGAGAATTTCGTGGTCGGGATGTTGTAGCCTCTCCGCGAATATTCGATCCGGTTCCAGATCATCTGCAGGCCTGCGATGATGATGCCGGGGAACACGCCTCCCATGAAGAGTTTGCTCACGGGCACTTCGGTATAGTAGGAGTAGAGAATCATCGCGATGCTGGGCGGAATGATGGGGCTGAGCATCGAGGAGCCCGCCGTCACTGCCACCGCGTAGTCCTTGTCATAGCCCTGCTTTTCCATGGCTGGGATGAGCATTCCTCCGATAGCGGAGGCATCGGCGATACCCGATCCCTGGATCCCTCCGAAGAACATGGAAGCCAGAATGTTGACATGTCCCAGACCGCCTTTCAGTTGGCCGACGAGAGCGTCCGACAGGTCGACTATTTTATCGGTGATGTCCGATTTCGCCATGATGTTGCCGGCGATGATGAAGAAGGGTATCGCCATCAGCGAGAATGAGTTGACGCTCCCGAACATCTTGATGACCACGAGGTTCAGGGGCAGGTTCATCCCTATCATGAAGGAAACCGTGGTGAGAATGATCGACATATAGATGGGGATGCCGGCGAATATAAAGGCCAGCAGCACCGCGAACACGAGCCATATTTGCCACATGCTTGTCTCCTTCCTCAGCGCTTCGCGCGGGCTGGAACGCCCTTGGGAGCCGGGCTCGGCGCGTCTCCCTTCGCGAGCATTTTCTTCTTGTAGTCTTGGCCGAAGGCTATTTTGTACAGATATTCGATAAGACCGAAGAGGCAGCCTACCGGTACTGAAGCGTAGAACCAGGCCATCGATATCTGAATGTTCTGCAGGCTGGACATCGTGTTGGTGATCGTATAGACGCTTCCCTTGTATGCGAGGAGGACGAGGGTTCCCATCACGAGGAGGTCGATGGCGATGTCGGCCGCGCGTCGTGCTCGCGCCGGTTGTATCTTGTTGAGGAAGAGATCCACGGTGAAGTGGGCTCCTTCTCTCACCCCTATGCTCAGGCCGATAAAGATCACCCAGATGGCCGAAAGCCGCAGCACCTCGTCGCCCCAGGCGAAGGGGCGCATCGAGAGAAAGGTGAAATATCGGAGAATTATCTGAATGAAGCAGAGAATGATCGTGAACGCCGAGACGGACACCATCATGGCTGTCCGGACGCGGTCGAACAGAAGGTAGAATTTCCTTGCCATACAACGATCTCCATTATAAAAAAGGGGAGGCCGTCCCGAAATGAATGTGGGGCGACCTCCCGTCCGCGAAAAGGCTTCGGCCCGCTTACTGGATGGCCAGCATCTTGTCGATGAAATCGTTCCATGCCTTGCCCTTGGCCCTGTACTCGTTGAGCATGGGCTTGCAGGCTTCGATCCACTTGGCCTTGTCCTTGAGCTCATGGATGGTCACGCCGGCAGCCTTGATCTTTTCGAGGGAGGCTACCTGATCGGCTTCATCCAGCTTGGCTTGGTATTGGGCCGCTTCCTGGGCGCAGTCCATGACGATCTTCTGCAGATCGGCGGGCAGCGAGTTGTACCACTTCTCGTTGAAGAAATAGTACACGCAGGCGATGATGTGGTCGGTGATGGTCAGGTTCTTGGCCACATCCTGGAACTTCATGGAGTTGATCATGGAGGGGGATGCTTCCATGCCGTCGATGACGCCGGTCTGGATGGCCGAGTAGATCTCGTTCCAGTCCATCGTGGTGCCTGCCGCTCCCAGCGACTTGAACATGCTGATGTAGACGGCATTCGGGCCGCGCATCTTCATGTTGGCGATATCTTCCAGCTTCGTGACGGGCTTCTTGGTGAGCATGTGGCGCGAACCCATGGACTGACCTGCCGTGGCGATGAAGCCGTAGGGCTTCACCAGCGCGCTGACCTCACCCTCCAAACCTTTCAGAACCCTGAGGTAGTGGTCGTTGTTCTTGAACAGGAAGGGGAATTCGAACATCATCAGCTGGGGAACCCAGGTGCCCGGTCCCGTGCCGGGGGCCGATACGACCATCTCGAGAGAGCCGGTTCGGGCCATTTCGACCTGTTCGGCCTGGCTGCCGAGCTCGGCGCCATAATTGGCGACAGCCTTGATCCTGCCGCCGGACTGCTTGTTCACAATGTCGACAAAATAGGCCAGGCCCTTGCCGATCGTTCCCGCGCCGGCCAGATTGGTCGATGTGCGGAGCTGGTATGTCTTGCCCTGGGCAAAGGCCGATGTAGCGGCAACCATGATGATAAGCACAACGAGCAGCGCTTTCCTTTTCATTGAGTCCTCCTGTTTCGTGTCGTGTTGTGATGGTAGCATTGCCTGGCAGGACTGTCAAATTTTATATATAGCGAAACTCAGTCGGCACCATAGGAGAGGGAAGCCTTTTCCTTGACCGCAAGGGCCAGCTCTAGGGATATGCCGCCCGCTTTGGCGACGGCCTCGGCCTCGGCGGCGGCGATGGCGCCCATGGAGCCGAAGGCTTTCATAAGGCGTTTAGCCCGCGCCTCGCCGATGCCCTCCACCGACTTCAAGAGGGTGAAGCGCAGATCCTTCGTGCGAAGCTTCTTGGAGAGGCCTATTGCGAAGCGGTGGGTTTCGTCGCGAATGGCCACGAGGACGCGGAGGGCGGACGAATCCTTGGGAAGAAGGATGGGCTCGGCCCGGTCGGGGAGGTAGACCTCCTCATTTTTCTTGGCGAGGCCGGCGAGATCGCAGTCGAGGCCGATTTCGTCGAGGATTTCCTTGGCCGCCGAAACCTGTCCCGCGCCCCCGTCGATGAGGATGAGGTCGGGCAGTTCAGCCTCCTCGTTGATGAGGCGGGTGTAGCGGCGCGCCACGGCCTCGCGTATGGAGGCGAAATCGTCGATCGCTCCCTTTGCGAGGCTCTTTATGCGGAAATAGCGGTAATTCTTCTTGTCGGGCACCCCGTTCCTGAAGCTGATGAGGGAAGCCACGGTGTTTTTGCCCGCCAGATGGGCGATGTCGAAGCCTTCGATCCGCATCGGCAGGGAGGCAAGGCCGAGAGCCGATCGCAGCTCCAGGAGGGCCTGAGTGTCGCCGATTTCCCTCCGCTTTTTCACCAGCTCTTCCCTCGCGTTCTGGACGGCCATGTTCATCGAGGCCGCGTGGCGCTGTTCCTTGGGCAGGAGGAAACGCGTCTTGACGCCAAGCTGCTTCTTGAAATATTCGGCGACCGGCTTGGTCCCGAGGGCCTTCATCAGGTAGACGGAAGGGGGAGGAAGGCGTTCGGCGCCGTAGTAGCTCGTAAGGAAGCTTTGCACAGCCTCCTCCTCTGCCTCGTAGAGGGGGGCGATGTAGCTGTCCCTTCCCTTCATCCTGCCTTCGCGCATCGAGAAGACGATGAAGGCGACAAGGTCGCCGTCGCAATGCCAGGCGAGGTAATCCCTGGCTGCCGGGTCGAAGTCCTGCACATTGGATCGGCCGACGAAGAGATCGACGGCCTTTATAGCATCGCGAAGGCTCGCCGCTTCCTCGTAGCGGCAGGCTGCGGCCGCCTCGGCCATCTTCGCTCGCAGATCGGCCTGAAGCTCGGCCGTTTCGCCCGAAAGGAGCTTGCGGATCTGGCCGACATGGGTCATGTAGTCTTCCCTGCTGATCTTGCCGGCGCAGGGGCCGGGGCAGCGGCCGATGTGGTAATACATGCAGGGCGTCTCCCGCTTATGCATGGTGAGGCAGCGCCTCAGGGGAAAGAGCTTCTTGATGAGTTCGAGATAGATGTCGATGGTTTCGGCGCTGGGAAAGGGGCCGAAGTATTCCGAGCCGTCGTTGATGATCCTGCGCGTTCGGAAAACGCGGGGAAATTCCTCGTTCGTGATGCGGATGGAGGGGTAGGTCTTGCCGTCCTTGAGGTTGATGTTGTATTTGGGGCTGTGCTCTTTTATCAGATTGTTTTCGATGAGGAGGGCGTCGTACTCGCTCCCCGCCAGGAGCCATTCTATGGTCTCGACGCGCGAAACGAGATGGCGCGTCTTGAGGTCTTTCTTTCCGGAAAAATACGAAAGAAGCCGATTCTTCAGCACCTTGGCCTTGCCGACATAGATGATGGAGCCGTCGGCGTCGCGCATAATGTATACCCCCGGCGACTCGGGGGCCTGCCGCACAAGGGCGCGGAAGCGGGCGTTCTTTGTGGCGGGTGGCTCGTAATTGTCGGCGCTCATATCTATACTGAATAGTATGGAAATTTCAGGCGCCTGGGAAGCCACTTCAACATTCAGATACTGTCCGGCCTGCGCAAGCCCGCGCCTTTTGAGCGAGGGCGGGAGGAAATGGGTCTGTCCCGACTGCGGCTTCGAGTATTTCCACAACGTGGCGGTTTCGGCATCGATCATCATCGACGCCGCAGGTTCCCTGGTCCTCCTCAGGAGGGCGAGGGAACCGAGGCGCGGTTTCCTCGCCCTGCCCGGGGGCTTCGTGGAGCCGGGCGAGAGAGCCGAGGACGCTGCCCTGCGCGAGTGCGGGGAAGAGCTGGGCTGGGCGCCCGGCAGGATCGAATTCCTGGCCAGTTTTCCCAACATGTACCACTATCGCGGCGTTCCCTACGCCACCTGCGACCTGTATTTTACCGCGCGGGCGGAAGCCGCCGATCTAGCCGCCTTTGCAATCGATAAAACCGAGGTGGAAGGACTGGTGGTCTGCGCCGTCGACGCCATCCCCTGGGACGCGATCGCCTTCGAATCGGCGAGGCTGGCCCTGCGGCGATATCTTCTGGCCTAGCCAGGGAGGAATGTATATGGAAAAAAGAACCAAGATTGTCGCGACGACAGGGCCGGCTTCGGAAAAGCCGGATATCCTGCGCGCCATGATACGCGAGGGTGTCGACGTATTCCGCCTCAACTTTTCGCACAAGCAGTACGACGAGGCCGAGAGGGCCGTCGCCATGATACGCGAAGCCCAGCGCGAACTGGGAAAGCCCATCGCCATCATGGCCGATATCAAAGGCCCCGCCCTCAGGCTCTATGGCTATAAACAGAACCTCCCGATCAGGGCGGGCGACCATCTGATGATCGAGAGCCGCGATCCGGCCGGCATCGAAAGCCTTGTCTCGGGCGAACAGAACCTCATCTATACGAATCTGCCGGACATCGACAGGATCTGCGCTCCGGGCCAGAAGATCATACTCATGGACGGCTATTTCACGGGGAGCGTTCTGAGCGTGGGGAAAAAATCGGTGACCGTGCGCATCGACAACGAGGGCGAACTGCGCCCCAAGGCCCATCTGACGATTCCAGGGGCCGACTACCCCATCCCCTTCCTTTCCGAAAAGGACATCGCCGACATCAACTGGGCAGTCAGCCATGACATCGACTACATAGCCCTCTCCTTCGTGCGCTGCGCCACCGACATCGAGGAGGTGCGCAGGCTCATCCAGCGCGCGGCCGTCTCTTCGGGCAAACGCTCCGCCATCAAGCTCATCGGCAAGATCGAGTCGGCCCGCGGGCTCTCCAACGTCGACGAGATAATCCGCGAGGCCGACGGCATCATGGTCGCCCGCGGCGACATGGGCGTCGAGATGCCGATAGAGACGGTGCCGATCGCACAGAAGAGCATCATCCGCAAGGGCTACCTCGCGGCCAAGCCCGTGATAACGGCGACGCAGATGCTCGAGTCGATGATCGACAACCCCATGCCCACGAGGGCCGAGGCCTCGGACGTGGCCAACGCCTGCTTCGATTCCACGAGCGCCGTCATGCTCTCGGGCGAGACGGCCATGGGCAAGTATCCCGTCCAGGTCGTGAGCACCATGCACAGGATTATCGACGCCGTGGAAGAGCAGTTCGATTACGTCGATTTCCATCATGACGTGCCGCCCGAGGTGAAGACGGGCGACGTTCCCGCCATAGTGTCGTATAACGCCGTCTCCGTGGCCTACCTCTGCGGCGCCAAGGCTCTCATCGTCCTCACCGAAACAGGGCACGCCGCGCGGCTCCTTTCGCGCCTCAGGCCCCGAATGCCCATCTACGCTTTCCTGAGCGACGAAAAACTCTTCAACCAGCTCGCCCTCAACTGGGGCGTCCGCCCCTTCCTGCACAGCGGCACGGGCACGCGCCTCGACGCCGTCGTGGACGAAGCGATAGGAATCTGCAAGAAAGAAAGGCTCCTGGAGGCGGGCGACAAGGTCGTCATCGTCGCCGGCCTCCCACTCGCCCAGCAGGGTTCGACCAACATGATCCGCGTGGAGACCATACAATGACAATCCCGACCATCGAGCAAGTGATACGACAGGACATGAAAGCCCTTCGCGAATGCCCCGGCAATAAAGGCGGTGCCCCGGGCTCTGCCTGCGCTGACTGCGCCGAGGAAATCTGCGTGATGGTGGCTTCGGTCGCCGATTTCCCCACCGAGTACGGCCATTTTTCCATCATCGGCTTCGTCAACAACAGGGACGGCAAGGACCACATCATCATCCTCAAAGGGGAAATCGGCGACGGGGAAGACCTCCTTCTCCGCATCCACTCGGCCTGCCTCACGGGCGACGCCTTCGGCAGCCGGCGCTGCGACTGCGGCCCCCAGCTCCACCGCGCCCTCGAGCTTATCGAGGCCGAAGGCAGGGGCGCCGTCCTCTACCACCAGGCCGAAGGACGGGGCATCGGCCTCGTCAACAAGCTGCGGGCCTACGCCCTTCAGGACGGGGGCTACGACACCTACGACGCCAACCTGGCCCTGGGATTCAAGGCCGACGAGCGCGACTACGCCATACCGGCCGCCATGCTGAAAAAGCTCGGCATCAAAAGCGTCCGCCTGATGACGAACAATCCGGAAAAGGTGGAGGAGCTGGAGCGACACGGCGTCGCGGTGAGGGAGCGGGTCCAGCACGAACTCCCCGCCCAGACCCACGACAGAGCCTATCTGCTCACCAAAAAAGAGAGATTCGGGCACTTTCTGGAGCTTGACCATAGGGGAGAAAAACAGTCGCGGTCTTGACAGATCGCGCTTCTCCCATCGAAACTACAGGCATGGACTCCAAAGTATTCCTCGCCATGCTCGCCGCGGGGAATTTCATCGTTCTCATTCTCCTCGCCGCCTATCAGAAAAAATATACCGACGGAGCCATGCGCTATCACTTTTTCGCCCAGTTCATGAACGCCATCGCCTCGGTTTTCGGCCTCGCCAGGCAGTATTTTCCCTTCGACTTCTTCGCTATCCTGAATTCCGCGCCCTTTATTATTTCCTGCTATTTCGAGTCCTTGGCTCTGCTCAAGCTTTCCGACGCCTTCGACAGCACGATGAGAAAAATCTATCGCGGCATCCTCGTCATCAGCCTCGCCGCTCAGGCCGCTTCCGTCTTCGTCGTCGACGCCATCCATATTCGCGTTCTGATTTTCACGACCGCTAATTGCGTCCTTCTGATCCCCGCCGCCTTTACGCTTTTGAGGATAAAAAAACGATCCGCCCTGCACAGAATCCTGTCGGCCTTATTCATTCTCATAATGTCCGCCTTTGTCATCAGGGTTCTGGACAGCCTGCGTCTGGGGGCTTCCCTCACGCTCTTCGGCCCTTCGCCCGGAGAGATAGCCACCATCGTATTCCTGTATATATACCTCCTCATCGGGGGCGTCGGCATTCCCCTTCTCGCCAAGGAAAAAACCGACGCCAACCTCCTCCATCTCGCCCATTGGGACGATTCGACAGGCCTCCTCAACCGCGACGGATTCATCGACGCGGCGATGACCGCAATAGGAAGCGCGGCGAAAAACAAGGAAGGATTTTCTGCGATGCTCGTGGACATCGACGAGCTCAGCGAGATCAGCGAAACGGAAGGATATGTCGCGAGTGACAGCGTTATCATGAATACGGTTTCGCAGCTTCGCAAAGTGGTCGGGGGCGCGGGATTCGTGGGGCGCCTCAATGAATATGAATTCATGCTCTTCCTGAAAGGGGTGGACAGGCAGCAGGTGGGGGACATCGGTGGATCCATCCGCGAGGCTATCGCGAAGTATTCCAGCAGGGGCGTCCCTTACAGCGTTTCGATCGGAGCCGCGGCCTTCGATGCCTCTTCATCCGCCGGCCTGCATTTCGCCCTTATCCACGCCGCCTGCGCCAAGGCCCTCCATTCCGCGAAAAAAAAGGGCCGCGGCGAAATGGTCATAGCGGCGACATGAAGCGATAGCATGACGGGAGAAACATTGCAGGTTCCCTTGGGTTCGGCCCGCGCGGAGATGATCGTCCTCAATTCGCGGTTCATTGCGAGCCTCGATTATGTCGAGACGGTGGATGAGGCCAGGGCCTTCATAGACCGGACGAGGCGCGAATTTCCAGATGCGTCGCACAACGTTCCCGCCTTTATTATTGGAGGCGGCAACTCCAGCAGCGAATTCTGCTCGGACGACGGGGAGCCCTCGGGCACTTCCGGCCGCCCGCTTCTCGCGGTGCTGCGCGGCTCGGGCCTGGGCAATGTGGCGGTGGTGGTGACGCGGTATTTCGGCGGAACCCTGCTGGGGACGGGCGGCCTCGTCAAGGCCTATTCAGAAGCGGGGAAGAAAGTGCTGGAGGGAACGAGGCGGGCTTTGCTCACTGAACTTGCCACCCTGCGGATCGAGCTGCCCTATGCTCATTTCGACGGATTGAGGTTGAGCCTCCCGCGGTTCAGCGCTTCGATCGCCAGCGAGGAATTCGCGGAGAAAGTCCTCCTCAAGGTCGAACTTCCAACAGAAGAAGTTGGGCGATTCATGTCGACCTTGGCCGATCTCAGCTCCGGCGCCGCGAAGGCGATTTCGCTCGGTTCGCGAACGGCGCGCCTGGCCTTACAAGGCAGCGCTGGCCAGTCCCGATAAGATCCTCCCTGTCGGCGATGGTCAAGGCTTCGCGCACGAGCTCGGCGTTGGCGGGAACATTGTACTGGAGGAGGGCGCGCTGCATGGCCCGCTCGTGGGCTCCCCTCGCCACGTAGACAGGCTTGCCGTCGAGGGGGTTCGTCCCGCACCAGTACATGGCTGTGGCGAGGGTTCCCGGCGTGGGATAGAAATCCTGGGCCTGGTCGGGCACGAAGCCCGTATCGCGCAGATATTCGGCGAGTTCTATAGCCTCAGGCAAGCCCGATCCCGGATGTGCCGATATAAAATAGGGCACGAGATACTGCTTGAGATCCTTTTCGCGGTTCAATGCCGCATAACGCGCAGCGAAGGCGTCGTAGACGCGGCGGGGCGGCTTGCCCATGAGGGCGAGCACCTTGTCGGACACGTGTTCCGGCGCCACCTTGAGCTGGCCCGAAATGTGGTGGCTCACGAGCTCCCGTAAAAACTCGTCGCTCTCATCCTCCATGGCGTAATCGAAACGCACTCCCGAGCGCACGAAGACTTTCTTCACCCCTGGCAGGGAGCGCAGCGCGCGAAGCAGCCTGACATATTCGGCGTGATCGGATTCGAGATTGGCGCAGGGCTCGGGCGAAAGGCAGCGCCTGTCGAGGCAGGCCCCGTGTTTTTCCATTTTGGCGCAGGCCGAGCGCCTGAAGTTGGCGGTGGGGCCGCCTACGTCGTGGATGTAGCCCTTGAAATCGCCCATCGCCGTCAGGATCCGCGCTTCCTCCACGATGGCCTCTATGCTGCGCGAGTTGACCTGGCGCCCCTGATGGAAGGTGAGTGCGCAGAAAGAACAGGCGCCAAAACAGCCGCGCGCCGAAAGGAGGGAAAACTTCACTTCGGCGAGGGCGGGCACGCCGCCATGGGCCTCGTACATCGGATGCGCTTCCCTCTCGTAGGGGAGGGCGTAAACGGCGTCCAGCTCCTGTCTATCGAGGGGAAAGGCCGGCGGCTCCTGGACGACAACCCTGTCGCCGTAGGGTTCGACAAGGCGTTTGGCCGAATGCGGATCGGTATTCCTGTACTGGAGGGCGAAGGATGCCTCAAAGTTCGCCTTGGCCTCCGGGCTGGAGCCTGAAAGGGAGTCGAAGCCCGGGAGTATGGAAGCGCCGGGGAATTCCGCGGCCAGGGCCTCTGGCGAGATCGCGCCGACATGCTTCGCCCAGACCGTGCCGCGTATGCCTGTCAGATCGGGCTTCGTCGCAGGGCCGACGGTCGCAGCGCCGACGCTCGCGGCGCCAGCCGTCGAAGCCACGGCGCGTAAGCGCCCCAGTATCTCCACGATCTGCCGCTCGCCCATCCCGTAGACGAGAATATCGGCCTTGGAATCCAGGAGGATCGACTTGCGGACAGTGTCCGACCAGTAATCGTAGTGGGAAAGGCGCCTCAGGCTGGCTTCTATGCCGCCGATGACGAGGGGAATGCCCTTGTAGGCCTGCCGGCACATCGCCGAGTACACGATGGCCGCGCGGTCGGGCCTCGCGTTCGGCCGGGCGCGGATCCCGGCGCCGATGCTCCCGTCCGCGCGCATGCACAGGGCCTTGTCGCCGCCCGGCGCGTATTCATCCTCCGAACGGGGCTTTTTGTTGGCCGTGTAGGACGAAACCATCGAATCGACGGCCCCCGCGGTGACGAGAAAGGCCAGCCTCGGCCTGCCGAAAAGCCTGAAAGCCTCGACATCGTCGGGGTCGGGACGGGCCAGTATGGCGACCTTGTAGCCCTCGGACTCGAGCACGCGGCCGATGATGGCCGCCCCGAAGGAGGAGTGGTCGACATAGGCGTCGCCCGTGACGATGACGGCGTCGAGTTCGCCGGGCGCAAGGCCCGCCTTTTCGAGATCGGAGAGTGTCGCCGGGAGGAATGCCATGCACTCATGATACAGCATTCCCCCGCTCAGTGCTAAGGGCTGGCCTGGGCCGCTGCGGGAGCCTAAGGTGCCTGTGGAGCCGTTTCCGCCGCGACGCGCCTCACGAAGGCCAGGGCCGCTGCCGCGGTGGCCGGAGATGTGTTCTCGAGGAGGACGTCGATACCGGGCTTTTTCGCCTGGAGGAGGCCGAAGAGTGTGGCGAAATCGAAGTTGCCCGAGCCGGCGGCGACGGCTTCCGATTTCCTGCCGCCCTTGAGCCTGAAATCCTTGGCGTGAACGGCCACGATACGCGAACCGAAGGCATCGAAGGCGCGGCCGAAGAAGGCCGCCTGGCTTTCTCCCAGTCCGCCTTGGGGGATCAGATTCACAGGGTCGAAGATGATCCCCAGTGCCGGCGAATCGATTCTCGCGATGAGGGCTTCCGTCTTCTCGATGCTGGAAACCGTATGCTGGTCGGCTACAGGTTCGATGGCGACGATGGAACCGCAGCGCTCCGCGGCGCGCACGAGGCGCTCGACCGATGCGCAGAGCCTGTCGAAGATCCCCTGGTCCTGGGTTCCAGGATGCCAGGAACAGTCGGGATTCAGCGAACCCGTCTCCGTGCCGACGAGGGTACAGCCGAAATCGCCGGCAAGGCGCAGGTGTTCCTCGAAGCGCCTTAGCTGTCGCTCGAGCTCGTCGCCATCGGGATGCACGGGATTTATATAGCAGCCGAGAACGGCTATGGCCATGCCGCGGGCGGCGAAGATTTCCCTTGTCCGCCGGGCGAATTCCTGGCTCAGGTGCCCAGGCGCGGCGGGGATGCCGGGAAAGGCCTTCGATGGGGCGAGCTGTACGGAGGCTGGCCCGAGGGCTGGCCCAAGGACCTGTATCCTGTCGGCCAGGATTTCAGGCGGAAAACATCCGAAATCGTGGGCTCGCAGTCCAAATCGCAGCATTCCATCACTGTAGCGGGTTTTACACCCTGCCGCAAACCCTCCCTTTAAAGACAGAACGCTTCGCATCCAATGCTTTTTATTGACACTATCGAAGCTGTGGTGCTATATTTCGCGGTAAATATTGCTTAGAGGAGTTCATCGTGAAGTTGAAGAGCGTTTTTGCGATCTGCGCGATTGTCCTGCTCGCGGTTTCCTGTACCCCCAAGGCTGCAAAAGCCGTCGAAACCAGCCCCGCTGCCTCCGCAACGGCCCCCGTCGTCGCTCCGGCCGATATCAAGGACCCCGCGGCATGGACCGCAGCCTACGATGCCATAATCGCTTCCTATTCAGATGCCTCCGCCAAGTCGAACGCCGGCAATCCCGCCGCCTTGACCGAAGCCGAGAATATCTCCAAACAGGCCGATGCCCTGAACGCGGCGGCCGAGACGATCGGCGCTTCCCTTACGGGACAGGCCCAGACCGATTTCGCGGCGAAGGTTCTGGAATACAAGGAAAAGTTCAAGGCGGCAGCCTCGAGCTGATTTCAGTTGCTCGCTCTTGCATCCTCCAACTTTCTATCCTCATAATCATGGGATGATACTGTGCATCGCTCCCGATGAAAGCATGGCCGCCACCTTTCGAGGTGTCGCATCGGAATTCAAGGAAAAAATCGTTGTCGAAAAGGGCCTTCTGGAGGATGCGATTCCCATCGCGCAGAGCTACGAGGATGAAGCCGACGTTATCGTGAGCCGTGGTGGTACCGTTCTTGTGATGAGGAATGCCGGTATCGCCACGCCCATCGTGGAATTGCAGGTTACTGCCAGGGATCTTGCCCAAGCCTTGGATAAGGCGGGAATGCTCACTCAAAAAAAAGATATCCGCATAGGCGTCATAACCTTTTCCAACATGGTTCAGCAGCTCAAGGACTTTCTTCCGTTCTTCAGCCTCAATTTGAAGCTCTATGAATTGGGCATAGACTCGAATCTTGAAGATGCGATACGGAGAGCCATAGGGGAGGGCGTGGATGTCCTCCTCGGTGGAGTGATCACCTCGATGTTTGCCGCTGAGCTTATCATCCCCTCCGTTCTCATCGAATCGGGAGAAACATCGATCCGAAATGCCCTGGAGGAAGCCTCCAAAATCGTAGCCGCCAGAAAACTGAAAAGCCGCCGCGCTGAAGAGCTCAGAATCATCATGGAAAACATCCGTGAAGGCATCATTGCCACCGATGGAGAGGGCAGAGTCTTTCAGATGAACGGCAAAGCCAAGGAACTACTGAAAAACTTTCCGGACGGCATGATATGGGGATTAGGGACGAAGCTCCCCGATTTCCTCGTGGAGATGACCCAGTTCCCGGGATCGGAATATGACGTTGAGAAAGAAAGGCGGAAGCTTATAGCCATCGGTGCGAAGCGTGTGATGGTGGACGCTGTTCCCGTAAATGTGGAAGGATCGGTGGCTTCTTCCGTCATAACTCTCCAGGATATTGGCAGCATACAAAAGCTTGAGGAGGATATTCGTCGGGAAATCTATTTCAAGGGCTACATCACCAAGTTCGACTTTGGCGACATTGTCGCCGAGGACAAAGCCAGCCAGCACAGCATTGAACTCGCCATGCGATACGCTAGAACCAGCGCCGCCGTCCTCATCTGTGGGGAATCTGGGGTTGGCAAGGAAATGTATGCCCAGAGTGTGCACAATGCCTCGGAACGACGTACCGGGGCATTTGTGGCCATGAACTGCGCCGCCATTCCAGAAACCCTTGTGGAAAGCGAACTTTTCGGCTATGTGGACGGGGCATTTACCGGAGCGAAAAAAAATGGCAAGCCTGGCCTTTTCGAGATAGCCCACGGCGGCACTATGTTCCTGGACGAGATTTCCGAAATGTCTCTCTCCCTGCAATCCCGACTGCTGCGTGTACTCCAGGAGCATGAGGTAATGCGCCTCGGAGACGATAAAATCATCCCCATTGACGTCAGGATCGTCGCCGCCACAAACAGGGACCTGCCTTCCCTTGTTGCGGCTGGAGCTTTTCGCAACGATCTCTTTTGGCGCCTCAATGTCCTCAATCTCACTATCCTCCCTTTGCGTGAGCGACGAGGCGATATCCTGCCTTTAATTCATCACATGCTGAGCCAATCAGTTTTCTGCGGAGCCATACCTCGCCTCAGCCCTGCCTGTGCCAGCCTTCTCCGCGAATATCCTTGGCCCGGGAATGTCAGGGAGTTGAAGAATTTCTGCGACCGCATCGCTGCGATATGCGAGAGTGAAGAGATCGATGTCGATTTTGCCAGGTCTCTTTTGAATTCGGGGAGCGGCGAGTGGCCAAGCTCTGGTCTGCCACGGGAGGCTGTGGAAAACGCCCCTGTCTCCCGGTCCGAGGAAACTGCGGAACTTAAGAAAACACTCGCCGAAGCCAGAACCCTGGGCGAGGCCGCCAAACGTTTGGGAATTCATCGTTCAACCTTGTGGCGGAGAATCAGGAAATCAGGGTTGACCTGAGCCGTAGTGTACATGTTGCATGTTTTGTTGCATAAGTTGCGAAAGTTGCATGACTATGCAACAATATTGCTACAGCCCTGACATTCTCGACCCAATGCGATAGTGCTGCGACAGGGTAATTCCATACAGTGAAATAAGATCAGAGTCCTGCCTCTGAATCTGTGAGTTTGGGTTTTCTTGGCATGAATATTGCGTACATATTCGTATGCACGCCATCGAAAAGATCCTGGCCCAGGCGGCTGGAAAAAAGAGCGTATCGGCTGGCGAAATCGTTACTGCCGAAGTCGATGTCGCGGAAGTGAATGATCTCTACCTGCAGGTAGTCACCTCCTTTTATCAACTCGGCGGAACAAAAGTGAAGAAATCCGCCGCCACAACCTTCGTCTTCGATCACTACGCCCCGGCCCCCACGATCAAGGCAGCCGACAACCAGCGGGCAATGCGGGAATTCTGCGCCGCCCAAGGCATCGAAAAACTCTTCGACGTAGGCCGGGGGGTATGCCATCAGGTACTTATCGAAGATGGCCTGGTCGTTCCTGGATCCATTGTCGTGGAAACCGACTCCCATACCACCACGCTGGGAGCTTTGGGAGTATTTGGCACCGGTGTGGGCGCCACGGACATGGCCCTCATCCTTCTGAACGGATCGCTCTGGTTCAGGGTGCCTGAGGTGATGAAGATCGTCCTGCATGGGGGGCCTTTGAGCCCCGGCGTCATGGCCAAGGACATCATCCTGCATATTATAGGCGACCTGAAGCAGGACGCCGCCATCTATAAATGCGTCGAATTCACGGGCCCGGCCGTGGCGGCCCTGCCCGTGGAGGAGCGCCTCGTGCTCTGCAACATGTCGGTTGAGATGGGCGCCAAGACCGCCTACATACAACCCGACGCCAAGACCTGGGAGTACTTGGCCGGAATGGGTGTTGCAAAAGCCGTCCGGGATGTGAGCACCGATGCGGATTACATCTATTCATCTGTCCACCATTACGATGTCTCCAAAATTCGGCCCAGCACCGCTACTCCCGGCAGCGTTGACAACTTCGCCCTGGTTAAAAGCGAAGAAGGCATCCACGTGGACCAGATATTCATAGGCACCTGCACTGGCGGAAGGGTAAACGACCTCGGCGTGGCAGCCAGAATCCTCGCGGGCAGAAAAGTGGCCAAGGGCACGAGACTCGTCATCATTCCAGCCTCGGACAGGGTGATGCAGGAGGCTATGGATGCCGGCTATGTCCAAATCCTCATGGCAGCGGGCGCCACCTTCTCCACACCGGGCTGCGGACCCTGCCTTGGGGCTCACGAGGGCATTCTTGGTGCAGGAGAAGTGGGGCTTACTACCTCTTCGCGGAATTTCCCGGGCCGCATGGGCAGCATCGACTCCAGGCTCTATGTCGTTTCGCCAGCGACGGCGGCAGCTTCAGCCATTTATGGCACTATCACCGATCCGGCGAGCCTTTAGGGAGGGTCAGGATGAAAACACTTAAAGGCAAGGTTTACACCTTCGGAAACAATATCGATACGGACCAGATTTACCCCGGCCGTTTCCTCGAACTCACCGATCACAAGGATATCGGCAAGCATGCCATGGAAGGCGCCGACCCAGGTTTTCCCAAACGCTTCGAACAGGGCGGTTTCATTGTGGCCGGATCCAACTTTGGCTGCGGATCCAGCAGGGAGCACGCGGTAATCACCCTCAAGAACGCCGGTGTGGCGGCGATTTTCGCAAAATCCTTCGCCCGGATATTTTATCGCAACTGCATCAACCTGGGCGTGCCGGCCATTATGGTGCCGGAGCTCGATTCCTTCGGCCTTTCCGAAGGGAAGGAAATCGAAGTCGATCTGGCGGCCGGAACCGTGACAGCCAATGGTGCGGTTCACACATTCATTCCATTGTCCGAGGAAATACTGAACCTCGTGGAGAACGGGGGAGTTTTTTCCCCTTACAGGAAGTGAACAGGGACAAACTATTATTATGGGGCAGGTTTCAATGCGGCCCGTGGAGGCCTGACAATACTATCGCAGGAGGCATGTAGATGAAGTTGCTGAAAAAAGGGTGTATTGCCCTTTTCCTTGTGCTTGCGGTTGGCGGAATGGCCTTCGCCCAGTTCCCCAACAAGCCGCTGAACTATGTCATCGCCTTTAATCCAGGCGGCGAGTCCGACATTTTCGCCAGAGCGCAGCAGCCTCTACTGGAGAAAATTCTCGGCCAGAAGGTGATTGTTGCCTACAAAATCGGTGGCGGCGGCGCGGTAGGCTGGGCCGATCTTCTGAAGCAGAAACCCGATGGCTACACCTTTACAGGTCACAACCTCCCCCATATTATCCTGCAGCCCCTTACCACCCCGAACGCCGGGTACCAGACCAAGGAAATCGTACCAGTCTATACCTTCATGTCCACGCCCTGCGTCCTCGCGGTCAACGCCAAGAGCCCGTTCAAAACAGTGGATGATTTCGTGAAATACGCCAAGGCCAACCCCGGAGCAGCCATCGTCGGCGGTTCCGCATCCGCCTCGGCCAACGAAATCGCCCAGAAACTGTTCGACAAACTGGCAGGAATAAAGACCACTTACATACCCTTCACCGGATCCGGCGATGCCATACCAGCGCTCCTGGGAGGCCACGTCAATGCCCTGATGACCTATACCACCATGGGCAACGCCTATGAAGGTGAAGTACGCCTCCTGGCGGTTGCTTCGGAAAAGCGAATTTCATCCTTGCCTAACGTCCCCACCTTCAGGGAACTCGGCTATGATCTCGTGGAAGGCGCCTTCCGCGGCGCGGCGGTTCCCCCCGGCACCCCTGACGCCGTGAAGAAAGTACTGGCCGACGCCTTTGAAAAGGTGAACAAGGATCCTGAATTCGCCAAGAAGATGGAAGCCTCCGGTTTCAAGCTCGAGTTCTACGGACCAGAGGCCAGCGAAAAACTCGTCGACGAGAAGATAAAGGTCTACACACCTCTCGCCGCGGAGTTCAAGAAATAATTATTTCCTGACCGATCCTTCAGGCGCAAGGCGAAAATCGACTTGCGCCTTTTGTTCATGGCACCGCGGCTAGCCCTGCGGCTCTTTTATCCTGACGATAATTTTTCCCGAGGGTAATTCTTATGACAATGCAAATTCTGATGGAATCCATCACCGCAATATTCACCCTGCAGAACATGCTCTTCATGCTGATAGCCATCGTTTTGGGAATAATGGCCGGAGCCTTGCCGGGTTTCACCGCAACCATGGCTGTGGCTTTAATGGTGCCATTTACCTTCACCATGACGCCGGTGTCAGGCCTGATAACCATAGGAGCCCTCTATTGCGCGACGATTTTTGGAGGCTCCTTCTCGGCGATTCTGCTCAACACGCCTGGAACCCCCTCGTCGATCGGCACCTGTTTCGACGGTTATCCCATGGCCAGGCAGGGCAGGGGCAAGGAAGCCATCTATACCGCCACCATCGGATCAGGCGTGGGCGGCGTTATAGGAACCTTCGGGCTTATTCTCTTCGCTGTCCCTCTCGCTCGAGCCGCCCTCAAGTTCGGGCCCCCGGAATTTTTCTGGGTAGCCATTTTCGGGCTCACTATCATTTCTTCCATCTCTGAAGAATCCCTCCTCAAAGGCGTCGCGGCGGGCTTTATAGGCATCCTGGTCTCCATGATAGGCATCGCGCCTGTAGGCGGCGATATGCGCTTCGATTTCGGCCTGTCATCCTTTCAGGGCGGCGTGGAAATTGTATCCGTACTCATAGGGTTCTTCTGCATCCCCGAGATCTTCAGGATGGCGATGGATCCTGCGAGCTCATATTCCGAAGTAAATTCGGCCCAACACGAAAAAGGCGCCCTGAAAAGGGCCTTCGATAACGTAATCGGCCACCCCTTGGCGACGATGCGCGCCTCGATTATCGGCCTCCTGATCGGAATACTTCCCGGAGCAGGCGGGAATATAGCCAATCTGATTGCCTACAACGAAGCAAAAAGGGCCGCAAAGGATCCCGAGACCTTTGGCCATGGCAACCCACAGGGTGTCGTCGCTACCGAAGTTTCCAACAACGCGGTTGTGGAAGGAGCCATGGTTCCCCTCCTCGCGCTGGGCATTCCCGGCTCTCCCCCCGCGGCTATCATCTACGGAGCCCTCATGCTCCAGGGGCTGTCTCCAGGGCCCCAGCTCTTTACCCGGAACGCTTCCCTGGTCTACGCCTTCATGCTTTCCTTCTTTGTCGCCAACATACTCATGACGCTTGTGGGTTTCCTCGCCGGCAAGGGCATGTACAAGGCGGTGATAAAGGTTCCCATCCGGGTTCTCATACCTACCATCCTTTTCCTTACGGTGCTGGGTTCATATGCGATACGCAACAATCCCATGGATGTTATCATCATGTTCGTGTCGGGCTTTATCGGCTACATTCTTAAAGATCTGGGATTCAACACCGGAGCCTTCGTGCTGGGGCTCATCCTCGGGCCCATCGCCGAACGGGGCTTCGTGCAGGGATTGCTGATGGGCAATAATGTGTCCATGACCGCTCCCTGGATTATCATGTTCACCAGACCCCTTTCCATAGCCCTTATTGTCCTCTCGGTTTTCTCCGCCGCCTGGCCTTTCCTCCGCTCTGCTGTCCGCAGGAAAAAAGGCGGTGCAACCGTCATCGCCGCAGCTCTGGCAAAAAAAGAGGACGCAGGAGCCAAGAAGCTCAACACCGACTATGTCGGCGGAGCCATCATCCTCGCCATCGTTGCCATATTCTTCCTGCAAATCAAGGAATGGAGCAAATACGCATCCATGGCGCCCCGAAGCGTTCTGCTCATTCTTGTTCTGTTTGGCCTGGGGCTCCTTGTCAAGGGAAAATTCAAGCCTGAAATGATAGCCACAACCTTTACCAAGGTATCCAAATCATTGGTTTTGGTGATGGTGGTGGGCCTGCTTTGGGTCTTCCTCTTGGACAAGATCGGCTTCCTCGTTACCAGTTTCGCCGCCTTCTTTACCATCATGTTCGCCTTCCATCCCAAGAAGGGCATGGCGAGAATCGTGGGATCCACTGCGGTAGCTGTCGGAGTGATAGCGGTACTTTATCTCCTGTTCGCCAAGTTCCTTCTCGTGTCCCTGCCTACGGGCATCCTGATTTAAGGAGAACCTTGCATGCATTTCGATATGAAATATGGTGCCGGAACCCTCCCCCTCGACCTGGACGACAAACACATTCTCAAAATAGTCCTGCCAGGGGAAAAAGCGCCCCTGGCCGAGCCTGCGGACGCGGTCCGGAAGGTGCTCGCCGCCCCCGAAGGCACAGCCCCGCTCCTGGAGATGTTGAAGGCGGTGCATCCCCAAAAGCTGGTTATCGTCGTCAACGATATCACGCGACCCACCCCCTATTCGGTCTTGATGCCACCCTTGGTTGAAACGATAGAAAAGGCCGGGATTCCCGACTCCCATGTGACCCTCGTCACGGCTACCGGCATCCACGATCTTCATACCCGTGAACAGGATATCGAAGTCTATGGCGAGGAACTGTGCCGCAGATTCAAGGTCATATCCCACGATGCCACGGACAGGGACAACCTGGTCTACAAGGGAAAACTTCCTTCAGGGTATGAGTTCTGGCTCAATAAAATTGTGGACGAGGCGGATTTTCTCATCACCCTGGGGGTTGTCATGCCCCATTACTTCGCCGGCTTCTCCGGAGGCCGCAAGTCAATCCTTCCCGGGGTATCGGGAAAAGAAACCGTTCAGAAGAACCATGCCCGGATGGTGGAAATAATGGACAACCTGCCGCCGATCAGGGAAAATCCCGTCAGCCTCGAGATGATTCACGCCGCCCGGACAGCCGGCGTGGATTTCATCATCAATACCGTCGTGGACGATTCCGGCAGGCTTGTGGAGGTTGTGGCCGGCGATCTGGAAAAGGCTTGGTACAAGGCGGTAGAGGTGAGCGAATCCATGTACCTCACCCCCATCCCTCGGAAAGCCAAGGTCGCCATCGCCACTGCCTCGGGCTACCCGCGGGACATCAACCTTTATCAGTCGCAGAAGGCTCTCGACCATGCCGACAAAGCCACCCTTGAGGGAGGAACCGTCATTATCGTGGCGGAATGCAGGGAAGGGTATGGCGAAAAAATCTTCGAATCGTTCATGAAGGCTGGCTATACCGCCCGGGGCATCATGGATGAAGTGAAGAAAAACTTTATCATGGGCGGGCACAAAGCCTATGGTTTCGCCAAGGTAGCCGCCGAAAAGAAGGTGATATTCGTCACCAGCCTCTCCGAAGGGATTGTCGCAAGCCTCTTCGCCAGAAAGGCGGCCAGCATGGAAGAAGCGGTGCGCATGGCCCTGGAGGATCAGGGAGCCGATGCCGATTTTATCGTGTTCCCCGAAGGGAGTGTCACCGTACCATACGTCGCGGGATAGCCCCCTTCTATTTTCCGCCTGGCGATGTATGCTTCAGCTACGATGAACCCGATCAGCTTTCCCCTGTTCGCCGCCCTCGCAGGCCTCCTCGTCCTCTTTGTCGTCGGCCTTTTTCTGGGGCTCGCCCTGGGCCGGCGCAACGGCCGCCTCGAGGCGGAAAGGGAGCTGCCCGACCGCCTCGCCTCCGAGCGGGAAGACGCTGTAAAACGATCGCGGGCGGTGATCGGTGGCCAGGTAGCCGAACAGCTCGCCCCCTACCTGCCCGATTTTCCCTGCGATCCGGGCGACGCCCGCTTTATCGGCAAGCCTGTCGATTTTGTCTGTTTCAGCGGCGGCGGCGGAAAAGCCGCTGCCGAAGCCGGCGGCACTGTGGATGAAATCATCTTCGTGGAGGTGAAATCGGGCGGAGCCGGCCTTACGAAAACGGAAAAAAGCGTACGTGACGCCATCATCGGAGGCAGGGTGCGCTGGGTCGAGTACAGGATCCCCCTGGACTGAAGCGGGCGCCCTTCGGCACTTTCCGTCCGCCTCCTTCCATCCGGCTCTTCACGCCTCCATTTTCCTGTAGCGCTTCCTCGCGAATTCCGGATAGAACTTCAGCCAGGCGGCGATAGGCAGGGCCAGAACGACACCGTAGAGCAAGGCGTAGCCGTAGCGGGGCAGCTTCAGCCAGAGGCTCAGGCCCGCCATTCCGCCGATCAGGCCCATCGCCCCCAGAATAGCCACGACAGCGTTGACGTTCTGCTTCATCGCCGCGATGGGATTGTCCCAGCGCAGGCGGGGAAAGGCCGTATCCAGCCAGAGTCCGCCCATGTTGAAAGCCGTCCCGAACAGCAGGGACAGGATCGCCGCCACGATTATATCCAGTGCCGAAGTGCCCAGGAGAAGGGTGCCGGCGGCGCAGCCGATAAGAGTTCCCAGAACCGAAAAGATTTCGGCGTGCAGCAATTTCGCGCCAAAATAGCGGAAGGCCGTGACGGGCAGGGACTTCACCCAGGGCAGGGCCTTGGCGTCGCGCGAAACGGCCGTGCAGGCGATGCTGGTGGATGATCCCAGGAAGGCGCCCATCGCCGCGGGCAGGAGGTAGGTTCCGGGCCCGGTCAGGAAGGGTCGGATGCCGGCCATGGTCTCCTCGAGAACGGAACGCTGGGCGATAAAGACCACAGCCATCAAAAGGGGCATGAGGATGAGGACAAAGGGGCCGTTCATGAGGTACATGGGCTCGCGGTTCATCAGCGTCACTTCCCGCTGAAGCAGCGACAGCATGGCCGGTCTTTTTTCGAAAACCCTTCGCCCGAAACGTCCCTTGCCCGACATCGAAAGCTTCTTGCCCGAGAAGGTCGATTCGCTGAAAGCCTGAAGGCTCTGCACATAGGGCTTGCCCAGGAGTCCGACCACCAGGGCGCAGCCGGCGAGGCCGAGAGCGGCGTTGCCCGCCACGGCCAGAACCCCCGTTGCGCCCGAGGCTCCCGACAAGGCCTTCCAGGCCAGCCAGGAGGGAATCCATGCCCGGCTGAAGCGCGAGATGAGGGAATCGGGACTGGCGAGGAGGGCGAGCTGGGAAGGATCGCTCAGCCGGGCCATGGCCGACTTGATATAGAGATTGAAGCCGAGGGCGAAAGCCATGCCGATAGCGCCGCCGAGGTAGAAAATAAAGGTTTTGCTCCTGAAAACCTTGGAAGCCCTCATGACGGGGATGAGGATGAGATAGGAGATGGCCGTCGGCAGAAGGGGCAGAAAAAGGGCGGTCAAAAGGCCGTTCAGGTAGAACATGAGGGGAGGCCCTTCCCTTATGCCATAAATGACCATGGCTACTATGAGGATAAATGCCCCCGCCAGGGCCTCGGTGACATAGACAAGGGCCATCTTGGCGGCGAGAAGTTCGCGGGGCGTGAAGGGCAGAACGAGGAAGCCCCCCTCGATGCCCGCCATGGAGAACATCGAGAGGGCCATCATGAAGGCGAGGACAAAGACAAGGACGGAGGCCGTCGTCGCGGCGTTGAGAAGCATGAGGCCCTGAAGGCCGGCAGGCTTCAGACCGTCGTACATCGTCAGGTTCATCATCACGAAAATAAAGGAAAAATCGGCGACGAGAGCGATGATGCCGATGCCGATCCCTATCGTCTTGGCCAGGGTTTTGGGCTTTTTCAGCTCCTCGCGCTTCGGCAGGGAAATGCTGAAGCTGCTCTTTATGTAGAGCATCGCGAGGCTGAGGGCGCGCGACCTCATGATTCATCCCCGTTCGACGAATCGACCAGCTCCAGGAAGAGGCTTTCGAGACTCTCTCCGCCCTCGGCCGCCGTCCTCTCCCTGAGCTCCTCCATCGTCCCGACAAAGATGATCTTGCCCTTGTTGATGATGGCCAGCTCGTCGCAGACCTTTTCGGCCACCTCCATCACGTGGGTGGAAAAGAAGGCGCACTTGCCCGCCTTCGTCCTCTCCCTCATGATCGCCTTGAGCTCGAAGGCGGCCTGGGGGTCGAGGCCCACCATGGGCTCATCCAGAACCCAGTTGGCGGGATCGTGCAGAAGGCTGGCCATAATCCCCAGCTTCTGCTTCATGCCCCTGCTCAGGCTCCCTATCGGGGAGGCGAGGGCCTTCTCCAGGCTGAAACGGCGGGCGTATTCCTCTATCCTCTCCCTGCGCTCCTTCGTCTCCACGCCAAAGACATCGGCGATAAAATCGAGGTACTCATGGGCTTTCAGCCGGTTGAACAGCTCGGGATTGTCGTGCACGAGGCCTATGCGCCGCTTGGCTTCCAAAGGCTTTTCCAGCATCGAAATCCCGTCCACAAGGATCGTTCCCTTGTCGGGGTCGAGGGCTCCGCAGAGCATCCGTATCGTCGTTGTCTTGCCCGCTCCGTTCGGTCCGAGAAAGCCGAATATCCTCCCGTCGGGTATGGAAAGCGACAGCGAATCCACCGCCTTGCTCGCGCTTTTCGCGTATGTTTTGGACAATCCATCGAGTGTGATCATGGTTTCTCCTCAATCGATCGCAACTATCATATTCCGGCTTCCGCCTTTCCGAAAGCCGGTGCATAATGGGTCACCATGGCAACCGTTCCGATAAGCCCCGATTCGAGCCCCAGCGTCGTGCTCGAACTGCTCTACAGCATGAAAGTGAAGGACGCGATGACAGCCCACGTCATCACCGCAGCGCCGGATTCGAGCCTGCGCGAAGTGCAGATCCTCATGCGCGACAACGCGATTACGGGCGTCCCCATCGTGGAGGAGGGCAGGCTCCTCGGCATCGTTTCGATAGGCGACATCATAAGCGCCCTCGATTCGGGCACCATCGATCATCCCGCCAAGGGAGTGATGACGAATTCCGTCGTCTCCCTCGATGACCAGATGCCCCTCTCTTTCGCCGTCACCTATTTCGACCGTTATAAGTTCGGCCGATTTCCCGTTTTGGATCCGACGGGGCGGCTGGCAGGCATCATCACCGCCTCGGATATACTCAGGCGACTTCTCATCGCCCTCAACGAGGAAATAGGGAAGATGGAAAAGAGGATCACGGACCGCCACGAAGTGAACGAAGGCCCTGTTCCCGTCATGGAACTCAGCTTTGGCACGAGCCCTCTCGACTTTTCCAAGGCGGGCGACGCGAGCGCCCGCTTCAAGAAGGCCCTCGTCGCGCGGAACTGTCCGCCGCCCATAGCCCGAAAGGTCGCCGTCGCTTCCTACGAGCTCGAGCTCAACCAGGTTATACATTCGACGGGCGGCATCATGCGGATGCGGGTCTTCGACGATACGATCGAAATCTGCGCCCAGGATGAGGGGCCGGGCATTCCCGACGTCGAAAAAGCCATGCTGGAAGGCTTTTCCACGGCGAACGAATGGGTGCGCTCCCTCGGTTTCGGCGCGGGGATGGGCCTGCCGAACGTGAGGCGCGTCGCCGATGAATTTTCCATACGCTCGGAGATGGGCAAGGGCACTTCGGTAACAGCCCTGATCCGTTGGAATAAAAGCTGATTTTCAAGGAGAAAGCGATGCATATACGCGAGCTTCCCGGCCTCCTCGACGCCGAGGTGGTGCAGGGTGTCTATGAGGATATCGAAATAAAGGGCGGCTACACTTCGGATCTACTCTCCGACGTGATGGCTCACGCCCAGGCCGATGAGGTGCTCATCACCATACAGGCGCACAAGAACACGGTGGCGGTCGCAAGCCTCGTCGGCGCTCCGGCAATACTGCTGTGCAACGGCCGACCGGTGCCCGAGGACATGATCGAGGCGGCGAGAGGGGAGGGGATAGCCCTCATCCGCACCGACCTCAATCAGTACGAGGTGTCGGGCAGGCTGTGGAAAGCCCTGCGTGGCTGAAGCGGCGCGTTCCCCGTATGCGCCCGTAACCATGGACATCCTGCGCCTGCGCGCCGATCTGCACAATCATTCCTGCCTCAGCCCCTGCGCCGACCTGTCCATGTCGCCGCGCCTCATGGCCAGGACATCCAAGGCCCGCGGCATCGACATTCTGGCTCTCACCGACCACAACGCCAGCCTCAACTGCCCCGCATTCGCCATTGCCTGCGCCGCCGAGGGCATCATCCCCCTCTTTGGCATGGAGATGAGCTCGGCCGAGGAAGTCCATTGCCTGGCTCTCTTCGCCACCCCCCGCGAAGCCCTCGCTTTCGGCGCCGACATTGAGGCCCTCCTGCCCGACCTTCCCTGGGATCCCGCCGCCTTCGGCGACCAAGCCGTGGTGGACGAAAATGACAATGTTCTCGAGCTCTATGGAGGCTGGCTTGGCGCCGCACTGGAGGCCGATCTGGACAGCCTGGCCGCAAGGGCAAAGAAGGCCAAGGCCGTCATCATACCGGCCCACGTCGATCGGGGCATGTTCTCAGTGTACAGCCAGCTCGGCTTTTTGCCCCCCGGGCCCTGGGATGCCGTGGAATCCATGGCTGAGCCGCCGCCCGAGCTTTGCGGGGGCAGCGTGGCCATCTCCGGCTCCGACGCGCATTTTCCGGAGCACCTGGGGCGGCGGCCCTTCGTCGCTGGCATCGACGCCGTCAGGGTAGGGGAAATCAGGCATGCCCTTGAGCTTTACTCCAAGGCGATCGAGGAGGCAAAGCCCGGAGCCGAGGACGAAGAATACGGAGGCTATGCCGGATTATTGGCCGATCCCCGCCTCGACCTCTACCCCGAGGCCGAAGCGAGGCGCTTTTTCGAGGAACTGAGGAAGGCCCTGCGCTCGGGGGAAACGGTTCCTACTCGGCCCAACGCAGAGAGAAAGCAATAGGATTTTCCAGCGTCAACATATCGAAAAGGGGAACCTTGGCCTTGAATACCTGACCCTGGGCGCTGCCGCCCTTTGACATGAGGATGGTACGCGGCGCCGTGATCGTGATGTCGAGGGCACAGGCATCGAAGGCAGGCATGGTCTTCTTCCCGATGATCACCGTTTCAAGATTCATCCTGTACTCGGCAGCCGTTATTGGATCATCCTCGAGGATGGGTGGGCTGAGGCTGTCGATCAGCCTCTCGTCGATACCGGGGAAAAGGGAAAAGGCCGCCGCCGCGTTCTCCCTCGTCAGCGATATGGAAAGCTCGCGTTGGGCCGGTTGGGTACCCGAGGCCGGTATTTTCGTCAGGGCTACCATCCCGGCCGGCACGAGGCTTCTGTCGCCCGCGAAATCCTCTATGGCCGGAACCCATATCACCGAGGTGAGGGAGTCGGGGCTGGGTGCCGAAATGTCGACGAGAAAGATGGATTTCCTGCCCGAGAACTCCTGTTTGAGGCGTGCCGTATCGAAAAGCTCGGCCTTGGCGGGTATGTTTCCGAGCTGCCGGATCCTTGCGCTCAAGGCCTCGGGCACCTCAAGCCTGAGGGCCATCCTCGCGCTGAGGTCGTTCCTGATCGTCGTGTCCAAGCGCCCCGAGCATGAGGCGAGGGTGAAAGCGCAGAGCAGCAAAGCCGCCGAGATAATGGAAACTGGCATTCTTCTTGACATCTTCTTCATCCTGTATGGCTCCCTGGTGCTTGTTATTTCCGCGTATATACGGGA
>CAYXUF010000016.1:0-47752 GCA_964468155.1 uncultured Treponemataceae bacterium
TGATCGTCTCGAACGGCATGATCCTGTACGCGCTCACGCGCAAGATGAAGGTGGCCAAATGAGCGCCCAGAAAAAATTCACGAAATTCCTCTCCGAGAACGCCGTCGTCATCATCTTCGTGGTGCTGACGCTGGCATCCATTGCCCCCTCGGGGCTTTCCATCACCTACATCGTCCAGGAAGTGATCACCCGTCTGGGCCGCAACTCCTTCCTCGTCATTGCCCTCCTGTTGCCGATCTTCGCGGGCATGGGGCTCAACTTCGGCATGACCCTGGGGGCCATGGCGGGCCAGATCGGCCTGATCTTCGCGGTGGATTGGGGGGTCGCGGGCTGGCAGGGCCTCGTCTTCGCCCTCCTCGTCGGCTTGCCGATCTCCGTCCTTCTCGGCTGGGTATGCGGTTCGGTGATGAACAAGGCCAAGGGCCGCGAGATGGTGACGGGCTACATACTTGCCTTCTTCATCAACGGCATCTATCAGTTCTTCGTCCTCTACATGATGGGTTCAGTCGTTCCAATAAGGAACTCGGCCATACTACTCTCGCGCGGCTACGGCATCCGCAACACCCTCAACCTCGAGTCGGTGCGGCAGTCCCTGGACAACATCCTCATGATCAAACTGGGGCCATTCCTCATCCCCGGCGTCACCATCATCGTCATCGCCATCCTTTGTCTTTTCATCATCTGGTTCAAGAAGACAAAGCTGGGTCAGGACATGAGGGCCGTAGGTCAGGATATGGGCGTGGCCGACGCGGCCGGCATTCCGGTCGAGAAGACGCGCATCATCGCCATTATCATTTCGACGGCTCTCGCCTGCGCGGGCCAGATCATTTTCCTCCAGAACATGGGCAATCTGGCCACCTACAATGCCCACGACCAGACGGGTTTCTTCGCGGTGGCGGCCATCCTCGTGGGCGGCGCCTCGGTCACCCATGCCAGCATCGCCAACGTGTTCATCGGGGTCATCCTCCTCCACGCGATGTTCATCGTGTCGCCGCTCGCGGGGCAGAATCTTTTCGGTTCGGCCATGATTGGCGAATATTTCCGCCAGTTCATCGGCTACGGGGTCATCGCTCTTTCTCTCGTCCTCTACGCGTGGAAATCGCGGAAGGCGGCGAGCGACGCGCGCACCCTGATCCGTACGGGTGGCTCCCCGGCCGACCCCAATAAGGGCAAGGGAGGGAAGGCTCTATGAGGAAGTTGTTCGGCAGCCGAAAATCGATCGTGCGGTCGATTCTGGTGGTGGTGTATCTGGGCCTGATGGTTCTCATGCTTCTCACGGGGAAGAGTCATACTATCCTCATCGACAACAAGGACGCGAAGGATGGTTCCTACACGGCGATCGACGGCATGACGGTGCAGATCGACAGGCAGGAAGCCTACGAGTACTACCCGGGCGACAGGGACAAGGCCGTCGTGAAGGGGCAGAAACATAAAATCAAGGTGGAGCTGTTCGAGGACGGCCGCATCATCGAGGATGAGTTCACGGTGCCGCTCGGCCAGGACATGGTGCTTCTTTCGGTTCCCAAGCTGGTGGCGAAGCTCAGCCCCTATGTTGAAAACTTCACGATCCAGCAGGAGCAGGCTTCGGCGCCCGACGCTGGCCCCCGCGAGAGCATGCAGTTCGGCGGGGACACGCCCGTGGTGGAAGACGCCGCGCCCGTCGCTCCCTTGCTGATCCAATGACGTTATTCGACAAAGCCTGAGGTTTTGTTCAAAGGCTGTCCGGGGCGTGCCCTGGGCAGCCTTTTTTATTGGCGGGCGGGATTTGATGAAGAATGTGGACAGGATAACGGGATGGGAGCAGGATTTTTGCGGGAGAAGCCAAATGGCAGTAATTAAAAATTTGCCATGCAATGTAGTTGAATTGTATAACTCTAGGTATTTATCGGGTAGAATGTGATTATGACAAACGAAAGCCAGATAGAACAAAATCTCATTGAAAAACTTGTTGAACTCAAGTACGCCTATCGCCAGGATATCCACGATCTCGCTTCCCTTAAGCAGAACTTCAGAGAGAAATTTGAGGCCCTGAATCGCGTCAAGCTGCTCGATTCCGAGTTCGCGAGGCTCATGGAGGAGATCATAACCGCCGATGTATACTCGGCCGCCAAACGCCTGCGCGAGCAAAATACCTTTGAGCGGGAAGACGGCACATCGCTCCATTATACGTTGGTCAACATAAAAGACTGGTGCAAGAATTCCTTCGAAGTCGTGCATCAGCTCAGAATCAACACCGAAAACAGCCATCATCGCTATGATGTCATCCTGCTTATCAATGGCGTTCCGGTTGTGCAGATCGAGTTGAAAACCCTGGCGATCAACCCACGGCGCGCCATGCAGCAAATTGTGGATTATAAAAATGACCCGGGAAACGGATACACGCGGACGCTGCTTTGTTATATGCAACTTTTCATCGTGAGCAACCGCAGCGACACCTGGTACTTCGCCAACAACAATGCCCGCCATTTCAGCTTCAATGCCGATGAACGATATTTGCCGCTGTACCAGTTCGCCGACGAGGACAACAGGAAAATCACCCATCTGGACAATTTCGCCGAACAGTTTCTGGCGAAATGCACCCTGGGCTCGATGATCAACCGCTACATGGTCTTGGTTGCCAGCGAGCAGATGCTCATGGTAATGCGCCCGTATCAGATCTATGCCGTCCGGGCCATCGTCGACTGCATCCATCAAAACCGGGGCAATGGCTACATCTGGCATACGACGGGCAGCGGCAAGACCCTGACCTCCTTCAAGGCTTCCACCCTGCTCAAGGATAACCCCGATATCGAAAAATGTGTTTTTGTGGTTGACCGAAAGGGCTTGGATAGGCAAACACGGGATGAGTTCAACAAATTTCAGAAGAATTGCGTCGAGGAAAACACCAACACCGAAGCTTTGGTGCACAGGCTGTTATCCGATGATTATGCCGATAAAGTGATCGTCACGACGATACAGAAGCTTGGATTGGCTTTGGACGGTACCACTAGGAGAAACTATAAAGAACGCTTGGAACCTTTACGATTCAAGCGTATGGTCTTTATCTTCGATGAATGTCACCGGTCCCAGTTTGGCGAAAACCACCAGGCGATCAAGGAATTTTTCCCCAATGCTCAACTGTTCGGCTTTACCGGCACGCCCATTTTTGAAAAAAACGCCACCTACCAACAGATCGAAGGCCAGGAAGCTTCACTCGTAACGACGGATGATGTCTTCCAGAAACAGCTCCATGCATACACCATCACCCACGCCATCGAAGACCGCAACGTGCTTCGGTTTCATATCGATTATTACAAAGCCGAGGGGAAAGCGACTCCCAAGCCGGGAGAAACAATGACTCAGGAAGCCATTGTCAAAGCCATTTTGGACAAACACGACGCTGCCACGGCGGGGCGAAAATTCAACGCGATCCTGGCCACGGCCTCGATAAACAATGCCATCGAATATTACCGTCTGTTCCGTAAAATACAGGCCGAGAGGCTGGCGGAGGACAGTTCGTTCTGGCCTCTCAATATAGCGTGCGTATTTTCTCCTCCGGCCGATGGCAACAAGGATGTCCAGCAGATACAGGAAGACCTGCCTCAGGAACGCGCGGACAACCAAGAAGCGCCGGACGAAAAGAAAGCCGCCCTCAAAACTATTATAGCCGACTACAACGCAAGTTATAGAACTAACCATACTATCAAAGAGTTTGACCTGTACTATCAAGATGTGCAGCAGCGTATCAAGGATCAACAGTACACCAACCAAGATTCGCCTTATGATGAGAAAATCGATCTGGTCATCGTGGTGGATATGCTCCTGACCGGTTTTGACTCCAAGTATCTCAACACCCTGTATGTCGATAAAAACCTCAAGTACCATGGCCTGATACAGGCTTTTTCCCGCACCAACCGTATCCTCAACGATACCAAACCCTATGGCAATATATTGGATTTCCGCCAGCAGCAGGACGCGGTCAACGAGGCGATCGCCCTTTTCTCGGGGGAGAATACGGATCGGGCCAAGGAAATCTGGCTGGTCGATCCCGCGCCGACGGTGATCGGCAACCTAGGGAAGGCCGTCGCGGCTTTGAACACGTTCATGAGGTCCCAAGGTCTGGAGTTCGCGCTGGAAGAAGTCGCCAACCTGAAAGGCGATACGGCGCGAGGTCAATTCATCAACCTTTTCAAGGAAGTGCAGCGGCTAAAAACCCAGTTGGATCAATATACCGACTTGAGTCCGCAGGACAATGAAAAGATCGAGGCGGTATTGCCTGAAGATCTCCACTGGGGATTCCGGGGCGTCTATCTTGAAACCGCCCAACGTCTCAAGGCGAAGCAGGCGAAATGGGGCGATGAATCCGACATCGTTCAGGAGCTGGATTTTGAGTTCGTGCTTTTCGCCTCGGCCATGATCGACTACGACTATATAATGCAGTTGATCGCCAACTACACGCAGGCCAAACCGGGCAAACATACGATGACCAGGGAAGAGCTCATCGGCCTGATCGAATCGGACGCCAAGTTCATGGACGAGCGCGAGGACATCGCCGCCTACATCAACTCGCTGAAAACTGGCAAGGGATTGGATGAAAAGGAAATCAAGCAGGGCTACGCGGCCTTCAAAGCCGAAAAAAACGCTCGGCGGATCGCGGGGCTGGCTGCCAAACACAGTCTGGAGGCTTCGGCCCTGCAAGGCTTTATCGATGGCATTATCCAGCGTATGATCTTCGACGGCGAAGCGTTGAGCGATCTGCTCGCTCCCCTGGAATTAGGCTGGAAAGCCCGAACGCAAAAGGAACTGAGTCTGATGGAAGACCTGACACCACTCCTGCACAAACTGGCGCAGGGCAAAGAAATATCGGGATTGGCGGCGTATGAGAAGTAAAACACCGCAGGAAGACCGCATTGCCCTCCAACACGACTTTCACGATCTTCTGAACCTGATTCAGCAGTCGCGCCAAAAAGTCTTTGTCCAGATCAACACGGCACTTATCGATCTCTACTGGCAGATCGGTAAAAGCATAAGCCACAAAGTTGAAACCCAGGCATGGGGACAAGGAGTGGTCAGCGAATTGGCGCGCTATATCGCCCAGAACGCCTCTGACCTTAAAGGTTTCAGCGATAAAAATCTCTGGCGAATGAAACAGTTTTATGAAACCTACAAAGCCAATGAAAAACTCTCGGCGCTGCTGAGAGAATTATCCTGGACGCACAACACCATTATTTTTTCGCGCTGCAAAACGGCGGAAGAACGGGAATACTATCTGAATCTGTGCAAAAAGGAACACTATTCCTCCCGGGAGTTGGAACGTCAGATCGATTCCTCCCTGTTTGAACGGGCAGTATTGGCAAAGCAAAAACTCTCGGCAGTGCTGAGAGAATTACACCCCAGCGTAGGCACCACCTTCAAAGACAGCTATGTGCTGGAATTTTTAGGCTTGCCGCCGGTTCACAGCGAACAAAGCTTGCAGAAGGCTTTAGTCCACCACATGAAGCAATTCATACTGGAATTGGGGAAAGACTTTATTTTTATGGGTGAAGAATACCGCTTGCAGGTGGGTAATCAGGATTTTTATATTGACCTGCTTTTTTACCATCGCGGGCTGTCCGCTCTGGTAGCTTTCGAACTGAAAATTGGCAAGTTCACCCCCGATTTTCTTGGGCAGATTAACTTTTACCTTGAAGCCTTGGACCGCGACGTTAAGAAGCCCAACGAGAACCCCAGCATCGGGGTGATCTTGTGCCGCGACAAAGACGACGAAGTGGTGGAATATGCCCTGTCCCGAAACCTGTCGCCAACATTGATTGCCCAGTATCAACTCCAACTCCCTGATAAAAAGCTTATCCAGTCAAAACTGCACGAACTGCTCATCCATGAGCCCTGGTTGGACGCAGTAGCCGACAAGGAAAGCAAAGTATGAGGGTACCAAAACTGCGCTTTCCGGAGTTCCGAGATGGTGGAGAATGGGAAAGGAAATCATTATCGGAAATAGGCTCAAGAATTACAGATAAAGTTGGCAAGCTAGTTTTACCAACTGTAAGTATTTCTGCAGGAATTGGTTTCGTTTTACAGGCTGAGAAGTTTGGTCGCGATATATCCGGTGAACAATATAAAAATTACATCGTACTCAATGCGGGTGAGTTTGCCTATAACAAGGGTAATTCGAAAAAATATCCCCAAGGATGTATTTATAAACTTGTAGAATTTAAGCGAGTAGCTGCACCAAATGCTTTCATCTTATTTAAAATGCATGATGGATACATTTCAGATTTCTTTAAATTATATTTTGAGGCAAATTATCATGGTGAACAACTGAAGAAATTCATTACCAGCGGCGCACGAAGTGACGGGCTTTTAAATATTAACCCTAAGGATTTCTTTTCTATCAGCTTCCCATCTCCAAAGAAATTTGAGCAACAAAAAATCGCCGATTGCCTATCTTCCCTCGACGAACTGATCTCCTCTAGCAATAAGAAGCTTGATGATCTCAAGCTTCACAAAAAAGGCATAATGCAGCAACTTTTCCCAGCCAAAGACGAAACCGTCCCCCACCTACGTTTTCCGGAGTTTCGGGATGCGGGAGAGTGGCAGAAAAACCTGCTTGGAAATCAAACGATGAAGATAGGTAGTGGCGTTACACCTCTTGGTGGTGATTCAAATTATGGCATAAGTGGCCATCCATTTGTGCGGAGTCAGAATGTTGGATGGGGTGTTTTAATTTTGGATGATATCGTATTTATTGATGAAGATATTCATCAAAATTCAATTTCTACTGAAATTCTCCAGAATGATGTTTTGCTTAACATTACAGGAGCTTCAATTGGAAGGAGTGCTGTTGCTGATGCTCGAGTGATTGGTGGAAATGTCAATCAACACGTATGTATTATTCGATTATTCGAAAAGATTTTAAATCCCGTTTTTCTTAATCAGTACTTGATATCTGAATATGGGCAGAAGCAAATTTATGGTTTCCAAGCTGGTGGAAACAGGCAGGGATTGAACTTTGCACAAATTCGTTCCTTTGAAATTTCGTTTCCCTCCCTCCTCGAACAACAAAAAATCGCCGATTGCCTGTCTTCACTAGATGATTTGATTACAGCCCAAACTAGAAAAATCGAGGCGCTCAAGACGCATAAAAAGGGCTTGATGCAGCAGTTGTTTCCCCAAGCGACGGAGACTATATGACCCGCGAAGAACTCGCCTTGGTCCTCTCGGAAGGCGAAGGCTACCGCATCGAGTTCAAGGAGCAAATAGCCGGCCTCGATCGCGAAATGGTGGCGTTCGCCAACGCTTCAGGGGGCTTCATCTTCCTGGGGATCGCCGATGACCGCAAGGTTAAGGGTTTTGTGGCGGACAACAAGACCAGGTCGCAGATTCAGGACATTGCGAACAACTGCGATCCGCCTGTTCAGATCATTGTGGAGGACTTCGAAAACATCGTGGTGGTGGAAGTCCGCGAGGGCACCGATAAACCCTACCGCTGCTCCTCTGGCTTCTATAACCGTACCGGCCCCAATGCACAGAAGATGAAAAGGGATGAAATCGTCGAGTTTGTAAAGTCTGAAGGTAAAGTGCGCTTTGACGAGTTGATCAAGCGCGATTTCAACATGGACGATTTTGACGAAGAAAAATTCCAACGCTTCATCACGCTTTCGGGCATTAGTTCTGTTTTGGACACGAACCGTATCTTGAAGAACCTTCATGCGGTCGACATTCAGCAGGGGCAAGTCTGGTATTCCAATACGGCGATTTTGTTTTTCGCCCGTAATCTGGCTGACCACTATTTCCATACTTGCGTGACATGTGCCCTCTACAAGGGGCGTGACAAAGTGAATGTCCTCGACCGCAAGGACTTCAACCAAGACATTGTGGCCAGCATCGACCAAGCCATGCTGTATCTTAAGCAGCACCTGAATGTCCGTTATGAGTTCGACGGCTCCCCGGCTCGCAAAGAAATTCCGGAAATTCCCTATGCAGCTCTGCGTGAGGCAGTGATCAATGCGGTAATCCACAGGGACTATTTTGAAAAGGGCGCCAATGTCATGGTGGAAATCTTGGACGATCGCGTGGAAATAACCAGCCCAGGCGGCCTGCCCAAGGGGCTTAGTATCGAAGATTTTGGCACCGTGAGCCTATTGCGCAATCCCAATATAGCCAACCTGATGCAGCGCATCGACTATATCGAAAAGATGGGTACAGGCATTCGCCGCATGCAAAACCTGCTTAAAGAAGCGGGCTTGGCGCCACTTCGCTACGAGTTTTCCGGTTTCGTCCGGGCGGTATTTCCACGAACCGCGCAAGTTACCACGCAAGTTACCGCGCAAGTTACCGCGCAAGCTACCGCGCAAGTCGGCGCCGACAAGCTGGAAAAGATTCTTGCCTTTTGCCAGGAACCCCGGAGCCGTGACGAGATCATGGTGCATATCGATCTGAAACACCGTGAGCATTTCCGTTCCAGCATCCTGCAGCCCATGCTAGAGGCTGGCTTGCTTGAGCCGACAATTCCGGATAAACCAAATAGCCCAAAGCAGAAGTATGTGGCAAGAAAAAACAAGGAACTACAACCATGACCGACAATAATCAAAAAGAACTGGGCAACACTCTCTGGAAAATCGCCGATGACCTGCGCGGCTCCATGAACGCCGATGATTTCCGCGATTACATGCTCTCGTTTCTGTTCTTGCGTTACCTTTCGGATAATTATGAAACTGCGGCGAAAAAAGAACTAGGCAAGGATTATCCCGCAAAGGGGGAGGCCGCGAGTCTCTCGCCTTTGGCGTTCTGGTATAAGAATAACGCCGATGACATTGCCCAATTTGAATTGCAGATGCGGCGCAAGGTTCATTATGTCGTCAAACCTGATCACCTGTGGAGTAGTATTTCAGAACTGGCCCGCACGCAACATGGCGACTTGCTCCACCGGCTGGAAGAGGGGTTCCGCTACATCGAAAATGAATCCTTTGAAAGCACCTTTCTGGGCTTGTTTTCCGAGATCAACCTTTCGTCGGAAAAGCTTGGGCGGAATTATACCGAGCGCAATTCCAAGCTCTGTACCATCATCACTAAAATCGCCGAAGGAATAGCCAAGTTTTCCACGTCCAGCGATGTCTTGGGCGATGCGTACGAATACTTGATCGGACAGTTCGCCGCGGGTTCGGGTAAAAAGGCCGGGGAGTTTTATACACCCCAACAGATTTCCACAATCCTTTCGGACATTGTCACACTGGACAGCCAGGATCCAAGCACGGGCAAAAAAAAGCGCTTGTCCAAGGTTTTGGACTTCGCCTGCGGCTCCGGCTCGCTCCTCCTCAATGTCCGAAAGCAAATAGGAACCTATGGCATTGGAAAGATTTTTGGCCAGGAAAAGAACATCACCACCTACAACCTGGCGCGGATGAACATGCTCCTGCACGGCGTCAAGGACTCCGAATTCGAAATTCATCATGGCGACTCGCTGCTCAACGATTGGGATATCCTCAGGGAACAGAATCCCGCGAAGAAACAGAAATTCGACGCGGTGGTGGCCAATCCGCCATTCAGCTATCGCTGGGAGCCAAACGATGCCCTTGCGGAGGATTTTCGTTTCAAGAATTACGGATTGGCGCCCAAGTCCGCCGCTGACTTTGCCTTCCTTTTGCACGGCTTTCATTTTCTATCCGACGAAGGCACCATGGCGATCATCCTTCCGCATGGAGTGCTCTTCCGCGGCGGTGCCGAGGAGCGCATTCGCCGGAAACTTCTGGAAGACGGCAATATCGATACTGTCATAGGTCTGCCGGCCAACCTCTTTTTCTCGACAGGCATCCCCGTGTGCATCCTTGTGCTCAAGAAATGCAAGAAGCCCGATGATGTGCTTTTTATCAACGCCAGCGAGTATTTCGAGAAGGGCAAGAGGCAGAATCAATTATCTCGTGACCACATTGAAAAAATCGTTTCCACCTATCAATTCCGGAAAGAAGAAGAGCGTTATTCGCGCAGGGTGTCCATGGAAGAGATTAAAGACAATGACTTCAATCTCAACATTACCCGATATATCAGCACAGCGGTACAGGAAGAGGAAATAGACCTTCAAGCGGTCAACAGCGAATTGGTGAGTATTGAGAAAAACATTTCCGAAGCGACGAAAAAGCATAATGATTTTTTAAAGGAACTGGGCTTGCCGTTAATTCCATACGGTGACAATTGAACGCGAAGAGGGGAACATGGTAGGCATATTCAACTGGTTCGGAATACCTCTCCCCATCGAAAATCGGATACAGGCGATCAGGAAAGCCGGATTCGATTCCACCGCAATGTGGATCGATGACGACGGGCACTGGGAAACCGATCCCGATTCCATCCCCGATCTCATACGCGATAACGGGCTTTATCTGGACTACGCCCACGCCCCCTATAGCCGGATCAATACGCTCTGGGACGGAGCCACGGCGCGCGACATGGAAAAAGAGCTCACAAAACATATCGACTACTGTTCGCGGCATCGCATTCCCATCCTCGTGATCCATCTGACGAAGGGGTTCAGGGTTAGGGAAGCGAACGAGCACGGTCTCGGGGTGCTCAGGAATATCGTCCGCCACGCGCGCGACAGCGGTGTTTTGATCGCGGCGGAAAACACGAAGCAGAACGCCGTGCTCGAGTCGGTTTTCGCGTCGATCGACGACAGAACCCTGGGCCTCTGCTTCGATACTTCCCACGACAATCTCTACAGCGATCCCAAGTTCAGCCTGCTGGAAAAGTACCATGATAGGCTCATGTGTTTTCATATTTCGGATAACGACGGATTGAGGGATGACCACCGGCTTCCGCGGCAAGGAAAAGTGGACTGGGATGCATTTGCACACAAAGTTCCCAAGGAATACAAGGGCATTCTGAATCTGGAAGTGCTGCCGAAGGAAAAAGGAATGGCTGAAGAGGCCTTTTTACGCGAAGCCTACGGCGCGATAAAGGAAATTGAACGGAAGATTCACCAAATTTGACCGCTGCCGAGATTCTCCTCTTAAGGCTGCTTCCGCTTGAGATAGCGATCCAGGAGCACGGCGAGGAGGATGATCACGCCCTTGGCCACCAGCTGGAAATGCGCGTCCACGGCCATGAGGTTGAATCCGTTGTTGAGGATTCCGATGATGAAGGCTCCCACCATGGTGCCCCAGATGGTGCCACGCCCGCCCATGAGGCTCGTTCCCCCCAGGATGACCGCGGCGATGGCGTCGAGCTCGAATCCTTCCCCCGTATTGGGCTGAGCTGAGGAGAGCCGTCCCATCAGAATCATGCCGGCCAGGGCGGTGAGCATTCCCCCCATGACGTAGGTCAGGAATTTGACCTTTCCCACCTTTATTCCCGAGAGGCGGCTCGCTTCCACGTTGCCCCCCACGGAATAGATGTGGGCTCCAAAGGTTGTCCTGGTCAGAAGGAAATCCATGAGAATCACCACGATAGCCATTATTATTACCGGCACCGGTATTCCCAGCAGCATTCCCTTGCCGAGCGAAAGGAAGGCCCCTTCGAACATGATGATCGGCGTTCCGCCGGTGATGATCAGGGCGATTCCCCGATAGATGGTAAGGCCTGCCAGGGTGGCTATAAAGGGCGGAATTCCGGCCACGGCCACGAAAGCGCCATTGAAGGCTCCGGCCGCGCCGCCGACGAGGATGCCGGCGCCAATTCCCAGCAGGGAAGAGCCGGTGGCTTCGATGATGATCATGGCGACGCAGGAGGAAAGCGCTACGAGGGAGCCCACCGAAAGGTCGATGCCCGCCGTGATGATGATGAAGGTCATGCCCGTGGAAATGATGGTATTGATGGATACCTGACGCGCCACGTTGATGAGGTTGGGAAGGGTGAGAAATTGCTTGTTCGCCAGGGACATGGCCAAGGTTATGACAAAGAGGACGCCAAACGAACCATAACGGGACAGAACCGTTGTAAGACGGCTCCTTTGCTGCGTTTTCATTACCCTTCACTCCCATTCCGTAGTATTTGGCTTTCGTTGAGTCCCGAGGCGTATCCGAGAACCCTTTCCTGGCTGGCTTCCTCCCTGGAGAGGGAGGCGACGAATCTTCTTTCATGCATGACGTAGAGACGATCGCTCATGGAAAGCAGCTCGGGAAGATCGGAGGATATGAGGATGATTCCCTTTCCTTCACGGCACAGGGCGTTCATCTGTTGGTACATCTCCAGTTTGGCTCCCACGTCGATCCCCCTCGTGGGTTCGTCGAGAATGATGATTTTGCCTTTCCGGGCGAGCCATTTCGCCAGAACGGCCTTCTGCTGGTTTCCGCCGCTCAGGGTGGCGATGTCGGCCGAATCCGAGGGGCATTTGATGGACAGTTTTCCTATGTACTCCGCTGATACCGCAGACTGCCTGCGGCGATCGACGATGCCGAACCGGGAAACCCAATCGAGAATGGTGATCGTAATGTTGTGAAGCACCGATCTGCCTGATATCAGCCCGTGGTCCTTCCTGTTTTCCGGCACCATGCCCAATCCTAGGTCCCGCGCCTGGCGGGGAGAGTTGACCGAAACCTCGGTACCGCCGATCTTCATCCGTATTTCCGGGTCGGGGTCGGCGCCAAAGGCTTTCCGGGCCCATTCCGTCCTTCCCGCCCCACGAGCCCGGCCAAGCCGACGACCTCGCCCTTGCGGAGGGTCAGGAGAATTCCCTCCGGTCCTGATACGCCGTCCCTGGCTTCCAGAAGAACCTCTCCCGGGATCACGGCTTCTTTCGGATAGTGGTTGCCGATGGATCGTCCGACCATGGTGGAAATGAGTTCCGGTAGGGACAATTCTTGCGCAGGTCCGCTGTAGACGCTTTTCCCGTCTCGCATGACCGTCACGCGGTCGGCAATGCGGAAAATCTCCTCGAGCCGATGGGATATATAGAGGATGCCGACGCCCGCCTTCTTCAAAGTTTCTATCTTTTTAAAAAGGAGGTTGATTTCCGTTTCGGTGAGGGAGGCCGTCGGTTCGTCCATGAGGATAAAACGGGCATTGCGTGAAAAGGCTCGGGAGATTTCCACAAGCTGCTGTTCCGCCATGCCGAGATCGCCCGCGAGGGCGTTCGGATCGAGGGAGAGGCCGAGGGCGGCAAAGACTTCGCTTGCTTTTCGGTGGAGTTTTTTGGGCGACAAGACAAATCGGCCGACCATCCTCTCCCTGCCCAGGAAAAGGTTGTGGGCTACCGAGAGCCAGGGCACGAGGCTCAGTTCCTGGTAGATCGCCGCGATGCCCGCGTCGGAGGCGGATTTTGGGTTTTTGAGTTGGACCTCGGTACCGTCCAGCAGTATTCGTCCCGAATCGGGTTGCAGCGCTCCGCTCAGGATCTTGAGCAGGGTAGATTTTCCGGCGCCATTCTCGCCCAGGATCGCGTGCACTTCACCCCTGTGCAGGGAGAAGGAGACATCGTCCAGGGCCTGGACACCGGGGAATCCCTTGGATATCCCCTGAACCGAAAGCCCCGCGGGGAGCCCCGCAGGGCTCCCCGAAGTTCCTTGCGGAGCCCCGAGGCCATCGTTGTCTGCTGTCTTATTTTCTGAACTGTCCGACATTTTCTTTGGTGACAAAGGACACATCCATGATCTTCAGCGCCTGAACCTGCTTGCCTGAAAGAACTTCCTTGGCGAACTGAACGCCGATCTTTCCGATATCATAGGGAGGCAGGGCTATGGTCATATACAGCCTTCCCTCCGCTACCGCCTTGAGGGCATCAGGGTTGGCGTCCATGCCGGTGATCTTGATGGTCCTGCCCATCGAGGAAGCGGCCGCGAGGGCGCCCATGGCCATTTCGTCATTCAGGCAGAGAATCGCTTCGGCGTCCGGGTATCGCAGAAGGAGGTTTTCGGCGACGGGCAGGGATTTGGCCCTGTCGTAGTAGCCGGTCTGGGAGGCGAGCACCTGTATGTTCGGATTCTTGGCGAGGGTGGCGTTGATGCCTTTTATCCTATCCTCTGATGATGCTGCTCCGGGCGTGCCGGTAAGTATGAGCACTTTGGAGGTCTTCCCCTGCAGGGTCTTCGCGTACCAGTGGATGAGCTGCTCGCCCAGTACCACGTTATTGGTGCCGATGAAGGCCGTCATATTGTTCGCGCCAAGGTTCCTTTGCAGGGCCATGACGGGAATCCCCTTGGCCATCGCTTTCTGGGCCAGGGAAATGGCGCCGTCATCCACGCCATTGATGAGGAGAACGCGGATGTTCTTGGTGAGGGCGTCCTCGACATCGGCCACTTGCTTCTCTATCTTGTTTTGCGCGTCCAGGATGATCACGTCGAAACCGAGTGCGGCGGCCTCGTCCTTCACTCCCTGGGCCATGGTCGCGTAGAAAGGGTTGCTCGTGGTGGAGACGCTGAACGCGATGAGCACGGGCGCGGCGAACAGGCTGGGAACGATCAGAAGCAGCGCAGCCGCAACCATTAAAAGTTTCTTTCCCTTCATGTACCTACCTCCTAATACTTTTGGCCGCTTTCAGCAGCGGTCTTTGTGAAAAACTTGAAAACGGATCATTCACTTTCGTTGTAGATTATACAATGAGATTGCCTACCTGTCAAATTCTTTCTTCATTTAATTGACTAATAGCAAATACGATTGTACAATAACCAATATGAACACGAACGATATGGAGCTTCGCGCCCGAGCCATCGTCAGAAACGGCTGCGTCAGGACCGCCGTCGAAAAGGGGGAGATACCCCAGTTCCAGGCTGTCTCGCTGGCTGAAGCCCTGGTCATCGGGCTGTTGAACCAGGGGGTGAGGAAATTTCTTGGGGTGTTCGGCCACGGAAGCACTGTCCTTGGGGAAGTGCTCTCCTGCTATGAGAGGGCTGGAGCCGTCAGCATGTGGAACCTCCGCAACGAAACCGAGGCGGCCCACTGCGCCACAATGCTGAAGTGGCATTACGGCGAGACAGCCGCCGTCGTTACCTCGATAGGCCCGGGCGCCCTCCACGCCTTTGCAGGCTCATTGGGGTCGGCCTCGAACGGGATCGGTGTCTACCATATATATGGGGACGAGACGACCCACGACGAGGGACCCAACATGCAGCAGATTCCCATAAACCGACAGGGGGGCTTTCTTTCCCTGGCGAACACGATGGGTTCGGGCTACCAGATCCATACGCCTGAATCGGTGTTCACGGCCCTGAGGCTGGGAGCCTCCACGGTTTTCAATCCCGATTTTCCGGGTCCGTTTTTCCTTCTCCTGCCCATGAATATTCAGGCGGCGGTGATGCAGGTCTGCAACCTTCTGGAACTCCCCCTGCCGCCCCGGTACTCTCCCGCTGCCTGCCTCGACCAGGAGGTTTTCGCGGAAGCCACCCGCCTGGCCAGGGCCGCCAAGGCCGTCACCATCAAATTCGGAGGGGGCGGGACGGGCTGCGGCCCCGAGATGCTGGAGTTGGCTGAGCTTCTGGACGCGGTGATCGTTCCCGGAGCCAAGATGAGCGGCGTGGTTCCCTATTCCTCCCGGAGGTTCATGGCTGTGGGGGGCTCGAAGGGAAGCATCTGCGGAAATTTCGCCATGAACGAGGCCGATCTGGCGATCGTCATCGGCGCCAGGGCCGTATGCCAATGGGACTGTTCGGGAACGGCGTGGAAAAAGGCGCGGGGCATTGTCAATTTCAATACCCGACTCGTGGACGCGGGGCATTACAATCGAACGGTCGCCGTCGTCGGCGACGCGCGTACCAATCTCCGATCCTGGATCAGCTATCTCAAAAAAGAGGGCTTTGCGCCGAAATCCGGAGCCTCGCCCTGGCTTGAGGCGAATATGGCCAAAAAACGGGAATGGCAGGAATTCAAGAAGAATCGCTTTGCCAATCCCACCCTATTCGATCCTGTCTGGGGCAGGGAACTGCTCACCCAGCCCGCGGCCATAGAGACAGCCTACCGATTCGCGGTTGAAAAGGGCGCGGCGCGGTACTTCGACGCGGGCGACGTGCAGGCCAACGGCTTCCAGATCGTGGAAGACGAGGCCGAAGGCCTCACTTTCTCCGACACGGGCTCATCCTACATGGGGATGGCGGCGAGCGGCCTTCTGGCCACCGCGATCGCGGACAAGCCTGTCTATACCTTCGCTTTCAGCGGCGACGGCAGCTTTACCATGACCCCGCAGATACTCTTCGACGGGGTGGAGCATGGGGCGCGCGGCTGCCTCATCATCTTCGACAATCGGTCCATGGGTGCCATCGCCGGGCTCCAGATGGCCCAATATGGGCATGCCTACCGGACGAACGATTCCGTGGAGGTCGATTACACGGCCCTGGCGGGATCGGTGAAGGGCGTGAACGCCCTCTTTGGCGGCTACGACACGGCCTCGTTCAAGGAGGCTCTGGAAAAAGCCTACGCGTATGAGGGCCTCTCCGTGGTCACCCTGCCTGTGTATATCGGAGATGACGAACTGGGCGGCCTCGGGGTCTTCGGAAACTGGAACGTCGGGAACTGGTGCGCCGAGGTGCAGAAAGACCACCACCGGATCGGGCTTTGAAACCACGACAGCCGCGCGGATTAAGGAGGAACAGATGAGGGTAGCCGTAGTGAATGAGATCAGCGCGTCCGACAAGAATGCCGCCATCATGTCGGCGCTGAAAGGGCGAGGTCTTGAGCTTCTCAACGCGGGGATGACGGGCAAGACCGACCAGCCTCCCTTGCTCTATACCCATACCGGCTTCATATCCGCGCTGCTGATCCACCTGAACCTCGCCGACCTGGTGATCGGGGGCTGCGGCACAGGCCAGGGATATCTGAATTCCGTCATGCAGTACCCGGAAGTGACCTGCGGCCATATCCTCTCGCCCCTGGACGCCTGGCTTTTCGCCCGCATAAACAGCGGGAACTGCGTGTCCCTCGCCCTCAATCAGGGCTACGGCTGGGCCGGGGAAGTCAACCTCGGGTTTATTTTCGATCGCCTTTTCTCGGTCGAATGGGGCTTGGGATACCCTGAGGAGCGCCGGGAACCGCAGCGGGAGTCCCGCGAGGATCTCAAGGCCATATCCAAGGCGACACACCGGGGTTTTTCCGAGATAGTTCTCGCCCTTCCCGACAAGATCGTTCTTCCCGCCCTGGAACAGCTTGTTTCAAAGGGAATCCTGGATCTCGACGCTCCGGGGGATGTGGAGATCAGGAAGGCCATCAAAAAACGACTGGGGAGACAGTGAAATGGACACTGACACCAGAAACGAGAAGCTCCTATCCCTGCTGCGAATCAAGGACTCCGATATCCGCATCCTCTGCCTTGAACAGGGGAGGGACGCGGTCGACAGGGGTATCCACATCGGCGGGGCCTTTTCCGCCGTCGTGCCGCTGGTGGCCCTGTATTACGGCGGCATCATGCGGTATTCGGTGGAGAATCCGACCAAGATCGGGCAGGACATGTTCGTCCTCAGCAAGGGCCATGCCGTGGCCGCCCTCGCCTCGATCTACGCCGATCTCGGCTATTTCGACAGGAGCGTACTGAAGAATTCACGTTCACACGAAAGCATCCTGAATGGCCATCCCGGCCCCCTTCTGCCCGGCGTCCATATCGCGACGGGGCCAGAAGGGCATGGGTTCGGCGTCGCCCAGGGCCTCGCCCTGGCCGGCAAGGAAGATCCCCGCTTCGACGTGTTCTGCCTGACCGGAGACGGAGAGCTTCAGGCAGGGATGATCTGGGAAGCCGCGATGTTCGCCGGGGGCAAAAAACTCGACAACCTCTGCCTCATGGTGGATCTGAACGGGGGGCAGCTGGATAATCCGCGGGCCATGGCCTTTCCCATGAATGGCGTGGAAGGCTGGTTCGAATCCTTCGGCTGGAAGGTGGCCTCGGTGGACAGCTCGGATTATGGCGCCGTCCTGCAGGCTTTGCAGGAATTCAAGGCGAGCCCAAGGAACGGACAGCCCACCGCCATCATCTGCCGTACGCGAAAGGGTTTCGGAGGCTTCTCGAGTTTCTGCGTGAGCCACAAGGGCGACATTCCTGTCGACCTGGCCGCCCAGGAGATCGGGTTCCAGGAACGGCGCAGGCAGCTCCGCATCGAGCGATACCGGGAACTTTTTGCCTCCGATCCCGATAAACCTGAAGCCGCCCCGCGCGTCCGGAAGGCTCAAGCGAGGGACAAGGCTATCCCCTACGACCCGGCGCGGCTTCCCGTACTCGATCCATCCCGCAGCTACATGGCGAGCTGGGTGGTCACCGAATGCATGAAGGAGTTCGGCAGGTCGGGGAAAATCGCGACGGTCGACGCCGACCTCGCCTCCACCAGCGGCCTGGAAGCGGGCCTCTCCTGGGCCGATTCCACGAAAGCCTTCAATGTCGGGGTGGCGGAATCCAACATGATGAACGTGGGCGAGGCCCTGGCGGCCCTCGGCTACAATACCTGGGTCAGCACTTTCTGTCCCTTTTTCGACTGGCGCGTGATGCGGAGGATCGCGATAGGATACCAGGAGCGCAGGGAAGTTATCGAAGCTGGAGGCTGGCTCTCGGAGGGCCACAACCTCGACCTGACCTTCCTCGCCACCGCCCCGAACTTCGATACAAGGACGAACGGATCCACCCATATGGGGAATGACGATTCCCTCGTCTTCAGCGAAATCGCCCATCTGAAGATCGTCGACATATCATGTCCGAACCAGCTGATCGGGTTCATGAAGTGGGTCATGGAGGGCAACAGAGGGCTCGTCTACGCCCGGATCATGAGGGCGGCGTCAGCCGTCATCCACGATAGGGATTTCGCCTTCACCTATGGAAAAGGGTACCGGATCAGGGGAGGGGCTGACGATGAAGCCGTCATCGTTTCAGCGGGCCGCGGGGTTCACGAGGCGCTGTCGGCGGCGGCGATTCTGGAAAAGGAAGGAATCCGGGCGGGGGTGATCGACATGCCCTCCTTCGATCAAGAGCTTATGGCCACGCTCTGGAACGAGGGGAAACTCATCATCCTGGCTGAGCAGAACAACGGATTTTTGTACAAGATGACCAAGGATTCTCTTTTTGGAAAAAAGGGAACCGGGCGCATCGTTCCCATCAACGCTCTGGATATGAAAGGGGAGCGGCAGTTCATCCATTCGGCCACCTACGATCAGCTTCTGGATCACTTTGGGCTATCCCCTGAAGCGATCGCCCGGAAGGTGCGCGGGGAACTGGGCCGCTGAGGCCCAAAGTGCCGAGGAAGCTTTTCAGCCTATAACGTCCGCTCCTCCAACGAGGAGGCTGTTTATCGCGGACGCGGCTTCTTGCACGATACCGATATTTTTTTCCAGGTCGGGCAATCCTCTTTCCTTTGTGCCGGAGACGCCTATGGCCGCGATGATCTTGCCCTGGTAATTCATGATTGGAGAGGCAAGGCATACGACGTTCGGTTCGTACTCTTCCTTATCCACGGCGTAGCCCATCGCTTTTACCTCGCCGAGTTCCCTGCTCAGGGCATCGATATCGGTGATGGTGAGTTCGGTAAACTGCTTCAGTGTCCGTCCCCGAAAGAGGATATCTAGCTCATCGCGCGAAAAGTCGCAGATAAGGCATTTTCCGACGGCGGTACAGTAAAGTTCCTCGGTGTCCCCTATGTTCGTGTTCGTCAGTATCCTGTTTGAGCCCTGCTCCCTGTCTATGAAGACTGCCTGCGTGCCCGACCTTACCGCGAGATGGGCGTTTTCGCAGGTCTTCCTGGCTATCTCGCGTAAAAAGGGGGAGACGACGACGGGAAGCTTCATCTGCTCGTATAGGGACGAGGCGAGGCCAAAAATTCCGAACCCTGGCCTGTACATCTTTTTGCCCTCTTCCTGCCTGACGAGTCCGTGCCTGGAGAGGGTGGTGAGTATCCGGAATACGGAACTCTTGTCGAGGTCCATCACCTCGGCGAGCTCCGTCAGGGTGAGCTTTTTTTCCGGGTGCGCGCTGATGTATTCGAGGAGGAGGAGGGCCCTGTCCACCGATTGGATGACTGAATTTTCTTCTTTCATATCTTGGCTATTGTACAATGGACCGAGGAAATTATGCAATGAACCGAGGGTTCAATCCAAAAAGCCCGTACAGGGGGAGATTGGTGAGCCATGATTCCTCGCGATAGGGAGAAAGGGAAACCCTGTAGCTTCGGGCTGGGCTGAACTTGTCGCGATAGGCTTTCAGGCTTTTGGACTGGAGATTTTCCGACGCTTTAACCTCGACCGGATAGACGGAATCCGCCTGCTGGATAATAAAATCCACTTCCGCCTGGGATGTTTCGCTCGACCAATAGCATACATCGAAATCATCGCGGAGCCGAAGCTCCTGGGCGACATATTGTTCCGTCAAAGCGCCCTTGGCTTCTTCAAAAAGATCCGATCCCTCCAGCAGTGTCTTTAAGGGGATGCGCGAATGAGCCGCGAGCAAACCTGTATCCACCATGAAAAGCTTGAAGGCATTTCCCTCCTGATATGCCCGAAGCGGTATGCCTGGTTTGGAGATCCTATATACCTTATTCAAAAGCCCGGCGTCACAAAGCCACTGGATGGCAATCTCGTAATCCCGCGCTCTCGCTCCTTCCCGTACAAGGCCATAGGTGAATTTTCGCTGTTCCCGCGCGAGCTGGATGGGAATGGAGCCCCATACCGCCCGGATGCGCGGCACTATCGAGGGTTCGGCGTATTTTGAAAAATCCTGATCATAGGCTTTTAAAAGCTGGTTCTGGATATCTCGTGCTTTATCGAGGTCCTTTGAAACGGCGAACTGACTCACGCACTCGGGCATGCCGCCAACACAATAATAGTATTTTAGATATTCAATGAGCTTGTCCCTGAACGTATCCATCATCGACCAATCTCCACCGCTTATGAGTTCAGTCAAGGGTTCCTCTCCCAATGCCCACAGAAATTCCTGGAAGGAGAGGGGATAGAGGTTGAGGAACTCGACCTTCCCGACAGGGAAGGAAGTTCCCCCATGCATGGCGATGCCTAACAGGGATCCTGCCGCGACGATATGGTATTCTGGGGCGTTTTCGGAAAAATACTTGAGTGAAGTGAGCGCCCGAGGGTTTTCCTGAACTTCGTCAAAAATGATGAGCGTCGTCCCCGGTTCTATGGAGCAGCCTGCCTCGATTCGAAGCCCTGTCAGAAGGCGTTGAGTATCCAGGCTCGAAGCGAAAAGCGCGGCCATTCTGCTGTTTGCCTCGAAATTGATGTATGCCACGTTTTTATATGCTCGCCTGCCGAACTCCTGCAGAATCCAGGTTTTGCCAACTTGGCGGGCGCCGTGAAGGATGAGAGGCTTCCTGTTTGGCTTTTTTTGCCATTTTTGCAGGTCAGCAAAGCTTTTTCGTTCCATGGTAAAATTGTAGTACGCAATAAGCACAAAAATCAAATGACTTTTGTGCGTAAAATACACATTTGTGGTACGATTTTTGTGGGTTCGTGTAAAATCCTGTTATCCCGTCTTTTTCTCTCCGCCTTTTGCGATATCCACAACGCCCTCAACGATGAACTTGAAGGAATACAGGGCCATCACGCCCGATGAGATGGGCATGCAGGCGTAAATTACCTTTTTGGGGAACTCGAAGACGGCCGTCACCTCGATGGACCGGTTGTAGAGCTGCAGGGAATACCAGAAGAACACCGCGATGAAGGCGAAGGAGATGAGGTCGACGAGGAGGCGGTAAGCCGCCTTCGCCCGCGGGTTCTTGAGCAGCTTGCCGATCCAGTCGCCGGCGCTGAAATGCCCCTTCAGTATCCACACGGCCGCCGAACCGAAGAAGACCATCCAGGCGAAGGACAGTTCCACGATTTCGTCCAGCCAGTGCAGCGACATGATGGGCACGTAGCGGACAAAGACGTTGGCCGTGATGATGAGAGTGAGAACGACGAAGAGGGTCACCGAAATCCATTTGAAGAGGGAAAGGAATATCCTGTCGATCCTGTCGAATACAGCCTTGGCTTTCATTTTGCCACCCCCATGATGAGATCGGGCAGGCAGGTGGATATCGCCGGCACGTACGCGATGATGATGGTGACGATGAAAATGCCCACGAGGTAGGGCAGGCATTCCTTGGACAGTTCCCCGATTCCTATCTTCGTAAAGCTGGACACTGCGTAGAGGCACATGCCCACGGGCGGGGTCAGGTTCCCGATCATGATGAGAAGGGTCATCACGACGCCGAAATTGACGAGATCAAAGCCGTACTGCATGGCGATGGGGATGAAGATGGGTATCGTGATGAGGAATATGGCGTTCCCCTCCATGAAAAGCCCGAGGATGATGATGACGACGATGAACATGGCCATGACGCCCGGGCCGGTGACACTCATCCCGGTGAGGGTGGCGATGATGTTGTCGGGTATCCTCTGGTAGATGAGGAACCAGCCGAAGAAGTTCGCCGCCGCCATGATGAAGAGGAGGGCCACTGACTGCTTGATCGAAACCCAGAACATTTCGGGCAGATCCTTCAGCTTCAGTTCCTTGTAGAGAAAGCCGAGGAAGAGGGCGTAGAGGCAGGCGATGACGGCAGCTTCCGTCGGGGTGAAGATGCCCGAGAAGATGCCTCCCAGTATGATGACGATGGACATGAGCGAAAGGAAGGATTCCTTGGTGGCGATCCAGACTTCCTTGAGGCTTGCCTTGGGGTAGCGGGGAAAACCGCGGGGCTTCGCCATCAGGCCGATGGCGAGCATGATAGCCCCGCCCATCAGGGCGCCCGGAAGGAAGCCGGCCAGGAAAAGCCTGGGCACCGACACGGAGGTGAGGGCCCCGTAGAGGACGAAGGAGATGGAAGGCGGAATGATGGGGCCGAGGGTGGACGATGAAGCCACGATGGCAGCCGCCACGGGCTTCGAGTACCCGTTGTCGGTCATGGCCTTGTAGGAAACCTGCCCCAGGCCCGCCGCGTCGGCCACGGCCGAGCCCGATATGCCCGAAAAGAGCATTTCGGCGACAACCGACACATGGCCGAGGCCCCCGGGAATATGGCCGACAAAGGCTTTGGCGAACCTGAAAATCCGGTTCGTGACCCCGCCCATGTTCATGAGGTTTCCGGCGAGGATGAAGAATGGCACGGCGAGGAGGGTGAATCCCGTGGTGCCCGCGTGCATCCGCTGGGGCAGGAGGGCGAGAAACTGGCCCTGGCCCTGGCCCACGAAAAAAGCCACCGCGGTGAGGCCTATGGCCACCACGATGGGCAGATCGATCATTATAAAGATGAGGAGGACGAGGAAAACCAGTACAGTGACCATAACTGCCTCCTTGTTTTTAAAAGGCGCGGGCCGCCGCATACGGCGGCCCGCGCCGAAGCAAAAGCCTGATTTTTATGATTATTTTGACTTCGCCAGCATCGCCTGGAAAGCCTTCCAGTCGGCGTCGCTCACCTTGGATTTCAGTGTGTCCCACACCGAGGTCGTCGCGGCCTGGAAGGGGGTGGTGTCGGGGGAATTCACTTCCATCCCGTTTTTCACCATCTCCTCGATCTGGGCCTTTTCACCGTCCCTGATGGTTTTCTGCATGAACTGCCCGGCTTTCACCGCTTCCTCGATGAGGATTTTCTGCTGATTGGCCGAGAGCCTGTTGAAGGATGCCTTGTTCATGATGAGGTGGGTTGCAACATAGGTATAGTTCAGGATGGAAAGATACTTCTGCGTTTCCCACATCTTGCCGGCGTAGATGGTCGCGATGGGGTTTTCCTGCCCGTCCACGACGCCCTGTTTCAGGGCCATGGGCAGTTCGGCGAAGGCGATCGTCTGCACGATGCCGCCGAGGGCTTTCACGGTCTCCTGGTTCACGAAATCGGGAGGCGTGCGGATCTTCAGGCCCTTGAAATCCTCCGGCTTGGCGATCGGCCGCTTGGAGTTCGTGTAGGTCCTGAATCCGTATTCCCAGCGTGCTATGTACTGCAGATTGGCTTTATCCAGGTCGGGCTTGATCCAGTTGACGAAATCGTCACCCGCGAAGAACTTGTCCACCGCCGCGTAGTCCTTGAATGCGAAGGGCCCGGTGACGAGGTTGACCTTGGGCGACCACTTGGCCAAGGCCGGCTCAGTGGGCAGCACAAAGTCGATGGCGCCGAGGGTGGCCTGCTCGACCATCTCCTGCGAGCTTCCCAGCTTGCTGTTGGGGAAGATGTCGATCTTCATGGTGCCGTTGCTGCGCTTGGCGACATTTTCGGCCAGCATGACGGACGCAAGGTGCATGGCGTGGGTTTCCGCCGAGTAATGGCCGAGCTTCAGGGTGACCATTTTGTCCTGCGCAAAGCCTGAAACCGCGACGGCGACGATGAGGATCGCCAGAATCAGCTTCTTCATACTACCTCCTCCTTGGATGAATTGTGTTCCATATTGTGGAACGCAATTCCAAATGCAAGTTCAGTGTAAACCCTAGCTCGGGTGGACGCAAGCATTAATATTGAATAAAGCAAAAAATATTGATTGATGAAGCGGAGACTTGCCGTCAGTCGGGCAAAACTGCTAGTATCTTCGAAATATCCACGGAACAATTCGGAGCGGAGCGTATGGCGAAGTATCCTTTTGACAGCATCGAAAAAAAATGGCAGAGGCGCTGGGAGGAAGACAAAACCTTCGCGGCGGCCGAAGATCCCTCGTTTCCCAAGGAAAAGCGCCGCTATGTTCTCGACATGTTCCCCTATCCCTCGGGCGCCGGTCTCCATGTAGGCCACCCCGAAGGCTATACCGCCACTGACATCTACTGCCGTTTCCTGCGCATGAACGGCTTCAACGTCCTGCACCCCATGGGCTTCGACGCCTTCGGCCTTCCCGCCGAGAACTACGCCATCCAGACGGGCACCCATCCCGAGGTGACGACGATGGCCAATGTCGAGCGCTTCCGCACCCAGATCAAGTCCCTGGGCTTTTCCTACGATTGGGACCGCGAAGTATCGACCTGCCTGCCCGACTACTACAAGTGGACCCAGTGGATATTCCTCCAGCTCTTCAAGAAGGGCCTCGCCTACGAGTCCGAGATGCCCATCAACTGGTGCCCCTCCTGCAAGACGGGCCTTGCCAACGAGGAAGTCAAGGACGGGGAGTGCGACCGTTGCCACACCAAGGTGACGCGCAAGCGGATCCGACAGTGGGTGCTCAAGATCACCGCCTACGCGGACCGCCTCCTCGAGGGGCTCGATACTCTCGACTGGCCCGAGCCGATCAAGATACAGCAGCGGAACTGGATCGGCCGTTCCGAGGGCGCATCCGTATTCTTCGACCTGGACGGCCATGACGAGAAACTGGAAATTTACACGACGCGCCCCGACACGCTCTTCGGCGCCACCTACATGGTGCTCTCGCCCGAGCACCCTTATGTCGAGCACATCACGACGTCCGCTCAGAAAGCCGCCGTCGATGCCTACGTCGAGGCAGCAGCGCGCAAGAGCGACCTGGAACGCACCGATCTGGCCAAGGAAAAGACCGGCGTCTTCACCGGCGCCTATGCGGTCAACCCCGTAAACGGCGCGAAGATCCCCGTCTGGATTTCCGACTACGTCCTCATCTCCTACGGCACCGGCGCCATCATGGCCGTCCCCGCCCACGACGAGCGCGACTGGGACTTCGCCAAGGTATTCGGCCTGCCCATCATCCAGGTGGTGGCAGCGGCCGGCGAAACCGGTCCTTTCGACCGCGAGCCCGCCGAATGCACGGCCGCCGACGGTTTCGCCGTCAATTCGGGCGCCTTCACCGGCCTGCCTACGCCCGAGGCCATCAGGCAGATAACAGCCTGGCTCGAGGAACGGGGCATTGGCAAGAAAGCCGTCAACTACAAGCTCCGCGACTGGCTCTTCAGCCGACAGCGCTACTGGGGCGAACCCATCCCCGTCGTCCACTGCAAGAAATGCGGCATTGTGCCCCTGGACGAAAAAGACCTGCCCCTCCTCCTGCCCGAGGTGAAGAGCTACACGCCCACCGGCACCGGCGAATCGCCCCTCGCGAACATCCCCGAATGGGTGAACACCACCTGCCCGCACTGCGGCGGACCCGCCAAGCGCGAAACCAACACCATGCCCCAGTGGGCCGGCTCCTGCTGGTACTACCTGCGCTTCCTCGACCCGAAGAACGAAAAGGCCTTTGTCGACCCGAAGATCGAACAATACTGGATGCCCGTCGACCTCTATGTGGGCGGTGCCGAGCACGCGGTGCTCCACCTTCTCTACAGCCGCTTCTGGCACAAGGTGCTCTACGACATCGGCGCCGTCTCCACGGACGAGCCTTTCCAGCGCCTCATCAACCAGGGCATGATCTTGGGCGAGGACAACCAGAAAATGTCCAAGAGCCGCGGCAACGTGGTCAATCCCGACGATATCGTCGCCGAATTCGGCGCGGACACGATGCGCGTCTACGAGATGTTCATGGGTCCCCTGCAGGTATCCAAACCCTGGTCGACCGCCGGTCTCGTGGGCGTCAGCCGCTTCCTCGAGCGCGCCTGGGCTACCTCGGAAAAGCCGACAAGCGACGAGGCGCCCTCAGCCGATCTTCTCAAGCTTCTCCACAAGACCATCAAGAAGGTGACGACGGACACCGATACGCTCAACTTCAACACTGCAATCTCGCAGATGATGATCTTCCTCAACGACGTTTCGAAACTCGAGGCTGTGCCGCGCGCCCTGTGGGAACCCTTCGTCCTCATGGTCGCGCCCTACGCCCCCCATGTCGGCGAGGAGATGTGGGAGCGCCTGGGCAGGAAGGACTCGGTCGCCCGCGCGGCCTGGCCGCTCTACGACGAAGCCCTCACGCTCGACGAGCAGAAAGAGGTCGTCGTCCAGGTGAACGGCAAGATCCGCGAGAGGATCACGGTGGCGGCGGGCACCGAGGCGGCCGATCTCGAGGCGAGCGCCCGGGCCCTGCCCAAGGTCATCGAGTGGATAGGCGGCAAGCGGATCGCCAAGGTCATCGTGGTTAAGGACAAGCTTGTCAACATCGTGGTCGAGGGCTGAAAAACCGCCTGACCCCGTTCTGCGCCGATTTTGGTAGCCGCCCTGCAGAGGGCGGCTTTTTATTGCCTCGTTCCGACGAGGATGTTTACCGGTTTATTGTGTCAAAAATGTTAAATTATGTAATGTATTTAAATAATTATGTAATAAATTTGTTTGACTCTATTTACAAGAACAATAATTGTGTGAATACAATGCAGCTCAAGAATTCTTTGGGCAAACCGAGGGAGGCGATAATGAATAGTTATGCAGAAGAGTGCTTTGCGGAGGTGAAGGCTAAGAATCCCTGCGAACCGGAATTCCACCAGGCTGTCCATGAGGTGCTCAAATCCGTGTCGCCCGTCTTCGAGCGTCGCCCTGTGTACCGGAGGCTCAAGATCCTTGAGCGCATCACGATTCCCGAGCGAACGATTATCTTTCGCGTTCCCTGGATCGACGACAGGGGGGAAGTGCGCGTCAATACAGGCTATCGGGTTGAAATGAACAGCGCCATAGGACCTTACAAGGGCGGGTTGAGGTTCCATTCCAGCGTTTATCTGGGGCTTCTCAAGTTTCTGGCTTTCGAACAGACATTCAAGAACTCCCTTACCACCCTGCCGATGGGCGGGGCAAAGGGCGGATCCGATTTCGATCCCCACGGCAAAAGCGACATGGAGGTGATGAAGTTTTGCCAAAGCTTCATGCTGGAATTGAGCAGGCATATCGGCCAGTTTACCGACGTTCCTGCCGGCGATATCGGCGTTGGCGGACGGGAAATCGGCTACATGTTCGGCCAGTACAAGCGGCTCAAGAACGAGTTTTCCGGCGTGCTGACAGGCAAGGGCATCAAGTGGGGAGGGTCCTTCATACGTCCTGAGGCGACAGGCTATGGCGTGGTCTATTTTGCCGGCGAGATGCTTGCCTCGAAAGGGCAGGACCTGAAGGGAAAAACCTGCCTTGTGTCGGGTGCGGGCAACGTTGCCCAGTATACGGTCCAGAAGCTCATCCAGGAGGGGGCGAAGGTAGTCACCCTGTCCGATTCCTCCGGCCACATCTATGACGAGGAAGGCATCACCGCGGAAAAACTGGAATTTGTCTTCGAACTCAAGAATGTTTTCAGGGGACGCATTTCGGAATACGCGAAGCAGTTTAAAAACGCCGTTTACACACCTGCGGATCACGCACTGGGCCACAATCCGATCTGGGACCACAAGGCCGACTGCGCTTTTCCGAGCGCCACCCAGAACGAGATCAACGCGGCTGACGCGGGAAACCTTGTGGCGAACGGCATTAAGCTCGTGGCTGAAGGTTCGAACATGTCCACGACGCCGGAAGGTGTCGAAATCCTTCTCAATGCCGGCCTGCAGTTCGCGCCGGGAAAAGCCTCGAATGCCGGAGGCGTCGCCACCTCGGGGCTGGAGATGACGCAGAACAGCCAGCGCGTAAGCTGGTCGCGCGAAGAAGTGGACAAGCGTCTGCACGGCATCATGAAGAGCATTCATAAAAGCTGCGTGGATGCTGCCGAAGCCTACGGCAGTCCTGGCAACTATGTGATAGGCGCCAATATTCACGCCTTCACCAAGGTCGCCGACGCGATGTGCGAGCAGGGAATTGTCTAGAGGAGTATCGCCACGGCGGCTGCCGTCGATGCTGCGAGGACGAGGATGAAGTTTCCGGTTTTCGCCCTGGCGGGGAGAGGACCGGCCGGATTCTCCGGCCTCGCCGCCCCGCCGGCCGCCGAGGATTCATCGTCCCACACCCTGATCATCAAGGCGTCGGCGTCGGCGCTCAGCGTGGAGGCCCGAACCTTGCCTTTGTACTCGATGATCCTGTCGTAGTAGCGGAAGGCCGCGCCGACGATGCCGCCCAGTCTTCCCGGCAGCCTGAGGTTCTGCATGATGGTCGCCTTTGAAAGAAGCATAAGCCCCTCGAAGGTGAGAGCCTTTATGATGCCTTCGGTCAGGGCGAATTGGGTGATGGTGAGCGGACCAAGGCGGGCGATAACTTTTCCCGAAGGGACGAGAAGGTTGGTGAGAATGATGCCGGCTGAAACGATGAGGGTTGTGGCGGGCGAGAATCGTTTGCCTGACAGATAGACGGCAATTATAAAAAAGAGGAAAAACCCGGTTTTTACGGGAAGACTCTGCTCAAAAAGAAAGACTATGGCCATGACGGCCCCGGCGGAGGCTGCCGCCCAGGGGCTGAACAGGGCGGCAAAACGCAACTTGCGTTCCGCGCGCGCGGCGGCGTTTTTCGCCTCCCGCACCTGATTCCGCTTATTACCCGCGCGCGCCCCGAGCCCTTCCTCGCCCTTTCCCTCGGGGCCGAGGAGAACAGACGGCGCAAGGGCCCCGGCAAGGCTGCCCGAGCCTGCCGCGCAGGCATACCATTTCGATCCTTGGGCAAATCGCTCTGCAAAAAGGCCTAAAGCCAATCCGGTCACCAGACCCATGGCGAGAAAAACAGGAGCTATCAGCCAGGCAGCCTGCCCGAAGACGACGTAGCGTGCGATGAACACCTGGATCGCGTTGGATGTGATGGCGCCCAGTATCGAAACCCCTACCTGCGAAATGAGGTTCCCGCCCAGTTTTCTCGCCGCCCACATCACCAAAGCCGCCGTAAGCGTGCCAGCCAACGAAAAAAGCGCTATGAAGGAGAATAGTGAACCGGAAATCACGCTCATCCCTATCACTTTTACCACCGCGAGGGTGAGAAACCAGGGAAAGGGGAGGATGTCGACGGCCAGCAGTATGGGCAGGTTCGCGATTCCCAGGCGCATGAAGGGCAGGGGCTTGGGGAGCATGTACTCAACGGCGGACAGAAAGAAGCAGAAGGCTCCCAGAAAGGCTGTGAGGTCTGCCCTGTCCGAAAACCGGTCAGTAGGCTCCGGCATCGAGCCCTCCTTCGGATCCCGCGGAACCTTCGATGGACACAAAGACCTGGTTTGGCAGGCAGGCCAGCCACTGGTTGGCCTGAGAGATATCGCCTGCCGCCACGCAGGTCTGATTGGGGCAGGGCGAGGATGCGATATGAACGCTTCCGTTTTCTATATGCACCCATGTTGATCCCAGGGCGCCGGGCACTTCGAAATCTCCCGCCTTGTCCAGAGGTTGGAGCCACTCGCCGGATTCGCCGGTGATATGGACCATGAGACGGCCCTGGCTGTTCGAATACACGAGGGTAAAGACTATAAAAACCGCCGCCAACCCTAGGATGGCGGCGGCGATATCGAGGATTCTGGGTCGAAACGCCGATTTCACGAAGGAAGGATCAGTCGGAACAACCGCAACCGCAGCCGCTCTCGCCCGAGTCCTCACAGCCGTCTTCGCAGTCGCAGCCATCGCCGCAACCGCAGCCGTCGCCGCAACCGCAGCCTTCCTCGGCGTGGACATGGCCGTGCTTCAGCTCTTCCTCGGTGGCTTCGCGGACATTGAGCACCTTCACGTCGAAGTGGAGGGTTTCGCCGGCGAGGGGATGATTGGCATCAATGGTGATGTCGTCGCCGGCCACGCTCACCACCGTGACGATCTGGGCTCCATCGTCGCCATGGGCTTCAAACTGCATTCCGGGCGACACCTCGACATTGTCGCCGAAATCCTTCCTGGCAACCTTGAACACGAGGCTCTCGTCGCGCTCGCCATAGGCTTCGGCTGCCGGAACCACGCATGCAACGCTGTCGCCGACCACTTTTCCGACAAGATGCTTTTCCAGACCCGGAATAATATTATCGTTGCCGTGGAGGTAGATGAGGGGTTGGCTGCCATCGGAAGAGTCGAGAAGCTTTCCCGCCGCGTCGCGGAGGCTGTAATCGATAGTGACGACTTTGTCTTTCTGGATATCCATGGTATGTCCTTTCGGGCTGTTATTTCCGCTTGTGGCGGCTTGCGCTCAAATGCCCGCCTGAGCCGATGTTTTTTATACTATAATCAAATAGTACCCGAAGAGGCAATCTCCCGATGGGAAAGATCGCCGTGAATTTCTGTTGAATCCCTGGCTCATCTTCTATATCATGTGGCGCTGGGGGAATCATGACAGCAGTAAAAGCGCTTCTTCTCGGTCTCATTCAGGGCATCGCCGAATTTCTGCCTATCTCCTCGAGCGGCCACCTCGAGCTGTTCAAGAATATTCTCGGCCTGACCGAGGTACCCCTCCTCTTCGATGTTATCCTCCACATCGCCACCCTCTTCGCCGTTGTCATGGTTTTATGGAAAAGAATTGCCGCGATTTTCATGGCGCTGTGGCGCTTCCTTTTTTCCAGGAAAACTCCAACTGTCAAAAATCTCACAAAAACCCAGAAGAAAAAGGATGAGGAAAGCAGGCAGAATCTGGCTTTTATAGTTCCGATTCTTATAGCCACAGCCGTAACCGGGGTGATAGGCATCCTCATAGAAAAAGTGCTGCTCGACGCCTTCCCCGGCCTGGGAGGAACGAAGGTGGTGGCCGTGAACATGCTTATCACAGCGGCGATTCTCGGGCTCACCGCCCGTCTTAAACCCGGAGTCCGCGGACCGGCTCAAATCGGAAAGGGAAGGGCCTTGTTCATCGGTCTCGCCCAGGGCATCGGGGTTTTCTCCGGCATCAGCCGTTCGGGCATAACCATATCGGCCGGGCTTTTTGCCGGCTTAAGCCGCGAAACGGCGGGCGAGTTTTCCTTTCTTCTCTCGATTCCCGCGATCCTGGGTGCCTTTGTCCTCACGATCGGGGATGCCGGGTCGATGCTGGCCACGGTATCCTGGGCCCAGCTGGCACTCGCCTTCGCGACGGCCCTGTTCTCGGGGATGGCTTCGCTCAGAATTCTCATGAAGATTATCAAGAGCGGCAAGATTTACTGGTTCGCCCCCTATCTCGTTCTTGTCGGAATCGCGGGGCTCATTCTGGGCTGAAAACCTCGGTAGAGCGTCGCGCTGCCTGAATTCCCTGCATTTGCCTCATAATACTGCCGATACTTAAAAATGGTTTCATGTCGAGCGATGGAGTATTCATGAGAAAGTCACAGGATTCGGCCAAAGCCGATACAGATATCGAGGATGACGGTCAGAGCCCGAAGGCTGCCGTCATCACCGCCTCCAAACCCAGGAAAAAGCCTTCGAGGAAGGCCCCGGAAGGGAAAGCCGCCAAACCATCCTTGTTGAAGACGGGCGGCGGAAGGGTGGGGTTGGCGTTTTGGTCGATAGCCGGCTACCTGACGCTAAGCCTCCTTCTGGCTCCTTACTGGCCGGGCGGCTGGGCTGTCCTCGTTGCCCCGGGGCTTTTTCTCTCGCGCGCTTTCGCGTGGGCGGCTTTTTACCTGCCGCTCTGGTGCCTGCTCGCCGGAATACTTGCCGTCTTCCCGCGATTTTACCCGCGTCTCACCTATCTTCTTGTCTCTTCGGTCCTGCCTTTTCTTGTCGCGGCCGGTTTTGCCAGGATATCGAGCGAGCCTGGGGCTTTTTTCGAGAATCATCCCGTTTTTGCCGCGGTTGGGCTTTCCTCCCTCTACGCCGGCCTGGGCTTCCTTTTCGCGGCGGCCTTGGCTGCCTCCATTTTCGGTTTTGTCAAATTGACAGCCTGGATGAAGGCGACGGGGCGCCTTGTCGATTCCAGGGCGCTGAAGTCCAAAACCAAGGAAAAGCCTTCCAAATTGGCGGGATTGAAACCGTGGATTCAGCAATGGATCAAGGACAGGAAGGAAAAACGCAGCCAGGCCGAGATACGCCTCAGAACCGCCGAATCGATAGCAGCCAAGCCTTTCGATCTCGACCTGCCGGAATTGCCGCCCCTTGAAAACCTGAGGGCGGGCAGGACAAGGCTCGAGGCCGGAGCCTCCGGCTCCGTATCGCCTGCCGAAAAAACATCGGCTGCCGAAAAGGCAACGGCCGCAAAGACCCTCGACGCCAACGGGGTGGCTATCGAGTTCGTCTCTGTGCCCCCCCAGGCCGTCACCGGGACTCAAGGGGGCGCGGCAGCCGATACCGCCGAAAAGAAAGCCCTCGTCCAGCGTATCCTCGAACGGAAAAAGATCGCCTACGCAGTGCCTGTCGATGGCATCCTCAATACCTATCCCGACGGACAGTACTGGGTGATCGACGACAAGACGAGGCGCAACGCAGAAGTCCTGCGCGGAACCCTCGCCGAATTCAACATCGAGGCCGAGGTGACGGGGATCAGAAAAGGGCCTGTCATCACCATGTACGAGATCCTGCCCGCCCACGGCGTTAAGATCTCGAAAATCACCAACCTGTCGGACAACATAGCCCTCAGGCTCGCCGCGTCCAGCGTGCGCATCGTGGCGCCCATCCCGGGCAAGCACGCCGTGGGCATCGAGGTGCCCAACGAAAAGCGGGCTATCGTTTCCCTGAGGGAGATCATCGAGCACGAGTCTTTCAGGACGGCGAAGATGGAGATTCCCTATGCCCTGGGCAAGGACATTTCGGGCGAAGTGCAGTTCAGCGATCTCACCCAGATGCCCCACCTCCTCATCGCGGGAGCAACGGGCTCGGGCAAGTCGGTCTGCGTCAACGCCATCATCCTGTCGATCCTGTACAGGCGTACCCCCGAGGAAGTGAAGCTCATCCTCATCGATCCCAAGATCGTCGAACTCAAGCTGTACAACGGCATACCCCATCTTCTCACGCCAGTCGTCACCGATTCGAAACGGGCCTTCCAGGCCCTGCAGTACTGCATCTGCGAGATGGAGCGACGTTATTCGATTCTGGACAAGGCTGGCGTGCGCGACATCAAGACCTTCAACAAGAGAGTGAAGGAGCGCAACCTCGCCCAGGAAAAACTGCCCTACATCGTCGTCATCGTCGACGAGTTCGCCGACCTTATGGCAACGACGGGCAAGGAACTGGAAGCCACCCTCGCGCGCCTCGCCGCCATGTCGCGCGCCGTGGGCATCCACCTTGTCCTCGCCACGCAGCGCCCCTCCATCGACGTCATCACGGGCCTCATCAAGGCCAACATCCCCTCGCGCATCGCCTTCATGGTGGCGAGCAAATTCGACAGCCGCATCATCATCGACATGGTGGGCGCGGAAAAGCTTCTAGGCCGCGGCGACATGCTCTATTCCGGCGCGCAGGATCCCTTCCCCGTGCGCATGCAGGGCGCCTTCGTGTCGGAAGAAGAAGTTGAGCGATGCGTAGCCCACGTGAAAACGTTGGGCGAACCCGAATATATCGACGACGAGATTTTCTACGATGAAGATGAGGAAAATGCCGAACCGGGGCTTTTCGACGACGGGGAAGGGGATCCCCTCTTCGAGAAGGCGCTGGAGATAGTCCTCCAGCAGGGCAAGGCCAGCGCCTCATTCATACAGCGCAGGCTGAAAATCGGCTACAACCGCTCGGCCCGCCTCGTGGAGCTCATGGAGGAGAGGGGCATCGTCGGTCCGTCCCAAGGCTCGAAGCCGCGCGATATCCTGCGGAATCCCGAGTTCTCGAGCAGTCACCCGGATGCCGGCAGGAACCCCTCTGCCGAAAGGCAGCCGCAAGCCCCCGAGAATGATGACTCCGCCGGATCCGCCCTCTAACTGTCGCTTCCCGCGCTTCGTGCTTTAGCCTAAAAGCCCAGCCGCCCGCGGCAGGAAGAGCACCATATCCGGAACAAAGGCGATGATGAAGAGGACCATGACCATGGCCAGGATCGGCCAAAAAATTTCCTTCGCGATAACCTTCTGCGGGGTGCCCGAGAAGGACGATGTTGTGAACAGATGCATCCCGAAGGGAGGCGTGGACAGGCCGATCATCATGTTGAAGGTCACCATGAGGCCGAAATGCACAAGATCGATGCCAAAGGCCTGCGCCACGGGGATGAGGATGGGCAGGACGATAAGCTGGATAGCCGATGCATCGAGGAACATCCCGAGAAAGAGGATCCCCACATTCACGATCAGAAGGAATAGGCCCTTGTCCGATGAAATGCCCATGATCCATGACGCGAGCGAAGCGGCGATATCTTCCCGCCTGACAATATAGGAAACAAGGAGTGTCGCGCCGATGAGAATGCATACGGCGCCGACATCCTGGATTGTTGCCTTTATGGCATTCCAGAACTCCTTCGGGGAGAGGGATTTGTAGGCGAAAATCGAGATGAGTATGGCGTAGAGCCCGGCTATTGCCCCGGCCTCCGTGACCGTCATCAGGCCCGTGAAGATTCCCGTGAGCAGGATAACCGGCGTAAGAAGGGAAGGGACAGCATATACCGTCAACGCCACGAGCGTCCTGATTCTGAACCTGGCACCGCGCGGATAATTCCTCAGCTTCGAGACGATGGCGACATATACCATGAGGACGATCGTCAGCAATACTGCGGGAACCATGCCTCCCATGAAGAGGGCTCCTGCCGATGTGCCGGACAGCAAGGCGTAGATGACGAGGGGGATGGATGGCGGGAAAACCGATCCCAGGGTAGCCGACGCTGCCGTTATGGAACAGGAAAAAGCGTCATCGTAGCCTTCAGCTTTCATCCTGGCCAGTTCCAGCTTGCTGAGCCCGTCGGCATCGGCTGTCGACGACCCCGTCATGCCTGAAAATATCAGCGAACCCAGAATGTTCACCTGCCCCATGGCGCCTCGTACTCTGCCGCACAATGCGTTGGCGAAGTTGAACACCGAATCGGTCACCTTGCTGGAACTCATCACATGATCGGTGAACATGAAGAGCGGCACGGCGATGAGTATGTAATTCAGAAAATAGGTATTGACGATCTGGGCTATCACCAGCCCAAGATCCAGACCTTCGACGAGAAGATAGACGACAGCCGAGGCGGTCATCCCGAAGGCGATGGGCGTTCCGAGCAGAAAGACGAGCAGGAATACCGACAGGGCGGCGATCAGGGCAATGCTCATCTCGTGTATTCCCTCAGCCTGTGTTCGGCGCTGTCGGCAATAATCCCGCGCAGTACCTGGTAGTCTTCGATTGTCCGTGCTCCCGCATAGCCGATGACGGACAGAATTAGATAGATGAAGGGCAGGAATACCCAGACATGGCTGATCCGCATGGCGGAACTTACCGCGTACCGAAGGGAGAGGGTATATCGCCAGGAAGGCAGGATGAGGAGGATAAAGGCGATCATGATAACCATATTGCCGACAAGGCGGCTAAAGGCTGCCCCTTTTGGGCCAAGCTTTTCATAGATCATGGTGAACTTGATGTGCCTGCGCAGTCTCATCGTGTAGCAGGCGCCGAAGAGCACCGCCCAGACAAAACCGAGACGGATGAGATCCTGGGTCCAGGGCAGCTGAATCCTGAGGACCTGCTGGCCGAAAATCTGGATGATGCAGGCAATAAACATAGTGAGGAAAGCGATGGCAGGAATGTACAATTCAAAGATATCCCTCGCCATGCGCAGCATCTTTTTTACCATGATTCTCCCTGTACCAGTCGGCAACTTCTGAGCCTAGCATCCCTTTGCGCACTCTGTCAAATTTTTGTTTGGCTCAGACTTGGACGTTTTCGAAAACGATAAGCCTTCATCGTTGGCGCATCACGCTGCCTGCCTTTACAGAGCCGGCTTTGGACTTTACTATACAGCCCATGGCTTCCACACCCGAAAAATCGACACCCAGACCTTCAGGATTTATACAATCGGTCGACCGCGCGCTCACCATCCTCGAATTCTTCTCCATAGAGAGACCTGAGGCCGGCGTCTCCGATTTGGCCAGAGAGCTCCATCTCAACAAAAGTACGGCCTTCGGCCTCCTTTCCACCCTTGAGCGGCGAGGCTATGTCGAACAGAATCCCGAGAACGGCAAATACAGGCTGGGCCTCAGAACCCTGGATCTTGCCAACATCAAGCTGGCCGGCTTCGATATCGCAAGGGCGGCTCATCCCCTCCTCAGTTCGCTGGTGGAGCAGGTGGGCGAAACAGCCCACCTCGCCATCTACGAGCGCGGGGAAGTCATCTATATAGATAAGGTGGAGTCGGACAACACGCTGCGCATCGCCTCCTTCATCGGCAAACGGAATCCGGCGTACTGCACGGGGGTAGGGAAATGCCTCCTCGCCTACCAGCCTGAGGAGGAGATCGAGCGCGTCATCAGGTCAGGACTCGTGGCCCGAACGCCGCGCACCATCACCGACCAGGCAGCTTTCAAGGCCGAACTCGCCGCGGTACGCGAAAAGAACAGGGCCTGCGACAATGAGGAATTTACACTCGGCCTTATCTGCTCTGCGGCTCCCGTGCGCGACAGTCAGGGCAAGATATGTGCCGCCATCAGCGTTTCAGCCCCCTCCATCCGTGCCACCCCCAAGCGCCTGGCCATCATGGAAAAAGCCATCGACGAGGCGGCGGCTGCCATCTCGGCGGTACTCGGATATAAATCTCACTGACAGCGTGAATTCCTCCTTGACAGATTCCGAAACCATGCTTATCATATCCGTATATCAGAACGACGTGCTATAATGTAGCACGAATATTTGATCTGGAGGGTATAAGCATGGCAGAACAGACTACGAGCAATCCTGAGATAGGAAAGACGATCCAGGCGGGCGGCCTCGCCGTCAACTATCACGACATGGGCTCCGGCGATCCCGTCGTCTTCGTCCACGGCTCGGGTCCCGGCGTCACCGCCTGGGCCAACTGGCGCCTCGTCCTTCCAAAACTCGCGGCTACCCGCAGAGCCATCGCCCTTGACATGGTCGGTTTCGGCTACACCGAACGGCCTGCCGGCATCAAGTTCAACATGGACGTGTGGGGCAAGCAGCTCAAGGATTTTCTCGACGCCATGAAGCTCGACAAGGTCGACATCGTGGGCAATTCCTTTGGCGGAGGCCTGGCTCTCTACATGGCCATCCACTATCCCGAGCACATCGGCAAGGTCGTTCTCATGGGCGCCATGGGCGTCCAGTTTCCCATCACCGAATGGCTCGACAGGGTATGGGGCTATGAGCCTTCCTACGAGGCAATGGCCGATGCCCTCACCCACTTCGTATCGAACAAGGCTATCATCACGCCGGATCTGGTGAGGATGCGCTACGAAGCCTCCATCCGCCCCGGCTACCAGGAGAGTTTCGGCGCCATGTTTCCCGCTCCCCGCCAGCGAAGCGTGGACGCCATGGCCTGCGCCTCGGCCGACATAGCTTCCATCAAGCACGACACTCTCATCATCCACGGTCGCGAGGACCAGGTGATTCCCACCGAGACTTCGCAGATGCTCTTCAGACTCATCCCCAACGCCCAGCTCCACATGTTCGGCAACTGCGGCCACTGGACACAGATCGAGCAGAACGCGCGCTTCTGCGCCGTTGTGGAGTCCTTCCTCGCGGGGGTGTTCTGATGGCCCTCGTACAGGCTGAAATCATCGCGGCGGCCGACGCCCTCGATGCAGCCGCCAGAACCTGCGCTCCCATCGAAAAGCTCACCCTGACCTACCCGGGAATCGACGTCGACGACGCCTACGCCGTGCAGATGCGCAACGTCGAGCGCGCCCTGGCCGCCGGCAGGAAAATTTCCGGCAAGAAGATCGGCCTCACCTCCAAGCCCATGCAGGACATGTTCGGTGTCACCACGCCCGACTTCGGCCACCTCTTCTCCGACATGGAAGCCGCAAACGGGCGCATCGAGGGCACGACGATGGTTCAGCCCAAGGTGGAGGCGGAGATAGCCTTCGTCCTCGCCCGCGACCTCGACATGGCCCGCGAGATCACGGCTGCCGATGTCCTCGCCGCTACCGACTACGTCGTCGCCGCCCTCGAGATTGTGGACAGCCGCATCGGCAACTGGAAGATAGGCTATTGCGACACGGTTTCCGACAACGCCTCCTCGGGCAGGTATGTGCTGGGATCGGTGCGGAAGAAGATCGCCGAAATCGATCTCAAGGCCGAAGTGATGGATTTTTCGCAGAACGGCGAACGCAAGAATGGCGGCAAGGGCACAGACGTCCTCGGCGATCCCGCCTACTGCGTAGCCTGGCTGGCCAATTCCATGAGGAAGTACGGCACCATGCTCAAGAAGGGCGAGGTGATTCTCTCGGGCGCCCTCTCCGCGGCCATCGGCGCCGCCAAGGGCGACAGCTTCAGGGCGGATTACTCGACCCTGGGCTCGGTCGAAGTCGCCTTCTACTAAAAGGAACGCAATAATGGCACAAAAGATCAAGGCGGCCATCATAGGCCCCGGCAACATCGGCACCGACCTCCTCATCAAGCTGAGGCGGAGCCCTTACCTTGAGGTAGCCTACGTCGTGGGCGTCAAGGAATCCCCTGGCATAGAGATCGCCAAAGGCTTTGGAATACCGACGACCATCAAGGGCATCGACGAAATGCTCGAGGTCGACGACATCAGGATCGTATTCGATTCCACGGGTGCGGGACCCCACCTCGTCCACGCGCCGAGGCTCAGGGCGGCGGGCAAGATCGCCATCGACCTGACGCCCGCGGCGGTCGGCCCCTATGTCGTGCCCTCGGTCAACCTCAGCGAGGACATCTTCAAGCTCGACAACGTCAACATGGTCACCTGCGCCGGACAGGCCACCTCGCCCATCGTCCACGCGGTCAACCGCGCCGCCGATGTCTATTATGCCGAGATCGTCTCTTCTGTCTCCTCGAAGAGCGCCGGCCCCGGTACGCGGCAGAACCTCAACGAATTCATCGAAACGACGGCAAAGGCCCTGAAGGCTATAGGCGGCGCCGACCAGTCCAAGGCCATCATCGTTCTCAACCCCGCCGAGCCCCCCATCCTGATGCGCAACACCATCCTCTGCAGGGTGCGCAAGCCCGATCTGGCGGCCATACGCGAATCGATCGACCGAATCCTTGTCGACGTTAAAACCTACGTTCCCGGCTACCGCTTCCTCGTCGAACCCATTCTCCAGGGCGACACGGTCACCACCGTCATCGAGGTGGAAGGCCTGGGCGATTTCCTGCCCAAGCACACGGGCAACCTGGACATCATCAACGCGGCCGCGGTAAATGTCGCCGAGCGTTTCGCGCAGCGCATCCAGGAGGGAAAACGATGAGCAAGGTTTACATCACCGATACGAGCCTGAGGGACGGCAGCCACTCAGTCTCCCACCAGTACACGAGCGCCGACGTGGCCAAGGTTGCCGCAGCCCTTGACGATGCCGGCATCGATATCATCGAGGTGAACCATGGCGACGGCCTCGGCGGCGCCTCCCTCACCTATGGTTTTTCCCTTGAAAACGAGCTCGATCTCGTCGAGGCGGCAGCCAAGGTCGTGAAGAAGGCGAAGATCGCCGTACTCCTCGTGCCCGGCATCGCCACCCTCGACCTCCTCGAGGAAGCCCAGCGCCGCGGCGCCTCCATAGTGCGCGTGGCCACCCATGTCACCGAAGCCGACGTTTCCGAAGAGTACATCAAGGCGGCCAAGAAGATGGGCATGTTCGTCGTGGGCTTCCTCATGATGGCCCACATGGCCGACACGGCCAAGCTCGTGGAACAGGCCCTCATCATGGAGTCCTACGGTGCCGATGTCGTCTACGCCACCGATTCTGCGGGAGCTCTTCTGCCCGATCAGGTGGGCGAGCGCATCGCGGCCCTGAAAGCGGCCCTCAAGGTGCCTGTCGGCCACCATGCCCACGACAACCTGGGCTGCGCCGTCGCCAACTCCCTGGCGGCGGTCAAGGCCGGAGCCACCTATGTCGACGGCTCTCTCGGCGGCATGGGCGCCGGCGCCGGCAATTCGGCCACCGAGATGCTCGTGGGCGCCTTGAAGAAGTCCGGCGCCGACCTGGCCGCCGATCTCTTCAAGACGATGGACGCCGCCGAGAAGGTGCTTCTGCCCATAGTGGTCGAGAAGGGCAAGCCCCTGCCTCGCCACGATTCCAATTCCCTCATCATGGGCTACGCCGGCGTCTACTCCAGTTTCATGCTCCACGCGAAAAAAGGCGCAGAACGCTTCGGCGTCGACGTGCGCGACGTCCTCATCGAACTGGGAAAGCGCAAGGCTGTGGGCGGCCAGGAAGACTGGATCATCCAGGTGGCATACGACCTCGCGAAAGCCGCCGGACGGCAGGTTTAAGAGACTTTATAAAAGGTTATTGACAGAGTGTGAAAGGCAGGCATAAAACGCTTGTAGTTTGAATATTAGAACGCTGTGCTACATTGTAGCACATAAGAGTTTTCAGGAGGCATCATAATGAAGAAAGGGATTATCGCTCTTCTTGTGGCCGCGATGATGTTCGGCGCTGTCGCCGGCAGCTTCGCCCAGGTCAAGGAACTCAAGCTCGGCCACGTCGCCGCGCCCAACACCGCCTACGACAACTGGGCCAAGGAATTCAAGGCGCAGGTCGAAGCCGGCACCAACAACAGGTACAAGATTGTCATCTACGGAGGCGGACAGCTCGGCGATTCCGGCCCCCTCATGGAAGCCCTGCAGGCGGGGAATCTCCAGTTCGCCATTATCACCTCGGGCGACGCGAGCCAGTTCGTCGACGCGATCAATGTCCTTGACATGCCCTTCCTTTTCAGGAACTGGGACCATGTCGAGAAGTTCATCGCTTCCAAGACCGCCAGGGATCTCCTCGACCTCTCCGACCAGTTCGGACTGAAGTCGCTCTCTCTCATGCCCCGCGGCTACCGCCATGTAACCAACAAGAATTTCCCCATCAATAAACCCGAAGACCTCAAGAACCTCAAGATGCGCATAAGCGAAAGCCCCGTCCTCGTCGAGGCCTTCAGGGCTATGGGCGCCAACGCCCAGGCCATGGCATGGTCCGAAGTCTACACCGCTCTCCAGCAGGGCACGGTGAACGGCCACGAGAACACCATCATCACCACCCGCGACTACAAGATCAACGAAGTGCAGAAGTATGTCTCCGAAACCGGTCACGTTTTCGCCATGGCCACCCTTCTCGCTTCGGGCGACTGGTTCAAGAAACTCCCCGCCGCCGACCAGGCTGTCATCCAGAAAGCCGCAACCGACGCAGCCTACAAGCTCGGACTCGAGCAGAAGGCCAGCGAAGCGAAGGCCAAGGCCGAGCTTATCTCCAAGGGCATGGTATTCAACAGCGTCGACACCGAACCTTTCGTCAAGGCCGTCCAGCCCGTCATCAACAAGTTCGCCAAGGGCGACGTGAAGAAATTTTACGACGCCACCCTGGCCATAAAGTAAGTACGGCCGATACAAGAAGCGCGCGAGGGGCTGTTCCGGGAGTGAACGACTTCCAGGACAGCCTCTTCTCGCACGCATGATGCAAGGAGTATCGATATGAAAGCGTTGCTGAAGACCAGTGACATCCTTGACAAGATCTGCGGCTGGGCCATCATCGCGTTGTTCATGCTGATGACGGTCACTTATGGCGCGCAGATTATTTTGCGTTACGTTTTCGGAACCGGCCTTATGTGGACGGAAGAACTCACACGCTATGCCGATATCTGGGCAGTCATGATCGGCGCGGCGATGATTGCCAAGCGAAGAACCCATATCAACGTGAGCGTGCTCGAAGAATACCTGCCCAAAGCGCCCAAGGCTTGGCTCCTCGTCTTCCAGCAAGTGCTTTCCCTCATATTCTTCACCGCGATGTTTTTTATCGCCTTCAAGTTCATCAAGCTCGCCGGTACCCAGGTGAGCACCAACATGCGCATACCCAAGCGCTGGGTATACTGGATTTTCCCGCCCGCCTTCGGAGTGTTCATCTTTCAGACATTCGTCGGAATTCTCAAGGGAGTGCAGGAAGCGAAATCCGCCCAGGAGGCCCAATCATGACCCTGCTGCTTTTCGGATCTGTCCTCGCACTCCTGGTAGTGGGTGCTCCCATCGTCACAGCCATGGGCGGTTCGGCCCTCCTCACCATTTTCGCCTCGGGCATCAATCCGACCACCGCGGTGCAGCGCTTTTTCGCGAGCATTGATTCGGCGGCACTGCTGGCCATACCCTTCTTTATCCTCGCAGGCGATCTCATGAACAAGGGCGGCCTCGCGAAGCGCCTCATCGGTTTCGCGGGCCTCTTCGTATCGAAGGTGACAGGCGGCATGGGCATGACGGCTATCGTCGCCTGCATGCTCTTCGCAGCCATCTCGGGTTCGGGCATCGCCACGGCGGCGGCTATCGGCGGCGTCATGATCTCGGGCTTCAAGGACCACGGCTACAAGCCCTCTTACGCGGCGGCCATCGTGGGCGCGGCGAGTCCGATAGGCGTCATCATTCCCCCGAGCATCGCTTTCATCATCTATGGAACCCTTTCCAAAGCCTCGGTGGGACAGCTCTACAAGGTCGGTTTCCCCGCGGGAATCATGGTAGGCGTCGGCTTGATGCTTGTCACCTTCTTCACCGCGAAAAAGCACAGGATTCCCCGCGAATCCAAGGGGTTCGGAGCCAAGTCCGTAAAGGAAGTGGTGATCGACACTCTCGTCGCCCTCGGAACGCCCGTCATCATCGTGGGCGGCGTCTTCCTCGGCATCTTCACCCCCACGGAGTCGGCGGTTGCGGCTGTCATCTATTCCATTATAATCGGCGTTTTCGTGTTCAAGGAGATCAAGCTCAAGGAACTGCCTGGCATCTTCCTCCAGTCGGCCATCAGCTCGGCGGGCATCATGATCATCGTGGCGGCCGCCTCCCTCTTCGCCTGGACCATGGTGTACATGCAGATACCCCAGAAAGCCTTCGAGGCTGTGCTCTCCGTGGGCATGAGCAAGTACACCCTCCTCTTCGTCGTCAACATCATCGTCCTCATCGCGGGAATGTTCATGGAGGCGGGCTCGATTCAGATCATCCTCGTGCCCCTCCTGCTTCCCATTCTCGAGGTACTGCAGATCGACCTCGTCCACTTCGGCATCATCCTGACGACCAACCTCGCGATCGGCATGCTTACTCCTCCTTTCGGGTTGACCCTCTTCACCGCCTCGCGCGTTCTGAAGGCCGACCTCAAGGACACGATCAAGGAATCCTGGCCCTTCCTGGGCGCGATGATCATCGTACTTTTCATTATCACCTACGTGCCGGCTTCGGTGATGTGGATTCTCTAGACAATAGAAAACGCACTGCGAAGCGTTCGGCCGAATCTATGGGGCTGCCTGAAAAGGCGGCTCCTTTTTTCAATCTGACCAAGCATGCACTTCATAGAAAATAGGAATCGTCTACCGCGAGCCTCGTTTCATCGAGCGATTCATCCTCTGTCACAAAAGCGATCTCCATGTCGAAATAGGCCCGCCTTCCCGGAGGGATGACTATCTCTTTCACGATAGTCTGACGATATACCCGAGCCCCGGTAGCCGCCGAGAGCGAGACAATGCAGCGGCTGATCGATGATATGCCGGTATTGCGTATCTCGATCGTCGTTACGCAGCCTTTTCCGCCTGAATTGGAATACTCGAAATGGGAAACAATCGTGGCCTTTCCTGAAGGATACCAATCAGGGGATTCGGCCCGGCATGATGACAGGATTAACAGCGAGCACATCAGCATCGTTATCATGCAAACATCGATTTTTTTCATGTCCTTAGCGGCGATCATGCTCAGCCCCCCTTCTCGCCCAGCCTGAGTGAATATCCAAACGTAACAACGATGGGCGACACTGTTTCGCTTAATAGCTTGGACAGCCCGAAACTCGTGGTAGCCCGGCCCTCTGAAAACATGATGGAAACCCTTCCCGAAAGCGAATAGGCGACATCATCGCCGAGGAAAAAGCCATCCAATCGGCGAGGCCAGACGAGGCGCTGAGATACTCCGCACGAGACAGCCGCGATGGAATTGAGGGCTTCCGTGGCGAAAAAACTCGCTGTCAGCGCCAATGGTATTGAACTCGAAGCATCAAGTTCTTTCCTGTCGAAAAACGTTTCAGCGCTCGCCGCGAAACCTGCGATCAAAGGATCCAGATAGCGGACAGCCGAGAGCGACGCGCCGAACTTCCTGTACCCGGAACCCGAAACGATCCGTTTTTCGTCGGATTCGTACTTGTTCCATATTCCCAGGGGATGGGTATAGGAAAGCTCAACGCCCAGCCGCCAATCCTTCGCGCGGAAGCTAGCGCTGAGCACGAAGGAAGGGTCGCCCAAAGCCGCGGCGAAATCACGCGAAGCGAGGGGAAGGCGATCGCGCAGATCAAAACGCGCGACTATCGGCAGCTCGATCGATAGTCCGAAGCGCTGCTTGTAGAGCATTTCAAGGGCGAGAGAAGGATCGAACTCCAGGGAGCCGCTTCCAATCAGATCAACCGATATTCCCGTGATAAACAGCCAATCTTCGTCGCCCTGTACCCCTGTTCTCTGGTGCTCCGATGATTGGGCTTCCGCGCGGAGTGCTAAAATGCTGAGAAACGCCAGACAGAGTATGACATTCCTCATGGGGCTACCATGGAGCAATGCCGATATAGCGGCGCGTCATCCTGTCGAGAAGCTTCTTCCGACCGCCCACGGCTTTCACCGCCTCGATCAGGTAGTTTTGATCCAGGGCTCCCGAGGGGAGGATGGCCGCGAGTACGGCCCCCGACCATCTCGATTCGAAATAGCGGCGCCCCAGGGCGACCGAACCCTCGGCGGGGTCCGCGACGATGACAAATCCATCCTCTATAGCGAGTACGAGGGCGAAGTGCCCCTCAGGTTTGTCGTAATGGACGATACAAGGAGCATAGCGGGCCGATGCGGCGGTGAATTGTTCGAAATTCATCCGGAAGGCCTTCCAGACAAAGCCTCTCGATTCAAGGATTTTAGCCATATCGGCAAAACTCACGGTCAGGTCGCCTGAAGCCAGCTTGTCCGTAAAAAACTCTCGGGCGAGCGCGGTCTCATCAGCCGGCATGCCCCAGAATTTGTCCATGAAAAATGCCAGCGTCGTCAGGCCGCAGGAAGTGTCATAGCCCTGTTCGGCGCAGTTCGCGAAACGCAGCGACTCCCTGTCGGCGGTTTCGGAAATGATAAGGAGAAGAATCGCGAGTTTTAAGGACAGAGGGCACCTCCCTTTGAAGCAAAGCCTCATACCTTGTACGTATATAAGGTGGAGCGATGCTTCAGATTTTCATCACGAAATCGGAGGATGCGACGATGAAGAGATCCGTGGTTTCTTTCTTGTTCATCATCTGCGCGTCTATCGGCGTATCTCAAAATTCCATAAAAACCCCAAAAGACCTGGATCTGTTGTGGAACAGATATTTTGAGAAAAATGATTTTCCCGCGGTAACGGAAATAGTCAGTGTCCTGGATTTGGAGGATAGATTCAGAAACGAGATCAATGCTTTCCTGCGCAATAATGTCGGCTCTGATAACGCGAAACAGCTCATCGAAATATTGAAAGAAATTTCTTATGGAGTCAGTGATGACAATATGAGCATTTTGACCGACTATAATATCGATGGGCTATCATTCTATTTATTGAGCGATGATTATTTCAGGCCAAGAATAGTGGAGATCAGTAATATCGTTGAATCCGAAAAGAGCACGTTCGAGATGATGAAGGTTAAGGGCGCGGCAATATGGTCACTGGGAAATAATTGCGCAAATCATGAAGAGATCTACAAGCATGTGGAAAGCATAATAGGCGGCTTCAGCACGTCGACGCAATTTACCGTCAATAGATTGATACTACACAAGCTTTGACATGAATAGCGGTGAGTCTCGAAAAAAACCCCTCCCAATTTGAAGCAGCGCCTCACCTCGGGCGCGTGTGGAAATTGAAGCGTCGCTTCGATTTTCCATTTTTCATGTATGGAGGTAGGTATGAAAAATCTGCGTTGCTGGGCTGTTGCAGTTGCTTTTTTGGCATTCGGTGCTGCCGTTCAAACTGCCTTCGCTACGGAACCGACGGCGGTACTTACGTCGTCCATTGAACTCGAAGGCCTTCTGCTGGATGATACAGCTATGGAAGCGATCGAAGGCGGGCTACCCCGAGCCTGCCACCATCCGGAGTATGACAAGCTTGATAATTCTTGTCTCAATAATAAAGGGCAAAAATATATTGATGGCGTCAATGATTGCGATATTTGGCTAGAAGAAACAGTTGAAAACGCTGGCTACAATATAAGAAATCGCTGGGGACCTGCGAAAGACACAAAAGTAAAAGGCCACGAAAAGATCTTGGCTAATGAGCTGACGGATACTCCCCCTAAAGGCTGGAGTATTGAGTTCATAAGCTATGGGCCAGAAAATGGTCATGTTGCCTTAGTAAATTTAAAAGATGATGGATCAGCTGATGTTTATCACCAAGGTTCATATATTAATAGCAGTGGTGTTGAAACATGGGAATCGCACGGTATCCATTATCCTAACATAAAGTCGCATCGCTGGGGGGAAAGCAGAAAATATTGGGATTTTGATTAAATGAACAAGGGGGGTATCATCCATAGAGGAGGATAAAGATGGTTAAGAAACGTTTGGTTGTTGTTGTATTAATTATGTTTTCGATTGGAAACCTTCTGGCGCAGACCAATCAAGATAAATTTTTGGGAGAGTGGAAGCTCAACGATCGAACGGCGAGTATTAAGATTGAAAAGCAGAATGGGAAATATTACATTATTGAATTCACCAATTTTATGTACGAACTTTTCTTTAGCCCCGATAACACGCGTGTGATGTTTTATGCGTGGGGAAAAGGAGAACCACATCCAGTCATTATGCAGCTAGACGATAGGACACTCATCACCTTCACGCTTTCAGAAAAACTCGACTGGACTCCTGGCATGATTTTTTACAAGGAACCATAAAAGCTTTAATGTTTCTCGTTTGCTTATCTGGCACAGTCTATTTTACCTTTGCCAGATAAGCATTTGTAATGTTATGGGCTGTAATTGTCACTAAACAAATCTTAAAATACTGTTTACCTTAATGATAATACCACGCGTTTTCACGATTAAACGATTGTATAATTGATGAATTAGGACACCAGCAGCCAATTCGGCGTTTCCTGCCAGATAAACGCTCGCGCTCTCAAGGCACCCCTTCTCGACGTTGCCATGACCCGGATTATAATCCCTTTAGGCAGTCTATTGCTTCATGCTCAGCGCTTTCCCGTTTTTAGGCGTGCCTCAAGGGCGCGCACGAGGAGGGATAGGCTGAGAGTGAGGCAGAGAT
>CAYXUF010000017.1:0-47018 GCA_964468155.1 uncultured Treponemataceae bacterium
TATACCATAATTTTAAAATAAAAAATATAAAATAAAATATTTGACATAACTTTTTATAGGGATTACAATGCGATATGCTTTTTACTCTTTATAAAACCGATAAACCAACACAGGGCTTATCTTTGAGAAAATAGATTCTGTAAAAGGAAATAAGCATGCTCGTATTGGTTCTAGAGGCAAGTACTTCCTCAGCCAAAGCCCTGCTCTATGATGATGTCAAGGGTATTATTGCTACAAAGATAATACCCTATAGCAAGGAAAAAAATACAATAGCTACTCAAGACGCTGAAGATGTCTGTGCCTCCGTGATCGAGGCTGGTCGGCAAATCGCTTTTGGCCAGGAGGTGAAAGCGATAGCCATCTGCGGTACATGGCATAGCATCCTTGTATGTGATCGTTCGATGAAACCTATCAGCCCCACTTTTTCTTGGGCATATACAGATTCCATTCCGGAGACTATGTACATACGCAAGGATGCAAAGCTCGCACTTGACCTTTATCATCGTACTGGCTGCATGATACACAGCACCTACGGTTTCTATACTCTTCTTCATTTGAAAAACTGTGGCTTGGAGCTTCGCGACAAGCTTTTTTCAAGCCAGGCAGGGTATATCTTCTTTAAAATGACCGGTGAGCATAGTGAGAGCTCATCGACAATGGCCGGCACAAGTCTGCTCAACGTGCACTCTAAGGAATATGACTCTTTAGTGCTCTCTATGCTGGATCTCGAAAAGGAGCAATTCGGTAATCTTGTCACATACCAAAAGACCTCCCCTCTTTTAAAGAACGTTGCCGATCGGCTTGGCATAAAACCTGGCATCCCTGTCGTTCCGGCACATCCGGATGGGGCCATGAATCAAGTCGGTTCAGGAGCCCTCGAGAAGGGCATCATGACACTTTCGGTGGGCACAAGCGCGGCGATGCGCTTTACTGTTGACAAACCGATGATTCCTGAAGAACCCAGTACATGGTGCTATGTTGGCGTCGATTCCTGGGTTTCCGGCGCAGCCATTTCAGGAGCATGCAGTTGCGTGGATTGGCTTCGCCATAGTGTTATTGACGGAAACATGTCTTTCAAGACGCTGGAGAAGGCTGCAGCAAACCAAACAACCACGCCGGTGTTCCTGCCTTTCATCTTCGGGGAACGTTGCCCCGGCTGGCAAGATGATCGGCTTGGCGGTTTCTTCGATGTTGGGCAGCAGCATGGATATGGCTCGATGTATCGCGGTCTCCTGGAGGGTGTCAGTTTCAACCTGCGCCAGTGCTATGAACTTCTGACCTCTATCGCCGGGGAGCCTAAGGAGATACGGCTCTCGGGCGGGATAGTCAATTCTCCCCTATGGACGCAGATGCTGGCTGATGTTCTCGAACGCGAACTCTACGTCTCCCGCTTCGATCAGGCTTCTTCACTCGGCACCGTGGCACTCGCACTTTTCACTTGCGGCAAACTTACGAAACTCTCCGACTTCAAAGTGGGTTCATATGCGAAGGTTCTTCCCCAGGAAGGCCGGAAGTATAAAAACAAGTACGAGCGATACCTTTATTGGTACAATAAAACTCGGTAAGGTGGGAAAAGATGTTTAATGTTGTTATAACCGCCCGGTCTTTCGGGCAGTCGAATCCCGAACCTGTGAAGTTTCTGGAAGCGAATGGCTGCAAGATTGAAAAACCGAATATCACGAATCCCTTGTCGGCGAGCGAACTACAGCCCTTGATCGCTGAGGCTGATGGCATCATCGCAGGGTTGGATCAGTACGACGCGTCGGTGATCGAAAACGCGAAAAATCTCAAGGTAATTTCCCGCTACGGCGTCGGCTACGACAAGGTCGATTTGGCTGCGGCCAAACGAAATGGTGTTGCCGTCACTTTCACCCCCGGCACGAATGAAAATTCCGTCGCCGATCTCGCCATAACATTGCTTTTAAGTTCATCCAGAAATATTGTCGCCATGGACAAACATGTTAAAAACGGCTCAGGAATACGCGTTATCGGCGGCGAGATGTGGAAGAAAACTCTTGGCATCATCGGCACAGGACGCATCGGGAAGGGAGTTGCGAGGCGCGCACGAGGATTCTCGATGAGACTTCTCGCCTTCGACGCTTATCCCGACGCGGCTTTCGCACAAGAAATGGGCCTTACCTACTGCTCATTCGACACACTTCTCCGCGAATCGGATTTCATCTCGATCCATTGCCCCTTGACCGATAAAACACGTTCGCTCATTGACGCGGCAGCCTTCGCCAAAATGAAACCGACCGCCGTTCTCGTCAATACAGCTCGCGGCGGAATAGTCGATGAGGAAGCGCTGTATGACGCGCTGACAAGGAAAGTGATCGCGGCCGCCGCCCTTGATGTGACTGTCCAGGATCCACCGACAGGAAGCCCTCTCCTTTGTCTGGACAACTGCATCATGACACCCCATATTGGTGGCTATACTAGTGATGCTGTCCTGAATATGGGCATCCTAGCGGCCAAGAATCTTGTTACGGTACTCAAAGGAGAACCCTGTGAATTCAGGGTTGTCTGAACCAGTTGCATTCCATCAAGGTAGGTAAGCCCGATGTCAGTGAAAATTAAGGATGTAAAAGTAATCCTGACGGCTCCGGAAGGCATCAACCTCGTCGTAGTGAAAGTCGAGACTACCAACCCTGGTCTCTATGGACTGGGCTGCGCGACTTTCGCATATCGTCACCTCACTGTCGAGCATATGGTGAATGAATACCTCAGGCCACTGGTTCTCGGACATGACGTAGAAAATATAGAACAGCTTTGGCAGCTGATGTACCAGAACGCATACTGGCGTGGCGGCCCCATCCAGAACAGTGCCATTTCGGGCATTGACATGGCCTTGTGGGACATCAAGGGCAAGATGGCCAATATGCCAGTATATCAGCTCTGGGGCGGAAAATGCCGTGAAGGAGTATCGATCTATCGACATGCCGATGGTGCTGATTTGGACGAACTCTGTGACAATATCGAAAAATTCAAGGCTCAAGGCGTGAGGAATATTCGTTGTCAATGTAGAGGTTACGGCGGCGGAGGCTACGGCGACGCGCCTGCCACGGCACCAATAGGATCGCCCAAGGGCGTTTATCTTGATTCTAAAACCTATATGCGTGATACCATCACTATGTTCGATAAAGTTCGCTCCAAAATCGGTTGGGACATCGGGCTTTGCCACGATGTGCACGAGCGCATCCATCCGACCGACGCGGTTATCTTCGCGCAGGAATTGGAGCCCTTCAAGCTGTTCTTCCTTGAAGATGCCGTCCCCTTGGATCAGGGCAACTGGCTTAGACAATTACGGGCTAAAACCTCCATCCCTATTGCCCAGGGTGAGCTTTTCACTAATCCCTATGAATACAAATTCATGATAACCGAAAATCTCATCGATTATCTTCGTGTACACATAAGCCAGATAGGTGGAGTAACTCAAGCGAGAAAGCTCCAGTTATTTGCCGAGCAGTTTGGTGTGCGTACAGCATGGCACGGTCCCGGCGATATGTCACCGATAGCCCATGCGGCGAATATACACCTCGACCTAGCAGCACAGAACTTCGGCATCCAGGAATGGTCGGGCACGGAGCCACCCAATTTCATCATTCAGGAACTCACAGGCCCTAGGCAAGCCTTATTGGAAGTATTTCCCGGAATGCCGGAATATAGGAATGGCTATGTATACGCCAATGACAAACCAGGCTGGGGCATCGATATCGACGAAAAGGAAGCAATAAAATACCCATGCAAGAAGGTAACCACTACCTGGACTCAGACGCGCTTACGCGACGGTTCTCTTCAAACACCATAAGTCTTTTCGGTTTTCTGTGCTTACGAAATGATTGGCGTGTGGTCGTTGACTTCCAAGTATAAAATTGATTGTCATCAACTGCAATAAATAAAAAAGCTGCCCATCGGGGCAGCTTTTCCATGAAAATAGCGTTTGTCAGGTAACTCTGGTCTTGTGCCGGTTGAGTCTTCTCTTCTTCTTTCTCTTATGCGTCGCTATCTTCTTCAGTTTGCGTTTTCTACCACAGGGCACGACGGTTCTCCTTGGATACGTTTGATGCGAAATGAGGCTCCTTCACCGCGCAACAAAGCCAATAGTACACAGTTCCTTCGAGGTCGTCAATACGCCCATCGGTCTGTCATGGAGGGGGAAGCAAAGGCGGAACCGTCTTATTTCCTTGTCTTTCCGCCCTTTCGCATGGCGGTGAGCCTGTCGATGACGATATTCACCTCGGCAACAAGGATGCCGGTGAAGCGCTCGATGTTATCGACGATGTACTCCTGGAGGGCATGGGCGTTCGACGCGAGTTTCGTGCCGTAGGGAGCCTCCAGGACGACGGTTATCCTGTAGCCCTGGGTGTCGTCGCGGATGGCGAGCCTCTTCACCTTGACCAAAGGGTCGAACTCGTCCACGCAATGGACGACCATCTGCGACAGGGCGGCCTCTGAGATGGCCACACGTCCGCGTTTCGTATATTCGGGCCGAACGACAGCCTTCTCATAGATCCTTGGAAGGGAAGCCCCCGAACCGAAGCTCTTTTTCAGGAAGACACGGACACTGTCATAGAATATGGATGGATAATTGCGTCGGATCTCGAGGGCAGGCACGGGGATAACGTGCTTGCCTTCGATCTGGCGCGACTGCAGGGCTTTTTCGATCTCGTCCTTCGTGGCGATGTCTTCTATCTTGATGATCTTGAAGGGTTGGGGAATCTGGAGGCGTTCGCAGATGCGCGCTGTCATCCTCTCGCTCGTGCCGATGACGAGGAGCTTGCGGAACTTTTCGCGCTGGAGGGCTTTGACCACGTCGTCCCTGTGCGCCTTGTCGTGGAAGAGGGCTGTCTTGACGGCGCCGAGGTAGAGGGCTTCCTTCTTGGCGGATTTGCCGGCCACAAGCTGATCGCCACGGATAAGGAGGCCGTCGTCGATGATCATCTCGATGCCGTATTTCTGGGCCACAAGCTTGGCTCTGAAGCTTTTCCCCGTTCCCGTGGAGCCTACGAGGGCATAAATCCTCACACCCCGCAGATACCAGAAAAGGAGGTTAAATAAGCGCATCATTCGTATCGGTCACTATACTTGGTTCGTCGGCCATGCGTAAAGGGCGCCGGCTTGAGGCGATGGCGAGGATTTCCCGGGCGAAGGAAGGCCACAGTCTGTCCTGTGCCGCGAGAGCCTCCAGGTCAGAGAGCGTCCAGAGCCGCCGCTCTGTCGGATCGACCCCTTTCAGAAAGGATGAAGAGCCGACAAGGGCGGCAAGGACGAGCGTGGCGCCAGGATTCAGTCGCGCCAGTATGTCGCCGAGGCTGGCAGGCGCCGAAGCGTCTTGCAGCCCTGGCTGGCCCTCAATGATTCCGCTGATCCTTCCGCCGGATTCGACGATGAAGGCAGGCTGGATGGGAAGGGGCTTGCGGAAAGCGGGCTCGCCCTCCCTGCCGACTTCTTGCCCGTTAACGCCGAGCCTGGCCAGGCTTTGCCCCAGCATCGCTTCCAGCCCGGCCTCGCTTCCGGCCATTCCCCTGGCGGGGCTGTCCCAGAGTTTTGGGTCAACCGACGATTTTTCCGCGAGGATGTGCCCCTCCCTATCAAGGATGAGAAGGCTCCACAGGAAGGACTTTTCGGGCTTTGTCTCAACCTTTACGGTTCGGCGCGCCGAAATCCACTGGCCCAGGAAGGCCAGGCCGAGCATGATGTACAAAAGGCCTCCCGACACGAAGCCCCAGAGCGCCGTGCTGGCGGCGAAAGCCGCCCATGCGGTGAGGGCCGCATGGATCGCGAGTACCGCGACCAGCATGGCGAGGCTGCGCCGGAGAGCGGGCATGGCGCTTTCATCCAGATTCAGGCCTTTTACCTGATGCCCCATGTACCTTCTCAGCACTTCACCGGGGAGAAGGAGAAGGGCGGCGAGAGCGATAGCCAGAAGCGCTTCGATCAGGGCGGGCTTGAGGCGGAAAAACAGCTGATTGCGCAGAAGGAGGGAGAGAAGCCCCGCGGACGCGAGGAGAAGGGTGTCAGCCGCAATGAAGAGGTCGGCCTTTTTCTCCCTCGCCAGGCTGATCGCAAATTCCAGGATTCCCATGCCGAGACCGGCGAGGAGGCCCACCGTCTCGCCGAAGATCAGTTCCGCCCCGATGTAGACGAGGAGAGGAATGAAGCCTGAAGCCAGGCTCTTCAGCAGACTGAGTGCGTTCACATCCGGAAAGATAGCGGTTCGGGGAAGGCTGTGCAATGGATTCTGTGGATTTTCCCGGCTGGCTTGTCGTATACTGAGCCTGGCTTGGAAATCACGCAGCGAAGAAAAGCCAGGCCTCCAAGGAGACATTGAATGTCGATGATATATCACCCCGCAACCGGCATAGACATAGGCGATCCCGACATTCTTCCGATAGATGCCGAAAGCCTCCCCTCCCCGCACGAAATCGCGAAGGCTGTTTCAACCCTGATCCTTTCGGCATCGGGCTGGCGGAAAGTCTTTGCCGCTCCGAAGGAGGGGGATCCAAGGGCTTCCTGGGCTGGCGGCGATGAGCCGGACGACTCGCTCGCGATCGGCATTTCCCGGGCCGATGCTGTCATAGCGGCGCTCATGGCCAAAACCTTCGGCGATTTCATCCTCCGGCAGGCTGCGAAGGAAGGCGACCCGGGCGCCCTGGCAGGCCGGGGCGCCCGGAGGCCTGCCGTCCTCCTCGGCATGGATTCCCGTCCCACAGGCCCCGCCATCGCCGACATCTTCGCCCGCGTCCTTCTCGGCATGGGTATCGAGGCAAGGTACTGCTTTATCGTCGCGGCACCCGAAATAATGGCTTACGCGGGAGCCTCCGGCAGACTCCCTGCGGGAGACTCGGGCAGGATTGCCGGCTTCGCCTACATTTCGGCGAGCCACAATCCCCCCGGCCATAATGGCGTCAAGTTCGGCCTCGGTACGGGCGGCGTCCTCAACGCGGCCGAAATCGCCCCTCTCATAGCGGCCTTCAAGGCGGAAGCCCTCTCGGGCGACGCCGCAGCCAGGACCCTGAGCCTCGTATCGGCAGCCGACAAGGAGGAACTGGCCCTCTGCTACGAAGCCTGCAGCTCATGGAAGCGGCTTTGCTTCTCCGCCTATACCCTCTTCACCCATGAAGTTGTAACGGGTGAGCAGGGGCTCGAAGCCCAGGCTGCCCTGCTCGATCAGCTCGCCGAAGCATGCGAAAAGCGGCCATTGGGGATCGTCGCCGAGCTCAATGGTTCGGCGCGCGCCCTCTCCATCGACAGGGATTTTTTCATGGGGCTGTCCATCAGGACGAAGTTCTTCAACGACCAGCCGCGACTTTTCGGTCACCGCATCGTCCCCGAGGGATCGTCGCTCTCGCTGTGCATGCGCCTTCTGGGCGAAGCCGCTTCGGCCGACCCTGCCTTCCAGCTCGGCTATGTCCCCGATTGTGACGGCGATCGAGGCAATCTGGTATTCTATGACAAAGCCTTGGGAAAAGCCCGCATTCTGGAAGCCCAGGAGGTATTCTCCCTCTCCTGCCTGGCCGAACTCGCGAGCCTCGCGCGGTCGGGAAAGACAGAGAAGGTAGCCGTCGTCGTCAACGACGCGACGAGCCTGCGCATAGAGCGCATCGCCGGATGTTTCGGCGCCGCGGTGTTCAGGGCCGAGACAGGAGAGGCGAACGTCGTCAACCTTGCCGAAAATCTCCGCTCGCAGGGATGGACCGTGCGCATCCTCGGAGAAGGTTCGAACGGAGGGACGATCACCCATCCCTCCAGGGTGAGGGATCCGCTCTCGACCCTGGGCGCCATGATCCGCCTCCTCCGCCTGCCTGACCTTCCGGGCAGGCCTTCCCTTTTCCGCCTCTGGCTTGAAGCCTGCGGCAAGGCAACGGAATACAGAGAGAACTACGATCTGGCCGATGTCATCGCCACCCTGCCAGCCTGGATTTCAACCAGCGTTTTCGAGGAGAGGGCAGCCCTTCGCGTGCAGAGCGCCGATAAAGTGGTTTTAAAGTCCCGTTATCGCGAGATCTTCCTGGCCGAGTGGGAACGCCGAAGGGCTGAACTCGGCAGCCGCTATGGCATCGTTTCATGGAAAGGCTTCGCCACGAACGGCACCCAGGAAAGGGAAATCGGGGATGATTTCGCCGCCTCGGGGCAGGGAGGCCTGCGCATCGTCTTCTTGACGGCATCCGGGGCTCCCAAGGCCTTCCTCTGGATGCGCGGTTCGGGCACTGAGCCTGTGTTCAGGATCATGGCCGACCTGGAGGGGGGCAGCCCCGCCGACGAGGTATACTTCCTATCCTGGCATACAGGCATGGTGAGAGCCGCTGATCGCTGAAACCCCGCAGGCGTGGCGCGGCTGACACTTCGGCATCAGCCGCGGCTAATGTCGCGGCTTGTGCAAAGCCCTTCCTTCGTGTACGATATCGGCTTGACAAGGAGTCAGGATGGGTATTCGCGGAGAGCTTTTTTCGACGAGATTTGCCTGTGACGGCAGAACATATTTTTTCAATGTCAAGCAGAACAGGAACGGCGATGTGTTCCTGAGCGTCGTGGAAAGCAAGCCCAGCGAAGGCGAGAGCTTCGACAGGCGTTCCATCGTGGTGTTCGCCGAACACATGGGCGAATTCCTGAATTCCTTTCAGGCAGCCCTGAAATTCATCGACAAGACGGGATTCAAAGTGGCTCCCGATCCTTCAGCCTACAGCGGACGACCGAACGACGATGAGGGCGAGCGCCCTCGCCGCAGCGCCGAATCCCGGCCCCGCCGCGATGCCGAAGGCCCTTCGGAGCGCAGGCCCGCCAGAAGGGCTGTCGTGAGGACAGGATCCCCCTCGAGCCACTCGAAGGATCATTCGGAGCGGGCAAGGCCATCGGCTCCGGCGGGCCGCTCTTCCGAACGCACAGGCAGGACGCTGACCGGCAAGGCACCGACGGCAGGAAAGACCTTCACGGGCAAGGCGCCGGCAGGCGGCTCCCGCCCGGCGGACAAGCCCGTCAAGCGAATCGTCGTGAGGAAGATGAAAAAGCCGGGCGCCCAGGACTGATTGCCCGGGCAACAGCCCCGATTATTTGATCATTCGACCCTGAAACCGGGCCTCGCCCAGAGCGAGAGCCCGGTTTTTTTTATGGCTTCCCTGTGGGCTTTCGTTGGATAGCCCTTGTTCCGGGCGAACCCGTACCAAGGTTCGACGCGATCCAGCCTATCCATGACCCTGTCCCTCGCAACCTTGGCCAGAATGGAAGCTGCCATTATGGAGGGGTGTATGCTGTCCCCCTTGATAAGAGCTTTGGTTATACGCCCCAGGGAGGGAATCCTGTTGCCGTCGACAAGGACGATGCGCGGCTCAAGCCTCAAGGCTCCATACGCTCTCTCCATCGCGAGGAGGCTCGCCGCGAGGATATTGATCCGGCCGATTTCCTCCCAGGTAGCCCAGCCCACAGCCCAGTCGAGGGCTCCCGACACAATGGCTTCATAGGCACGCTCACGGCCTGCCTGACTCAATGCCTTTGAATCTCCGAGCAGGCCGATGGGAAAATCCTCGGGAAGGATGACGGCACCCGCGCTGACGGGTCCGGCCAGGGGCCCCCGACCCGCCTCATCGATGCCGCAGACCTCGGAGATTGGAATATCGAAACCCGCCATATCAGCCTTCCGCAGAATCCCTGGGCTCAGACAGGCAGACCATTCACTCATCGCATCACCTTGGACGAGAGGGGAAGACGGCCTTTTGCAGGGATAGTTCCCAAAAGGGCATCGAAGCCGGCCTCGAGGCAGGCCGGAGCATAGTGATACACGGCCAGGATGGCCTCGGCCCAGGACGACTGTCTGACATGGATGGGCGAGAGCACCGAGATGATGGCGACCTTTAGCCCTGCGTCATGGGCAAGGGCAGCAAACTGCAGGCCCGCCCTGTTCGCCACGCAGATGATGGCCGCCCGGTTTCCGCCAAGGGCTGCCCTGAAGGCCTCGAGTTCGGCCTTGGACGCCGAGGTTTCCGGCCGGTATGAAAACTGGAAGGTCCCTGCCCCAGGATATTTTCGCCTCCCGATCGAAAGGAAGCTGTCAAAGGGCCCAGCCAGGAGAATCCCGCTTCCTGGCGGCGAATCAGCCGTACGCGGCATTCCGGCCTTGTCGGGAAAGGGAATCGCGGCGCCGTTGCCTACGATGGAGACGCTTCGCTGTGCGAGATCCCTGAAAAAGGCCTGGGCAGCAGGATCGGGTAGACGCGAGTCGATGGCCGAAGGATCAGGCAGGAGGCCTGCCTTGCCGAGCGGTCGCAGATGCAGCGCCTTCAGGGTCATGACGCGGCCCGCGGCTTCCTTCGCTCGCCTGCGGAAAGCCTCATCCTTCCTGTAGCGCGCGAGAAGGCCCCTCCATAAAGCCCCTTCAGGCTCGGGGGCGACGGAGAGAAGGATCATATCGTTGCCTGCCATCAGGGCTTCGATGCAGGTATCGAGGATGGTTTTGGAGCCCAGGGCTCCAGCCATGTAGAGATCGTCGGTGATGACAAGGCCCTCAAACCCGAGCCTGTCGCGCAGATAGCCCTGGATGATGGCTCTGGAGAGGGAGGCTGGCCTTGCGTCGCCGGTAACACGGGGAAAGGCGAGATGGGCGCTCATGACGGCTGGAACTCCTCCCCTGACAAGGCGCTCGAAGGGGAAGAGTTCACGCCGCAGAAACGTCGTCGTATCGATATCGATGAGGGGGAGCAAACCGTGCGAATCCAGGGCCGTGGCGCCGTGACCCGGGTAATGTTTGGCTGTCGGGATGACTCCGGCCGCGAGAGAACCTCGAGCCCAGGCCAATCCCAGCCTGGCCACGACGGCCGGATCGTCGGAGAAGGCCCGAGGGCCGATGATGGCACTTTCGGGATTGGTCGCAATGTCGATGTCGGGGGCGAAGTTCATCGTTATTCCCAGTACTCTCAGTTCCTTGCCGATATGGAAACCCGCGAGGTAGGCGTCGCGGATGGAGCCTGTCGCGGCTATGGCCATGTTTCCCGGTGATTCCGATGTCCTTCCTTTGACGTGGCGAATCCATCCGCCTTCCTGATCGGTGGCCATGAGGATCGGGATAGAAGACTCCCTGTCCAAGGCTTTCTTCTGGATCGTCGCTATGGCCGCTGCCAGGGCTGTCGTATCCTCGGCGTTCCAGCCGAATATCTTGACGCCCCCTATGCCGCGGGCTTCCACCCATCGCAAAAGCGAAGGCGGAGGGCTGATGCCTGAGTACCCTACCATGAGAACCTGGGAGAGAATTTCCTCGTCGGTCATGGATTCGATCCAGGCTGAGGCTCTGGTATCCGTCCATTTCTTCCCAAGAAATGCAGGAAAACCGGAAAGATCCGGTTCGCGCCAGAAATCCTTCGCGCCCGAGGATTTCCCTGCGCCGGCTGCCGCAAGGGAAAGCGTAGTCGAGCCGAGGAGAACAAGGAAAAAGGCGGCGGCAAGCCCGGGCCTCAGTCTCCTAGCGATAGGCCGCTCCCCTCGTTTCATCGATGTACTGGGAGGCCGCGTGGGCCGCAATCGCCCCGTCGGAACAGGCCGTGATAATCTGCCTGAAGGGAGAAGCCCGCACGTCGCCGGCGGCGAAGAGTCCGGGAAGGCTTGAGGCCATGCTCTCATCGGTGATGATGGAGTTGGTTTCATCCTTGGCTGCCTCGGGCACAAGGGCGACATTGGGATCCGAACCGATAAAGACGAATACAGCGTCGAAGGCTTCCTCGCGCGTTTCGCCCGTGACCAGGTCTTTCAGAACGACCGATTCGACTTTTTTGGAACCTCGGATTTCAAGCGCTACCGTGTTGAAGGCTACCTGGATTTTGGGATTGGCAAGGACCCGCTCGGCAAGGGATTTCTGGGCTCTGAAGCGGTCCTTTCGATGCACCATGGTGATAGAAGCAGTGAGCTTGGAAAGATACATCGCCTCATCGCAGGCCGAATCGCCGCCTCCGACAACGAGCATTTTTTTGCCCTTGAAAAAAGGTCCGTCACACGTTGCACAATACGACACGCCCCTGCCGATGAAGGCTTCCTCGCCGGGAATATCGAGGTGGCGATGTTTGGCCCCCGTTGCGATGATCACCGAATCGGCGTCAACGAGGCCGTCCGAGGTTTCAACGGCGAAGCCCGGCCCCGTCTTTTCGACCTTCAGTACCGATGTTGTCATGAATTCCGCACCGAAGCCCTCGGCCTGCAGCCGCATCCTTTCGCAGAGCTCGTAACCGGAGATAGGCTCGGCTATGCCCGGATAATTCTCAAGCATATCGATCAGGAGTGCCTGGCCACCGGGAGCCATCTCCTCGATAACCAGTGTTTTAAGATTCGCGCGGGCACCATACTGGGCCGCCGACAATCCGGCAACTCCTGCCCCTATGATGACCAGCTCGTAGTTGGATTTCATGTATTACTTCTCCTTGTGTGGAATATTATAACAATTTCGAGGCCTGGGGAATTGTCACTTTCATGTGGGTTCCTGAACCTGATTTTCTTTCTATCCGCCCGCCCTGCTGCTTCGCCAGAGATTCCAGGATTTCAGCTTCCAGCCCCTGGCGGGCATCCCTGTCATCAAGCAGATCGATGCCATTGTCGCTTACCTCAAGTTCGTCGTGATCGGCAAAAGCGCGGAAAGCGAGACGGATTCTGCCCTGTCCGCCCGCGGGGAAAGTATGCCGATAAGCATTCGCCACGAACTCGCTGGCGATGATCGCCATGTAGGTCAGCCGCGAAGCCTCGATGATCCTGTCTTCGGCATCGACCTCCAGAATTACCGGTGAACCGATATGGCTGAAGGACAGGCGCATCTGAACCGCGAAACGTTCGAAATAGCCCTTCGCCGAGACGCCGCCCGGGCTTTCCGCCCTATAAAGAGCTTCATGAACGATGGCGATGGACTTGATCTGCGAAACAAGCGCCGAAAGAAACTGCTTGGCGCCGGGTTCAGGCAGTTTCATTTCCTGCAGATGGGCGAGGCTCGCGATCACCTGCAGATTGTCACGAACCCTGTGGTGCAGTTCCTTAAGAAGAATTTCCTTCGTGGCGAGATTCTCTTCAAGGCTCTTTCGGTAGAGGTGGGCTGCGGTGACATCGCGGATTGCCCCCATAGTCACGGCGCCTTCCGTCCTGAAGAGTTGCTTGAGGAGGGGATCGACAAGGGGTTCGCCGTAGGCGTTGACCGAGGCATAGACCGTTTCCCCTGTACTGCCGTGTATGAGGCGAACCTCAAGTTCCCTTGTCATTCGGGAACCCGATCTGCGTTCATCAAAAAGCTTGGGAGAGGTTTCGGGGAATCGTTCCTCCGCGCGGATTCTCGCAATCACGGCCTCGCGGGAGACGGCAACCCTGTCGTCGGCATGGATGATGTTGGAAAAATGTCTGCCTATAAGGGATTCAGGCTCATAGCCAAGGCTCCTCACCGCCTCATTGAGGTAGACAAAATGTCCATTGGTGTCGAGGGCATAGACGATATCGGGAAGTGCCTTCATCAGATTGCCCAAGCTCTCACCAATTTGCCTGTCATAAGGCCTTTCGTTTTCCATCCCTTCAATAGTAGGTGGGGCACAAGCGAAAGGTCAAGGCATCTCGGCATCGCAATGCCGGGCATTACTATGCCGGGCATTACTATGCCGGGCATTACTATGCCGGGCTAGTTGAAGCGGACCGGGATCAGCTATATTCGACGCATGCGCTTCAGTTACCACACGCACACGGAGTTTTGCGACGGCCGGGCCAGCGCCGAAGACATGGCACAGGCCGGCTTCGATGAGGGTTATTCATACCTCGGCTTCACATCGCACGCCCCCCTCCCCTTCGATACCGACTGGAACATGCAGTGGAAGGACATCGGCGCTTACGCCGACCGCGTCCGATCCCTGGCCTCTGCCTGGGCGCCGCTGGGCCTTTCCATACTTCTTGGCCTGGAGATTGACTATATCGAGGGTGTCGCTGCCCCCGGGGATACGGCCTATGACGGCATTAAGCCCGATTTCCGTCTTGGCTCCGTCCATTTTCTCAAGAGTCTGGCTGATGACGAATTCACTGTCGATGAGCCGGCCGACAGGTTCTCGGCCCATATGGCACTTCTTGGCGGAGAAGCCTCGCTGGTGTGGAAGGGCTACTATGAAAGCCTGATGGCTATGATAGAAAAAGGCGGATTCGACATCATCGCGCACTTCGACCTCGTGAAGAAGAACAACGCGGGAAGCCGCTGGTTCGACGAGGATGCAAGGGACTATCGAGACGCGGCCTTCGCCGCTGTCGATCGGGCCGCCGAACTCGGCCGCATCGCCGAAATAAATACCGGCGGGCTCGCCAGGGCCAAGATCGATGAAACCTACCCTTCACCCGCCATCCTTGGACACATGCGCGAAAAAGGCTTGAGGCTCACCCTGGGAGATGACGCCCATGCTTCCGCCCATCTTGGACGCTATCAGTCTGCGGGTGTGGCCGCAGCCAAGGCTGCGGGCTATAAAAGCCTTTGGTACATCGATGCCAGCCTTGAATGGAAGGAAATCGGGATAGACGAAGCCGGCCGTCCCCGCGAGGGCGAGGCATAATAAAACGGCAGGGCAGCCTGCGCCGCCCTGCCGTCGATATTCTCCATTCGATGGAATTTCCTTTCTAGCGGTTGCGTCTTTCCTCGCTCTTCTGGCAGTCGATGCAGAGGACGGCATAGGGGATAGCGCCCAGCCTTTCCTGGGGAATTTTCTTGCCGCAGGACATGCAGAGCCCGTAGCGCCCCTGGCTGATGCGCGTGAGGGCGGCATCGATGGACTTGAGGCGTTTGATGTCCTGGGAGCCTAGCGCCTCTATCATTTTCCTGTCAATGTCGTCGGAAGCGACATCGGCCACGTCCTTGGGATCCATCTCGGCCACAATGGCACGGAATTCTTCATTGGTGGCAGCCAGACCTTCCAGGACTTCGCGCTTCTGGGAGATGAGAAGTTCTCTCATCTGTTCGGTAAAGCTTTTTTCCATCAGACTCCCCCGCACAATATATTTTTCCAAACCGGTTCCGCAATTTTGGATGGGCACAATGCATCATAAACGCCAAAAAGTCAAGTCATAGGCTCCGGACACCCGCGGCCGTGTTGACATTCATCACGGCGGTACATACTATTTCATATAGTTTCAGGGCGCAAGTACCAATGGAGCAAATCGAGCGCCTTCCAATGCAAGGAGTCCACGTGGCGAAAGAAGAAGCCATAGAGGTAGAGGGGATCGTGCGCGAAGCCCTCCCCAACACGATGTTCAGAGTTGAGCTGCAGAACGGCCATACTATTCTCGCCCACCTCTCCGGCAAAATGAGAAAGCACTATATCCGCATAGTTCCGGGAGACAAGGTTCGCGTGGGCCTATCGCCCTACGATCTCTCCCGCGGCAGAATCATCTATCGAGAAAAATAATCCCTCTTCCTGATTCTCACCCAGGTTGCGCCCCGCCCTCCCATATTGCGTTCTGCGGGGCCAAAACTTCCAGCCAGGCTGTTGGCTTCAAGGGCTCGCCTCACGATGTCGGCCATCACCGGCTCGGCGGTTGAGTGAAGCCCTTTCCCGTGCACGATGAGCACTTTCTCGAGCCCTGACAGGCTGCAGGAATGCAGAAAATCCAGTATGAGAACATCGGCCTCCGAGGCGGTTTTCCCGTGCAGATCGAGGCTGGCCTGGGGACGCATCCGCCTGATCCGTTCGGCTTCTTCGATCTTCGCCGACCTGTCCTCCGACCCCGAATCGCAGGCCTCGTCCTTGTCGGGCACACCATGGATCGCCATCCAATGGTTGAGGTAATCGTCGGGATTCAGACGGGGCTTGGCTGCCTGAGGTGAAGCCTTCTGCGTTCTGGCTGCGGCTTTTTCCTCAAGGCTTGGCGCGTTGGCCTTCTTGCCCGACCCCTGGTGCAAAGGCTTTTTATTGGCCTCTTGCTTTTGGCTCGCATCCCACTGTTTCAGTATTTTGTCAAAATCCATCATTCCTGCTTTGTTGATTCAGGATAATGAAAAGCACGATAACAGTCAAAGGCTCAAGGCGGCAAGGCCTGCGCCCTCGGTTGCGTCCTCTGCCCTTTTCTTCCATACTTCCTGCAATGATGAACGCGAAAGTGAGGACAGGATGATCAGCGCGCGACGATATCGCCCCACAAACACGAGGTTTTTTACCTGGATTCTCAGGCACAGCTTCGGCGCCTTCATAGCCTCCCGATACAAAGCGCGCGGCATCGGCCTCGAGGTTTTCGAGACCGTGAAGCCGCCCTTTATTCTCGTAGGCAACCACTCCACCCTCATGGATCCCTTTATCACCAATTATTTCGTGCCCTACCCCGTCCACTGGGTTTCCAGCGACGGCAACATGCGCTCGCCTCTCATGCGGTTCCTTCTCATCAAACTCGTAGGCTCCATACCCAAATCCAAGGCTATTCCCGATATCGAGACGGTCAACTGGATCGTGGAATTCATCAGGAAGCGAAAGGGCGTCGTCGGCTTCTACCCCGAAGGCCAGTCCACCTGGGACGGAAGTTCCCTCCCTTCCCTCGTTTCCACCGCCAAGCTGGTGAAGCTCCTCAAGGCCCCTGTCATCTGCGCCCTTTCGCGCGGCGCCTATTTGACAAAACCCCGCTGGGCATATTCTCGGCGCGACGGGGAAGTGCAGATTGAGTACAGCCTCCTCCTCAGCCCCGAACGAATCAAGGAGCTGAGCGTCAGCGAAATCGACAGGGTGCTGAATGCTGCCATCCAGCACGACGACCCAGCCTGGGCTCAAAGCCAAGGTCTTGCGTTCAGGGATCCAAAACGCGCCGAATGTCTGGAACTTGCCCTCTACGCCTGCCCCGCCTGCGGAGAGCTTCAGTCGCTCACGTCGGCAGGGGCGAGGATTTCCTGCCTGTCCTGCGGCTTTGCCGCCGAATACGGTGAAAACGGAAGCTTCATGCTTGAGAAAACCGGTTCGAGCCCTTCGCCGGCCTTGGCCGGCATGCAGAGCCGCGAGGGCAGCCTCCTTTTCCCTTCCCTAAGGATATGGGACAGGTGGCAACGCGAGCATCTGAAGGCATTGCTCCAGGCTGATCTGTCGGCTTCGCCCGAGCGGCCCGTTTTTTCCGATGAAGGGGTTCGGCTTCTGCGCGGCAAGCGCATGGACAAGATGGAATCCCTGGGCCGCGGAAGGCTGAGCCTGAACACGAAAAGCCTGAGCCTGAAACCTGACAGGGGAGAGGCACTCTCCATAGATCTCGGCGACATCGATGGCCCGGGCGTCCTGAAATGGAATTTCTTCGAGTTTTATGTGGGAAAGGCCGTCTACCGGGCACGATTTGACGACAGGGCGGCATCGGGCTACAAGTATGCCTCGGCCATGGAGCTCCTCGCCGCCCTCAGGGAGTCGGGGAAATAGTCTTCAGCCCCTGTACCACAGCTCTGAGGGTTTGGCAAAGCTCTTTTTCTTTGCCAAAACGATATAGGAAACGAGGACATAGGCCAGGTAGGCTGCCGCCACGCCCATCATGATCCAGTAATAGCTGATATCGCCCTCGACGTAGGCCTTGGCAGGCAGATTTATCGAGAGGATGAAGGGTATGGCGAGGATAAAGGTCAATCCGGCCGAGAGCATGTAGTCGGACGAGACTTTGGACTTGAATTCGGGATCCATCACCCTGAGGAGGGCGAGACCCGTCGACAGGGTGCCCGTCGATACACCGTAGAGCATGAGCATCCTCTCGAACTTGTAGTCGTTGAACATGCGCGAGCTCATCCAGGGCACGGTGATGCTGACCATCAGGCCGCAGACTGTCGACATGAGCAGGATCGGAAACCAGTATTTGCCCACGAAGACGAGCGATATGGCGGCCAGGGCGCCGGCGACCATGAAATCGACGGAGAATCCGGAAACGCGGGTAAGGGTGTCGTCATCCAAAACGTATCCGAGCTTGAGGAGTTCGATGAGCCTCCGCACGACGATGGCGGATATGGCCGAGAAGATAAAGTTGATGCCCCAGAAATTGGCTGCCAGTTCGGCTCCTGTTTTCCCCGCGAAGCCAAGGACGAGGGTGAGACCTTTGAGGAGGAGGAAGGAGAGGAAATAGACGACACAGACTGCGGCGACATGGAAGCTGAAGGAGTCTATGGCTTCCGAGTCGGTGGTGAGGCGGCTGCCCAGGGGTTTCTGTCCGTCTTTCGCCATGATGCCGGTGAGGAGGGCTTTATCCTTCATGAAACTCAGCATTTCGGCGCTGATCCAGCCCTTCCTGATGCCCATATTGATGAGGACGACGCCTCCAAAACAGGCCCAGAGATAGCCTATAGCCGCAAAGGTGAGCCCAACCGAGGCGCCGCCTTCGAAGCCCATGGCTTCCCAGCCCTTGCCGATGGCATAGGCCTGGCCCGGTCCGAGGGCGAATCCGAGGGGCAGGTGAAGTCCAAAGGCATGGTGCACTGAGGGAATGAAGAGAAGCGTGAGCCCGAGGCCGAGAAGCGCCTGGGTGGCGTAGCCCATAAGAATGCCCGTGGACATGCCCAGCACTCCTCCGCCCTTGTGCCCCTTCACCTTGGGAGGGGAGGAGCGCAGCGACATGGCTATAAAGGAGAAATTGAGGAGGTGATAGACGAGATCTCCAAGTCCATTCATTTTATAGCCGATTGACGGGAGGACGAAGTTGTAGACAGGGAGGAGGATAAAACCGGCAGTGAGGGCATTGGGTATGAGATATTTCTGGAAGAATCGCACTTTGGATCTGATAAAGGTGGCCAGAATGAGGGCAGATGATATCAGGCTGGCATCGATGATCACTTTCCAGGAAAAGTCCATTGGCGTCTCCTTGGCGGTCTTGGGATATGGTAGGCGGAGGCGAAGCGGCACGCAAGGGGGTGCGCGCCTGTGGGCATCCCTGGCTTCCACACTGGACAAAGGACCTGGCTTATCGGAAAATGCCAGACGATGGAACTGCGCGATATAGCACGACTGGCCTCATGCCCGATTTTTTCCGGCGTCGATCCCGGCGACCTGGCCCGCAGCCTCGCCACCATTCCCCACTCCATCCGGCGCTTCGATGAAAACTCGATCATTCTCCTCTCCGGCTGCAAATACTCAGCCCTCTATGTTCTGATCGAGGGTGAGGCATGGGCGGAGATGACGAGCGACGATGGAAAGGTGGTGCGCGTCGAGAGTTTCAGGGCGGGAGAATCCCTCGCGGCGGCGATCCTCTTCACCAAGGGGCAGATCCTCCCTGTCAGCGTGGAGGCCCAGAAGGCCTGCCGCTTTGTCATCATCCCCAGGGAGGGGCTCCTCGCCCTCTGCATGAAGCATAAAGCCATACTCGAAGCCCTTCTGGGCGAAATGGGCGACAGGCTCTCCACCCTCACCGACAGGCTGAAAGCCGCCCAGTTCATCAGCCTCAGGGAAAAACTGGCCGACTGGCTTCTGCGCCGCATGGAACTTTCGGGTTCGCCAATTCTGCGCCTCGAAGCGACGAGGGAGAGGATGGCGGAGTTGTTCGGAGTTGCCAGACCCAGCCTTTCACGCGAACTGGGGGCCCTCAGGCAACTGGGAGTGCTTGATTTTTCCGGCAGGGAAATACGAATTACGGACGCGAGAGCGCTGCGGAAGCTCAGGAATTCCCGGGCTTCCTCCTCGAGTCGAGAAAGCGGTCGATGAGGTTGCGGGCGACCGATCCCGGAGGAGGGATCTCGGGCAGACTGTCGGCAGAGAACCAGCCCAAATGGTCGATCTCTTCGCCGTCGGGCCTTGCCTCGCCCGACTTGTACTCCGCCTCGAAGGCGAGCATGAGGGAATCGGGAAAGGGCCAGGGTTGCGACTTGATGTAGCGAGGCTCCTCGATTTCTATTCCCGCTTCCTCCATCACCTCGCGATGTACCGTTTCCTCCAGCGACTCGCCCGGCTCCACAAAACCCGCTATGAGGCCGTGGCGGCCTGTGGGGAACTTGGCGTTATGGGCGAGGAGTATCTCGTCGCCGCGCCGGATGAGGGTGATGATGGCGGGCGAGATGCGGGGAAACCAGGCGCGGCCGCAGGATTCACAGACCTTCGCGCGCTCCTGGTCGCGGCCGCGCCCGTCGACGAGGAGGGAGCCGCAGAAGGCGCAATAGCGCGAAACAAAGGACCAGTGGGCATAGGCTCGAGCCTTGAGGATAAAGGATGCCGATTCCTGGGGGGCTGTGCCGATAAACTGGCGCACCGGCAGGCGGACCGAATCCTGGATCTCCGAAGCCTGGGTCTCATTCAGTTCCAGAGCCCTGTAGGTTTTTCCGCCGAAATCGAAGGCCGCGCTGGCATAGCCTGAGGGCAGGTCTTCGCTTTTCAGAGCCGCTGCGCGGCCTGGAAGCGACAGGGTCTCGAAGGCGGGGAGTCCTGAAAAACCCTCCCCCCACAGGGCGGGAAGGATGAGGTCGGGGCCGCAGAAGAGCGAGAAGCCGGAAGTGTGGGTATCGGGCATGGGGCGCTGTTCCCTCTAGTGGTGAAGCACTGTTTCTTCGATAATCCTGAGCTGCGATCGATACAGGCCCGTGATGTTGGTGCCGTAATCGGCCACAAGCCTGAGCATGTCGCGGGGGCTGTTGTCCTCGTCCATCCCGTTGATCCTGTCGCCCGCGTCGCCCAGGCCTGGCATTATGTAAGCCCTTGCGTTGAGGATGGGGTCCATCCACAGCGTGTGCACCGTGACATTCTCGATCGCCCTGACGATTCTCAGGCTTCCCTTCAAGGCCGAAATCACGTTGAGGAACTTCACCGACTTGGGTTTGACGCCCTTGTCGAGGAGGTATTTCACGACCGTGACGAGGGAGCCTCCCGTGGCGTTCATGGGATCGGCGAAAACGAGATTCTTGCCGTCCAGCTCCTCGAGCTTGAAGTAGGAGCGGTCCAGGTCGAGGATGTATTCCATCGTCGTCTCGCTCTTCGTGTCGTCGCGCTTGATCTTGAAGAGGGCGAAGGGCGTCAGGTAGCCGGTGGAGGAGTATTCCTGAATTTCCTTGGAGACGATCATCGAGGGCAGGAGGGCGCCCCGGAGCATGACGCACATCACCGTGTCCGAGAGCTGGGCGTCGATGTTGGGAATCTTGTGCACGGCGTAGTTCTGGACGGGGATGCCCACGGGCGTCTTGACGATGAGGTAATTCTTGTTGGGATTGACGCCGCCGCCGAAGGCGATATTGAAGAGAAGCTCGAAGGCGCGCTGGACGTAGTAGACGAATTCCTGGCGCCCCGTATCGACGTCGCGCAGCTTGGCTATGAGGCGCGAAGCCTCGCCGTGGTTTTCGTGCGGCGTGACGAAGGAGTACACCTGGATGCGCGGCTCGTTCGCGCAGATCTCCTTCATGAGGCTTCCCATGGTGTTGTAGAGCTCGATGAGGGCGGCTTCTTCCTTCCGTTTCTCGGCTTCGGAATGGCTCGTGCCCAGAATATTGAAGGAAACCATGGCCTGGCGGTAGAGAAGGTCCATCTGGGCGAGATAGGCGTTGTCCTTAGCCGTCAGATAGCCATCGAGGTCCTGGGCTTTCAAGATTATTTTGCTCACTTCCGCTCCCCTTCAGGCGGCTGGCCTACTGAGCGGCCCGCCGGAGTTGTCGATCTAGAGTCAGAGCGCCACGATTTCGCCGAGCGTGCCGTTCCCGATGCCGACTGCGTTGCCTTCGTCGAAGTCGAGGTGGCATTCGAGGGCGTAGGCTGCGTTGACGCGGCACACGACGTTGAGGAAGATCGCTCCCCTCTCGCCGCCGGCCTTGAGGCTGACGAGCTGCTTGTCGACCACGCCGAAGCGCTTGCCTTCATCCAGGTTGAAGTGGATATGGCGTTTGGCGATGATGAGGCCCTGTGTTTTCTTGATCGAGCCCGAGGGGCCTATGATCTCGAAGGGAGCGCTGCCGTCCAGCTGGCCGGATTCGCGCACGGGGCAGCCGGGGACGCCGAGCTTGAACTGGTCGCTCGCGAGGATTTCGCACTGGGTTTCCTTGCGCTCGGGCCCGAGGATCCTTACGCCCTCGAAAGCGCCCTTGGGACCCTTGATGGTGACGGTCTCGGCGCAGGCGAACTGTCCTGGCTGCATGAGGTCCTTGGTCTTGGTGAGCTGGTGTCCGGCTCCGAAAAGGATATCGAGATCGGCGCGGCTCACATGGACATGACGGTTGGAAAGATTGATGACTACCTTGGTTTCGGGCATCCGGATTACTCCTTGTGTGGGGGCGGCCCGATGCTTCGAGCCTGATTCAGGATAGTCGCAGGCTGGGGACTGGTCAAGGCCCGGCCTTTGCCCGCGCTGGCTCTTTTCTCAGCCGATGTAGGCCAAGGCCTGCTCCACCGTCCAGCCGGCGTGAACGAGGCCGTTCATCGCCTCGACCATCCCTTGCGTGCGCCCCTGAGCCCAGATATTGCGGCCGATGGCGATGCCGGCGCCCCCGGCCTGCAGGGACCAGTACACATCCTCGAAGAGGCTTTTAAGGCTGTCGTTCTTTTCGCCGCCGAGGATGACGATGGGCACGGGGCAGCCTTCCACCACGCGATGGAAGGAATCGGGATCGCCCGTGTAGTAGGTCTTGACGATATCGGCGCCGATTTCCTGGGCCGCCCGCGCCGCGAGCCTGATATTCTCGGGATCGTTGGATTTCTTGCCTTCCATCTTCGCCATCGCCTCGATCATGACGGGCATGCCCAGGAGTTCGCAGGCGCCTATGGCGAGGGAAGCCTGTTTCGTGAAATCGCCCTCGCGCCTGTGGCCGAATTTCACGGTCATCGCGACGCCGTCGGCCCCATAGGCGATAGCCGTCGAGGGATCGCAGATGAGCTCCTCCTCGAAGCCTCCGCCCAGAACGGTGAATCCCCCCGTGAGCCTGAGGATGATGGAAGTGCCGCGGTTCCATTCACCCAGGGAGGCGCGCACGAGGCCCCGCGTGGCGAGTATCGCGTCGGCGCCGGCGGCCACGCAGTCGCGCACGACGCTAGCCGGATTCTCGATCCCCTTGACCGGTCCCGCTATCCCGCCGTGGTCGATGGCGACGACGACGGTTCGCCCGTCGGACTTGTTCAGGATGCGGTTCATTCTGATTGTTTTTCCGTACATGGTCACTCCTTCGCTGTCTTCGAAAGATCGGCGAATACAGGCTTGAGGGCTCTATACGCATCGCGGTACAGCCCGAACATCTCGTCGTACAGGGCTCGCAGGCTCGGATCGGGCTCATGGACGCGTTCCATGGTGACGAGCGATTCGGCGGCCTCGGCCGGACCCGCATACTCGCCGAGGGCCGAAAGGGCGAGGCAGAGATCACCCAGGAGTTCGGCGTGGGGAAAGGCCGAGACGACGAGGGGACGGCCGGTGATGTCGGCCTTGATCTGGTTCCACACGGGGTTCCGCGCCGGATTGCCCGTCACCCTCAGCTCGGAAACGCGGCCTCCCAGGGATTCCATCGTCTCGATGACATCTCGCATGGCGAAGGCTGTCGATTCGACGACAGCCCTGCCCATTTCGGAGCGGCCGTGGTTGAGGGTGAGGCCCAGGAAGGCGCCCCGCGCGTCCGGATCCCAGATGGGGGCCCGCTCGCCCGAAAGGTAGGGCAAAAAGAGGAGGCGGCCGGCTCCCGGCCTCACCTGGCAGATTTCCCCGAAAAAGCCCTCGTAATCCTCGCAGGAATCGCCGGAAGCCCGCCTGAACCAGGATACCGCCTTGCCTGAAGTGGAAATGACCCCGGAAACATTGAGGTTGGGCTCGATGACATGGGGCATGAGGAGGAGGCGGGAGTCGTCGGGAAAGCTTCCGGCATGGCAGAGGTTGATGCCTTCCGAGGTGCCGGCCCTGTCGCAGGCGCGGCCGGGCCTCGTGGTGGCGGTGCCGATGAGGGAGACGATGAAGTCGGGGCCGCCCGACACGACGGGAATGCCCTCGGGCAGGCCGTAAATCCCGGCCGCGCCGCGCGTCACCCGGCCGACTATCTTTCCCAGCTTGATGAAGGGAGGGAATTTGGTCTCGTCCAGGCCGAGGGCCCGCAAGGAGTCGGCATCCCAGATGATGGGCTGGAAGCCTTCCGCGGGCAGGAAGCTGCGCCATTCGTCCGTGAGGCGTCCGCAGAGGTATTCGGGGCAGGAGGAAAAGCGGGCGCAGCGCTCGTAGATGTCGGGCCGGTGCCGCTTGAACCAGAGCGCCTTGGGAAGGTTGTAGGTGGGATCGAGGAAGCGCCCTGCGGCCTTGCCCGCCAGAAGGGCTTCCTCCACGGCGCGGCGGTCCATCCAGGTGACGGCCGGCGCGAGCGGCACCCCTGCGGCATCCACGGGCACGAGGGTCGGGCCGTTGCCCGAGACGACGACGCATTCGACAGCCCCTGCGCTCGAGCTCCTTGCGGCGGCATCGCCTGGGCCGGCAGCGGCAACCAGGGCCGGCACGAGGGCGGCAAGAGCATCGGTCCAGGACCTCGCATTCACCTCGTGGGCGACGGGATCCTGAGAAACCAGAGGCTCGACGGGCCTCGAATCCAGGGCCAGGCAGGCGCCCTTCCTGTCGAAGAGACCGGCCTTGACCGAGGACGTGCCTATATCGACGGCGAGTATCATGGGGCCTCGTGCTCAAGGAGGACGCGGTAAGCCGTCTTGGACAGGGCTGTCCTGAAACCTTCGTCTATCGTGGAAAAGGAAGTGACGGCGCTCACCAGGGGCTTCACGTCGACCTTTCCGAAGGCGAGGAGGCGGACTGCCTGGAGGAAGTCCTCTTCCAGGCGGCCTTCCGTGCCCGTGATCAGGAGTTCCTGTCTGTGGATGGCGTTGGCGTCCACGGGGATGGACATCTTGTCCTCGTAGGCCGTGTAGATGTTGAGCCTGGCAGCCTTGGCCAGGGACTCGATCGCGCTGGAGAAGGCAACCGGAGCCGGGCTCGTCACGACGCAGGAGGAGTAGCCGAGACCTCCGGTGATCTCCTTCGCGAAGGCCGGCAGATCGGTGGCCGCGGGATCCACGACGAAATCGGCGCCGAGAGCCTTGGCCGTCCCGCGGCGCGCGGGGTCGGGGTCGCTCACGGTGCTGCGGAGGCCCATGCATTGAGCCACGAGGAGGTGAAGCATCCCCATGGCGCCGGCCCCAACGATGAGGAGATCCTCAGTCATCGCGACCTTGAGGCGCTTGAGCGAGTGGATGCAGCAGGCCAGTGGTTCTGCGAAGGCGGCTTCGCGGAAGGAAAGGCTGTCCGGCATTGGATGGACCTGAGAGGGGCGCACCGTGATGTATTCGGCGAAGCCGCCGAGAACGCGCTGGCCTTTCTTGAAACGGTTGGCGCAGAGGTTCGACTTGCCGATGCGGCAGTAATAGCACTCGCCGCAGCGCAGGACGAGGTCGAGAGCCACCCTGCCCCCCAGGCGGAAGTCGCCCACGACGGCCGGTCCAATCGCCACGATTTCGCCCGAAGCCTCATGCCCCGGTATGACAGGCAGGGGCATCTTCATCGCCCCCGTGTACAGGCGCTGTTCCAGCGTGCATATTCCGCAGGCCTTGAGCTTGACGAGGATTTCACCCTCCGAGGGAACAGGATCGGGCAACTGCCTGATTTCGATGGTTCCGGGGGCCGTCAACATCGCCGCTTTCATTCTTCCTCCTCGGGTGCGAGTCCATCGACCTTCAGCTCGCACCATTGGCCGAAGTCGCATTCCCCGCACTGCCTGCCGGGGCACTCGAAAAAGTCCTTTACGGTTTCCAGCTGGCGCACATGCCAGCGCAGATCCTTAAGCCTTTTTTCAGCCTCGCCGATGATGGCTTCCTCGGCCTCCATCCTCTCCCTGTACTTGCTGACGAGGAGCCGCCTGCAGGCCTCGCCCGTGCGGTCGCGCGCCGCGAGGGCGAAGAACTCCTTGATCTCGCCTAAGCTCAATCCATAGGATTTCAGCTGGGCGATGCGCTTCAGGTAGACGATGTTTTTTTCCGGGTAGCGCCGATGAAGTCCTTCGACGCGGTCGCTGGACTTCAGAAGCCCCAGTTCCTCGTAGTATCGAACCGTGCGCACGGTGAGGCCGAACATCGAGGCGAGTTCCCCTATCTTGTAGTTTGCGTCGCTATGATCCATGATCGGCGATGATTCCCTCTTGCGCATTTGTCATGCTATGCTAGAATGAATCTTACGTGACATATTATCTTACGTCAAGTAAGAATCGAAGTAGATTTTGAGGAGGAGAAACCATGAAGCGAATCCTGATGCTGAGTCTCGCGGTTTTGGCTCTCGCGGCTCCCGTCTTCGCCAAGCCGGTGAAAATCGCCGTCTTCATCCCCGGAGTGCGCGCGGGCAGCCCCATCTACGACACTATGGCGAAAGGCGTGGAGAAGCTCGTGGCCGAGACGCCGGGATCCTCGGTGAAGGTCTATGAGGCAGGCTTCAACCAGGCCGAATGGGAGGAGAAACTCACCAGCCTCGTCGCCACGGGCGAGTACGACTACCTCGTCACCTCCAACCCTTCCCTTCCCGATCTCATCAACAAGATATCACCGGCCTTCCCCAAGCAGAAATTCATCTGCGTGGACGGACAGTCGGCAGGCAACCCCAACCTCTACACGGTGCTCTACAACCAGCTCGAGCAGGGCTACGTGACTGGCTACCTGGCCGGTCTTGTCTCCATGAGCAGCCTTCCGGGCGCCAACCCCGACAAGAAAGTGGGCCTGATCATGGGCCAGCACTACCCCGTGATGGACAAGATCATAGCCCCGGGCTTCGAGCAGGGACTGAAAGCTGCCGACCCGGCCTTCCAGCTGGATGCACGCGTCGTCGGCAACTGGTTCGACGCCACGAAGGCCGCCGACCTCGCCAAGAGCATGATAGCCTCGGGCGTGGACGTCATCCTCCCCATCTGCGGCTCGGCCAGCCAGGGCGCCCTCAAGGCCGCCCAGGATGCGGGCAAGTACCTCGTGTTCTTCGATGGCGACGAGTACGCCCGGGCGCCGAAGAGCATACTCGGCTGCGCCGTTCTCCATCAGGAAGAACTCACCTACAAGACCCTCAAGGCCGCCTTCGACGGCAGCCTCCCCTTCGGCAAGGCCGAGGTGGTGGGCATGGCCGATGGCTACATCGAGTTCCTGAACAAGAGCCCTTCCTATCTGGAAGGCGTGCCGGCAGCGATTCGGGCCAAGGTGGACGGGGTGATAGCCCAGATCAAATCGGGCAAGCTCCAGTTCAAGGTTCCCACGCTCTGATACGCAGCCGTAAAGAAAGCTTGAGGTAAAGGCGACCGATGGACGCTCTCAGAATGGAAGGCATCTCCAAATACTATGCCGAGAGCGCCACCCAGGCCAACGATGGGGCTTGGCTCAGCGTGGCCTCGGGCGAGATTCATGCCCTCGTCGGGGAAAACGGGGCCGGCAAGACAACCCTCATGAAGGTACTCTACGGCCTTGCAAAACCCGATGGGGGAAAAATTTCCCTCGATGGCAGCGAGGTTCGCATCGCGAGCCCCCTCGATGCCGGACGATTGGGCATCGGCATGGTACACCAGCACTTCATGATAGTCGATGATTTTACCGTCGCTGAAAATGTCGTCCTCGGCGCCGAGCCGAGGACGGCAGGTTTTTTCTACGACGCGCGCGAGGCCGAACGCTCCGTGAAAAAGACCATGGAACGCCACGGTTTTGCCCTCGATCCCGCCCGGTTGGCCGCCTCGCTGAGCGTCGGCGAACGCCAACAGCTCGAAATAATCAAACTGCTCCACAGGGAAGCGCGCTTTCTCATTCTGGACGAGCCGACGGCCGTCCTCACCGAACAGGAAATAAGGACGCTGTTCGACACCCTGCGCTCCCTGCGCGAATCGGGACACACGATCATTCTCATCACCCACAAGGTCAGGGAGGTGAAGGAAATTTCCGACACCGTCACCGTGATGCGGTCAGGCCGCACCGTGGACAGGTTCAAAACCGCCGACATCGACGAATACAGCCTGTCCTGCCATATCATGGGCAACGCCAGCTGTCCCCTTTTCACGCGAACCCCTTCAAAGGCCTACAGTTCCGAAGCCATCCTCGAAATAAGTGATCTATGCCTCTCCTCGGGAGCGGGCCAGGCCAGACAGCTCGACAGGCTCGGCCTCAGTCTCCACCCGGGCGAGATTCTGGGGATATGCGGCGTGTCGGGCAATGGAATCAGCGAGCTCGAGGATGTCCTCGCAGGATTCAGGCGACCCGATTCAGGGAAAATTACCTTTAAGGGGAAGGCTCTGCCCAAGCGAAGGCTTCCCGCCTCCTCGGGATATGGCCTGGGCTATGTGCCTGCCGACAGGATACGACGGGGGGCCAGCATCGGGCTCTCCATGACGGAGAACTATATAGCCCTCGACAGACCCCGCTATTTTCCGCGAGCCGTTCTGGATGCCGCTGCCGCGGTGAAAGCGACAGGGGCGGCGATAGGGGATTTTTTCATCAAGGGCAGTCCCGAGCAGCTCGCGGGCGAATTGTCGGGGGGAAACATACAGAAACTCATCCTCGCCCGCGAGCTCTCCGCCCCCCTGCCTCCCCTCATCATTTTTTCGGAACCCACCTGGGGCCTCGACATCAGCTCCACGGAGTTCGTGTACGAGAAAATACTCGAAGCGAGGGATTCAGGATCGGGCATCCTCCTCCTATCGTCCAACCTCGACGAGATTCTGGAACTGTCGGACAGGATCTCGGTGATGTACAGGGGCAGGATCGTCTGCGATCTGCCGAACGACGGCAGCCTGACGCGAGAAAAGCTGGGCGAATACATGCTTGGCCTTTCCGGCGAAGTGGCGGCGGCAAGCTATGGCGGATAACGTTCGGATCCGAAGCGCCAACAGCCGCCTGGCCAGTCTCGTCATAACGTTGGCCGCTTCATTCACCGCCGCGATCATTCTGCTTCTCATATTCGCCGAGGACTTCCCCTCGGCCCTCAGGCTATTCTTCCTGAGCCCCTTCGGCAACACATACGCCTTCGGCAACATGCTCGCCTTCGCGCTGCCCCTCATGCTGGCAGGACTTGGCGTGAGCGTAGCCTTCGCGTCGCGCAACTTCAATCTTGGCGGAGAGGGTCAGGTCTATGCCGGAGGCTTCGTGGCTGTCCTCGTCTGCCTGGCCTTCGCGGGAAAACCTCAATTGGAATCGCACAACGTTGTACCGCTTGCGGTTCAGACCGCGGCGCTCCTTGCCGCGGCCTTGGCAGGCGGCCTTATCGGCTCGCTCTCGGGTTTGCTGAAACGCCTTATCGACGTCGACGAGCTGATCTCATCGTTTCTGATATCGGCCATCGTCGTTCTCATCGTCGACTATCTCATCACAGGTCCTTTCCAGGACTCCTCGAGCAATTTCCAGACCACGCTCGCCATAGATTCCACCCTGCGTTTTACCCGCATCCTTCCACCCTCGTCCCTCAGCACTGGGATTTTTCTCGGCCTGGCCGCCTCCTTCATCGCGAAGCTCCTCTTCGACCGGACGAGGTTCGGCTACGAGCTGCGCGTGTACGGACAGGGCGGAGAATTTGCCAGGTACTGCGGAATCGATACAGGCCTCTACACCCTCCTGCCCATGGGGCTGTCGGGGGCCCTGCATGGGCTGGCCGGAGCCGCCCTGATACTGGGCTCCCACTACAAGGCCATGCGCGGCTTTTCATCGGGAGTGGGCTGGAGCGCCATCTCCGTTGCCCTGATAGCGCACAACGATCCTCTTGCCGTGATTCCATCGGCGTTTTTCCTCGCCTACCTGGAAGCTGGCGCCAAGGGCGTGATGATAGGCTCCAATGTCACCTCAGAAATCGTCTCCGTCGTACAGGCCGTCATATTCTTCCTGATCACGGCGCGCTTCACGGGCAAAGCCAGGATGAAGAATCCAAAGAGGCCACAGCTATGAGCTTCGCGACGGGTATCATTCCCATCCTGTCGGGAGCCGTGGCGGCCATGACGCCCCTCCTCTTCGCCGCCCTGGGAGGGCTTTTCACCGAAATCACCGGAATGCTCAACATAGCCCTCGAAGGCCTGATAGCCATCGGCGCCTTCTTCAGCATCATAGGGGCGTCGACGACGGGAAGCCTCGCGGCAGGCGCTGCCATCGGGCTGCTCGCCTCCTGCCTCGTCGCCCTCCTCTACGGCTCGATCACGCTGCGCCTCAAGGCCAACGAGTTCATCACCGGTCTGGCCACGAATCTCCTCGCATCAGGACTCACGGTCGTGCTCTCGCAGCAGATTTTCAGCACGAAAGGCGTTGTGCCCTTCACGCTCCCCCAACTCCCCCTCATCACGGGAGGAATAGCCGGTATTCCCATCCTCGGCCCCATCCTGTTCGGGCAGAACCTCTACGTCCAACTCTCCTGGCTCGCCGTTTTCCTCGCCTGGGTGATCATCCGCCGAACAGCCTTCGGCATGAGGCTCAGGGCGACGGGCTCGAACACCAAGGCAGTCGCCGCCCTGGGCCTGAAGCCAGCCCGCTACAGGCTGGCCGCCATACTGATGTCGGGAGCGGCCTGCGGACTCGCCGGCTCATATCTTTCGCTGAACCTTTCGGCCTACGTGCCCAACATCAGCTCGGGTCGAGGCTGGATAGCCCTCGTCGCCATCTACTTGGGCGGCAGGAAGCCGACTGGGATCCTCGGGGCTTGTTTTGTCTTCGCTCTCGCCGAAAGCTATTCGAATTACGCGCAGGGCCTCTTCAATGTGCCCAGCGAGCTTATTCTCGCTATCCCCTATGCGGCCACGCTCATCGCTCTGGTGCTGGGATCGCTTGCCAAGAGAAGGGGAAAGTGAGGTGCCTGAAATTCGGAAAAAGGATTTATAAGCGGGCGGGAAGCTCCCACAGCGTCTTTATACGCTCGAAACCCTGGTCGATGAACCTCTCGCCCTCATCCTTGAGAATTGCCCTTCCGCCGAGGGCGAGGTAGCCCCTGATGTATTTGGGGCTGTCGTCGATAAAGACTGTCGTTTCCAGCGAAAGGCCCGAGTCTTCCAGGGCGCGGAGGTAGGATTTGGGATGTGGCTTTCCGACGAGGCTGTTGTATTTGATGTCGTAGACGGCCGAGAATCTGTCCCTGATGCCGAGCGTTTTCAGCACGCGTTCGGCGTGTTCGATCGGGGCGTTCGTCAGCACGATCTTCGTGTAATCGAGGGAATCGAGAAATCCCCGCAAGGCTTCGTCATCGGCGAGGCAGGCTTCCTCGCCCTCGGGGTGCACAAAGGAAAAATATCCCTCCACGTCCTTGAGACCCTTCTCGTAGACGAGCCACTCGAGGGTCGTGCCGTACCGCTTCGCTCCTTCCTTCCTGCGAGCGTGCGTTTCCTTGGCCGGCCAGCCGAGGAAGGCTGATACGAATTGGTTGATCCGCTCGAGGACCATCATTTCCATCCCATTGTGTTCGGAATAGAGGGTATTGTCGAGGTCGAACATAAGGGCTTTTGTCATTGCCTGTAGTGATACCACGAATCGGCGAAGGCCTTCAACCATAGCGCCGAGTGATAGTCTTTGCCGACGCTTTACACTATATTTTGTTGAGGGGAGGGAATCATGCTTCCTATCGGGGACGAGAATACCTGCAGGCGCGGATCGGCCGCCGCCACCTGGACTATCATAGCGATAAACGTAGCCGTCTATATCTTCATCCAGGGCTTCGGCGCCGCCAGGCCTACCCTCGCCCTGGCCCTGATCCCCTCCGAACTCGCGAGAGGGATGGGCCTGCTCAAAATCCTCACCAGCCAGTTCGCCCATGCCGGCCTTGCCCACCTGGCCGGCAACATGCTCTTTCTCGGCATTTTCGGCGACAATGTCGAATGCAGGATAGGACGAGGCCGTTTCATCGCCCTCTACCTCATTTCCGGAACGATAGGCCTTCTCGCCCACGCGGCCCTGGCCATCGCCCTGGGAGGCGAGGCCGCCCAGCTTCCCCTCGTCGGCGCCTCGGCGGCCATATCGGGCGTCCTCGCGGCCTACCTTGTCCTTTTCCCCGGCAACAAGGTCATGGTTCTTCTCTTCAATTTTATACCCACGCGGCTCTCGGCCTGGCTCGTGATAGGCTTCTGGTTTATCATCCAGATCATGGGTGGGCTTTCGGGTCTCACCGCCGGCGGCACGGCCTACCTCGCCCACATCGGAGGATTTATCTCAGCCTGGCTCTGGGCCCGCCTTTACAAGAAGAAGGAACTCGATCGCATAACGCGAGAAAAGCGGGAGCGTTCGCTGCGGGGCGAATCGGGCGGGATACGCTGGTGGATTGTCGACGGGGAGGATTGAGGCCGCGATGCCCGACCGCAACGAAAGTTTCGATGCCCTCTTTCTCCGCTCGAAAGACAGCCCCTCAGGCGACAGGATAGCGACGATGCTCAGCGCCGAAACGGGTATTATCGACGCCTTCGTCTTCGGCGGCTCGCGCAGTTCGCTTCGGGCCTCCGCTTCACCCTTCGTTTTCGCCAAGGTATTTATCTATTCCGACCCGGTGAAGCATTATCGCAAGCTGAGCGACATGGCCATCATCGAATCCTTCACGGGCCTGCGCGACAGCTACACAAAGCTCTGGTCGGCGAGCCTCATCGCCGAACTGATCGTCAAGACCTCGGGCTGCGGCGGCGAATACGCCGAGGTTCTCGATCTGAGCCTTCAGGCCCTGCGCGTTTTCGATCGGGGAAAGGATGAAGCAGTCGAAATGACCCTCCTTGCCTATCTCTGGAAGAGCCTCGCCATCATGGGCCTGCAGCCCGACCTCGAGCGCTGCGCCCACTGCGGCAAACCCCTGAGCCAGAGAACCCAATACTCGGCTAAGCGGGATGGCTTCGTCTGCCCCTCTTGCGCCGATGAAGGCTTGAGCCTGGGAACTGGCCTGGGAGCCGGCGGGCTTTCCCGCCTCAAGGAGTTTTCGAGCCGGAGCCTGACCGACTGCGCCGCGATTCAGGCTCAGGATGCCGAACTTTCCTCGCTGAAGGCGCTGATCTACTACATGGCCCAGAAGGCCGCCGAAGGCAGCCTCCTCACCCTGTCGACCCAATGAGGGAAAAGTCCTTATAAATGCCGAGTTTTTGAAGTATAGTGTCCATTCCAGGAAGGGGAATAGCTATGAGAGTCGTGGATATAATCATGGAAAAGCGTTCGGGTCGGGCACTCTCCGACGCCGAAATCCGATTTTTGATCGATGGCTATGTGGACGGGTCCATCCCTGAGTATCAGGTTTCAGCCCTTCTCATGGCCATATTTTTCAAAGGGATGACGGCGGCTGAAACGGCCGTCCTCACCCAGGCCATGCTGGAATCAGGGGATACCATGGATCTTTCGGGCATCCCCGGCCCCTTCGTGGACAAGCATTCGACGGGCGGCGTGGGCGACAAGATATCCCTGCCCCTCGCGCCCATCGTGGCCGCCTGCGGCGCCAAGGTGCCGATGATGTCGGGCCGCGCCCTCGGGCACACCGGCGGCACGCTGGACAAGCTTGAATCCATTCCAGGCTACAGGACTGGCCTGGACCTCGCCGCTTTCCGTTCGGGGATCCTGGCCGATGGTTTCGCGATGACGGGACAGACAGCCCGCGTGGTGCCGGCCGACAAGCGGCTCTATGCTCTGCGCGACGTGACGGCCACGGTGGAATCGATCCCCCTCATCACGGCTTCCATCCTCTCCAAGAAGGTGGCCGAAGGCGCCGACGCCCTCGTCTTCGACGTAAAATCGGGCCCGGGCGCATTCATGAAGACCTTCGATGATGCCAAGGCCCTTGCCACCAGCCTCGTGCGCACGGGGACGGCCATGGGCAAACGCGTTGTCGCCCTCATAACCGACATGTCGGAACCCCTCGGAAGGACAGTAGGCAACTTCTTCGAGATCGAGGAGACGCTGGACTGCCTCGAAGGCAGGGGGCCGGCCGACGTGATGGAACTGGTGGACAGACTCGGCGCCTGGATGCTCGTCGCCTCGGGGCTGGCAGGATCGATCGGAGAGGGCGAAGCCCTGTGCCGCAGGGCAGTGAGCTCAGGCAAGGCGCGCGAACTCTTCCTCGCGAACGTCGCGCGCCAGGGCGGCGACCAGGCGAAGCTCGAAGCCTTGAGGGGAAAATACAGGTCGCCCTTCAGCGCCGAACTGCGGGCCGGATCGAGCGGCTGGATTCACTCCATCGACGCCTGGAAAATCGGCGCTGCGGGCGTCCATCTCGGGGTGGGCCGGAACACGACGAGCGACAGCGTCAGCCCCGATGTCGGCTTTATCTTCAACAGGAAAAAAGGCGATGCCGTGGCCGAGGGCGACCTTGTCGCCACGGTTTACGGGAAGAATTCCGAATCGCTCGAACCCGCCATGGCCCTCTCGAGGGAAGCCCTGCGCATAGCCCCGGACAAACCCGCGATCTCGTCCACGATACTGGAGGAATTATCAGCTTCATGAAGTGGGTAAAAGAAGACATAGACCAGAGCCTCGTGAAGGCGATGGCCCGCCGATACGAGATCGACACGCTCAGCGCATCGATTCTCGCCCGCAGGAAGGTAACCGAGCCCGAAAAAGTGCTCTACTACCTCGAAAACGACCAGCGCTATCTGCACAATCCCTTTCTCTTCGAGTCGATGGAGGACGCTGTCGACCGCATCCTCCTCGCCGCCGACGAGGGCGAAAAGGTTCTCGTCTTCGGCGACAGCGACACCGACGGCGTCACGGCGACAACCCTCATGGTCGAGGCCCTTGCCTCGGCGGGAATCAAGGCGTCCTGGCGGGTGCCCCGGGGGGAGGAAGCCTATGGGCTCTCCATGGCCGCCGTCGACGACTTTGCCAAGGAGGGGGGCAGCCTCATCATCACCGTCGACTGCGGCATCTCGAACCATGAGGAAGTGCTCCACGCCGCCGAATTCGGCATCGACGTGATCATCTGCGACCACCACAAGCTCCAGGCCGAGTTTCCGCCCGAGGCTGTCGCCGTCATCGATCCCAAGATCGATGGCTGCGGCTACCCCTTCCGCGATCTCGCGGGCGCCGGCGTCGCCTACAAGGTGGCACGAGCCCTCTCCTTCGCGGGAACGGGCCTCTACAAGCAGTCGGTTGCCCTCCTCTCGATCGCGGCGGTGAAAAAAACCGCGGACCCGGACAGCGCAGAGGAACCCGCGCGTTACAGGGTGGAAGCCCTCAGGCTGCACAACCTGGTAGAGACGGGCCGTTTCGTGGAAGAACTGGAAGAAGGCTCCCCCCGCACGGCAGTCGTTCTCGACAAGATGGCCAAATTCCTCCAGGGGCGCTCCATCTTCACCTGGCAGAAGGCGGCCCAGAAGCGTGCAGCTGCCGCCCTTTTCGGCCCAGGTGTCGACATCGAAAGCTACGACATCGCCGACGAAACCATAGCGATATTCCCCCAGTTCGCGGGCAAGAGCCTCGTAGAATTGCGGGAAAACCTCAGGATTGATCGCTACACAAGCGCCGAGACGGGCGATGTCGATGCCCTCAAGACCCTCTTCGTCATGCTCGCCCAGCGCAGATCGGGCTCGCAGCCGGAGGAAGGCGAATCCCTGCTCCAGCTGGCAACGCTGGGAACTATAGCCGACCTCATGCCACTTTCCGACGAAAACAGGATCATTGTGCGGCGAGGCGTTGAAGCGATAGCTTCATCCCCCCGCAAGGGTTTGGCGGAACTTCTCAGGGCTCAAGGCCTCGGCAAGGCTTTGAGTTCTACCGAAATAGCATGGCAGATCACGCCCCTCCTCAACGCGGCGGGGCGGATGGGCAAGCCGGAGATAGCGCTCGAGCTTCTTGGCGCCGATGACCCTGCCCTTCGCGCCAAGGCCCTTGATAACATCGTGCAGGCGAATAATGAAAGAAAGAGGATGGGCTCGGAGGTCTGGGAAGCCATCTATGCCCCGGCTCGTGAAAACTTCGAGAAAAATGACAACCGTTTTATCCTCGTAGGTTCCCCGCTGATCAAATCCGGCATCACAGGCCTCCTCGCCTCGCGAATGGTGAGCACCTTCAAGGTGCCTGCCATCGTCGCGGCCTTCAAGGACGACGGATCGATAGTCGGCTCGATACGCACCGCCAACGGCTTCAAGATTTCAGGGCTCCTCGCCGCCTGCGCCGACCTCTTCCTAGACTATGGCGGGCACGATGCTGCCGCGGGCTTTTCCATGCCCGGCGGCAATTGGGAGAAATTTCTGTCTTTAGCCTCTCTTCAACTCAAGGATGCCGAGGTGGCGCATGATGAAGAAACCATCAATGTCGATGCCGAGCTCCCCCACAGCTACCTCCGCCCCGAGCTCCAGAAGACCTATGCCCTGTTCGAACCCTTCGGCGAGGATAACCGCCCCCTTGTCTTTCTTGCGCGGAACGTTCCGATGGTGGATGCCCAGATCGTCGGGAAATCCGCCAAGAGCCACCTCAAGCTCACCCTCGATTTTGGCGGCTTCAAATGGCCGGCCCTCCTCTGGGACGGAGCCGAGCGGCTCGAGAGGGACTTTTCCTTCAAGGCCAAGGACAGGATCGACCTGCTTTTCAAGGTGACCCTCAACAAGTGGAACGGCGAAGAAAAGCCCCAGCTCGTGCTCTATGATCTGCGGCGGGAAGGCTCTAGCTGAGGGCGAGGCTATGGTGTGCCGGGTCTGGGGCCACGAGCCCTGAGAAGGGCAGCCCCTATCGCTGCGAGAATCAGGATGGAAAAAACAGGTATAAAACGCGGCATCGGTCCATATAATACGCCACAGAGACCGCCCGCCCCCATGCCGAGGACTGATGAACCCAGGTTGACAATGGCATAGACTCCCGAACGGGCCGTCTCGCCTTGCGTGAGGGCTCCGCCATTGGCTCCTTCGCCGAAACTGACAGCCAGCACGGCGTCTATCGCCGACTTGAGCATTCCGAACCCGATCGAGGCTAGAGCCAATGCCGCCAGCACCGGCAGCACCGATGCTCTTTCCACGAAGATCAGGGGAAAGAAGCCGGTGGCGTTCAGCAGCGCGCCGATAAGCGCGCATCTCAGAGCTCCAAAACGCCTGAAGGCCGGCGGATTCAGGAAGAGCATTGCCAGCAATGTGCCGCATGCCCATATCGCCCCGACAGCACCGGCCATCGGGGCTCCGAGTCCCAGGGCATCGGCGAAAAAAGGCGTAAAATAGAGGCTGCTGTTTGTGCCCACGAGGTAATAGACGTAGAAAAGGGCATTCGCCGCCGCCGCGGCAGCGGCCTCATGACTGCTCGCAAGGTAGGAAAAAGCTTCCCTGTAACCGGCAAGAAGCCTCCGAAAAGCCAGGGATCGGACGCCGGCCTGCGTTATGCTAAAGCGGCGAGGGCCAGGGCGGCCCTCGCCGCCAGTGCCGCGGGCCAGCCTGATGATCGCCGCCCCGGCCGCTGTCTCGGAAGAGAGGAAGTACCGCCCGAACGCCGACACGGCGATCGCTCCCGCCGACAGGAGGAGGAAGAGTCGCTCGGCCCTGAGCAGGCCCATCCGGACGACAAAGCCCCCCGCGATGGGGAGGACGAGGCCCGATGCCAGATAGATGATATTGAAGACATTGAAGGCCCTTGTCCTTTCCTCGTTCGGAGAATCCTCGGTCATCAAGAGATAATAGCCGACATTCATCACTCTCGAAGCGTTCGACAGGAGCGTGCCTGCGAGAGCGAAGCCAAAGCCGCCGCCAACCGCGTAGAGGAGGAAAGGGAGCGCCGAACCGATGAGATCGAACACAAGGGTGGACTTCCGCCGTCCCATGAAGTCGACGAGGGGCGCGGCGAGCATGGAAAAAAGTATCGAAGCGCCCGAACCGGCTGTCACGAGGAAGCCCAGCTGGACGTCCGTGACGCCGCCGGCCTTGAAATAAAGGCTTAAGTAGAAAAAGCCCAGCGAGTATGAAAGGCTCCACAGGGGAAGGAAGGCGAGGCAGGCAAAGGCGTTGCGCCGGAACCGCCCCTTGAGCAGTTTCACGGGGTCTTGTCCGCAACGCTTCGGGAAAGGGTCTCCAGGTTGAGGCTGTTGCCTTCCAGCACTTCGGCAAGAAGGCCAGTGGGAATGCCATGCCCCCGACTGGCTGCAGCGCAGGAAGCCGCCGCGAGCATGCCTGCCAGAGCCGCGATGGTGTCGGTGTCGCCGCCTATGGAGGCACCCATGCGGATGCAGAGCCAGGGGTCGTCGGGAGCCCAGAAGTAGATGCAGAGAGCCGCGGCGGCAACATCGGCCGACTCGAGGCCTGTGCCGTAGACGCTGTAGAGAAAATCGAGGGCTTCCTCCGGACCGCTCAACCCGGACATGAGACTGCGGAACCAGGAAAAACGCGCGGCGACGGAAGGAGCGCAGAGCGGCCAGGGCGCGAGCCTGCCCCCCTCGGTTTCGCCGGCAGACGCCGCTGCAGCCACCTCATTAGGACTTCCGCCTTTAAGCGCCATCTCGAGAGCGCGCGCGTAGGCCAAGGCCGCCTCAAGGGCGGGCTGCGTATTGTGCGTGGGCAAGAGGCAATCGCGCACGCACTTCCCCAGCGGAAGCCCGCGGCAGAGCGCGAAGATGGCGGCCGCGGGACTCCGCATGACGCCGCCACAGGTGGTACCCCTCTTCCCGGCTTCGGCGGGGTCGGCTCCCTCGGCGATAGCCTGGAGAGCCGCTTTTGAACTCGGACCGATGTAACGTTTCTCGACGGCGCCGCTCTCACGCACCCATCGCAGGAGGCGCTCGGCCGTCTGGCGCGGATCGATCCCGTCCCGAAGGCAGTATTCGTCCAGCAGACAGAGCAGCTGCTCGGTGTCATCCGTCACCTGTCCGCGGCGCAGGTCGCTGTGGTTCCTGGACAGCGCGGGGTCCGTCAGGCCACTTACCATGCCGAAGTGTTCGACGATCTCGGGCCTCGTCATGAATTCCGTGGCCATGCCGACGGCATCGCCCACGGCGAAGGCTTCCAGCATGGTTCGTACCATGGCGGCGGAGGGGCGCCCGGCGGAGCCCGGCTCACCGGAGCCCAGGCTCACGCCTTGCCCCCGATCAGCCCCGAAATGAAGGCGTAGGCCTTTTCGAGAGCTGCCTCGGGCGCGTTGAGATAATGCCGGTACAGGGGTTCGAGAGTGTAGTAGCCTGAGTAGCCGAAACCGCGCAGCGCGTCTCGAACGCCCAGCCAGTCGATCTCCCCCTCGCCCGCGGGAATGTGTTTCTGCTCTCCCGCATGGTCGCTCAGGTGGAGATGGCGAGGCTTCGCCGCCGCAATGAAGGCGACGGGATCCTCATCCGCTTCGCAGGCTTCCGTGGTGTCCACCATCGGCGCCGCGGATGGCCCCGCTCCGAGCGCCTCCATGTAGGCGAGGAGGCCGGCGGGCGTCCGTCCCGGCCCTTTCGGGTTGTTCTCGATAGCGAGCGTCACGCCGGCTGCGGCACAGGCTTCGCCAAGGAGCTGGAGGTTCTTCCTGATCGGCGCCTCGAGCAGGTCGGCATGGAGCCTGTCCTTGCCGGGGTCGTGGGGATGCACGACGAGCACCTCAGCATCCAGGGCGCGGCAAAGCCGCACGAGGCCGCCGCCAAAGCGCCTGGCCTCGCCGACCATGCTGTCGCCTGCGTTGTAGAGCATGGAAAACATCGCCAGCGGGTAATGGATCGAGGCGACATGGATGCCGCATTTCTCCGCAACGGCGGCGAAGCCCTCATCGGCCTCGGCGAAGCACTGCGGCATGAGTTCCGCGTGCGAAAAGCCCGCTCCGGCGATCAGCCGCAGGCTCTCGGCAGCGCTCCTAGGGAAAAGCGCGGCCGTAGAAAATGAAAACATGTTAGCCATCGTCGCCTCCGGAAATCGATAAAAGCGGCGGCGCCCCGGTTGTCCGAGGCGCCAGCCTCATACATGAATCAGCCGTCTATCTCCGCCTGCAGGTCGGCCGCGGCCTTCTCGAGGGCTGCCTTCGGCGTCGACACCTTGCGTTCGAACTGGTCGATGGCTTGGGCCAGAATCTGGTCCATCGTGCCCATCTGGTCGAAGTGCCAGTACGACCAGCTGTTGTCGAGCTGATCGAAGGCCACCGAGAACATCTGGTTCTTCTCCACCGCGGCCAGGGCAGCGGGGATCTTCAGTCCGGACTTGCGGATCGGCAGGTAGCCGGTCTTGAGGGCGAACTCGGTCTGGTTATTGGCAAGGTACTTCACGAGCTTCCAGGCAACCTCTTTCATCTTTTGGTCCTTGCTCAGGATGACCAGAACATTGCCGCCCATGGCCACCGAGGGCTTCTGGAAGTAGGGCATCGGGATTGCGCCGATCTTCAGCGTGGGATCGGCCGACCAACGCGCGACCCTCGCGGAGGTGGCGACGAGGAAGGCGAGATTGCCCGCGAGGAATTTTTTCTCCGCGTTGGAGTGCTGGCCGACAGCCATCACCTTGTCGGCGGTGAGCTTTTCCCAGAAGGTGGCCACCTCGACGGCTTTCTCGTCGCTGAAGGCGGGAGCGATCTTCGTGCCCTTCACCTGGATGACGCCGTTGCCGTTCTGATTGAGCATGGTCTTGAAGAGCCAGCCCACATCGGTGACGTCGAAGCCCCAGAAATCGGGGCTGTTGTTGATGTTGCCCTTGGCCTGGGCTTCCTTGGCCACCTTGACGAAATCGGCCCATGTTGCGGGCGGGTTCTTCATGCTGATGCCCGCCTTCTCGAGAATGGCCTTGTTGTAGTACATGACCGGCGTGGAGATGCCATAAGGCACGGCGCAGATCCTGCCATTGAATTTCGCGTAGTCCCAGACGCCCGGATAGATGTCGTCCTTGTTGAAATCGGGATCCTGGATCTTCTGCTCGATGAAGAAGTCGCCGCGCTGGCCCGTGTAGAGGGGGCCTGCCGCCATCAGCGCAACGTCCGGCGCGGTATTGGAGATCAGGGCGGCGCTCACCTTCGTGGCGGTGTCGCCATAGTTGCCCGAGTAGGAATACTCGAGCGTGACGTCGTCGTTGGCCGCGTCGTACTTCTCGAGCATGGCCTTGAAAGCCTCGCCCGAATCGCCCGATATCGCGTACCATACCTTGAGCTTCGTCTGAGCCATGACCGGCGTCACTGCCGCGAAAAGGACGAGCGACGCGGCAAGCAGCATCACCATGCGTTTCATACCCTACCTCCTGGAAGAATCTTCTTCCCTGAATCGAGCCGCACCCAGGTCGGCTCGGGTTTCGCTATGACTTGAGCCCGGTCAGCGTTATCGACTGCACGAACTCCTTTTCCATGAGCATATAGACAACAAGAACCGGCACTATGGCCATCAGCGAGGCCGCCATCATCACCTGGTACTCCGAGGAAGTCTCCGTGACGAGGTACTTCAGCCCTATCGGCAGGGTGCGCATCTTCACGTTGTTCGTGGCGATCAGCGGCCACATGTAGGCGCGCCAGTGCGTCAGGAAGGCGAAGAGCGAGGCGGTGCCGATAGCGGTGCGCGCGTTGGGCAGAATGACGTTGAGAAAGATTCGGTAATAGCCGCAGCCGTCGATCTTGGCCGCATCGACGAGATCGTCCGGGATAGTCTGGAAAAACGAGATGAGGAGGATCGTCGTGAAGGCGCAGTTGAGCCCTGGCAGAATGAGTCCCGGATAGGTGTCCACGAGCCCTGCCTTCGACGCGAGGAGGAAAAGTGGGATCATCGTGACAACTTCCGGCACAAACATAGAACTCTGCATGAAGGTGAATATGCCCTTGCGCCCGGGGAATATCAGCTTGGTGAGCGCGAAGGCTCCCATGGCCGAGATGGCGATCTGCAGCACTGTCTGCATGGCGCCGATGAAAAGGCTGTTGACGTAGAACCGGAGGAAGGGGATCTTTTTGAAGACCTCGGCGAAATTGGTGAACCGGAAGGAACTGGGCAGCCACTTGGGAGGATAGTGGTAGACATCGGCCGAGGACTTGAAGGCCGAGAGAAAGAGCCACACGAAGGGAAATATCATCAGCGCCGAACTGAGGAGAAGAAAGGCGAAGGTGCCCGGATACCGCCGCTTGGCTTTTGTCTTCATCGCTGCTTCCTCATCAGTTATAGTCAACGGACTTCTTGGTGAAGGCCCGCTGGAGCATGGAAAAGGCGAAAATGATCGCGAAGAGCACGAGGGCCGCCGAGGCGCCTCTCCCCATCTTCCCCCGCACGAAGGACTGGTCGTATATGTAGGTCACGAGGAGGAGGGTCGATTCGAGCGGCCCGTGGTTCGGCGTCATGACGTCCACCTCGGTGAATACCTTGAGGCAGTTGATGATGCCCATCATGATCACGAAGGACGTCACCGGTGTCAGGAGGGGCAGTTTGATCTTGCGCAGCACCTGGCCCTCGGTGGCCCCGTCTATCCTCGCGGCCTCGAGATACGATTCGGGTATGCTCTGCAAGCCTGCCAGGAAAAGGATGACGTTGTACCCAAGGCCCTTCCAGACAGAGAATACGAGGACGGAGAGCAAGGCTGTCTTCTCGCTGTAGAGCCATTGGGCGGCGGGCTGGCCGAGCATCTTCAGGATCTGGTTGAAAGGTCCGATGCCGGGATCATAGAACCAGAGCCAGATGAGGCTCGAGGCGGTGATGGGCACAACGACGGGGGCGAAATGCGCGATGCGAAACAGCTTGAGTCCCCTCACCTTGCGGTCAAGGAGAATGGCGAGGAAGAGAGCCACGCCCGTATCGGCCACGAGCTTGATGGCCGTGTAGAGTACCGTATTGCCGAGAGCCTTCCAGAATCGTCCATCGGCGAGCACGAACCTGAAATTCTTCAAGCCGACAAAGCTCCCTGTTGCGGTGGTCATGCTCCAGTTGGTGAGGCTCATGCCAACAACGATGATCACGGGCAGAAGAAAGAGAAAAAAGAGGGTTATCATGAGCGGAGCGACCATCACGGCCGCCGCTCGCCTCTGCTCCCTCGCCTGGAGATTGTTCCTCGCCTTCGCCTTCGTCCTGGCAATTTCCATGCTCTCTATCCTCCCCGACTTCAGCGGCCAACCATGACGACATCGATGAGGCCGGGAACCGACCTGAAGCCGATCGACTCGCCAAGGCGGGCATAAGGATTCCCGTCCACGATCACCTGGCCTGCCTCCGCGAGTCCGCGCAGCTCGATGAAGTCCTCCGGGCCGAACAGTATCTGCTCCGAGGCGGAAAAGTCCACGAATCCGCGGCGCGGCGGTCCCGCCTGAACGATCACCGAATCGAAGAGTGCGAGCGCGGCAGGGCCTTCCATATAGGCCGCATTGCAGAGCGGACCTGCCACCGCCCGCGCGAAGAATTCGCGCGGGCGGAGGGGCGAAACCACGACCTGCTCAGGCTTCCCGAGGCGCGATTCGAGCTTTTTTCCGTTCTTCCATACGCCGAAACCAGGCGCGACGATGTCAGCCGAGGGCCTCGCCTCAACCTTCTCGCCGCGCTCGAGGAGGGCCCTGGCAGAAAAGCTCGCCACCCTGCCCCCTGCGGTGCCGAGAAAGGTGTCGCCGATCACGACATCGTTGAAACCGTAGGCGAGATGCCTGCCGTCGACGAGAACCTCGACCGCCGAGACCGGCTCCAGGGTAAAGTCCCCCAAGTTCTCGCTCTCGAGCGCCTCGATGCCGAGCGAGACGATGGGTCCTGCGTTGATCGTGCCGGCGCCGATACCCAGCATCGCCATGCGCCTGCGCGACGCGAGCATCGCGTCGGCCGCGTAGGAAGCGAGGCCGTCGCCACCCACGCATACGAGGAGATCGGCGCCCCAGGCCGCGAAAGCCGCCACCGCGGCTCTGAGCTCCCCGACGTAGCCCGTTGCGGCGACAGCGCCTCCCTCAGGTTCCAGGAGTACCCAGGATGCCTGAGCGCCGCTTCCCGAAAAGCGCCCCCTGCACACCGCCGTCTCGCATCCGGCCAGCCAGGAAGAGAGCGCCGCATCGCAGTCCGCGGCACAGCCTTTGCCTGCGTCGGGGCTTAAGAGAACCCCTGTCTTCCCGGCGCGCATGAGGTTCATCAATGGCTCCCCGAGCCCTCTGAACCGGGCTTCAGCACGATCTTGAAGGCCTGTCCCGACTGGAGCAGGGCGAAAGCTTCCTTTCCCTCGTCCAGAGGCATGCTCCTGCTGATCACGCGCGAGAAGATGTCGCGGTGCGCCGTGATGAGCTCCAGCGCCTCCCTGAAATGGGACATGGCATAGCCCGAGCAGCCGGTCAAGCTCACCTCGCGATAGTGGATGGAGTAGGAATCGATGGTCACCGATTCGCTCTTTCCCAGCCCGGCGAACATCAGGACAGTGCCGGCGTCGGCCACCGATTTCGCGTATTCCTCCACCAGTTCCTTGCGGTTCACCGCTATCACGATGTTGTCGTAGTCGCCGGCCTGGATGGCACCCGGCTCCCTCGCGTCGATGCCCCAGGAAGCTACCGCGTCGCGACGCAGGGCGCTCGGTTCGATGACGGTGACGGGGATGCCCCGCGCCTTGAAGAGAAGAGCGAAGAGGGCTCCCATGGGGCCGGCGCCCACCACGAGCACCCTGCTCGATGCGCGGATCTTCAGGTGTTCCACCCCGTTCAGCACGCAGGCGAGCGGTTCCACCAGGGTGAAGGCGTCATCGGTTTCGGGGATGGCGAATACGCCCGTCGCCACATAGGAGGAAGGAATGCCCACATATTCGCAGAAGGCTCCACCCTCCACGAAGGATTTCTGTCTGCAGAGCGCTCCCGATCCCGCCGCGCAGAGAGCGCAGGTTCCGCACTCGGCGTAGGGCGCCACGACGACCGGATCGCCAGGCTGAAAACCCGAACCAGGGAAGCTGCGCTCCACGAGGCCATAGAACTCATGTCCGAGGACCGCGGGGGGTGTGAAGAGATGATGGCCTTTCATGTAGGTCTTCAGGTCGGTACCGCAGATGCCGCAGCCCAGTACCCTGACGACGAATTCGGTTTCAGGATATGGAAGGTCGCGCAACTCGAGCTGCCCGATTCCAGTGTAGACGAGTGCTTTCATTGTGCCTCCGCCCCGCTCGCCGGGGTTTTTTCAGAGTGTGACGGCCTGAACCTTTCATGATGGGAGCGCGCGAACTCGAGCACTTCGATGGCTGTACATTCATCGGTGACGAGATCGCTGAAGAAGCCCGCGCGTGCCGCCGCAGCGATGCCCCGCCCCTTTGCCCTGCCTCCCGCAAGGCAAATCGAACGTTTCAGCGAACCCAGCCCCGCAATATCGAAGGCGAGCAGTTCGTAGCTGTGTTCTGCCTTGAACAGAGCCCCGTCGGCGTCGAAAAAATGCGCCAGTATATCCCCGCAGGCTGAGCTCCGCTTGAGCTCGGCCTTGTATTCCGCCGAAAGCTCATCCATCAGGTTGGGCGACTCCGCGGGCGGACCTCCGAGGCCTATCACCGCCGCGTCCAGCTGAGACCAACGTTTTTCGAGCATGGCGACGCGCTGTCCCTCGATCTTCGAAAGCCCGGCGCCCGACTCCCTCACGCAGGGAGTATTCACGAAAAGCCCCTTGGTTCTGAAGGCAGCAGCGAAGCGGTCGATGATCGTGTTGATCTGCAGGTTCGGGTTATCGTCGCCCGAGGTGCCGATCATCGGAACAAAAAATGGCTTGCCGCCCATTCCAACGCCTCGCGGCAGGAGCTCGGCGGTCTTGTAGACTGTATGTCCCCAGCCCAGGCCGACCGAGTCGAAATCAGCCAGCATCGGCGGCAGGCATTCGGCCGCCCTCGTGGCGATCGCAAGCGAGATTTCCTCGTCGCCCGCCTTGTTCCGCACTGGCACCACCGTGGCGGAGCGCAGGCAAAAAGCCTCGGAGAGTTCTCTCGCCAACTCCTCGGCGCGGAGGCTCGAGGGGGGCACAAGGATTATTTTCACCAGCCCCAGCTCCCTCGCCCTGTCGATAAGCCGCGAGATATGGGAGCGCGAGACGCCTTCCTTGCCGGCGATCTGGTCCTGGGAGAGACCGTCGGCGTAGTAGTAACGCGCGATGCGGTAGATGGTGGAAACGTCCGGTCCCGGCTTCATGCTCTCATTTTCCTTGTACTCCGCTCAAGCCAGCAGCGCGGCGAGGCTCGCCACGGTAGCCTTGGGATCCTTGGCCTGAAAGATGTTGCGGCCGAAGGCGAATCCACGCCCGCCCTCGTCGAGAGCCTGTTTGGCCACCGCGAGAATGTCGCGATCCTTGGGCCCGCCCGCAAGGATCACCGGAACCGGGCAACTTGAGGTCACCCTGTCGAAGCCGTCGACGAAGAAGGCCTTGACGACATCGGCGCCCATCTCGGCGGCAATCCGAGCTCCGTGGTACTGCACATCGAAGGTGTTCGTCTTGGAAAAATCGGACGACAGGATCTCCACGATCACGGGGATGGAAAGCTGGTGGAACGCATCGATATCCTCGCCTACCGCCTGCAGGCTCCTGTAGTCCGCTCCACCAAGGACAGCCATCATCAGCACGGCGTCGGCGCCCAAGGCGAGGGCTGTCTCGGGGCTCACGTGATTCGTATGCGCCTCCGCATATTCGGTGCCCAGCTGGCTGCCTCCCGATGAGCTGCGCAGTACCAGCTTCTTTCGCGCCAGGGGCGGTTCGGCCATCCTGCCGGCCATCCCCACATTGAGGATAAAACCGCTCAAGGGGCTGTCCGTGAGCGAGGCCATGAGCTCTCCCGACCTTTCCAGTCCGGGCATCACGCCCATCTGCGCGTGGTCGAGCGCGAGGAGGAAGAGGTGTCCCCTGTCATCAAAAAGCCTGCTTACACATCGCTTCAGACCGTTGGTCATTATTTGCTCCTCGTCAGCGATACGCTCGCCTAAGGTTTACACTAGATAATGCACATATGTGCATATCGAATTCTCTTTATAGCATAAATCCGCTGCCTTCATCTGTCAACCGGAATTCCGAACCGCGATGATTTAAGTTCGATGAGCTCTTGGTTACAATCAGCCGAGCGGACTATGGACCGGCAAAGCCGCATGGAGGTCGAGGGTATTGACTAAAGCGAAGCCGCTGCGATATTTTGTGTGCCGGAAACCGAAGAACATTCCCCGGTTGTGTAATGGTAGCACGGCAGACTCTGGATCTGCTTGTGGGGGTTCAAATCCTCCCTGGGGAAATCAAGTTTTACTGATCAGATATGATGCGAGATTTGAGCTGCGGGCGAAAATCTCGCTCGCGAAAGAAATGGCTCTCGGGAAGAGAGCCATTTCTTTCGCGAGGCCCCTTCGTCTATCGGTTAGGACAAAAGATTCTCAATCTTTAAAGAGGGGTTC
>CAYXUF010000018.1:0-43989 GCA_964468155.1 uncultured Treponemataceae bacterium
CCCGAGGACTGCACCGGCTGCGGCGCCTGCGTGAACATCTGCCCCGTCAAGGACAAGATCGACGCAGAGCGCAAGGCTATCAACCTCGAACCCCAGCCAGCGCTGCGCGAGGCCGAGGCCAAGAACTGGGACTTCTTCATGAACATCCCCGACACGCCCACCAAATACCTCAATCTCGCCCTTCCGAAGGGCATCGGCATGCGCCGCCCGCTCTTCGAGTTCTCCGGCGCCTGCGCCGGCTGCGGCGAGACCCCCTACCTGAAGCTGATGACCCAGCTCTTCGGCGACCGCGCCCTCTGCGCCAACGCCACGGGCTGCTCCTCCATCTATGGCGGCAACCTCCCCACGACGCCCTACACCACCCGCCCCGACGGCAAGGGTCCGGCCTGGTCCAACAGCCTCTTCGAGGACGCTGCCGAGTTCGGCATGGGCATGAGGCTCACCACCGAGAAGAAAACCGAGTACGCACGCGAACTTCTCGCTGCCGCGAAGGAAAAGGGCAGCGTCGACGCCGCCCTAGCCGACAGGCTCCTCGCCAACCCGATGGCCGACGACGAGAGCATCGAAGCCCAGCGCGCCGACGTGGCCGAGCTCCAGAAAGCCCTCTCGGGCTCCAAGGCCGAATGGGCCAAGGAACTCGCGAACCTCTCGGGCTCGCTCATCAAAAAATCGCAGTGGATTATCGGCGGCGACGGCTGGGCCTATGACATCGGCTTCGGCGGCCTCGACCACGTTGTGGCCTCGGGCAAGAACGTCAACATCCTCGTCCTGGACACCGAAGTCTATTCCAACACCGGCGGTCAGGCCTCCAAGGCCACTCCCATCGGCGCCATCGCCAAGTTCGCCACCTCCGGCAAGGAGACGATGAAGAAGGATCTCGGCATGATCGCCATGAGCTACGGCTATGTCTATGTGGCCCAGATAGCCATGGGCGCCAACATGGGCCAGACGATCAAGGCCTTCAGGGAAGCCGAAAGCTACGACGGCCCCTCTCTCATCATTGCCTACTCGCACTGCATCAACCAGGGCATCGACATGATGAAGGGCATGAACCAGCAGAAAGCGGCCGTGGACTCGGGTGTCTGGCCCCTCTACCGCTACGATCCGAGGCTCAAGGCCGAGGGCAAGAACCCATTCCAGCTCGACTCCAAGGAGCCGGACTTCTCCAAGCTCGACGCCTACATGTACGCGGAAGTACGCTTCAAGTCCTTAAGGGAAGCCAACCCCGAAAGGGCAACCAAGCTTCTCGAGAAGCAGCGCGGCCTCATCGAGCGCAGGTTCAGGGAATACCGCTACATCGCCGACAGGCCTTTCTAATACCCTGAATTTCGTGACAGTAAAGGGCGACCCTCAGGGGTCGCCCTTTTTATTTTCCAGGCACTGATCCTGCTTTCCTTCCTCAATTTTCATCACTATATTCGGGTTTGTAGATATTGTTTCCCTTTCAACGGAGGCTTTGTATGATCGGTAAAATATACAGCGACAAGCATTTGCCCGGTCTTGAAGGCCGGATTCCGGAAGGTTCCCTGCCACGCTGCATCGACAAGGATGACCTCGTCACCCTCGAGCTCGAACGCGAACGCAGACTCCTTGTCAACAATGGCCTCGCCTGGGTGACGGTGCAGAACGACTCAAAGGACTATCTCCTGGACGTCAACCAGGAGATGCCCCTGCCAGGCAAAAAGAAGATCATCGTGGAAGCCGAGGAACCCACCTGTTTCCAGCTTGACTGAAAGCATCTCCAGCCCATACAGCCGCAAGGCGGGGATTGACCTCTCACCTCTCCTCAGCTATTTTAATCGAATCCTTATGAGAAAAATTGCCGCCTTCAAATTCACCATTCTCTGGGGTGTCCTTATCATCATAGCCCTCCTTCTTCCCTCGTCCAGTTTCAGGAAGGCTCCCAGCTTCATCGGCATCGACAAAGTGGTGCATTTTTTCCTTTTCCTCATATTCACTCTGGCCTATCTCCTCGAGTTCAGGCGCTTCAGCGGGAAGCTCCCCGGTTACTTGCACAGCATGATCCTCGTTCTCCTTTTCATCGTCTGCTCCGAAGTGCTGCAGCTATTGACCCCCACAAGGCGTTTCGAACTCCTGGACATGGTCTTTGACGCCAGCGGCGCCGCCCTGGCCCTCCTCGCGGTGAAAGCCGGAGGGAGCCTGAAGAAGGGATAAGATGAGCGAGCCGGTCGGTGAGCGCCATACTCCAACCCTCTTCAGGAAGACCGGTCTGCTTTTCGCCTGCCTCTGCGCGGCCTATCTGCTTCTTTACCTGGTTTTCGAACTCTTCGGCTCCGACTACCCTCCCGGCTTCACCGCCGGCGAGGGCTTGATTCCGATCATCCTCGCCTGCTGTCTCCTCTTCATCATCAGCGCCATGCGCAGTTCAGGCGCCTGGCTGCAGCCTGTTATCCTTCTCATCATGACGCCCTTCGCCATCGGCCGGTACGGCGCTTCATCGATGTTCGGGCTGGGCGCCTTCATCGCGGCTGAAATACTTCTCTATCGCATAGGCTTCTTCGGTCGGCACAAACTCCTCAAGTTTCTGATCACGATAGCTTACTTCTTTTTAAGCGTAATCATTATTGGCCTAATTACCGGCACGGCGGCCCTCCCCATCGCGATGACCATTCTCTACATGGTCTGCTTTCTGACCTTTCTCATGATTGTCTATGGCGGCAAATGGGTTGTTTACCTGAAAACGCCCAAGCCTCCCCTCTCCCTTTCGGCCAAAAACCTGACAAAAAAGGAATCCGAATACCTGAAGGCCCTGCTCGGCGGACGATCGCTGAAGGAAGTGGCCATCGATGACGGAGTGACGGAATCCACGGTGAGGAACACGATGGCAAGGGTATACAGAAAATTCGATGTCCATGATAAATCCGCGTTGATGGCGAAATGCGAGAATTACACAATACTTGAATGAGGCTTGGGGCAGGAACCCTGTTTCTCCTATTGTATCTTTCCGTCCGATTCCGTATTTTAAATCCAACAGAGGTTTTCCAATGCATACAGCTCCACTCGTCCCGGGCGAACTCGCCGGAGAGGCTGCGGCCGTTATTTTGCCCGCCTCCCTGAAGGCGGCCGAAAGTTTTGCCACGCTTTACACCATTGTGGCCCGACTGCGGGCTCCCGATGGCTGCCCCTGGGATCGCGAGCAGTCGCCCACATCCATACGCAACAACATTGTCGAGGAAGCCTATGAACTTGTGGAGGCTATCACCGAAAAGGATCCTGCCCATGTGCGCGAGGAGTCGGGCGACCTCTTCATGCTCGCAACCATGGTAGCCTATATGTCCGAGCAGGCCAGCCAGTTCTCAGTGGCCCAAGCCTTGGATTCCGTGTCCGAAAAGCTCGTTCGCCGCCATCCCCATGTATTCGGCGAATCCGATGCCGCCACGCCCGAGGCAGTAGTCCACCAGTGGAACACGATCAAGGAAGAGAAGGAAGGCAGGCGCAGGAAGGATTCCATCCTCGACGAAGTGCCGCGCCATCTCCCCCCTCTCGAGCGCGCCTACAGGCTCCAGAAAAAGGCGGCCAAGGTCGGCTTCGACTGGACAAGGCTCGACTTGGTCTGGGACAAGATCGAGGAAGAGCTCAAGGAGTCCAGGGAAGCCTTCGACGCGAAGGATGGCGAAGAACTCGAATCGGAGATCGGCGACCTCCTCTATTCCGTCATCAATCTTTCCCGATATTCCGGCATCGATCCAGCCCTCGCCCTCCAGCGCACCAACGACAAATTTGCAGACCGTTTCAGGCATGTCGAAAAACGCATGCGGGACAAGGCCCTGCCCCTGAACAGCGACCATATGTCGAGCATGGACGAGTTCTGGGAGGAAGCCAAAGCGCGCGAGGAGTGATGCCAGCGATGAAAGATCTGACCAAGGGTGACGAAACCCGCCAGCTCATAGGTTTCGCCCTGCCCATGCTGCTCGGCAATATTTTTCAGCAGTTCTACAATATGGTCGACAGTTTTGTCGTCGGACGTTTCCTCGGCACGACGGCCCTCGCCGCCGTCGGCGTATCCTTTCCCATAATATTTTTCATGCTCGCCCTCATCATGGGGGTGGCTATGGGATCCACCGTTCTCATCTCCCAGTACTTCGGCGCCAAGGATACCGAAAGCCTGAGGAAGGTGATCTCAACAAGCTATATTTTCCTCTTTATCGCCGGCGTGATCATGACTGTCATAGGGGTTTTCTCCACAACCTTCATCCTGCGGGCTCTCGCCGTTCCCGAAACCATCATGCCCGAAGCCTCGGCATATCTGAGAATCATCTTCGCGGGCATGCTCGCCACCTTCGGCTACAACGGCGTGGCCGCCATGCTTCGGGGGCTGGGCGACTCGAAGACGCCCCTCTATCTCCTCATAGCCTCCACGCTGATCAACATTATCCTCGACCTCGTCTTTGTCGTCGTGTTCCATTGGGGCGTGGCGGGCGCGGCCTGGGCCACCATCATCGCCCAGGGAGTTTCCTTCATAGGCGCCCTCATCGTCCTCGATACACGGAATCCCTATGTCAGGCTCGACGGGCGAAACCTGAAGTGGGACAAGGCGATATTCGCGCAGATACTGCGCATCGGGCTTCCTACGGGCCTGCAGCAGACCCTCGTCTCTCTGGGCATGATGGTGCTCACGCGCATCGTCAACGGATTTGGCCCCCTGGCCATGGCCGCCTACACGGCGGCTGCCCGCATCGATTCCATAGCCTCCATGCCCGCCATGAATCTCAGCCAGGCGGTGACGACCTTTACGGGGCAGAATATGGGCGCGGGGAAAACGGAGCGCGTGCGCCGTGGACATCTCTCGGCGATAGCCGTGAGCATAGCCATATCCCTGGCGATGACCCTCTGTGTCGCCCTCTTCGGCCGTCAGCTCATGGGCATCTTCACCGTCGACGAGGGCGTGATAGCCATCGGCGCCGAATACCTTCTCATCGTGGGCTCCTTCTACGCGATCTTCGGCATCATGTTCATCAACAACGGCGTAATGCGTGGAGCAGGCGACGTCTTCATTCCCATGATCAGCACGCTTCTCGCGCTCTGGGTTGTCAGGGTTCCCGCCGCTCTCGTCTTTACAAGGGTCTTCGGGATGGGGACCAACGGCATATGGTGGTCGATTCCGGCCGGCTGGATGGTAGGATTCATCTTTACCTCGCTCTATTACCGCTCGGGAAAATGGAAAACGAAAACAATCGTGGGGAGGAGGGGCTGACGCGATGGCTGCACCACTTTCGCCCAACCGGCTGAGGTCGGCGCGAAGAGGCTTCAATATCTTCAACTTCCTCAATTCCTTTTCCTTTGTCTTCCTCTCGGGATCATTCCTCACCCTCTTCGCCAAGCGCCTGGGCGCGTCGAACGCCGTCATCGGGGCCCTGAACGCCATAGGCTACGTCACCTACTTCATGATGCCCATTGGCAAGAGCCTCGTGCGCAGGAAGCCCATCATCTGGATATTCGGCTGGGCCTGGGTGGCGCGCTACACGGCCCTCCTTCCCATACTCTTCGCCCCCCTGCTCGCGGCACGGGGCCATACGGGAGCAGCCCTCGGCCTTCTCATCGCGGGCGCTGCGGGCTTCGCTTTCTTCAGGGGTGTCGCCCTCATAGGGAACAACCCCGTTGTCAGGTTCCTTGCCTCGGGCGGGGGCGACAAGCCCCGATCCGACCGCGGCGAGTACATGGTCTCGAACTCACTCATCAACTCCCTGGCGAGCATGATAAGTGGGCTGCTCCTCGCCCTCTTTCTCGGGGAGCAGGCCGGCCCCTGGGCCTATGTCCTGGGCATCGGTTTCGGCATCGCCGTAGGCTATGCAGGCTGCATTTTCCTCCTGCGAATCCCCGAACCCACCGACAACGAGGCGGGAAACGCAAGCTCTCTCGCCGCCACTACGAAGGAAGCCATAAAGGATGAGTCCTTCAGGCGCTTTATCATCATATTCATGGTTCTTTCTCTGGCTTCGGGCATGGGAAGGTCCTTCCTTCCCGTCTACGCGAAGGAAGTATTCGCCCAGGGCGACGATGCCGTCATGGTCTATTCCCTCATAGCCAGCATCGGTTCGGTGGTGATGGGGCTCATAAGCAGGCTTGTCGTCGACAGGCTCGGATCCAAGCCCCTCTTTATCATCTTCAGCGCCATCGGCCTCCTGAGCTTCCTGCCTATCGCCATCATGCCCGGCGGAGGCTCCTTCATCGCCTCGAGCGCGGTGACAGCCCTTTTCCTCGCATTCATCCATTTCGTGTCCAGCTTCGGTTTTTCGGGCGAGGAAAACACAGGCCAAACCTACTACTTTTCCCTGGTGCCCAAGGAAAAAATCCTCGACCTCTCGGTCGTCTACTACATCGCCTATGGCCTCGGAGGCGCTGTCGGTTCGGGGCTGGGCGGTCTGATATTGGATGGTTTCGTCGCCCTGGGCCTCAACGCTGCGAGCTCCTATCGAGCCCTTTACGCCATTCTCTGCCTCATCCTCGCCATAGCCCTCTACTCCATGCAGCGCCTGAAGCGCCTCGGCTCGAGGAGCGTCGGCCAATCCCTCGGGGTCATGTTCTCGCCCCGCGACCTCAGGGCTTTCGATCTCCTCGCCCGCCTGGACCGCAGCGATACGCCCGACCAGGAAATCAAGCTCATCCAGGAACTGGGCCACTCGGCCTCGCTGCTCTCCCAGGAAGAGCTGATCGAATACCTCAATTCGCCCCGCTTTGAGGTGAGGATGGAAGCACTCCTCGCCTTCGAGACGATGCCCCACCTCACTCCGGCCATAACGCGCACCCTTATCAAGGAGGCAGAAAACCACATTTTCACGACCTCCTATGTCGCCGCCCGCATCCTCGGCAAGAACGGCTGCGCGGAAGCCGTCCCCGTACTGCGCAAGGCGATGGAGGGCGAGGACTACATGCTCCAGGGGACGGCCATGATAGCCCTGGCCCGGATTGGCGACAGCGATTCCATCCCTCTCATCGAATCCATATTGATGCGGACAAAAAATCCCCGCGTCAAGATTTCGGCTGTCTTCGCCCTCGAACTCATGCAGTCCAAGGCTTCGCTTCCCGCCCTCGTGTCAAGCCTGAGGCGGGACGATCCCCCCGCCTTCGTGTCCGACGAGGTAATCATGGCCATGGCGAGCATCATGGGGATAATGAGGGAATTCTATCCTCTCTATCTTTCCTTCATCGACGATGAATCCCACGGCATAGCCCTCCTGGGCTCGACGGCGAAGGATATCATTGTCGACCAGAAGACCCTGGAAGAGTGGGAGGAAGGCCTTTCGAGGCTTTTTGACGGGAACAACGCCGACGGGGAAAGGATTGCAAGCTTTATCCTGCGCACAGGGGACAATCCGCGCACGGAAGTGGTGCTGGCCGAAGCCCTCGTGGAACCCCAGCTATGCTACGGCGGCATGAAGTTCCTGGCTGCAGCCTATCCCCTCTTCGTCAAGCACCGGTAGGGCAGAGCAGGGCTCAATATCAGGCCAGCTCGATGCTTCGCTTTTCGGGATCGGGGTTCTGTCTGTAGAAGATGGCCATATTGCCTATGATGCGCACCAGCTCGCTCTTCGTGGCGACGGCGAGATCCTCGGCGATCGTCCGTTTTTCTTCCTTGAAATTGACAAACTTGACCTTGATGAGTTCGTGGTGCTCCAGGAGCGTATCGAGCTGGGCAGCGAAGGCTGCCGTGGGGCCGCCCTTGCCCAGGTGGGTAATGACCGCGTCGGCTGAAGCCAATCCGGCCAGGAAACTGCGCTGTTTTGTGCTCAGCATGGAATTTCTCCTTATCAGAACGGCAGGGAAAGCAGCAGCGAACCGAACAGCTTTGCAAGCGCCCCTCCGGCCGTCCTGAGGAGGAGAAGCACGAGGAAGCCCGTGATAAGGCCCTGGAGGTAGTCGATAGCCTTGCCCCGGTAGATGATCCTGTTGATCCTGTACAGAATGGGATTGAGAACGGCGTCGATCACCACCCATATGGGATGGAGACTGTTGAGGCGAGCGATAAAGACGACGATCCGGATGAGGGCGCAGGCGGAGACGAAGGAAAGAACGAAGCCGACAGCCGACCAGAGCGCGCCGAGAATGAGGCTCAGGATGAAGCCGACGCTGATCCTGCCCGAGTAGGCAATCGTGGTGAGCATATTGTTGGCCACCGAAAGCAGGGCCAGCGCCACAATGGGGCTGAAATCGAATCGCTCCGTCCGGAAGAGCCTGATACGCGAAAATGACGACAGATAGGGATCCACGACCGAGGCGAGAAGTCGTCCCGCCTTGCCGGCGCCAAGGCCGGGAGCCCAGGACATAAAAACCCTGAGGGCGCAGAGCAGCATATAGAGGGAGGTTAAGGCCCCGAGTATTTTGGCGATCGTCGCAATGAGCATGGGAGAAAGATATACTTTCCAGGCATTTTGAGCAACCGTTGCGACAAGGCCAGCCATCTGCCGCTGTCCTTGTCGTCGGGAGCGTGCTACCATAGGACAAGGGGGAGGCCAGATGGAAGCGAATCCCTTCCACATTGGGACCTGCGGATACTCCTATGCGGAGTGGCGCGAGGCTTTCTATCCGAAGGATCTGCGCCAGACAGAATACCTGCGCTTTTATTCCCTCGTGTTTCCCTTCGTCGAACTGGATTTTTCCTGGTACGCGATGCCTCGGCCCGAAAATCTCGAGGCTATGGCCAGACAGACCCATCCGGAATTTCTCTTCACCCTCAAGGCACACAAGAGCCTTACCCACGAGATTGGCGAGGAATGGCAGAGGGATGCCGACCAGTTCGCCATAGCCGCCGACGCCCTCTTCTCGAAGGGCCGGCTGGCTTCCATCCTCATACAGCTTCCCTACCGCTTCTCATACACGGCCGAAAACAGAATGTATCTGGGCGAGCTCTGCTCGGCGCTTTCGGCCTTTCCCCTCGTCGTCGAGTTCAGGAATGAGGTCTGGTACCAGCCCAAGGTTTTTGATGGACTCGCAAAGCGCAATATCAGCCTCGCCATGATCGACAGACCGGATCTGCCCGGCCTCCCGCCCGAGACGCAGATTCTCACATCGCGGACAGCCTACTACCGCCTCCATGGAAGGAATTCAGACCAGTGGTGGAAGGGAAACGCGACCTCGCGCTATGACTACGACTATTCCCAGCAGGAACTGAAGGAGAGGGCTCTGTCCCTGTTCGCCCTCTCGAAAAAGGTCGACAATGTCTTCGTCGCCTTCAACAACCACGCGCGGGGTAACGCGGCGAAAAACGCGCGCACCCTGGTGGCCCTCATCAAGGCGATGCTTATTCCGCCTTGAGCTGCGGTGTGTTGAGGCAAGCCTCGAAGCGCTCCCGCGAACCGAGATCTTCCTTGAGAAAGACGAGACAGCCCTCCATGCCGAGCACCATCAGGACGACGCGCTCCAGGACATCAGCGTTGATGGAAAGAAGGTTCCAGAGACATTCCTTCTGACGTTCGTCCGAAATCGAGCGGATGATGAGCTCGAGGTAGCCGGCCTCGTGGAGAACGGCCGAAATCCAGCCCGTCTTCTTTACAAACTCCGCGGTGTTCGTCGCCCCCGAGGCGATCATGGGATGGGATGAAATCCACGAGGAGTGAAAGCCGGGAATCTTGATAACCCTCCCGTCGGGGAGAATCCAGGAAGCCCCATGGGCGAGGTCATACATTTTTGCAGCTGCCATCAGAGTGCCTCCATGCCGGGAAAATCGGACCAGTGGCCCAGAAAGTCGGTGAAGTGCCGAGGCCGTGAAGCGCGAATGGGAGGATATCCCGGAATATCGAGCCTGTACGACCACAGAAGGAGATGCCTCAAGCCCGAGTCCTTCTTGAGCTGCCTGTTCAATGGAAAATTCCCGTATTTGTCGTCGCCCAGGACAGGGTGGCCATGCATCGCCAAGTGCCGCCGGATCTGATGGGTTCGTCCGCTGCCCAGTTCGAGTTCCAGAAAGGAAAAGGCGGGACTGATTCCCCCGTTTTTTCCGAAACGGGCGAGACAGCTGAAGTGAGTGAGGGCGCTCGAGGCCTTGCCGCCCTTTATGAGGTCATCCGAATAGCTTCCCTTGTCGGTGAGCGGCCCTCCCGCGCAGATGGCCCTGTAAAACTTTCCGATGCGTCGTTCGGCGAGAAGGTCGGACCAGGCGGCGGCCGCGGCGGCGTTCCGGGCGAGGATCATGCAGCCGGCCGTCTCCTTGTCGAGGCGGTGGACAGGGAAGGGCTTGAAACCCAGCTCGGCCTCGACAACGGAGAGCACGGTGCTTCCCACGCCTTCCCCTGGCTGGGAAGGCAGCCCCACCGGCTTGTCCACGACCACAACCTCGTCGTTTTCGAAAAGTATCCCTATCATTCCTGCAAGCCTACCTGAGATTTCGGGCATTTTGCAAGCGAAAAGCTTATAATGGAGGCGATATCGCAATGTATAAAGCATGCGGTTTAATACTGTTTCATCACGTATTGCGCATTCGAACCTTTTTTGTTACATTTTACAGGAGAGGCATACAATGAAAACTCGTCGTTGGATTCTATTTCTTGTGCTCTTCATCGTCGCAGGAACCTTTGCCTGGGCTGAAGGGAGTGGCGAAGCGGATCTCACATCGCAGATGACAGCCCTCGTGCTCCAGCTCGCCCTCGTGCTTTTCGCCGTCCGTGGAGGCGGAGCCCTCGCCCAGAAGCTCAAACTGCCCTCGGTTGTAGGCGAACTCCTCGCCGGCGTCGTTATCGGTCCCTACGCCTTGGGCGCCCTGCCCCTGCCCGGTTTCGCCCATGGACTTTTCCCTCTCTCCCAGGGATTCGCCATCAGCCCCGTACTATACGCCTTCTCCACGGTGGCATCGATCATCCTGCTCTTTTCGTCGGGACTTGAAACCGACATAGACATGCTCCTCCACTATTCCTTCGCGGGCGGCATCGTGGGCCTGGGCGGCGTCATCGCCAGCTTTGGCCTCGGGGCCGGCGTCGGCGCCCTTCTTCTGCATCAGTCCTTCTTTTCGCCCGCATCCATGTTTCTGGGCATCATGAGCACGGCGACATCGGTGGGCATCACGGCGCGCATCCTCTCCGACAGGAAGAAAATGGATTCACCCGAAGGCGTGACGATCCTCGCCGCTGCCGTCTTCGACGACGTGCTCGGCATCGTGTGCCTCGCCGTCGTGATGGGCGTCGTCGCCGCCATGACAGGGCACGCCGAAGGGGGACTCTCCACGGCCGCGATCGCGGGCATAGCCCTCAAGGCATTCGGCATATGGCTGGGATTCACCGCCCTTGGCCTCATTTTCGGAAAGAAAATCTCGGGTTTCCTCAAGAAGCTGGGAGGTGAGGCGACCTACTCGGTGCTCGCCCTGGGCATAGCCCTTCTCCTCGCCGGTTTCTTCGAAACCCAGGGCCTCGCGATGATCATCGGAGCCTACATCGTCGGCATAAGCCTCTCCAAGACGGAGATCGCTTTCCTGATCCAGGACAAGACAAAGCCGCTCTACGATTTCTTCGTGCCCATATTCTTCGCGATCATGGGCATGCTCGTCGACGTGCGACAGATACTCAATCCCGTCGTCCTCGGTTTCGGCCTCGCCTACACCCTCGCGGCCGTCATCGCCAAGGTGCTGGGATGCGGCCTGCCGGCTCTCTTCCTCGGCTTCAACCCGAGGGGTGCGGCGCGCATCGGCATCGGCATGGTTCCCCGCGGGGAAGTCGCCCTCATCGTGGCGGGCATCGGCCTTTCGGGCGGCATCCTCGATCCCTCGATTTTCGGCGTCGCCATCCTCATGATCATGCTGACGAGCATCGTAGCCCCGCCCATGTTCAACGCCGTCATCGCGAGCGGGGGAGCCGGTACGCGCAAACCGGTGAAGGGATCGAAAACTGAAACCATGAGCATTTCTTTTCCAAGTCATGCGATATCGGAAATTGTCTCCTCCACGTTCCTCAGGGAACTCCAGAGGGAGGGCTTCTTTGTCCAGCTCATGAGCATCAGGGACGAGATAAGCCACATAAGGAAGGGTGACGTTTCCATTTCCCTCGTCACCGACAAAAGCACGATGACCCTCGAGACAGCCCCCGAGGACATGTCCTTCGTCAAGGCTTCCCTCTACGAGACCCTTGTCGAACTGGACGCCGATTTCGACAAGCTCAAGGAAAGCTACGATCCGGAAAAATTCCGCACCGAAATTCATGTCGAATCGGGCCGCAAGGACACGAGCTTCAGGCGTGTGCTGGATCCACGCTGCGTGACAGCCTCGCTCAGAGGCAACAACAAGGAAGAGGTGATCAAGGAGTTGATCGGTATGCTGGAGGCAGCGGGGCGCACGACAGACAGCAGGCTGCTTCTCTCCGACGTGTTTGAAAGGGAAGCGCGGATGAGCACGGGAATGGAGCACGGAATCGCCCTGCCCCATGCGAGGTCGGCAGGCGTGGCGCTTCCCGCCATAGCCATAGGCATCCACAAGGAAGGCGTGGACTTCGGCACCATCGACGGCACGCCCGGGAGGATCATCGCCCTCATCGCCAGCCCCTCGGCCGACGAAGCGCCCCACATGCAGGTGCTGGCCAGCCTGGGCGCCGTCCTCGGCGATGACGATACCCGCCGCCGCTTGGTCGGGGCGGCAACGGCCGCAGAGGTCTACGCAATCCTGACATCCCGATAGCGCGATTCTATTTTGACGTCGCCAGATAGACTCCCGCTATGGCCGTCGCCCCTCCGATGAGCTGAAGGAAGGCGAGCCGCTCGCCCAGAAGGAAAAAGGAAGCGACGATGGACACGACAGGGATCAGGTTTATGAAGACGCTCGAACGGCTCGCTCCCAGCTTGTCCAGGACGATGACGTACAGCCAGTAGCCCAGTGCCGATGCGAGCACGCCCAGAAAGGCCACGTTGAGCCAGATGGAAAAGGATAGATGGCTGATATCCTGGGCTTCGGCGATCGCAAAAGGGATGCAGCCCAGCATGCCGAAGAATATCTGCCAGAAGGTGATCGACAGCAGGGAATACTTCCCGCCCAGAGGCTTCGTGATGAAGGTATAGGCCACCCAGGCTACGGCAGCCCCCACCATATAGAAATAGCCCGCTGGAGTGGCCTTGGCCGCCTCGGAACGGGCGACGATGAGGGCGACGCCCGCGAAGGAAAGGAGTATTCCAGCCGTTACGGCCGGCTTCATCTTCCTGCGGTACAGAAGGATATCGGTGAGAAGGGTCAGGATGGGAATGGTGCCGACGATGATCGACGATTCGGAGGCTGAAAGCCTCATGATCCCGTTGTTCTCAAAGAAAAAATAGAGGGTTATGCCCATGAAGCCCGAAGCGGCTATCAGGGGCGCGTCCTTCCATCGTATGGAGAGCGTTGTCTTCGAGAGCCAGGCTATGGGCGGCAGGAGAAGGGTCGCGATGATAAAACGCAGGAGCGCCAGCGTCATCGGCTTGAGCTCGACGACTGTCACCTTCGTCGAGAGAAAGGTGAGTCCCCATATGACGGCGACGGCGAGGCCGGCGAGGGGGACGAAGGCCGGATGTTTTTTCATTGTGGTACTGTATACCCCCGTTTCGGCTCCCTGTCCAGACTTCCACCGCTCAGCAGACCGGAGGCCTGATTGGCCGATCTCTCCTGTCCCCGAATGGCCTTGCATGCTATAATTTGGGCATGGAAGAAGTGCGACTCGATGGATGCTCCCTCAGCCTCGAAACCCTCGTAGAGATAGCCCGCCATGGCACGAAAGTGAGGCTTGACGAAGACGCCGCCGCCCGAATGCAGGCTTCGCGGGCCGTCGTCGAGCGCTGCGTCGAAGAACAGCTCGTCCGCTATGGCATTACGACGGGATTCGGCAAATTCTGCAATGTCGTCATCTCGAAACAGGACAATGCCGTTCTCCAGAAAAATCTCATCATGAGCCATGCCTGCGGCCAGGGCGCCCCCCTCCCCATCCCCGCCGTCAGGGCCATGATGGCGCTCAGGGCCAACGCCCTGGCCGTCGGCAGCTCGGGCATCAGGCCCAAGGTCGTGCGGCTCCTCGTCGACATGCTCAACGCCGACATCGTACCCGTCGTGCCCGAAAAAGGTTCGCTCGGGGCCTCGGGCGATCTGGCTCCCCTCGCCCACATGGCTCTCGTCCTCATAGGGATGGGCGAGGCCTTCGCACAAGGCGAACGCATGCCGGGCCTCAAGGCCCTGGCCCTCGCAGGCCTCCATCCCGTGACCCTCGAGGCGAAGGAAGGCCTCGCCCTCATCAACGGCACCCAGGCGATGACGGCCGTGGGAGCCCTGGCCGCCCGGGACGCCCTCAATCTGTACAGGAGCGCTTCCATCGCTTCCGCCCTCAGTTTCCAGGCTTTGCGCGGCATCACCGATGCCTTCGACCCCCGCATCCATGAACTGAGGCGCCAGCCCGGGCAAATCGCCTGCGCGGCCGACATGCGGCGCCTCCTGGAAGGTTCGGCCCTCACAACCAGGCAGGGAGAACAGCGCGTCCAGGACGCCTATGTTCTCCGCTGCCTGCCCCAGGTCCATGGCGCCAGCCTCGACGCAATCGGCTATGTTATGGCCATTGTCGGAAACGAACTCAATGCCGTCACCGACAACCCCCTCATATTCCCAACTCCTGATGCCGGCGACCCCGGCGACATCATCTCGGGCGGCAATTTCCATGGACAGCCCATAGCCCTCGCCATGGATTTTCTCGGCATAGCCTGCGCCGAACTGGCCAATATCGGCGAACGACGCATCGAGCGCCTCGTCAATCCGGCCCTCTCCGAAGGCCTGCCAGCCTTCCTCACCACCTCGGGAGGCATCAACTCGGGATTCATGATCGTCCAGTACGCGGCCGCCGCCCTCGTCTCCGAGAACAAGGTTCTCGCCCACCCGGCATCCGTCGATTCCATACCTTCCAGCGCCAACCAGGAGGACCACGTTTCGATGGGCACCATAGCCGCCCGCAAGGCTGCCTCGATCATCGAGAACGCCCAGCGCGTCATCGCCATGGAACTGACAGCCGCCTGCCAGGCCCTCGACCTGCGCGCCATCCAGATGGGCATTCCCGGCATCGAGGCTCTGCTCTCGCCTCAAACCACGGCAGCCTACAAGGTAGTCCGCTCCGTCGTTTCCCGTCTCGATGGCGACAGGGTGATGTACCCCGATCTCGACGCCATATTCAGGCTCGTCGCCGACGGAGCCATCGCCGACTGCTGGGAGTAGCGCAGGGCAGCGATTTGGGCTATTCTTCCCGCAAAACATCCTTCCGGAGGATTTTATGGCGGTAAAACGCGACATCGGCCTGCGCCTCAACAGACTTTCACCCCAGGAGAGGGGCAAGCTCATCTCCTATATAAACATTAAGCTCTCGAGCATGGGCCTCCCTGTCTACTCCAAGGAAGGCACCGGTTTTGTGGAGCTCGCCTCGGACATGCTTGAAAGCTTCAGGCAGAAGGACAGGCTCCTCACCGGCTACCTGCCGCCCGTGGACAGGCGCATACAGGATTTCCTCGATGCCTACTTGGGCGACCTGGGCCTGGCAAGGCTTCCTACCCTGCCTTCCTCCACACTCGTACTGGACCGCTACGGCATGTCGCGCGAGATATCCCTGCCGCCGGGCGGGCACAAGCACGTGTCCCCCACCCTCACCTCCTACCGCATCCGCAATGGCGTGCTCCACAACCCCTCCAACGACAAGCGGACGACGGAAGGCGTCTTCCACATCGCCGAAGGCGGCCTGCCCGTACCCCCCGACAAGAAGGCTGTGCCGAAAATAGTCTTCGCCCGCCTCCTCGAGGCTGCCTTCAACCCGCCATCCGAACTCCTCGAGCTCCCCTTCACCGCCGACGAAAGCGAGAAGGCCCGAACCATGCTCTCCCTATTGATGCGCCCCGTCGTCCGCCCCGAGGTGCACGGCTACTGCGAGGAGCGCTCGATGGAAGTGCGCTTTTTCGCCCCCGGCTCCCTCGCGGCCAGCCTCGACTTCGTTGAGTCCATCTTCGGCAATTCGGGCGACCCCCTCATCCCCGACAACGACGCAGCCCTCGACCCCCTGCGCTGGAGCGGAACCACAGGATGCATCATCCTCGCCACCCACCTCACGACGATGCTGAAAAAGGACCTGGGCCTGCCCCACTGGGAGGCCGCCACCGAGAGGCAGCGGCGTGACGGCATGTGCTGGAGGGAGCCGACGGAGCGCTACAACGACGGAAAACCCTTCAAGATCTGCGCCAGAGACGCGCGCGGCGTCATCGTCTCCATCCTGGCCGACAACTATTTCGGCTACTCGAAAAAAGAGATCAAGGCCCATATCTCCTATTCGGCCAACCTTCTCGGCCTGGCCGAGGAAGAGCACGCGGGCGGCGCCCTCGTCTTCCCCTCCTACAACCATGGTACGCGCTTTGTGCCCGACACCAACCTCAATTCGCGGGGACACAACATCCACGAAGTGTTCGAACTCATGCGTGGACGCATCGATATAAAATCCGAAGGCTACGCAATCGACCTCACCTATCCGAACATCATCTATCTGCCCGAAAACGCCTATATCTCCCTCGAGGACCAGAAGGCCCACTGGAGCTGGGAAGGCAGGGAAGAGTCGCTGAGGATCCTGCCGGGCGAAGTCTACGTCCACCCCACGGGCTACAGGATTCACATGGATCGCCATCCCGGATCGGGAGCCTGGAGGCTCATCGGCACGACGGCCGAAGGCCTTCTCTGCCACAAGCCCTGCACCGTTTCGGGCGGGGGAAAATCCGAGATTGCCAAACAGATCTCCGACGCCATCACCTATTCGCCCCTCACCATCGCCGACTTCCACGAGGACATGGAGGCGGTAAAAGCCATCATCGAGAAGGATTACGGCAACCGCTTCAAGGACGAGGACGAAAACCACGGCAAGGATTCCCGCAACATTCTCACGCCCAAGCGCTCACTGGGCTCGGTGATCAAGCTCCTCTCGCCCTCATCCCTCTACAAGGACGAGTACAACGATTGGCTCAAGTCCCTGCCCGAGCGGATAAAGAGCCTCGTCTTCCTCGTCAAGCGCTTCTACACCCCCGATTGGGGCAACGACTGGATGTCCCACTTCTCCGTGGACGCGGTCAACGGCACAACGGGCAACATCCTGAAATTCGAGGACAGGCCGGTGCAGGGCTCCTACCTGCGCGTCGGGCGGGACCCCCGAGGCATGCGCCGAACCTTCAAGCTGCGCCAGGACTTCATGCCGGCCGAAAAGCGGCAATGGGAGGATGACATCACCGCGTCGGTGGTCGTCCCCTCGAGGACCCTTGAACATCTGCCCGCCTGGGCCGAAAGGCACCCCAGCCTCAAGTTCTGCCGGAACGTGGAAGCCCGCTTTTTCCAGAGACCCGATGACGCCGTCATACGCGGCTACGACAAGCAGGCCGAGAAAGACCTCTCGCGCCAGGACAACTTCATCAGCAATTTCGAGCCCCTGACGCGGTCCCAGGCCGCGGAATTTATCGAAAAGACTGTCCAGTTTTCCGAATACACCGACGCCATGCGCTTCTTCATCGAGGCTGCCGAAGCCGACCCCCACTATGAATACTTCGTGGCCTCTGACAAGCCCAGGCTCGTCAACGGCTCCCCGTCCAAAAATCCCCGCTACCTCCAGCTCGACCCCAACTATACCAATCCCCAGGGGCGCTATCTCGCCGACCTCGGGCCCAGGCTCTACCGCAGGGTGAGCGCCGACAAGCCCTTGCTTCATCCGGTGGGCGCCGTCCTGCCCGGGCGCAGGAACAACCCCGCCGACGCCAAGGCCGGCATCCGGCCCCTGGCCGTCTACGGCCCCATCCACTACCAGGACCTGCCCGAGCTCTTCATGGACTTTGTCTGCTCGCTGACGGGCAAGAGCCCCTCCACCACGGGAGCGGGCAGCGAGGGCGCGCTCACGAAAGGCCCCTTCAACGCCCTCGTCCCCACGACTGACCTCAACAATGCCCTTCTTTCCTTTATCCTGACGGGTTACGCCGGATTCACGACGGCAGCCGGCCATATCGGCGGGAAGTACAAGGTCGAGCACGACATTTCCCTCCTCGTGCCCGAACTCTGGGCCCGGCTATCGCCTGAGGAAAGGGATCCCGAATTCCTGAAGGAGCATGGCTATCTGGAGCGTGTGGAGGATATCAGCTATAAAGGGCGCATCGTTCCCGCCTCGCGCCTGGGCTGGCGGATAACCCCCCTCTTCGCCTCAACCTATCTGGGGAGGCTCTTCGATACCCCTGCCTCCGTTTTCCCGGAAGAGATGCTCCGCCCCGAGCTCCAGTCGCTCGAGGAATTTGTCGACGGCGTGGAGAATATCGCCGAAGCCATGGAAAAGTCGGCCAAGGCCTATCTGGAGGACGGATCGATAGAGGCCGCCATACCGCCGCTCAAGGCTGTGCTTTCGGTGATGGCGACGGGCGGCTTCGAGGGCAAGAGCATCCACGATCCGGAACTGCGGAGGCTCTTCGAAAGAGACTATGTGATCGCTTCCGACTGGTACAAAAAAAGGCTCGATGCCTACCGCGGCCAGGAGATCGCCTACATCGAAAAGTCCATCGCCTATATACGCGGCTATTTGGCCGAAAAAGCCGAACCGAAAAGCCTCTCGGCGAGGCGTGCCCAGGCCGAACTGGCGAGGTCGAAGGAACGCCTGGAGCAGCTTTCAGCCACTGATTTCCCTGACTTCATCGACGGCTCCATAGGCAAGGACGCCTTGTACCAATGAGAGGAAGCCTGGTTGTCAGAGGCATAGCCGAACTGGCGACACCCCTGGGTTTTTCGGCCAGGCGCGGGGCGGCGATGGGCGATCTGCGCATCGTCAGGAAGGCGGGCATAGTCTCGGAGGATGGCCTCATCAGCTACGCTGGCCCCGAGGACAGTCCCGATTTTGCCAGGGCCGCCGACAGGGCCGAAAGTCGAGGGACCCAATCCATCGACGCGGGGGGAAGGTCCTGCGTTCCGGGCTTCGTCGACAGCCATACGCATTTTATCTTCGCGGGCTTCCGCGCTGACGAGTTCTTCTGGCGGGCCGAAGGCCAACCCTACATGGAAATCCACCGCAAGGGAGGGGGAATCCGCCGCACCATGGACGCTACGCGAGGCGCCTCCTTCGAGGAGCTCCTCGCTCTCGGCTCATCGCGCCTCGACGCGATGCTCGCCCTGGGCGTGACGACGGTCGAGGGCAAATCGGGCTATGGCCTCGACCGCGACACGGAAATCCGCCAACTGGAAGTGATGAAGGCCCTCGACCAGACCCATAGCGTCGACATCGTCCCCACCTTCATGGGGCCGCATTCGGTTCCCCCCGAGTTCGCGGGGCGGGCGTCGGACTACATCGATTTTGTCATGGAAAAAGTACTGCCCGAAGTGGGAAGCCGCGGACTCGCGAAATTCGCCGATGTTTTCTGCGAGGAAGGCGTCTTTGGCATCGAGGATTCCAGGCGCTACCTGCTGGCAGCGCGGGCCGCGGGGCTTGGCCTTAAAATTCACGCGGACGAGATAGTGCGCATCGGGGGCGCCGGCCTCGCCGCCGAACTTGGGGCCATAAGCGCCGACCACCTCCTCAAGGCCTCGAAAGAAGACCTCGCGCGAATGGGCGAGGCCGGCACCATAGCCACCTGCCTTCCCCTCACCGCCTTCAGCCTGAGGGAACCCTACGCCGACGCTCGCTCCATGATCGATTCGGGTCTCGCCCTGGCCCTCGCCTCCGACCTCAATCCCGGCTCATGCTACAGCCAGTCCATACCCCTCATCTTCGCCCTCTCCGTCCTCTCCATGAAGCTTAGTTTCGCGGAAACGCTGACAGCCCTCACGCTCAACGGCGCGGCCGCGCTGGGCCGCGCCGCGAGCATTGGATCGCTCGAGCCCGGCAAGCGCGCGGATTTCCTCCTCCTCGACGCGCCCGAAGCCTCCCATCTCGCCTATCATGCGGGAATGAACATCGTGGGGAAAGTGATAAAGGACGGCGAAGTGCTTATCGGCTGAAGGCGGTGGCTTCGAGATAGTCGAGGCTCGTTCGCACAACGTCGCGCGCTGCCGCCGACAGTTTTGGCAGGATTCTGGACATGGAAATCTGCGCGAGAAGAATTTTCCTTCCCTCGACCGCCAGCCTTTCACAGGCGCTGATGACGGCTTCGTCATGGCCTTCGGCATCGCCGCGGTTCAATGCCTCGAAGGCTCCATCGAGCAGTTCGTAGCGCCAGAGAGCCTCCGTGCCGATTCGCGCCGCAACCGACTTGACAATAATCCTCATCGGCTCCCGGGTGCTCGGATTCGTCGCCACGATAGAAAAAGGTTGTGCGGCCGATATGGTCGCCTCTATCATGGCCTCGTCAATCTTGGCCAGAGGCGCCTTGAGACTGGGAGCTATCAGATCGACGGCGGGCGAAAGGGAAGAACAGGAAAGGACAAGGCGTTCGGCCCCCGCCTCGATGAGGCTCTCGGCCATGAAGGTTATGCGACGCAAGGCTCCTTCGGTGACGCCCTCCCCCTTGGCCAGCTCCACGATCAGGGCATCATCGAGGGCGTGGAGGAAACGGGCTTTCGAGGCGAAGGGGAGAAGAGCCTTCTCCACGTAGGGCAGAACGAGGTGGGTCGAATGGATAAAGCCGACGATCATGGCTGCGCCTTCACGCGGAAGGGTATGCCGTAGGGTCCGTCGGCGAGCCAGGCTATCCGGCAGCGTCCGGCGGCCATATCGCCTTCCGTGAATCCGCGCTTCGCGAGGAATCCGGCCACGGCCCCCTCGATGACGGCCGCCGCATCCTCGAGCCTTGGCGACGCGCGGCGATCCGCCGGCAAATAATTCCTGCCGTCGGTGCCGGGCAGATCGCGCCAGTCCCTATCGTCGAGCTGAGGGGCGAAGTACACGAAATCGCGCATCGCGATGTGCCTGAAAACCTTCGCCCACATCTGCACCTGCCACTGGTCGGGTATGAATGCCCAGTCCGGCGAGGCGAGTACGCGATCGAATGCCTGCGCGCCAATCATCTTGAGAAGGGCGAGCGTTATGCGATATCGGTCAGAACCGACAGGATTCACGTCCCTGTTGTCAGCCGCCATGACGAGGCTTCCCCCTTCGGCGAGGGCGCCCAGCGATGCCACCGCGGCCTTGGCCGCCTGGTAGTGGTTCATGGCGACAAAGCCGCCGTGGGTGAGGATGAGGTCATAAGGCCTGTCCACGGGTATGCCGACATAGCTCCTGAGCTTCGCGACGGCGGCGGCATGGGCTGCCTCCAGCTCGCCGAAGAAGAGGCCTGTGATTCTGAAACTGCCGTCCAGCGTGACGTTGGCGATAAAGTCAACTCCCGCCATTTTCGCCACGGCGAGGGATTCCTCATGGACAGGGTTGCCTTCGATCTGGAGATCGCGTGAATTCGGGTCTGCCATCAGCTTCGCGCTATGGAACACATAGGTTCCCTCTTCGCCGAAAATGCCCGGGCAGATCGCCTTGCGGCCGCCCGAGGCTCCCGCCATGAAGTGGCTCTCGACGAGGCCAGTGAGAATCTTGAGGTCGGTGTCGACATAGCGGCGGTTGATGCGGGCCTTTGTTCCCCGCGCCGTCGCGCCGATATCGACAAGGCAGGAATGATCGCGGGAATCGTGATTCACGACTTCGACGCCGAGCTCGAAGGGCTCGGGACCCAGCATCGCTTCCAGTTCGGCGCGCTCGAGGGGTCTGTGGGTTCCCGTGGCCACGAGGACGCAGATGTCGGCCCAGGCGAAACCCGCCTGGGCGATGCAGCGAAGCAGGGGCAACAGTATGCCGTCTTTTCCCTTATAGGGCACGGGGCGCGTGTTGTCCGACACGACGAGGCAGGCGCGCGGCCTGCCTCGAGCCTGGGCAGCCCTGTCCGCAGCGATGACAGCCAGGGGCCTGCAGTTTATGGGTCGCGCAAGCGCTTCGGCGATCGCCGCGGCCGGGTTGGCCACGGGATCAGGCTCGGCCATGCGGAGTACCTCCGTCCCCGTCGGGAGGAAGGCCTCTACAAGCTTCTGCCCAAAAGGGATTTCAATGTTCATGCCATGGTCCTGATAAGGGAGAAGTCGCCCGTGGCGGCCGCCCTCAAAATGGGCTCCATGTACTCGTCCACCTTGTCGGCCGTGAGGGGCACCGGCATGTTCTTGAGCTTCATGGCGAGCTGTGGATCCTTGGCGGCAGCCAGGGCGCGCTGGATGTGCTGTTCCCCGAAGCCCTTGAGCTCGCCCAGGTTGGTCGGCGCGCCGATGGCCTTGCCGAAGGCGACCATGCCCTTCGCGACGGCTATGCCCAGGTCGCGCCCCGAAAGGGCTGCGATATCCTCGGCGATATAACCGTATTTTTTGAATATTCCGCCGACCAGCCTCAGATCGTCCTGGATGGCAGGGGCGAAGAATACGGCGTAGTAGGGATTCATGATGCCGCAGGCCGTGCCGTGGCTCGTGATGTCCACGAGGGAAAAGCTCGTCAGGTGGGCTCCGTTTGTGCCGCCCACCATGATGGCGTAGCCGCCCAGGTCGGTGGCCATGCCGATAGCCTCCCGGGCTTCCATGTCCTTGGGATTCTTCACGACGAGGGGGCTGTACTTCACCGAAAGCTCGATGGCGTTCGCCGCGATGTCGGCTGCGAGGGCCCGCTTCTCAGCGGGAATGCCGGTGAGTACCTCGAAGCAGTGGGCTATGGAATCGAGGGCGCCGTCGATCGTCACGCTTACGGGCATAGAGGCCGTAACCTCATAGTCGAAGAGGCTTTTCTCCGGGATGATGGCGTTGTCGACGATGAGTTTCTTCTGGCCTATCACCGGATCGGTGATGTTGGAGTACTTGGTGAGGTGGGCGCCCGAGCTGGCCGAGGTTTCCACGGCCACGACGGGCACGAGCCTTGCCCCCGTGCGGGCGAGGGCTTCCGTCACGAGATTGGTGCCGAAGTAGGCGTCGATCTCGGGCGAATTGGCGGCCCCGAGGCCTGCGAGAAGGCTCGCCGCCTTGCAGGCGTCGATGGTCGATCCCCCGCCCACGGCCACCACGCAGTCAGGCTTGTAGTGGAGGATATAGCTTTCCAGCCTGTACACATCCACGCGGGGCGCGTTGGGGCCGGCGTCGGGGGCTATCTTTCCTCCCGCGAGGGCGACACCCGCGGCCTCAAGGGCAGCGGCCACCCTGTCGGCGAGGGGCTTCATGTAGGTCGTGTTGCACACAAGGAGGGCTGTCTTCCCATAGCTCGCTGCCATTTCGCCGACTTCGTCGAGGATGCCGCGGCCGAACCTGTAGGATTCGCCCTTCCAATCTTTCAGCAATTTCCTGGAATTCTCGATCAGTGTATCCATTGTATTCCTCTATTTGAGTGATTCGGCGCGATCGCGAATCGCGGCGGCGCTGATCCCGTATTTTTCGAGAAGCTTATCGTAAGGTCCCGACTCGGTGAAGCGGTCGTTTATGCCGACGCGGGCCAGCTTGAAGCGGAGCCCCGTTTCGGCCAGGGCTTCGGCGCAGGCCCCGCCCAGGCCGCCCATGATCGTATGCTCTTCGGCCGTCACGAGCCTGCCCGTCTTGGCCACCGAAGCCGCGAGGGCATCGATGTCCAGGGGCTTGATCGCCGCCACGTCGAGCACTTCGGCCGATATCCCCTTGGCCGCCAGCATCCCGGCCGCCTCGAGGGCCATGGAGACGCAGAGGCCCGTGGCCGCGATCGTCAGATCCCTGCCGCTTCGCATTGTCCGAATCTCCGCCACGCTCATGCCCGATGGTCGAGCGGCGAGAGCCGGCGATTCGTTGCGGTTGAGCCTGATGTAGACGGGGCCATCGCAGCCCAGAGCGTATTCGAGGGCGAGAGCCGCCTCGGCTCCGTCGGAAGGCACGATAACCCTAAGCCCGGGGATGGAGCGCATGATCGCGATGTCGGTGATCGACTGGTGGCTCGCCCCGTCGAAGGAATCCGACAGGCCCCCGTAGCCGCCGGCAAGAACGACAGGGAGGGAGTTGTATGCCAGGACGTTGCGGATCTGGTCGGTGCCCTTGAGGGCCAGGAATATGGCGAAGGCGTTCACCACGGGCCTGAATCCCGACGTGGCGAGGCCTGCCGCTATGTCCACCATGTTGGCTTCCGCCACGCCCACATTGAAGAAGCGTTCAGGAAAAGCCTTGGCGAAAAAGCTCGATTTCGTGCTGGAGGAGACGTCGGCGTCGAGGACGACGAGTTTTGTGCGCTCGGCCCCCAGGGCGGCCAGCCTCTTGCCGAATGTTTCGCGCATCGTTTCGCCCATCATTCCACCTCCGCGAGGGCCGCTTCATAGGCTGCGACGAGTTCGGGCCGTGCCGTCGCGTAGGACCTTTCATCCACGGGCGCGCCGTGCCAGGTATTCTTGCCTTCCATGAAGGAAACGCCCTTGCCCTTCACCGTCCGGTAGATGAGGGCCTTGGGCCAGGCAGGGCTGGCGTCGAGATCGTCGAAGGACCCAAGGATGGCTCCCATGTCGTGACCGTCATAGATTTCGGGCAGGACATTCCATCCGAAAGCCCTGAACTTGTCGGCCAGAGGGGCTATGGGCATGATGTCGGCGCTCGTGCCGTCCAGCTGGACGCCGTTGAAGTCGACGAGGAGGCTAAGCCCCTCGGGCTTGAACTTCGCCGCGCTCATGATCGCTTCCCAACTCTGCCCCTCATTCAGGCAGCCCTCGCCTACCATCACGTAGGTGCCGAAGGATTTGCCCGAAAGCCGCGCCGCGAGAGCCATGCCCGTCCCCACGGAAAGCCCATGGCCGAGGGCGCCAGTGGACATGTCCACGCCGGGCGTCTTGTTCATGCAGGGATGGCCCTGCAGCATCGAGTCGATATCGCGGAAGGTTACCAGCGTCGAGGGATCGAAATACCCTCGGTGAGCGAGAACGGTGTAGAGCAGGAGGGATGCGTGGCCCTTGGACAGGACAAAGCGGTCCCTGTCGGCAGCCTGAGGGTTCTTCGGATCCAGCCTGAGCCTATGGAAATACAGGGCCGTCACGAGTTCGCATGCCGAGGAAGCCCCGCCCCAGTGCCCTGTCTGTTTGCTGTGGAGTATATCCAGCATCTCTATGCGGAAGCGCGACGCGAGGGCCGACATCATCGCGGCTTTTCGCGCCCTGTCCGTTTCGGCGATAATCTTCTCTTCCAATGTCATTGCATCATCCTCACCAGGGCATCGTGGGCCGGTAGACTATATGGAGGCGGTTCCCTTCGGGGTCGCTGAAGAACCGCGCCTTGCCTTCGGCGAAAATCGGCCTGGCAACGTCCAGGAACTTCGCCCCCCGCGACTCGAGGTCGGCGACAGCCGTATCGAAATCATCGACGACGATAGCCAGGTGCATGGCCGCCCTGTCTTCAAAAGCCGGCTTTTTCTCCCCTGCCTTTCTCGGGAATATCTCCACCTTGGCACCTGATCCATCCCGGAGAAAGATCACGGGAGGCTGGGATCCTGTACGGAAAAATTCGCTGAAACCCAATACATCCCTGTACCAGGAGGCGAGGGCTTCGGGGTCGTCGGCCGCGATGCCGACATGTTCCATTGAATACGCTTTCATGAAGGCTCCTATAAAAAACGGCGCAGGTAACCGATCGCCCCGGCCGCCGCTGTATCGGGATCGGGCAGGGGAAGGATCTCCGCCGCTATCCAGCCCGAGTAGCCCACGGCGTGAAGGCTGGCGATTATCCTCGAAAAATCCAGATGCCCCGCGCCGGGGAAATGCCTGTTCGAGTCGGCGAAATGGACATAGCCGATCCTGTCCACCCAGCGCATCAGGGAACCTTCGATCGAGGGGTCCTCGATGTTCATGTGAAAAACGTCGGGCATCATCTGAACATCGTCCAGACCGAAACGGTCGAGGAATTCGATCGTGTCGGCGCAGGAATTCAAAAGGTCGATTTCGTAGCGGTTGACGGGCTCGAGGACGAGGGGGACTCCAGCCGCCTTTGCCAGCGCCGACATGCGCCGAAGCGAGTCGGCGACACGGTCTTCGACCTCGGCGCGATTTCCGTTGCCCTCGACGGCGCCGCGGACGCGGCCTACGTTGATCTTGGCCCCAAGCTCCGCGGCGACATCGATGAGGCCTGAAAAAAGGCCTTCAGCCTTTTCCCTCAAGGCCCTGTCGGCCGCGGCGAAGGAACATCGACCAGCCGCGAACACCTGCCCCGTCGAAACCATCGGCACGGCAAGCCCCGTCGACGCGAGCAGAGCCCTCAGCTCTGCCATATCGACCTGGGAACGATCGAGAAGGGCGAGCTCCACGCCGTCGTAGCCCATCTGGGCTATCTTCGGTAGCGATACGGCGAGGGGATAGCGGTAGACCACAAAGGCCGAAGGAAGCGCCCCGGGCGTCGCCACCGTCAAGGCCAGCCGGATCGATGGTTTGTCATTCATCTTCTGTTCACCTTTCAGGGGCGAAACGATGCGCTCCGCCCCCGGAAAATCTGAAAAGCTATTTGCCGATAGACTTGAGATACTTGGCCTGGTAGTCGGCCATGAACTCGCCGGCCTCATCCTTGTCCATGTAGTTGGGCTGAAGCTTGTTCTTGGCGATATAGCCGGTGTTCCAGTCGGCAGTGTCGGAAACCGCCTTCAGGGCCTCGGTCCAGAACTTGGCTGCCGCGGGACTCATGGCCTTGGGTCCGACAACGCCGCGCCAGACGGGGTATTCCACGTCTTTGTACTGGCCGATTTCGCTCAGGCGGGGAGCCGAAGCGAGGTTGCCGGTGAAGCGTACCTTGGAGAGGGCGAGGATGGGGGTGAGCTTTCCGGCCACGACGTACTGGTCGGCGGCAGCCGGCTTGGACATGACGAGGTCGACGTGTCCGCCCAGGATCGAGGTTATGGCGTCGGAGGTCGCGGCATTGGTGATGAAGGCCATCTGCATCTCGGTAAAGCCCAGTTCCTTGATCAGGAGCTCGTAGGTGGCCACATCGTCGCCCTTGGATCCGGCGATGACGACGTTTCCGCCGGCCTTCACCGCGGCTATCACCTCGGCGAAGCTCTTGTACTTGGACTGCTGGCCGATATAGAGAAGCTGCTTGTCCACCGCCATCATCGCGATGGGCGTGAAGTTTTCGAGCCTGTTGGCGGTGTTTTTCACCATCGGCATCAGGTCGCCCGAGTTGAAGGTGAGGAGGGTGTGGTCAGCCTGCTTGCCCGCGGGGGTGCGGCTCACCGCGAGACGGCCTACTTCACCGCCGCCGTCGGTCTTGTTGTTGACGAGGAAGGTCTTGCCATTGGCGAGGTTCTGCCTGGTCATGATGTCGGTGATAATGCGAGTATAGATGTCGCTGCCGCCGCCGGGGCTGGAGGTGACGATCCACTCGATGTTCTGCGAAGGCACGAAGGCCTGGGCGAAGAGGGGGCCGGCGAGGGCCAGCATCAACAGGGAAGCGAGAAGCAGAGCTGCTTTTCTCATTTCATTCTCCTTTCGAAGCGCACAATATTCCTTCGCGGGATCCAAGCCCCGCGTTCAGCGACTATTTCTTGCCTGCCTTGTTCTTGAGAATCCCCGCCTTCATGAGCAGAGGACGGAAAACGGGGAAGGTCACGATGAGGCCGAGGACGATGATAAAGGCCAGGGCTATCGGTTTTTCGAAAAAGATGCCGATCCTGCCCCGCGAAATGATGAAGGCTTTCCTCATGTTGGATTCGAGCATGGGAGCCAGGACGAAGGACAGAAGAAGAGGGGCGTATGAATACCTGCTCTTCACCATGATGTAGCCCAGGATGCCCGAAACGAACATCACGATCACGCCGTACATCGAGTTGCTCGTGCTGTAGGAACCCACGATGCAGATCGCCGTGATGCAGGGAATGAGGAGCTTGGTGGGCACCGAAAGGATCTTGATCATGAAGGGGATGACGCCCCAGGAAATCGCGAGGGCAAGGAAGTTTGCGAGAAAAAGGGAGGCAATCAGGCCCCAGGCGAAATCGGGCGAGTTGGTGAAAAGCAGGGGGCCGGGATTCAAGCCCCACATCATGAGGCCGCCAAGGAGGACGGCGCCCGTCCCCGAACCAGGTATGCCCAGGGCGAGGAGGGGGGCAAAGGCGCCCGCCGCTGCCGCGTTGTTGGCCGATTCGCAGGCCGCGAGGCCCTCGATGGCGCCCGTGCCGAGGGGTTCCTCGTTCTTGAAGGACTTCTGCGCCGAATAGGCCATGATCGAGGCAGCGGTCGCTCCGGCTCCGGGGAGTACGCCGACGAAGGTGCCGAGCAATCCCGCGCGGATGGAGGGCATCGTCATGCGCTTGAGGTCGTGTCCCGTCACCATAGAACCGCGTATGGTGAGCTTGTCGGTCACCAGCTTGGCAGTGATGTTCCTCTCTTCCATGAGAAGGATAACCTGCGAAAAACCCACGATCCCGATGACGAAGGGCGTAAAGGGGATGCCTCCGAGGAGGAAGATGTTGCCGAAATCGTAGCGGGGGCTGCCCGAGAGGGTATCCATGCCCATGCTGGCCACGAGGATGCCGAACATCGTCAGGAGAAGGCCCTTCGTGGGATTCTCCCCCACCAGCCATCCTATCGAGGTCATCGCCACGAGAAGGAGGGTTGTCATCTCCACTGGTCCGAACTTGAGCCCCACGTTGGCGAGAGCCGGGCCCATGAAGGTGAGGATGACCATGCCGATAAGGCCGCCGATAAAGGAGGAGATATTGGAAGTGAGGAGAGCCTGGCCCGGCCGTTTCTTGACGGTGGCCATGGGGTAGCCGTCCAGCGATGTCATGATGGCGGGGCTGTCGCCGGGAATATTGAGAAGGATGGCGCTGAAGGCTCCGCCGTACATGTTCGAATAATAGAGCCCGCCCAGCATGATGATGGCCGTCGTGGGGTTGAACTTATAGGTGAGGGGCAGAAGGAGGGCGCAGCCGGCGAGGGATCCGATGCCGGGCATAGCCCCGATTATGAGACCGAGAATGCAGCCGAGGAGAGTCGCTCCGAGGTTCTGCATGGTGAATACGACAGAGAAGCCCTGAAAAAGCAGTTCCAAGTTTTCCATAAACCCCTCCTACCGGGTAATCGCGCTGTAGATGAGGCCCTTGGGAAAGGGAACGCCCAGCCAGATGACAAAGCAGCCGACGACGACAGCCATGATGACGGCGAAGGTGATGAGGGTTGTCTTCCAGGTGCATTTTTCATACCACTTGAGCCAGAGGATCACGTAGACGCCGACGCTCGGCACAAGGCCGATGAGGAAGGTGGCTCCGATGATCGCGGCGCCTGCGAATACAATCATCCAACTGGAACGAGGGAATACCGGCGCCGCGTCCTTGAAGGAAAAGATAAGAGCCAGAATCGAGGCCCCCAGGAGGCCGAAACCCATGATGACGGGAAAGAAGCCCGGGAGAGGTCCCTTCGAGGGGCTCCAGAAACCGTACTGCTTCAGGCCCAGATAGATAAAGACGACAGCTATCAAAGCCGCGACGATCGGAATGATCTGATTGACGCCAAAACGTCGCGTAGCGACGGTGTTTTCGCTCATCACTTCCTCCCTGTCTCTGCCATGTGAGATGCCATGCGGCACGTCATCCTCACTGCGTTCTCGAATGCCCCTGTCTTCGCAATACCCTTGCCCGCGATATCGTAGGCAGTGCCATGTCCGCAGGTCGCTATCGGAGCGGGCAGGCCGCCCGCGATCGTTATGCCCTCGTCGAAGCCTTTCAGCTTCAGGGCTATCTGACCCTGGTCGTGGTACATGGTGACCGCGGCGTCGAATTCGCCGGCAAAAGCCTTGATGAAGAGTATATCCGAAGGGTACGGGCCGTAGGCATCGATGCCCCTGGCCCTGGCAGCCTCGATGGCGGGGCCTATCACCTCGATTTCTTCCCTGCCGCAGAGTCCGTTTTCCCCGCCATGGGGATTCAGGGCCGCCAGGGCGATGCGCGGCCTGGCAATCCCCGAGGTTTTCAGCGAAGTGTCGGCCAGCGTTATCGCCCGCCCGATCTTTTCGATGCTCAGGTTGGCGCTCACGTCCTTGATGGGAATATGGCTTGTCGTCCTCGTGGTCCAGAGCTTGCCGACGACATTGATCTCGCCGAAAGGCCCTGAGTGGCCGAAGAGCTGGGCCATGTAGTAGTGTTCGCTTTCATAGTCGCAGCCCGACATCTTCATGGCCGCCTTGTTCAAGGGAGCGAAGCAGAACCCCTGCAGTTCGCCCTCCTTGAAGAGCTCGACAGCTTTCTTGAGCATCGCCACGCTGGCGGCCCCGCTCTTGACGCTGAGCTTGCCGACTGTAAAATCCCTGGCTGGATCAAGATCGGCCTGGTCGAGGAGGGGAATGCCATCCTTCCATGTCGCCTTGGAAATGGCGGTAATTTTCTGGTAAGGCACAGCTATGGAGGCTGCCTTCATGCCCATCTCGAACACCCGCGCATCGCCTATGATGACAGGCTTGCAAAGCTTGTCGAAAAACTGGGCCGCGGCAAGCTTGGCCACGAGTTCGGGGCCGACGCCGGCAGCGTCGCCGATGAGGATTCCTATGATCGGTGTATTTGCCATCCTGTTTATTTCTCCATGTATTCTGGTTGCTATTGTATATTAGCAATTTGCGTGCCATGAGCTGCAAATATTCGTGGAATTATATTTTTAAATATTTCATTTAATGGAAATGATTTGCTTTTTCAGCGCTACGGTGAAAGCCAAGTGCCTCAATCAAACCGGATAGGACTGTTTCACATGTTTCAATTTTAGCAACATTTGTTTCAATTTGTTTCATTCTGGTTCAAATCGATGTCAGCCGCCCTGTCGCTCCTCCCTGAGCCTGCGCCACAGGGTAGTCCTGCTCATACCCAGCGACGCCGCGAATTCTTCCTGGTCAAGGCCGCTTGCAGCCAGGCGCCCAGCAAGTGAACCCGAATTCGCAGGGGGAAGGTCGGCCTTCACAGCCGAAGGGAGGGAAGCTTCCACCGACAGCCTGTCGATGACAGCCGCTTCGTTGAGGATGACGATACGTTCGCAGAAGTTGCGCAGCTCCCTCACATTTCCCATCCAGGGATAGGCGCGCAATGCCCCCGCCACATCCGGCTCGATTCTCGGTACCATCGTACCGGCCTTGATCGCATACTTCCGGATAAAATGACGGAAGAGAAGCTCTATATCCTCGGGTCGGGAGCGGAGGGGTGGAATGGCGATGTTCAGCAGGTTGATTCTATAGTAGAGATCCTGCCGGAACGATCCTTTCTGGATGCGGTCCTGGATGTCGCCGTTCATGGCCGAGATGATGCGGACATCGATGGGCACAACCGTATCGCTGCCAATCTTTCGTATTTCCCTCTCTTCAAGAACCCTGAGGATCTTGGCCTGGAGGCTGAGAGGCATTTCGCCTATCTCGTCGAGGAAGATCGTACCCTTGTGAGCCAGCTCGAAGAGCCCTACCCTTCCCCCCTTGACCGCGCCCGAGAATGAGCCCTCCGTGTAGCCGAAAAGCTCGCTTTCCAGGAGGGGTTCGGGCAGGGCGGCGCAGTTGACGGCCACGAAGGGTTGGGCCGAGCGCCTGCTCGCCGCGTGGATGCTCTGGGCGAAAAGCTCCTTGCCCGTCCCCGTCTCACCCGTGATGAAAACCGAGGAATCCACCTGACTGTATTTGTAGGCATGGGCGAGGAGGGTTTTCATGGCCGCGCTTTCGCAGAGAATGTCGCCGAAGCTGTACCGCGCCACCAAGCCTTTCCTGCTCAGGGCGCTGCGTATCTTGCGCTCCGTCTCGCGCAGGGCCTCGACGTTCCTGCAGGTTACCAAAACGCCCAGGTTTTCTTCCCCCATGGTGATCGGTGTCCTTTTGACGAGGACAAGCTGATCGCCGATGGTGGCGAGGGTTTCGCTGCCTGCCTGGGCCGCGAAGGATTTTTCGCCCGCAGCCTCGGGCAATATGGCGGCGATGGACATGCCTTCGAGGGATTTTGTCCTGTCGCGGAGGAAGAGGGCGGCAGCCTGGGTATTCGCCTCGATGACATAGCCTGAGCGGTTCACGGCGAACATCACATCCTCGGCATTATTGAGCACAGTGGACACGAGGTTTCTGCGGGTGCGTTCCCTGTTGAGTGACCGCGCAGCGGCCACCGCCTCGTTCAAAGCCTTTGTCATCGCGTCAGAACCCGATTTTATATGGATATATTCAAGGCCGAGATCGTCACAGCGCCTGCAGAGGGTGAGGCCGCCGATAAAGCTGGCGACACCCTTGTCGTAGAGTTCCGAAATTGCCACGAAGAGTTCGGCCTCATCGTCCGCTTTTCGGAGGTGTATGGGCATGCCCATGAGAGCCTGCAACTGCACTGCATCGCAGATGGCTGTATCGGTGAGAATCACCCCGACGCCCTTGTCGCCATAGCGCTCCCTGCATACGAGAAGGGCAGCGATGAGGTCGCTCACCGATATGGAAATCTCAATAAAGTGAGCGGTGGGATTGGCCTTCACCAGGGCCTTGCCCGTCATGCCCCGCGCCACGATGATATCGGCCTCGCGCTGCCGTATCAGCCTGTCGTCCGTGCCGATAAAATGCTCGATTTCGACAGAGAAATCCCTGGTGTCGATGGCGTTGAAGTAGCGGCGCACCTGTTCATTGAGTTCTTCATAGGGGACGACAACCAGAATCTTTATCATTCCTTCACGCCTCCACGCCGTGAAGATATGTAGATGATTACCGCCAGGATAACCCCGATGAAAGCGACGATGAGCGCAGGAGATGGCTTTTCTCCATAAACGACGAGACCGAGGAAGAGCTGGGATGTCGGCGACACATACTGGATGAAACCCATGCGCTGGAGGCTTATCGAGTTGGCGGCGATGGCAAAGAGAAGGAGGGGAATGGCGGTGACGACTCCGGCCAGGGTGAGGAGAATGGTGACAGCCGCTCCTCCGTTCCAGTAGGCTCCGGCTCCGGCAGCCTGGCGAGAGAGGAGGAATATAAGGGCGATTGGCGAAACGGCGAGGGTTTCGACAGTGAGCCCCAGGAGAGGATCCAGGCCGAGACGTTTCTTGAGCGCTCCGTAGGCGGCGAAGGTCAGGCCCAGGGTAAGGCTTACCCAGGGTACGGAGCCGTAGGCTATCGCCGCGCCGACGATGCCGGCCGTAGCCACGATAACGGCTGTCTTTGTCCAGCGATCGGCTTTCTCGCGGAAGAAAATCATCCCCATCAACACCGAAAAGAGGGGATTGATGTAGTAGCCCAAGGCTGACTGCATCACGCGCCCGCCGTTTACAGCCCAAATATAAAGGTACCAGTTGCCGGTGACGATCACCGAGGTGACGAGGACGAGGGCAAATCGTTTTCTGTCCCTGACGAGAGCCTTTATTTCTGCGAGACGCCCCTTGGCCGCGAGAATGACGAGACAGAAGAGGGCTGCCCAGAAAATCCTGTGGGTGAGAATCTGAAGCGATTCGACTGAAGACAACTGCTTCCAATAGAGGGGGAACAGACCCCAAATGCCATAGGCGCCGAAAGCCGCGAGCGTTCCCCGGAGCGAGATTTTTCCAATTCTACCGTTTTCGGCCATAGGCCATAGTAATGTGGCAGGAAGGACACGTCGAGTCCTGAATTCTGCGCTTTTAGGCTGCATAGTGGAGAAGTTTCAGATAATGAAATAAGATTTTCAAAATTTAAAGCGTGATTGTACCATCGAAGTCGAATTCTGTCAATTTTTTTTGATTATTGTCCTATTAAAGATTGACTTGATTGCTCAACTAGGTTTCTATCAATAAGTACATATTGGCAAAAGAGCCGCGTGGCGGCTCGCAGTTTCAAGGAGGCAACATGAAACGTTTTGCTCTCGTACTCGCTCTCGTCGCGCTGGTAACATCCATCGCTGTGGCTCAGGACATCAAGATCGGCGGCGTAGGTCCGGTTACGGGCGATGCTGCCACCTTCGGCGTTTCCACCAAGAATGGCATCGCCATGGCAGTCGAGGAGTGGAATGCCAAGGGCGGCATTTTCGGCGGAAGGAAGGCCAAGCTCATATTCGAAGATGACAAGGGCGACCCGGCAGAAGGCGCCACGGTCTATACCAAACTCATCCAGCAGGACAATGTCGTCGCCATCATAGGCACGGTCATGTCGAAGGTTACCCTCGCCGGAGCGCCTATCGCCCAGGCAGCCGGCATCCCGATGATCAGCCCGACCTCCACCAACGAAAAAGTCACCCTCGTCGGCGACTACATCTACCGTGCCTGCTTCATCGACCCCTTCCAGGGGACGGTGGGCGCCAACTTCGCCTTCAAGGATCTCAAGGCCAAGAAAGCCGCGGCGATCTTTGACCTTGGCAACGATTACACCAAGGGCTTGGCCGAAAACTTCAAGGCTACCTTCGAAAAACTGGCCGGCAAGGGCTCGGTCGTCGCCTATGAGGGACACCCCTCCGGCGCCACAGATTTCAAGGCTCAGCTCACCAAAATAATCATCGCCAAACCCGATGTCCTCTATGTGCCCGATTACTACAACGATGTCGGACTCATCGCCAAGCAGGCCAGAGAACTCGGCTTCAACGGCCCCATGGTCGGCGGCGACGGCTGGGATTCCCCCGAGCTCGTCAAGATCGGCGGCAAGGCCGTTGAGAACGGATTCTTCACCAACCACTACTCCCCTGCCGACAGCAGGCCCATTGTCCAGGATTTTGTCAAGAAATATAAAGCGAAGTTCGGTTCCGAACCCGACGCCCTGGCGGCCTTGGCCTACGACGCAGCCTATATAATGCTCGACGCCATCAAGCGCGCCGGCTCCACCAAAGGCTCGGCGATTCGCGATGCCCTCAAGGTGACAAACCTTGACACCGTGTCCGGCAAGGTGACTTTCGATGCCAACCGCAACCCCATCAAGGCGGCTGTCATCATCGAAATGAAGGATGGAGAACAGGTTTACAAAACCACGGTAAACCCGTAAGCTGACTTAATCCGCGGGGGAGTCGGTCTCTCGCAGATGCACTCTATCGACTCGGCCGCCTGTTCTGCCCGGAACAGAGCGGCCTCGCCCTTGTTATGGGGCATCTTCTCGCATGGGCAATTTCAACGTCGCGGCAGGCTGTCCGTATCTCCGCCGTGTTTAAAGGGAAAGCCAGAATGGGATCGATCTTCAATGCCCAGCAAATCGTCAACGGCCTTCAGGTAGGCTCGATCTACGCTCTCATAGCCTTGGGCTACACCATGGTCTATGGCATCGTGCGCCTCATCAATTTCGCGCACGGTGATTTTTACATGATAGGCGCCTATGCCTCCTATGGGGCATTTTTCCTGTTCAACGCCTTTTTCGCCGGCAAAACGGGAGCCATCGCCTTCATCGTCCTCGTCGCCTCGATGCTCGCTGGCGGCCTCATCGCCATGCTGGCGAACCGCCTGGCCTACAGGCCGCTGCGGTACAAGCCGAAGCTTTCCTCGCTCATCACGGCTATCGGCGTCTCGATGTTCCTGGAGTACTTTTTCTCGGCCCTTCCCATGGTGGGGCCTTCGTACCGATCCTTCCCCGACATCATCCCCAAGGTGCAGATAGACCTCGGCGTAGCGACGATATCCAACTATGTCATCATCGACATCGCCGTGGCCGCCGTCCTCATGATAGGCCTTACCATCCTCGTTCGCTACTCGGTGCTGGGCAAGGCCATGCGCGCCGTCTCCCAGGACAAGGACGCGGCGCGGCTGATGGGCATCGATATCGAAAAAGTGATCGGCTTCACCTTCCTCATCGGAGGAGCCTTCGCCGGCGTTGCCGGTCTCCTCGCCGGCATGACCTATCCCCGGATCTTCCCCTACATGGGCATACAGCCCGGCCTCAAGGCCTTTATCGCGGCCGTCCTCGGGGGCATCGGCTCCATTCCGGGAGCCGTGCTCGGAGCCTACATCATGGGCCTCGCCGAGACCTTTGCCTCAGCCTACAATTCGCTTATCGGCGAGGGAATCGCTTTCGCGATTCTCATCCTCGTACTGCTCATAAGGCCCAGGGGCCTTCTCGGCGAAAAGACCGCCGACAAGATCTAGGAGAGCGCAATGCCGAAAATAAAACTGCCCAAGCTGCTCATCTTCGCTCTCGTCCTGTACGGCTTCATCGAGGTGCTCTACAAAACCGAGGTGATGAACGGCTACATACTCCACATCATCAACCAGTCATTGGTCTATGTCATCCTCGCGGTGAGCCTCAACCTCATCAACGGCATCACCGGCCAATTCTCGCTCGGCCACATGGGATTCGCGGCCGTGGGGGCCTACGCCTCGGGCACCCTCACCACCCTCATCTTCAAGATCAATCCCAGCGTTCCCGGCGGCATGCCCATCTTCATCGTGAGCATCCTCGTTGGCGGCATCGCGGCAGCCTTCATCGGCTTCCTGATCGGCTTCCCCTCCCTGCGGCTCAAGGGCGACTACCTGGCCATCGTCACCCTCGGCTTCGGCGAGATCATCCGGACGGTTTTCAACAATATCGACTACGTCGGCGGACCCCGCGGCCTCCTCGGCATCCCGAAGTTCTCGAATTTTACGGTGATCTTCGTCGCAGCCTTCCTCACTATCGTCATCATACGCAATCTCATCGAGTCGTCCCATGGCAGAGCGATGCTTTCGATACGCGAGAATGAACTGGCCGCCGAACTCGTCGGCATCAACACGACGCGATACAAGGTCATCGCCTTCAGCACGGGCGCCTTTTTCGCGGGCATAGCGGGAGGGCTCTTCGCCCATCTCCTCCAGCTCGCCCATCCTACCCAGTTCGGGTTCATCAAGTCGGTGGAAGTTCTTATCATGATCTACGCAGGCGGCGTCGGCTCCATCACGGGTTCTGTCATAGCAGCCTTTGCCCTCACCTTCCTCTCGGAGGGCCTGCGGCTCGGCATACGTTCCATAGCCGATCTCACCGGTTTGCCGATAGGCGGCGAATGGCGCATGGTCATCTACTCGCTGCTTCTCATCTTCATCATGCTTTTCAGAACAGAGGGGCTCATGGGAACAAAAGAATCGCGGCTGCTCAAGATCGGGGAGGCCGACTGATGCCAGCCCAACTCAGCATCCAGGGAATGACGCATTATTTCGGGGGCCTGCGCGCCGTCTCCAATTTTTCCTATGAAGTGCCCCAGGGCGCGATATACGGCCTCATCGGCCCGAACGGTTCGGGCAAGACCACTACCTTCAACCTCATCACGGGCATCTATACGCCCACCGAGGGTAAAGTGCTCTTCGAGGGCAAGGACATCACAGGCCAGAAGCCCTACAGGATCGTCCAGGGCGGCATAGCCCGCACCTTCCAGAACCTGAGGATTTTTTCCAATCTGACGGCTATCGACAACATCAGAATAGCCCGGCATTACACCACGAAATCCGGGCTTGCGAGCTCGATCCTCAGGCTTCCATCCTTCAGAAAGGAAGAAAAGGAAGTCAAGAAGGAATCAGCGGACCTCCTCGACCTCATGCACCTTTCCCAGAGGGCCAATGAGCAGGCAAAGAACCTTCCCTACGGGGAACTCCGCAGGCTGGAAATCGCCCGCGCTCTCGCCACCAAACCCAAACTCATCCTCCTCGACGAACCGGCGGCAGGCATGAACCCCAAGGAAGTCGAGGAGCTCATGAAGCTCATCGTGCACATCCGCGACGAATTCAAGGTTACGATCTTCCTCATCGAGCACCACATGAAGGTGGTGATGGGTATCTGCGAACGGATCAAGGTCATCGACTTTGGAGAGACGATCGCCGAGGGCATCCCCGAAAATGTGGGCAAGGATCCCAAGGTGCTGGAAGCCTATCTCGGAAAGAGGGGTGCGTGATGCTGGTCGTTAAAAACCTCAAGGTGAACTACGGAAAGATAGAGGCGATCAAGGACGTATCCTTCGAAGTGCCCGACGGCAAGATCGTCACCCTCATCGGGGCGAACGGAGCCGGCAAGACGACGACCCTGCGCGCCCTCTCGGGCCTTGAAAAGTGCTCGGCCGGCAGCATCATGCTGGATGGCGTCGATATCACCAACATGGATGCCCACAAACTCGTTCCGATGGGAATAAGCCACGTGCCCGAGGGCCGGAAAATATTCCCCACGCTCACTGTGAAGGAAAACCTCGAACTCGCGGGCTGGACGATCCGTGACAAGAAGATCGTGAAGCAGAGGATGGAGGAAGTGTTCGACATCTTCCCCCGCGTCAAGGAAAGGGCCAACCAGCTTGGCGGCACCCTCTCGGGCGGCGAACAGCAGATGCTGGCCGTCGGACGCGCCCTTGTCACGGGCGGCAAGCTCCTCCTCCTCGACGAGCCTTCGATGGGCCTCGCACCCGTCCTCGTGGATGAAATCTTTGCGCAGATCGTTGCCATCCACAAGCGCGGCACGACGATCCTCCTCGTGGAGCAGAACGCCGCGGAGGCTCTCGACATCGCCGACTTTGCCTATGTCCTCGAGGTGGGCTACACGACGATCTCGGGGCCAGCCAAGGAAATCGCCGCCGATCCCCGCGTGAGGGAAGCCTATCTGGGCGTTTGAGCCTGGGAGGAAGCGCCTGGGGAAGTCGGACGGGATACCAGGACAGGAGAGGATGTACCGGGAATACAGAATGTAGAGCTTGAAAATTTTCTATCCATAATGATCGTCAGGGAAGCTGTTGCAGCGGCCCTGACGATTTTTTAACGTTCACGCCGCTTCGACCTGCTTTTATAGATGATCCAATCCATCAGAAACAAAATCCCTACAAGGAATAGAGATCCCGAAATAGTCACATAGGCGGACCAGTGCTCTCTGCCCCCGGTCAGGATGTAATATAAAAAGGCAATCACCATGTATGCGATGGCGCCGATAAGCTCAAATTTCCAGGCCAGGAGCAACACGAGGGCCAGCACAAAGGATGGCGCCAGGTGGATTATAAAACCGCCGACCTGAGCCCAAAGCGTGACGTGCGTATCAAATACATCAAGGGCGAAGAGGCTGACAAAGATGATAAGCCCGATACCCGCTATCCTCGGCAGGATGGAAAACCAGGTTCTTCTTCCCATCGCTTTATCCTCCTTTCCACTATCCATCCTTTAGGGAATATTTGCTACATAGCACCAATTGACACTATGTTAATAGTACCATAGTATTGCTCCATGTCAATCCGATTCGCCATCCTTGGCTTTCTCAGCTGGAAGCCCTTCGCGGGCTATGATCTCAAGAAGCTCCTTGCGAGCAGCCTTTCCTTCCACTGGTCGGGAAACAACAACCAAGTGTATGGAACCCTGATCCAGCTCCACAAGGAGGGGGCGGTCAGCATTGAGGTGATGCATCAGGAAAAACTCCCAGCGCGGAAGGTCTACACGATCACGGAGAGGGGACAAGAGGAGCTTCGAGCCTGGCTGCGCTTGCCTTCGGATCTGCCGACGGCCCGTGGCGATTTTTCCACGAGGCTCGCCTGGGCTTTTTCGCTTCCCGACAAGGAACTGATTGCCCTTATCGACGAGTACGCTGCGAACCTCGAAACTCAAATCCTCATGTACAGGGAGAGGATCAGGCGCGGCGAACTCTCTCCCGCGCGCGATGAGCGGGAGGCTTGGCTATGGCGCGGCATCGACGAGCACGCGGCCGGATTCTATGAATTCGAGCTGACCTGGCTGCGTAAAACGCGCGACGAGATTGTCAGCATGGGAGGCGGCAGCCTTCCGGGGAGATAACTATGCTTGTATCGATCGGGAATCTGAAGGCCTTGAGGGAGATCACGGGCGCCGGGATGATGGATTGCAAGAAGGCGCTCCAGGAAGCCGCTGGCGACCAGGATGCGGCTCGAGCCCTCATCGCGGAATGGGGCCTCGCCGTGGCCGTCAAGCGCGCCGACCGCGAAACGCATGAGGGTCGGGTGGCCATCGCGATCCAGAGCGGCAAGGCCGGCAGGTCCGGACAGGCCGCGGGGCTCGCCGCCCTCGCCTGCGAAACGGATTTTGTATCCTCCAACGAGCTCTATGTGAAAGCGGCCCAGTCGATCGCCGACGAGGCGCTGGCCCGGCGGCTCAGCGCGCCCAACGCCGCCATCGATGCTGTCGTCGCCGACATGGCGCTTCGCATGAAGGAGCATATCGTCCTCAAAGGCATAGGCTGCATCGAGGCGGGCAGCGATGAGTACCTCGATACCTACCTCCACGGCAACGGGAGCATCGGCGTAGCGCTCAGAATCGCATCAGACAGGCCATCCTGCTTTCAAAAGGCCGAAGTTCGCGCCCTCATCCATGATTGCAGCCTTCAGATCGCCGCCCGAAACCCGCGATTCATTAGCAGGCAGGAGGTTCCGGGCAGTCTCATCGAGGAAAAGCTCGAGGAGTTTCGAGGCGAACTCGATGCCGACCCCAGATTTGCCAATAAAGGCGAGGCGCTCAAGAAAAACGTTATAGAGGGCAGGCTGAAGAAATACCTTTCGACGAACTGCCTTTTCGAGCAGGCCTTCATCAAGGACGAGTCCATGAGCGTGGAGGCATATTTGGCAACAATACGGAAAGCGGCCGGGGCCGACCTCCAGATCGCGGGCTTCCTGCGCCTGGGCATACGATAGGCTGTACTAGGGAAATTCGACACGATAACAGGACAGGAATGGATGAATAGGAAGTTTTTATATGGCGATAAATAGCAGATATGTTTTTTAGTATGTGCACGCAAGGTGAGTATCATCCGGGAAGCTGTGATACGGTCGATAATAGTTCAGCGAATCCAATGGTAAAGCCATAATCCAAAATCCTGCCCATCCTGCGGTTCCTGTTACCATGTCGGGCTTCACTTCCTCATGATAAAAAACAAGGGCCGCCAGGGAATAGATTCCCGGACGGCCCTTAGCTGTTAGAAGCGCCATTATTCGGCGCCGAGCTTATTTCTTGTTGGCGAGGGTTGCCTTGCAGGTCTTGCAGATCTTGGTTTTCGTGCCTTCGATTTCCTGCTCGTAGAGCACCTTCACGCCATCCCTCTTGCAGATGGGGCAGGTGCCGCGGCCGTGGGCCACCGTATCGACGAGGCCTTTGCCTCTATGCGCTTTGGACATGGTATCCTCCTGGCCTTCAGTCGGCTTTCTTGGCGGCTGCTGCCTTGGCTTTCTTTTCGGCCTTGCGCTTTTCGCGATCAGCCTTCTTGTCGTCTTCCTTCCTGTCGACCAGTTCGAGAATAACCATATCGGCTGCGTCGTTGGCGCGGGCGCCGATCCTGATTATGCGGGTATAGCCGCCGGCACGATCCTTGAAGCGAGGACCAATGTCGGTGAAGAGCTTGGCAAGGATAGCCTCATCGGTGATCTTGCGGCCGATAATGCGGCGATTGTGCACCGAATCGACCTTCGCCCTCGTTATCATCCTTTCGGCAAGGCGGCGGGTTTCGACAGCCTTGGAACGGGTGGTTTCAATGCGCTCGTGCTTGAAAAGAACGGTCGCCATATTCCGCAGAAGGGCTTTCCTGTGGTTAGCCATCCTGTTCAGCTTATTGAACCCTATTTTATGCTTCATCGGTCTCTTCCTTCTTCATGCTCAGTTTTAGATAGTTTCGCAGGGGGCTGTAGTCGGTCATACCCAGACTGAGATTCCATTCCCCGAGTTTCGCCTTGATCTCAAGAAGGGATTTCTTGCCGAAATTCCTGGTCTTCGTGATCTCATCCTCGGTCTTGCGCGTCAGATCGCCGATCGTCTTGATATTGGCGTTCTTGAGGCAGTTGGAAGACCGCACGGAGAGCTCAAGCTCCTCGACGGGGGTGTTGAGAATCTGCCGCACCCGCTCTTCTATCTCATCGTTCTGCTCGTCGCCCGAAGCCTCGTCCTCATCGAAATTGATGAAGATCGAGAAATGGTCCTTGGCGATCTTCGCCGCCTCGCCGAGGGCATCCTCGGGACGGGTAGTGCCGTCGGTCCAAATCTCCAGGTTCAGTTTGTCGTAATCGGAACGCTGGCCAACCCTGGTAGGCTCGATCGAATACTTGACCTTGATGACGGGCGAGAATATCGCGTCCATCGGAATGGTTCCGACGATTTCGATATAGCGCTCGTTGACCTCGGCGGGAACGTAGCCCCTTCCCAGATCTACCTGAATCTCCAGGTCAAGATGGATATCCTTGTTCAGGGTAGCGATCTTGATTTCGGGGTTCAGCACTTCCAGAGACCTGTCGGCCGAGAAGAAGGAACCTTTCAGCTCCTCCATGCCCTTGACCTCATAGAGGAAGGTAGCCTGTTCCTGGTCGTTGGGCAGGCGCACCCTCATCTGCTTGAGGTTGTTCAGGAACTCGATCGTATCTTCCACAACGCCGGGGATGGTCTCGAATTCGCTCGTGATGATGTGCTGGGCACCCTCATCGTCGTAGCGAACAATCCTGACGGCCGTGATGGCGTAGCCCTGGATGGACGAAAGCAGAATGCGGCGCAGGGTGTTACCGACGGTCGTTCCATATCCAGGCTCGAAAGGATAGGCGATGAACTTTCCGTACGACGGTCCTGATTCGCTCTGCTCGTAGGTAATGCCCTTCGGCCTTTTGAAACCCTTGAGAAGGTTCTTCCGCGCCATTTCGGCTCCTTATTTCGAGTAAAGCTCGACGACGAGCTGCTCGCGAATGTCTGCCATATCGGTGATGTCCTGGCGATGAGGATAGGCCACAAGGCGGCCGGCCATCTCGTCAGGGTTGATCTCGATCCAGGGCATAGTCCCGGATTTTCCGACTTCCTGCAGTGCGTTCTTGATAAGCTCGAGCTTCTTGGCCTGCTCCACCACGGTCACCTTGTCCCCCGCCTTGACGGAGAAGGAAGAGATGTTGACGCGCTTGCCGTTCACGGCGATGTGGCCGTGGCTGACGAGCTGGCGCGCCTGGGCGCGGGAGGTCGCAAGATGCATTCTGTAGACGACGTTGTCCAGTCTTCGTTCCAGAAGGATGAAGAGGTTTTCGCCGGTTTTTCCGGGCATGGCGAGGGCTTTCGCGAACGCGTTGCGGAACTGGGCTTCCATGAGACCGTAGGCCCTTTTCAGGGTCTGCTTCTCGCGGAGCTGAACGGCGTATTCCGACTTCTTGCCCATCCTGGCCTTGGGTGCCTTCCCTGGCGGGAGGCGCTTGCGGTTTATCGGGCATTTGTCGCTTCTGCAGCGGTCGCCCTTGAGGAAAAGCTTCTTCTGCTCGGTGCGGCAAAGCCTGCACACGGCTCCAATATAACGTGCCATTTATTCTAACCCCCTGTCAGATACGGCGAGCCTTTCTAGGCCTGCAACCATTGTGGGGAATTGGGGTCACGTCGCTTATGGTCTTTACCTTAAGCCCGAGAGCGCCCAGCTGTCGGATCGCGGACTCACGTCCGATCCCCGGCCCCTTCACGAACACATGAACCTCGCGCAAACCGGAGTTCATGGCTTTCTGTACCACCGTTTCGGCGACCGTCTGAGCGGCAAAGGGGGTGGATTTTTTTGCCCCTCTGAACTGGTGCGTGCCCGAGCTGGACCAGGCGATGGTGTTTCCGTTCAGGTCCGTGATGGTGATGATCGTGTTGTTGAAGGTCGCCTGTATGTAGACATTCCCTTCGTAGACACTCTTCTTCTCTTTTCTCTTTTTCGTAGTAACTGCCACTTCAGCGCCCCTTTGGTTATGCAGCCTTCTTCTTGTTGGCGACAGTCTTGCGCTTGCCCTTCCTGGTGCGAGCGTTCGTTCTGGTCCTCTGTCCGTTGACGGGAAGTCCCTTCCTGTGCCTCAGGCCGCGGTAGCATCCGATATCCATGAGCCGCTTGATGTTGAGGGCGACCTCGGTGCGAAGGCGACCTTCGACCTTGTAGTCGTTCTCGATAACCTTGCGAAGTTCATTGATCTCTTCATTCGAAAGCTCATTGATCTTCTTGTTGGGATCGATGCCTGTGGTCTCGCAAATCTTCCTCGTGCTTGTCCTGCCCAGCCCATAGATATAGGTGAGAGCAATTTCGACATGCTTGTTGGGGAGGTCAACTCCCGCGATACGTGCCATGTGTATCCTCCTGCCCTTCAGCCTTGCTTCTGTTTATGCTTCGGGTTGTCGCACACGATCCTGACAATGCCATTCCTGCGAATGACCTTGCACTTGTCGCATATTTTTTTTACGCTCGTCCTGACCTTCATAGGTTCCCCTTATGCGTACGCGCAAAGCGCGGACACGCAATTAAATACCATATTCCAAAAAATTTCTACAGGT